>JAMPAV010000039.1 GCA_023667055.1 Muribaculum sp. | reverse complement strand
CAATTGTCAAAGTAGTGGGAGAACTGTCCCAAGTTATTTTTTAACGATTACTTAAGACTAATGTCACTAAATTAATCACCTAAATAATCGGTTTTCCTCCTGTGTAAGGGGCTTCAAGCCCCTTAATACAATGCTAATTTAGTGACATTATTGTTAAGACTTAAAATAAACAGGTGAATTAATTTTGTTATAAAGATAATTTTTTGTAAATTTGCAATGTTGATGTTTTGCCACAATATAATACAACAATCTAATGCTTATACAAGACTCAATCCACCCTTCAAATGTTTCAATTATTACAACATTTAAGTGTACATCTGCTTGCTCTAACTGCTGTTTTGAGTGTGGTCCTAAAAGAAAAGACAAATTGCCTTTAGATAAGGCAATTGCAAATATTGACAACACAATTTGTCATTTCACAAAAATAAGGGTTGCAGTGTTGACAGGAGGAGAATGTTTTATAGATCTAGACTATTTGCTTGCCCTTATTCGTCATGTTCATACTTATAATTTGGTTTGCCGAGTTGTGACAAATGGATTTTGGGCAAGTTCTAAAGAGAATGCCCTGAACATTCTTACTCAATGTAAAAAAGCCGGATTAAATGAGATTAACTTTAGTACTGGAGATGACCATTTAGAATTTGTTCCATTAGAAAACATAATAAACGGAATAGAGGTATCAGTTAATTTAGGGTTAACGGTGGTTGTAAATATAGAATCCGGAAAAGATCGCAGGTTTAATATCAGTGAATTCATAAAAGATCAACGCATATCGAAGTACTTAAACCCGAGAAATTCAGAAACACCCAGGCTTTCAGTTATAAATGGCATGTGGATGCCCTTTACTCGGGAATCCATAAATTTTCTGCCAACGTTAAATCCTGAATTGTATCATCCATGTATGGATAGATGTAAAAACTTATTTGGATCGATAACGATTTCTCCAAACAACAGACTGTTAGCATGTTGCGGATTGCCTGTTCTTTACATAAAGTATTTAGATTTAGGAAATATTGAAGCTCATTCAATTCCTACTTTGTATAACAAGCAATTCGATGATTTTATCAAAATATGGTTGTTTGTAGACGGGCCATATAAAATTTTGACATTCATAGAGAAAAAAATTAATAGTATTGTACCCGAACGAAGAGTGATGTCTCATATATGCTTTTATTGTGCGGCTTTGTTTACCAATCCTATTTATATACAAACCGTTAAACAACATTATAAAGAAATCTTTCATAGCGTTATGTTACGATATGCATTGCTAATTAAACAATTAAATAAATCAATTACGATACCATGAAAAAGCCCAATAAAAAAGTCACACGATTGGTTATCTGGAGCGTTACGGGAAGTATCCTCTCAAATTCTTGTATTAACATAGCGCCCGATTCCCAATTATCTTATATTGAACAAGGCCCCTATGATTTAGGCATTTCAGCCATACCTCTTAATATTACATATGAACAGAGTGACTATTTTAATTATGTATGTGACCTTGCACAAAAATTAATATCCGACAGAGAATTTGCAAAAGAAGTTAATGCAAATCCTATAAAATATTTACAAACGCGTTCGGAAGAGTTCAATGCAACAGCAATAAATTCAGACGAAGCATTAATGCGTATTACAAGAGCATTAGCAGACGATGAAATAGCAGAAGCCATCGAACAACAGGATATAAAGCTTTATGTTAAGTTAATGTACAAAAAAGGATTACTTGATAATACCAATAATGACTATGCAAATATTTTGACTATCAACCAGAAACGCCAAATACTTGAAAGTTTAGGCATTCAGAGCATATCAGACGATCAAATTCTTGTAGTGCCATTTGCAGCTGTTATTTGGCTTTTTTATATTGCGGTTGCAATAGTATCATTTACGTGTGCCACCTATACAGCAGCGATTGGAGTTAATGTGGCTGCCGGAATCACTGTGATTGCAGGGGTTGCAGCCGCCGTTGAAGCAAAAGTGTCTGGGTTTTCACATACAGAATTAAGCCAAAACTTTGATATTTATATACTTTCAGCAGATCAGAAAGATCTTATCATGGATAGTTCTAAGTTTGCAAAAACCGTTAATGAAATAGTAGAAGTATACAAGGAATTGTATAAAGAAGAAGCCAAACAATTGGATTCCTATAAGTTAAAACAAACCATCAATTTAAATCTCTCTAAGCAACCGATTATTTCAGATAACTTCGATATCTTCAATAAACAATGAGTACAATTTATAAATCTAAAATAGACTCAAGGATAATGTTAGTCGTTGTGCTTGTTGTTTTAATTCAAGTCGTACCTTTATTGTATTTTGCATTTTCATGGGTTGCCGTCATCATATCCTTATGTTCCATTGTTTTTATTATATATTGTTTTTATAGTACTAAATACATTATCAAAAATAATGAACTACATATCAAAACCGGCTTTTTCTTAAACCAAAAACTTAAAGTTTCCGAAATAGTAAAAATTGAAAACACCAACAATATTCTATCGGCTCCGGCAGCATCTTTGGATCGTTTGGCAATTTATCTAAAGAAACAACATACACCCATAATAATCTCTCCCAAAAACAAGGAGGAATTTCTTAATGAAGTATGTACAATTAATCCAAATATACTAATTAAAACTAAATAATTCAACTTTCGCATGTTATTTGTCATGTTTTATATTTTTGTTATCAAATTGATTTGCAATAATATATTCCACGCAAAGGCGCAGAGGCAATTTTTATCGTATAAATTTTATGTACGCACGCTCGTGATACTCGCTGGAGTTGGCAAAGAACGCAAAGCAATGCAACCGCAGTCGGACTCTGCGTACTTTGCAACTCGCTTGCGAGTCCCTGCGACCTTTAACTGACAGACTAACATGTTATCAGCACCTCTGCGCCTCGGCGTGGAATTTTATAATTGGACTTGTGAAACTTCAATCAAATAATTAATTCATAATGTCATACTGACATTATGAACAATCCGAAAACAAACCATGAAAAGAACAGCAATAGCAATCCTCACCCTGTCAATGCTTGCGGCATGCAGCGACAAGGGTCAAAAGGCGGCCGAGGAGGAAATCAACGATTCCACTACCCCACTGCATCTTCTGCAGCCTGATTATAAGACACCATACGGACAATTAAGTCCCGACACGGTGAAAGCCGACATCGACCGCGTGTTTGCATTCATCGATGAAGTGACCCCGGCAAAGATGACCGACGGCAAGGTGAACCAAGGCACTTACCGACTGACAAGCTACGAATGGGGAGTGATGTATGACGCACTTCTGGATGCGGCAAAAATCACCGGCGACAAGAGATATTCAGATTATGTGAGCGACCGCATAGCGTTCCTTGCATCGGAAGCCGACAAGGCCGGCGACGTTTCGGAAGACGGACAATTGCGCCAGGTGAAGAATCCCTTGACACTTGACGACGCCGGAGCCATGGCAGGAGCATGGATGCGGGCAGCAATGGCAGATTCCACACTCAAAATTTCTCCATATATAGAGCAATACTGGAAAGTTGTGGAAGAATCACCCGTGCACTTAGCCGATGGCACCATCGCCCGCAACCGACCGCATTACAACGCAATATGGCTTGATGACATGTTTATGGCACTTCCCTCAATGGCCGTAAGGAGCCAATATTCCAACGACCCCAAGCAACTTGACGAGGCAGCTCGCATAGCATCAGGCTTCTTCAAGAGAATGTGGATGCCGGAAAAGAAGATCTTCCGTCACGGATACCTGGAGGATGCCACACACCAGCCATCGATGGCATGGGGACGAGCCAACGGTTGGGCCATCCTGACACTGTGTCAGTTGCTCGACTTCCTCCCTGAGAACCATTCCAAACGTGCGGAGATACTTGACATCTACCGCCAACATGCCGAGGGACTTGCAGAACTGCAGGGCATCGACGGCTTCTGGCATCAGCTTCTCGACAGACCGGAGACATACGAGGAAACTTCGGCAACTGCAATTTTTGCTTACGCACTTGCACACGGAGTGAACGAGGGTTGGCTTGAGGCCACTACATACGGTCCGGTGGCACAGTTGGCATGGGAGGCTGTTTCTACCAAAATCAACGAAAAAGGGGAGGTTGAAGGTACTTGCGTGGGCACGGGCATGGGCTTCGATCCGGCTTATTACGCATATCGTCCTGTCAGCGTCAAGGCAGCCCACGGATACGGGCCTACAATATGGGCCGGGGCGGAAGTGTATAAAATGCTGAAGGAAAACCATCCGTATGTCAACGACAGCGCGGTGCATTACTACGATGTGGATCCGGAGGCAACAATGCCACTATTCAGCCTTGATGAAAACGGAAAGGCGATTGAGATAAGACACTGATGAATTGAGAATTGAGAATTGGGAATTGAGAATTAATAATGAAAGTAATATCATTAGGATGAAAAATATAATATTGGCGGCGATGGCCGCGGTGATGGTGCCGGCGATGGCTCAGGAGACCATCAGCATGAATTTCGACTGGAAGTTTGGCAGAGGTCCTCAGCCGGGTGCAGAGGCAATAACATTTGACGAAACTGGATGGGAGACAGTGAATTTGCCACACGATTTCCAGATTTCCCAACCGTGGGTGGAGCCGGAAGCCGGCGACACAGGCGACAAGAGCAACGAAATGGCCAACATCGCCAGCAAACTCAGCAGCCGGGGTTTCAAGGAGATGGGCGAAGGATGGTATCGCAAGACCTTCACACCCAATCCTGACTGGAAAGGGAAGCGGGTCGTACTTGACTTCGAAGGAATAATGCTTGTGGGAGATGTGTATCTCAACGGCGAGAGAATCGGAGGAACAGATTACGGTTACCTGGGTTTTGAGAGCGACATTTCAAAGAAACTAAAATATGGCGAGCCCAACGTGATAGCCGTAAAAGCCGACACCGGTCAGCCGGAAAACTCCAGATGGTACACCGGCGGCGGTCTTTACCGAGATGTGAATATCAAAGTTGGGGACCCTCAGCAGTATTTCACCCGAAATTCACTTCAAATCACAACACCTAAGGTAGGCACAGACCAATCGACAGTGGTGGTGGATGCGGAACTTGCCACATTTGCGAAAATCGACAGTATCAACGTGGGAATAGAGATTTTTGACAAGGATGGCAACCAAGTATATTCCAAGACCACAAAACAATGGAACAACCGCAAGCAAAAAATCAGAGAGTTCCGTCTTGACAGTATCACACTCAACAACGTGACCCTATGGGACACGGAGAATCCATATCTCTACACACTGAAAGCCACCTACTATCGCCCCGACGGAAGTGTGGCAGACACAGCCACAGAACGTTTTGGCATACGCAGCGTGGAGTTTTCACCGGAATTCGGCATGAAACTCAACGGAAAGAAAGTGCTTCTGAAAGGTATAGCCAACCACCACACACTCGGAGCACTTGGGGCGGCAGCATATCCCAAGGCAATAGAAAAAAGAATCAAGATGCTTAAGGATTTCGGATTCAACCATATCCGTTCGTCACACAACCCCTACAGCGAGCAATTCCTTGATCTTTGCGATGAAAACGGCATACTTGTGGTGGATGAACTCTATGACAAGTGGACACAGCAATACAGCGGAGGCCGCACTCCATGGGAGGCACGCTGGCAACACGATGTGCCGGAATGGGTGAAGCGAGACCGCAACCATCCGAGTGTGGTATTCTGGAGTCTTGGCAATGAACTGCAACTTATCCCGGACCTTCCATACAACGACTGGGGAGTGACACCTTTTGAACTCCAGAAAAAATTGCTTCAGCGCTATGACCCGACACGACTTGTGACAGTGGCAATGCATCCGAGAGGACGTAATGAACTGACCGATTCACTTCCGGCTCCACTGGTGGAACACACCGACATAGCAGCCTACAATTACCGCTACATGTACTTCCCCGGCGACTCAAAACGTTATCCCTGGATGATATTCTATCAAAGCGAGGCCAACACAAGCAATCTTGGCCCGAACTGGTTTGAGATGGATCTTGACAAAGTGATAGGAGCTGCATACTGGGGCATGATCGACTATCTCGGAGAGTCGCAGGGTTGGCCTGCAAAGGGTTGGGTGCAAGGAGTGTTTGACATCTCACTTGAACCGAAGCCGACCGCATATTTCGTAAAATCATTCTTCAAGCCTGAAGAGCCAATGGTCTATATAGCACCATTCGAGAATGTAGCCACTACGGAATGGAATGATGTGAAGATGGGAGGTACGAGATTCACCGACAGCTGGAACTTCAACGACGGTGACCTGATCAAACTCTACACATACACCAACGCCGATGAAGTGGAACTCAAAGTCAACGGCAAGACAGTCGGAAGGAAAAGCAACAATCTGGGGAATTCAAAGACACGCAACCGTATCATCTGGGACAACGTTCCCTACAAGAAAGGCAAGGTAGAGGCAATCGCATACAACAACGGCAAGGAAGTGGCCCGCCACAATCTTTTGACCCATGGCGATGCCAAGAAACTGACACTCACAGCAGACAACAGCAACTGGAAGGCCGACGGCATGGACTTGCAACATATCAAGGTCAACGCCACCGACGGAAAGGGACTCACCGACAAGAAAGCTGCGAACAAGCTTAAGTTCAATGTTGACGGTCCGGCCGAAATTGTAGGTGTTATCAACGGCGATCTCAGCAGCGATGAACTGATGACTGGCAACACGCGCAGTCTCTACAACGGCACAGCCACAGTGATATTGCGCAGCAAACAGGAGGCCGGTCCGGTCACTCTCACAGTAAGCACCGACGGACTCCCGGCAAAAAAAATCGCTTTGCAGACGAAATAATTTGGCAGTTAGGATAAAATCAATTAAATTTGCATGTTAAAAGGGATTCGGCACTTCCGCCGAATCCCTGAATCAACATCAGATGGAAATGATTTTAAGAAGGCAAATATCCCAGATACGAGACATGGCATCAGGACGGGTGTCAATGCTAATCGTGACCTCATTGATAATGCTGACATTTCTTATGCCATCAGCGGCGCAAGGCGGCGTGGCAAAGGAAATGCTTATAGAAAGATATACCCGACAGCTCAAGGGACTTACAACTGCAAGAGACAGCATCAGGGTGCTGTATTACCTCTTTGACCTGTCGGACCGCAAGCATCAAAACGACATAGCGTGGCAAATATATGCGACAGCGGGAAGAGCGCAAGACATCAACTCGCAGATGGACATGCTACGCAATCTTGCAGTGTTTAACCAAAAGAATGATTCAATCATAAACATACTTGAATCGCTGGCAGACAACATACCAAACGAGGATGCAAGATCAGCGACAAAAACATTCATTTTCAATCAGCAGGTGGGCTATAAAAGCCGAACGCCGGATGACAACTTCATGAGCACTATGCTTCTCGACAGCATAGTGAACTCCCACAATCTGCAGGGGAAAGATGTGTATGACAGAATCGGACTCCTGTATCAAATGATACAATACATAGGCACCGAATCAGAAGGATCGCTCTTTGCGGAGTGCCTTGACAAATATGCCGAACTCATAGACAGACTTCCGGAAAGCGACTATCCGCTGAAGAACCAATTTTACACGGCAAGCGCAATTTTCCACTCACGAGTCAACGGAGACCAAAGGAGGGCAATAATCTACGATAAGAAACTGCTTAAGATAATGGACCTGCTGCAAATCATGTATCATAAGCAGAACCGGAAATACAGGAACTACGACACCAACAAATTCACCTGTTACAGACGCATAATGAGTAATTTCAAAGTATTGTCGGCCAAGGAACTTGAGGATACCTACGACAGTCTGATGATGCTTTACGAAAGGAATACCGATGTGAAAAACACCATAGACCGCAACGGACTTATCCACGGATACTATCATTTTGCCAAAGGAGAATATAAAGAAGCGATGCCTTATATCAAGCAGGGTTTGCAGAACGCGTCTCTATCGGTATATCAGCGAATAAAGCTCAACAAGATGCTGATTGACGCGTCAAAGGCGTTGGGAGACAATCAGACTTATATAAAGGCGATGGAGGACTACATAGCAGACACATGGGTGATAGACAGCATGAGAAGCGTGACAACACAACGAGAAATCATGCTGAGAAACTGCATCTCCAACACGCCATTGCTCCAGAGCGCCGATGAAGAGATTCACAGAAGAAGCACAAAAGGAAGAGACCTGGCTTTCATCATAGTCTCCTCCCTTCTTGCAGCAATGCTAATATTATATATGTGTCTATACATCAAGCTCAAACGCACAAACAGGCATTGACAATATAATTTGCAATCCACTCGCCTACGGCCTGAGTGCCATATTCTGATTGCCCGGATGGAGACAAATCGGGAGTCACCACCCCCTCATCCATTGAGGCTGCCACCGCTTTCCTGACAAGCGAACCTTCATCGACAAGACCAAAATGCTCGAACAACATGGCCACAGAAAGTACCTGTGCCAATGGATTGGCTATGTCGAGTCCGGCAGCCTGCGGCCATGAGCCATGAATAGGCTCAAAGACCGGGGTCAATTCACCGATGGATGAAGAAGGAAGCAATCCCATCGAGCCGCTAATGACACTTGCCTCATCCGTAAGGATATCTCCAAAAGTGTTTTCAGTGACTATAACATCGAAGAAGCGTGGTTCCTGTATCAGCTTCATCGAAGCATTATCTACAAACATATAGTCAACCGACACATCCGGCCATTGACATTCCATCTCTTTTGAAACCTTACGCCAGAGACGGCTCGATGCCAAAACATTTGCCTTATCCACCACCGTCAGGTGTTTTTTTCGTCTTGAAGCAAGTTCAAAGCCAACTTTAAGAATCCTTTCAATCTCAGGGCGAGTGTAAAGATTTGTGTCGAATGCCTTGTCGTCGGATTCAAACTTCTCACCGAAATACATTCCACCGGTAAGTTCGCGCACACACACGAAATCAGCACCCTCCACTATCTCCCTCTTGATCGGAGACTTGTCGAGAAGCTGCGGGAAAGTCATTATAGGGCGAATATTGGCAAATAGGCCGAGTTTCTTGCGCATTGCCAACAGACCTTGTTCGGGACGAACCTTGGCCGATGGATCATTGTCAAATTCCGGATCACCTACAGCGGAAAAGAGAACAGCATCAGAATCCTTACACAGGTCGAAAGTAGCCATTGGGAACGGATCTCCAACAGCGCGAATGGCCTCGGCACCCACCAGACTATAATTAAAATCTATGTCATGATTGAATTTTTCCGCCACAGCTCTCATGACATTCACACCGACACGCGAAATTTCGGGGCCAATTCCATCACCTGGCAGAACCGCAATTTTCAAATTCATAATTTTTCAAAGGCTTCTATGTCTGAACGACGGGTAAGAAGATAGTCGATATCATCAAGACCCATCATCAGGCAGTGTTTTTTATATTGATTTATCTCGAATTTTTCAGATTCGCCGGTGGCCTGATTAGTCACGGTCTGGTTGGGGAGGTCCACAATAACTTCTACAGAAGGATCAGCACTGATAGAATCAAATAGAGAGTCAAGAAAATGCTGACTGACTGTGACAGGAAGCACAAAATTATTAAGTTCATTATTTTTGTGAATATCAGCAAAAAAACTTGATATCACCACTCTGAATCCATAATCGGCGATGGCCCAGGCAGCATGTTCGCGGCTTGAACCACATCCGAAATTTTTCCCTGCCACAAGCACAACTCCGGAATAGCGCGGATCGTTCAACACAAAATCATCTATTTTGCTGCCATCAGACGCATAACGCCAATCGCGAAACAGATTCTCGCCGAACCCCTCTTTAGTAGTTGACTTAAGGAACCTGGCGGGAATAATCTGGTCGGTGTCGATATTCTCCACGGGTAGAGGCACGCAACGGCTCCTGATAACATTGAATTTCTCTTTCATAATTTCAGAATTATAGTGAACGGGGATCAGTGAGACGACCGGTGACAGCAGCCGCAGCAGCCACGAGAGGACTCGCGAGCACAGTGCGGGCTCCGGGTCCCTGACGGCCTTCAAAATTACGGTTGGACGTGGACACGCATAATTTACCCGACGGTATTTTATCTTCATTCATAGCAAGACATGCAGAACAGCCCGGCTGGCGAAGTTCAAAGCCGGCATCTTCAAGAATAACGTCAATGCCTTCCGCCTTTATCTGATCAAGCACTTTCTTCGAGCCGGGCACAAGCCACGCAATGACAGAAGGAGACTTTTTCTTGCCAGCCACCATGCCGGCAAAAGCACGAAAATCCTCTATCCTGCCATTTGTGCAACTGCCAAGAAACACATAGTCAACAGGAATACCCTCCAACTTTTGCAAAGGATTGAAACCCATGTAATCAAGAGCCTTTGTAAAAGAGATTGCGGAAGCCTCGTCAGATGGAATTGCGGGAACACTTTCACCGATGGCGATTCCCATTCCGGGATTTGTGCCGAATGTGATTCTCGGAGCGATATCCTCAGCCTTGACAGTTATTTCGCGGTCGAATATGGCATCCGAATCTGAAACGAGAGTTTTCCAATATTCAATGCTTTCCGCCAATTCCTTGTCCTTGGGGCCGAACTCCCTTTCCGCCACGTAATGGAAAGTGGTCTGATCAGGAGCCACCATTCCGCCACGGGCACCCATCTCAATCGACATATTGCAGAGAGTCATCCTCCCCTCCATAGAAAGCGATCGAACGGTGCTTCCGGCATATTCCACGAAATAGCCTGTGGCACCCCCAGTACCCAAGGAAGAAATCAGATAGAGGGCAACGTCTTTGGCTGTGACACAATCACCAAGCTTCCCCTCCACGTTGATGCGCATTGTCTTTGGCTTCTGCTGAAGAAGGCACTGGGTGGCAAGAACCATCTCCACCTCGGAAGTGCCAATGCCGAACGCTATACATCCCATTGCGCCGTGGGTGGAAGTGTGGCTGTCGCCACAAAGCAGGGTCTGACCGGGAAGCGTAAAGCCGTTTTCCGGTCCTATCACATGTATAATGCCATTGCAGGGATCACCAATATCAAACAACCGGAGACCAAACCGGCTTGCATTATCCCTAAGAGTCTGCACCTGGTTGCGCGAGACCGGGTCGGCAATCGGCAGATGCTGATTTATGGTAGGGATGTTATGGTCCGGTGCACAGATAGTCTTCCCGGGTCTGAAAACGGAAAGACCACGCCGGCGCAAACCATCAAATGCCTGGGGCGAAGTCACCTCATGACAATAATGCCGATCAACGTAAAGTATGGATGCCCCCCCTCCGGTGTCGCCAACCACGTGGGCATCCCAAATTTTATCAAACAGAGTTTTTCCCATAGATTTCAGGGTATGATTTTAGACCCCATCTCAAAAAATTTTTAAGGCTTAGGGGCGGTTTTGGGCGAGGGATTTTCGCAAGTCGAAGAGGGAGCTTAGCGAGCTAAGCGACCGATGAGACTTGGCGAAAATCACCGGCCAAAACCGAGCTTCCATTAACTTTAAAACAAAATTTTACTTAATGTGGTCGTATTTGTTAATTGTTAATAATTCTTGTTAATAATTTCTGACAACCTTATTATTGGCTTAAAGTTACTTTTTGCCTCGCATCATTGGGCTCTTTTTGTCCTTTAGCTCAGCCACATAGCTCGCTATACTCCTTCGCCTGCAGGCCAAAAATAGCACCAAGGATGCGACCCCTAAGCCATAAAAATTTTATGAGATGGGGTCTTAGTATCAAAATATCAAACCACAGTGGAAGATGCTTTATTAATGGCATCAAGGAAAGCTTCGGCAGAGGCCGCTATTATATCGCTGTTGGCAGAGAATCCGTTATGGCTCGCACCATCACATTCCACCGTCATGTGTACCTTGCCGACATCGTTGCTACCCTTGTCGAAAGCCTGAATCAGGAACTCCTTGACAAGCATTTTCCTGTTAATAATTTTTTTGATAGCGGTGATTGCAGCATCTACCGGGCCATTGCCTGTGGCACACGCCTCGAACTTCTCACCGGCAATGTCAAGCCCTACACTTGCCACCGGACGAACGCCAACACCACTCGACACCTGCAGATAGTCGAGCTTTATGCGATTGCGTGCCATACGATGTTTTCCGGCAAGCATAAGTACATCCTCATCTGTCACCTCCCGTTTCTTATCAGCGAGCTTTAGGAAAAGGTCGTAGCACTTGTCGAGTTCCTCCTTTTCCATGTGGACACCGAGCGATTCGAGACGATGCTTCAATGCAGCGCGTCCGCTTCTCGCTGTAAGCACAATTGTATTGTCGTCGATTCCGACATCCTGAGGGTCGATGATCTCATAGCTCTCGCGGTTTTTAAGCACACCATCCTGATGGATTCCGGAAGAATGAGCGAAGGCGTTTCGCCCGACAATGGCTTTGTTGGGCTGCACCGGCATATTCATCAGACTCGACACCATGCGGCTCACACCGGCAATCTTATGTGTATTGATGTTGGTGGAGAGATTCAATTCGGAGTGAGACTTGCATATCATCACAATCTCCTCCAAGGAAGTGTTGCCGGCGCGTTCGCCTATACCATTGACCGTGACTTCCGCCTGACGTGCGCCATTCATGAGGCCGGCCATGGTATTGGCAGTAGCCATTCCGAGGTCGTTGTGGCAATGAGTGGCAATGGTCACTTTGTCGATATCCTTGACATTGTCTATCAAGTATTTTATCTTTGCCCCAAAATCTTGAGGAAGACAATATCCGGTGGTGTCAGGAATGTTGACGACAGTGGCACCGGCCTTTATGACAGCCTCTACAACACGAGCAAGAAACTCATTATCGGTACGGCCCGCATCCTCAGCATAGAACTGAACGTCTTCCACGAATTTCTTGGCGTATTTCACACAGGCAATGGAACGCTCGAGAATTTCTTCGGGGGTGGAATTGAATTTATAGCGGATATGATAGGGCGATGTCCCGATACCGGTATGAATCCTCGGGCGCTTTGCAAATCGCAACGCCTCAGCTGCAATCTTGATGTCGGTCTCCACTGCTCTTGTGAGAGCACAAACCGTTGGCCATGTCACAGCCTTTGAAATTTCGACCACGGACGTGAAATCGCCCGGACTGGACACCGGGAAACCTGCCTCTATGACATCCACTCCCATTTCTTCAAGGCGTTTTGCCACCTCTACTTTCTCTTGAGTGTTAAGTTGGCAACCGGGAACTTGCTCACCGTCGCGGAGCGTAGTGTCAAAAATAAAAATTCTGTCGCTCATACCTGTAGATTTTATATAAATTCCGGACATCCGGAACTTGGCGTTTTAAGGATTATCAGTTCTAAGTTTAGCAATGCATAAAACCATATAACAATTTTGAATACACAAAGGTATAAAAATTTTTAATTTTATCAAAATTTTCCACAAAAATAAAACAAAAAGCTCAAATTTTCCAATTTATCACCAACACTGCTCAAAATAAAAATATTTGCGATGCTGACAAATTTTGATTAACTTTGCACATCTATAATAACAGGGACGTGCCTTAGGCACGTTTGCTTCCATAGCCACGTGCCTAAGGCACGTCCCTACCCTAAAATATAATGAAATGAACGACCTTTTTTCAGTTGATGGCAAAGTTGTGGTCATCACCGGCGGCACCGGAGTGCTCGGAGCCTGCATAGGAGAATATCTTGCCCTTCAGGGTGCAAAAGTAGTGTTAATGGGACGTCGCCGGGAGGAAGGTGACAAAATAGTGAAGGAAATCACCGACAAAGGTGGAGAGGCGATGTTTCTCACCACAGATGTCATGGATGCTGAAAAGGTAGAGGAAAACTGCAAGGAGATTCTCGCAAAGTATGGCAAGGTCGATGCCCTTCTCAACGCAGCCGGAGGCAATATGCCGGGTGCGACTATTGCCCCCACCGGCAATTTCTTCGACCTTAAAGTTGCTGAATTTGAGAAAGTGTTGAATCTCAATCTTGTAGGCACTGTCATTCCGACACAAGTATTTCTTAAGCCAATGACAGAAGCAGGAAAGGGAACAATCGTCAACTTCTCATCTATGGCGGCTTTCCGACCGATGACACGCGTATGCGGTTATGCGGCTGCAAAGGCCGGTATCAGCAATTTCACCGCATTCCTTGCCAATGAGGTGGCTACCAAATTCACACCAAATATTCGAGTTAATGCAATTGCCCCCGGATTCTTCCTGACTAACCAGAACCGCGCTTTGCTCACCAATCCAGACGGTTCGCTGACAGAACGCGGAGCAGACGTAATCCGACAGACACCTTTCAAGCGCTTTGGCAAACCGGAGGAACTCTGCGGCACTATCCAGTATCTCATCTCTGATGCCTCAACCTTCGTCACCGGCACAGTAGCCGTAGTTGATGGCGGCTTCAACGCCTTTGCTATGTAATAAATAAGAGTTAAGAGTTAAGAGTAATGTCACTAAATTAATCACTGAAATCATCGGTTTTCCTCCTGTGTAAGGGGCTTCAAGCCCCTTAATACAATGCTAATTTAGCGACATTGGAGTTAAGAGTTAAGAGCAATGTCACTAAATTAGGAATGAGGAAAGAGGAATTAGGAATTAAAAGACGCAGGAAACCAGCTTCGACTCTTTTCGGATTCAAGAATTTCAGGGCTTAATTTAGTGACATTAGAGTTAAGAGTAATGTCACTAAATTAATCACCGAAATCATCGGTTTTCCTCCTGTGTAAGGGGCTTCAAGCCCCTTAATACAATGCTAATTTAGTGACATTGGAGTTAAGAGTTAAGGATTAGGGACGTTTATTTTGTAAAAAAATAATCATGAGAAACGATATTAAGTGGCAAAAATCTGAGGCTTTCTCTTTAAGGATTATTGAGTTGTATAAATATCTTACAGCGCAACAAAGAGAATATGTCTTAAGTAAACAAATATTACGAAGCGCAACGTCTATTGGTGCCAATATAGTTGAAAGTGAATTCTCAGAAAGTCCAAACGATTTCGTTCATAAACTCACAATTTCTCAAAAGGAAGCGGGAGAAACTCTTTATTGGTTACGATTACTCGGTAAAAGTGGATACATAGATTTTGAATATTATAGTTCATTGGAAAGCGAGTGTGAGGAGATTCTAAAAATTTTATCTTCAATAATAATTAAAATGAAGGCAAAACTTAACACCTCTTCCACCAACCCTTAACCCTTAACCCTTAACTCTTAACTCTTATAAAATGGTTTTGCTCCACACCTGCTGCGCGCCTTGCTCTTCGGCAATCATTGAATGGATGATGAAGAATGATATCAGGCTCACGATATATTACTGCAACCCGAATATCTATCCACTCGATGAATACCTCAAAAGGAAGAATGAGTGCACAAGATATGCGGAAAGCCTCGGTCTTGACATAATCGATGATGACTATGACCATGACAACTGGCTCTGCCACGTGAAGGGGTTTGAAAATGAGCCGGAACGTGGCAACCGATGTCTGGAATGCTTCAGAATGCGCCTGAAAAGGACGGCAAAGTATGCTCACGAGCATGGTTTCGACACAATCGCCACTACGCTGGCATCGAGTCGATGGAAGAGCCTGGAGCAGATAGATAAAGCCGGAAACGAAGCGTGTGAGCCATACGATGACGTGACATTTTGGGCAAAAAACTGGAGGAAGGGTGGTTTGCAACAACGCCGCAATGAGATAATAAAGGAGATGAACTTCTACAACCAGACCTACTGCGGTTGTGAATTCTCCATCCGCCCTCAAAATTCCCCATCTGAAAACTGAAAACTGAAAACTGACAACTTCAAAAATATGAAAGCTCTAACAAACACCGATTTCCACTTTCCCCAGCAGGAAGGTGTATATCACGGCAAAGTACGTGATGTGTATGACATTGACAACAAATACCTGGTGATGGTGGCCACCGACAGAATCTCTGCCTTCGATGTGATTCTCCCCAAGGGAATACCCTTCAAAGGACAGGTGCTCAACCAGATTGCGGCCCACTTCCTTGACGCTACCCGCGACATCGTGCCAAACTGGCTGAAATGCACTCCCGACCCTATGGTCAGTATCGGCCTGAAATGCCAGCCCCTGAAGATTGAGATGATCGTTCGCGGCTATCTTGCCGGCAGTGCATGGCGCGATTATGAAGCCGGTGCGCGTGAGATCTGCGGCATAGCATTGCCGGAGGGACTGAAGGAAAACCAGCGTCTTCCACACCCAATTCTGACTCCTACCACAAAAGCTGATGAAGGACACGACCTCAACATATCGCACGACGAGATAATCGCTCAGGGCATTGTGGATAAGGATGTGTTGGAACAGGTGGAGAAATATGCGCTTGCCCTTTTCGCACGAGGCACTGAGATGGCTGCAAAACAGGGTCTCATACTGGTAGATACCAAGTATGAATTCGGTATTCTGGACGGCAAGGTGATTTTGATTGATGAAATCCACACTCCCGATTCAAGCCGTTATTTCTATGCCGACACCTATCAGGAACTCTTCGAGAAAGGACTTCCGCAGAAACAGCTCAGCAAGGAATTCGTGCGCCAGTGGCTTATTGCCAACGGTTTTATGGGCAAGGAAGGACAGCAAGTGCCTGAGATGACCGATGAATACTGCAAGGAGGTTTCCGACCGCTACATCGAGCTTTACGAAAAAATTACCGGTAAACCCTTTGAGAAAGGGGATACCGACAATCTCGCCGACCGCATCGAGAAAAACACCACCGAAGCCCTCAAAGCGCTGCTTTGATTGCAACAGAATGTGAGATAAAATAAAAGGTAATAGGACCTTACGCATGGAAGGTCTATTACTTTTTATTAGGTCTCATATTATAAATTTAACAAACGCAAAATCAAGGTGGCGATAGCCGAACTCTCCTGCGGAAGCAAGACCATCAGGAAGATTTTCTTCAGTACCGACACCGCAACGAGTGCTTCCGACATGATAAGGATATATCACTCCCGTTTTCAAATTGAGTTCCTGTTCCGCGATGCAAAGCAGAACACCGGACTTGAGGATTGGCAGTCCATTACCGCTGAAAGTCTCTCCTTCGGTTACAACGCATCCCTTACGGCAGTGAATATAGCCCGGGAAATAGGTGACAAGATGCAGCAGGAGACAGAACACAAACTCTCGGTCGCGTCTGTCAAGAAGGTTCTCCATAATGCTGCACTCTATCAACATATTAGAGAATTTATTGAGGGTCAGAAAAACGAGAATGCGAAAAATAAATTCACGTTATCGGAGGAAATACCAGATAACTTATTGTTTTTTGGAGTCCAAGATTCTGCCTGATTTATTAAAAAATTAACTAACTATTGATAATGTCTAGTTTAAGTTATATTCAGGGACGAGCATATGAATTCGCATGCTTGATTGCTCTATATGACCGTATTAAAAATCAACGATCAGTAAAAATTACTGAAGATGGTTGCTATGAAGTTTGTAAAAAAGAATGGGAACAACTCGACTCGCAAAAGAAGAGTCTATACATACTTAGTGCAAATGCCGCCGTTGATCAAATTTTAATACTTGAACCACGCATTGAAGAAAATGACGATGATATCATTGAACTTTTACTTCAACCTGATAGTGCAGGAGAAAATGGAGATGTAAGAGACATCCTCATCATACGCAGTTCAATTCAATGGGAAATAGGGCTTAGCCTAAAACACAATAATTTTGCAGTAAAACATAGTAGATTAGCAACAAATCTTGATTTTGGAAATTCATGGTTTGGAGTTAAATGCTCACAACATTATTGGGATAATGTTCGCCCTATTTTTCAATTTCTTCAAGAAGGGAAGGAGAATGGTCTAAAATTTAATCAAATAGAAAATAAAGAAGATGCAGTATATGTTCCTATTCTAGAAGCATTCAAAGAAGAACTACAATCCATACTAAACAAGAATTCAAACAATCCTGCCAAATTAGTTGAATACTTACTTGGCAAATTCGATTTCTATAAAGTTATAAGTATCGATTCAAGGAAACTTACAACTATACAGGCTGTAAATATTCATAAAACTCTAAACTTACCTGCGAAAAAATCAATCTCTCCTTTTGAGATACCGCAAGTAAAACTACCTAAAAGATTAATTCATCTTGATTTTGCTCCTGAAAGTAAAACCACATTGGAACTTTATCTTGATGGAGGATGGCAATTCACTTTTAGGATCCACAATGCATCTTCAAAGGTAGAACCGAGTTTGAAATTTGACATTCAGATTGTTGGAATGCCAGCTGCAGTCATAACCTTTAATTGTCGTTGGTCATAATGAATCTAATAAGTTTATTTTCTGGGGCAGGTGGATTAGACAAAGGATTTCATAATGCTGGATTTCATACAGTCATAGCAAATGAATTCGATTCCAAAATTTGTCCCACATTTAGAGAAAATTTCCCTGACACCGAACTTATAGAAGGTGATATACGAAATATCAATTCATCATCTTTTCCGGACAAGATCACTGGAATTATAGGAGGTCCTCCATGCCAGTCATGGAGCGAGGGTGGATCGCTCAGAGGAATTGATGATCCTCGTGGACAGCTTTTCTATGAGTACATACGAATACTAAAAGACAAGCAGCCTCTTTTCTTCGTTGCAGAAAATGTTTCTGGCATGTTGGCTAAGCGAAATGAGAAAGCGGTTGCTTCTTTTATGAGACTCTTTGATGAAGCTGGATATAATGTAAGCCTAAAAATGCTTAATGCCAATGATTATGATGTGCCAGAAGATAGGGACAGAATCTTTTATATCGGCTTCAGAAAAGATTTAGGCATTTTGAAATTTGACTACCCTTCACCTGTAGAATACAAGCAAACTTTAAGAGATGCAATTTGGGATCTAAAAGATTCAGCTATCCCCGCACTTGACAAAAATAAGACCAATGGAGATAAATGCTTAGTCGCAAACCATGAATATTTCATAGGGTCATATTCTCCCATATATATGTCAAGAAATAGAGTCAGGGGATGGGATGAGCCGGGCTTCACTGTTCAAGCAAGTGGACGTCAATGTCAATTGCATCCACAAGCTCCAAAAATGATAAAAATCAGTGCTAATCTACAAAAATTTGCTGATGGTATGGAACATTTATATAGAAGAATGACGGTCAGAGAAGTAGCACGAGTGCAAAGTTTTCCTGATGACTTTACCTTCTTATATGATGATCTCAATTATGGATACAAGATGATTGGAAACGCCGTACCAGTAAATCTTGCATATCATATTGCTATGCAAATAAAAAAGACATTGAAAAAGTTAGGAGCCTTTTAAAATTTTGTCTTATGAAAGTTGCATCTTTCTTTTCCGGATGTGGAGGGTTGGATCTTGGTTTTAAACAAGCCGGATTTGATGTGGTATGGGCAAATGAAATAGATACTAAAATCCATGCCACATATGAACTCAACAACCCTGAAGCATATCTATGTAAGAAAGATATACGAGAGGTTCTACCCAACGAGATTCCTGAATGTGATGGATTTATTGGTGGACCACCATGTCAATCTTGGAGTCTGGGAGGGAGAATGCTTGGACTCAAGGATGAGCGTGGTAAATTATTCTTGACTTACATTTCATTAATAACTGCTAAAAAACCAAAATTCTTTGTAATAGAAAATGTTGAAGGTATAATTTCAGATAAACACTTTAAAACCTTCAAAACCTTTATTGTTCAACTCAGAGAAAGCGGATATAAGGTTTTTTATGAATTATTAGATGCGGCAAATTACAGAATACCACAAAATCGTAAGAGAGTATTCATTATAGGGATTAGAAGTGACTTGAATTGTGATTATGTATTCCCAAATCCAACAACAACCAGCCCCATTACACTACGACGAGCTATTTCTGATATTAGTATTGAGCCTCAAATGTATCTAAACGAAGATATAGATAAATCTCCTTCTGGAAAGTTTTATAACCACGATTGCTATACTGGACCTTTCGATGCAAAATTTATGGCTCGAAACAGAGTTAGGAACTGGGATGAACTCTCTTTTACAATTCAAGCTCAAGCAAAAAATTGTCCATTACATCCGCAAGCTCCAAAAATGAGCTTCGTCAACGCCAACCTTAGAGAGTTTGTCAAAGGATATGAACATCTTTATAGAAGGTTCAGCGTTCGAGAATGTGCTCGCATACAATCTTTCCCTGACAGTTTCAAATTTATTTATAATAATGTCGTAGATGGATATAAAATGGTGGGAAATGCAGTACCACCTCGCCTTGCGTATGAAATAGCCAAACAAGTTAAAGTCTGTTTTGCAAACATATCTGAAAATCAACATGAGTACGCTTTGATTGGTTACTACAAAAACTCCGGTCATTTGAATAAGATTCTTTCGAATAAATTATATTATGTAAGAACTGGTTTTACCTATGGGGGATTTATTATGCCCGAAGGAATCAATCCACCTAATATACTAATATTACATAATAGAAATAAGCGTTTATATTTCAAATTGTCGCAATCCATACCAAAAGAAATAAGTGCAAAGGAATTAAGAGAAATGGGATTTACTCCCCATAATATTAATTATTTAGCTTTTAATATTATTAAACAGCTTAATAAAAATGAATCACTGCGATATGAGAAAATAGATATAAAAAGAACTCGTGATAAAGTTATCCCATATCTTATTGTATTGAGTAATCAAAAACTATAGAATCTAATGTAAACGTCCAACTCAGTTTGGACGTTTACAAATTATACGCAATCTCACTTTGCTTATCGAGAACAATTTTATAAAGGAGAAACAGACGAAATTTTACACGGATACCCTTAACATATCATATTCTCGTCTTTCAGAATTATGTAGATTTTAAACTGGAAGTCAGCCCGGCAAATGATTCTGGAAGTACCAGTCCAATGGCGTATAACCGTAGGACATAAGTTAGAGGAACCCAGTTGGAAAGGATTGTAGTCGCTGCGGGTTTGCAACCATTAGTGGTAACCCCACGAGGACTGAACTAAGGAAACCCACGGGGACTGAGGACTGAGAAACCCACGAGGACTGAAAAACTGATAAGATAAAACATAATTAACTCTAATATTAACAATTTAAAACTATATCATTATGATTTCGATTTTAAGCAACTCCCGGCATAGGACCGGGACATGGGGGCTCACCGCCCGGCATAATGTGGGTTGCAAACCATTAGTGGCAACCTTTTGAGAGGAGTATTGTTATAATCTAAAACCGATAG
>JAMPAV010000038.1 GCA_023667055.1 Muribaculum sp. | reverse complement strand
TGAATCTCTGGAAAAGGTTTAATCATAACTATGAATAATTTTACTCACCTACTTAACCCAAGCAAATGAGAAAAATACTATTAGGCGCGTTCGCTATCTTGTCGATGACCGCCATGGCATCTCCAAGAACCTCCATCGACCTGAAGAAGTGGGACTTCTCCCGCGACTCCGTAAGCTGGAATCAGGTGGATGTGCCACACGACTGGGCCATCTATGGCCCCTTCGACCGCAAATATGACCTCCAGAAAGTGGCAGTGGAGCAAAACGGCGAGAAGGAGGAGACCTGGAAAACGGGCCGCACGGGTGGCCTTCCCTACATAGGCAAGGGCTATTACACCACTACCTTTGACATCCCCAACACTCCCGACCGCAACTATACCCTCGTCTTCGACGGTGCAATGAGCAATGCCCATGTCTATATCAACGGCAAACTCGCTACATTCTGGCCATACGGCTACAACTCATTCTATGTGGATGCCACCCCGTTTGTGCATCCGGGTGAGAACAGGGTGGAGGTGTCGCTCGAAAACAAGGAGATGTCCTCACGCTGGTATCCGGGCGCCGGACTATACCGCAACGTACATCTTCTATCGACCGACAAAGTGCATATCCCGGTATGGGGCACCCAGCTCACTACACCCTACGTGAGCAAGGAATATGCCACGGTGCATCTTGTCACCTCTGTGGAAGGAGCCGCAAAAGGGGATAAAATCACACTCCAGACAGAAATTAAAAATCCGCAGGGAAAAGTCATCGCCACCGACACTCATGAATATAAGGTGTATCCCGGCATAAGGTTCTCCCAGAATTTCAAGGTGGATAATCCCGAACTGTGGAGTCCGGATACCCCGGCACGCTACACCGCCATCACCAAGGTGATTGCCGACGGCAAGACGGTGGATGAATACTCCACCCGCTTCGGCATCCGCAGTGTGGAGGTGAGAGACGGAGTAGGATTCTTCCTCAATGGCGAGCAGGTGCAGTTTAAAGGTGTCTGCAACCACCATGACCTTGGCCCGCTTGGAGCAGCCGTCAACAAATCGGCTCTTCGTCATCAGCTCGAACTGCTGAAAGACATGGGAGCAAACGCTGTGCGTACTGCCCACAACATGCCGGCGCCGGAACTTGTGGAACTGTGCGACTCAATCGGACTCATGATGATGCTCGAGCCCTTCGACGACTGGGGTTTCCGCCCGAAATCAAAGAATGGCTACGGATCCATATTCAATGAATGGGCTGAGCGCGATGTGGAAAACATGGTGCGCCAATACCGCAACAATCCAAGCGTTGTGATGTGGTCGATAGGCAATGAGGTGCCTTCACAATGGGGACCGGACGGAATAAAGGAACTCACATTCCTTCAGGACATAGTACACCGCGAAGACCCCACTCGCCCCGTGACCTGCGGCATGGACCAGGTGGACGCTGTCACCTCCAACGGTTTTGCGGCCGCACTGGATGTGCCGGGATTCAACTACCGCGTGCACAAATATAAGGATGCAATAGGCAAATTGCCGCAGAACATCCTGCTGGGCTCGGAGACATCCTCCACAGTGTCGAGCCGTGGCAAATACTACTTCCCGGTGGAAAAGGCTTATAATGTGACACGTCCCGACAACCAGAGTTCTTCCTACGATGTGGAATATTGCTCATGGAGCAACATACCCGATGACGACTTTGCTGCCGCCGACGACTATCCATGGGATATGGGGCAGTTTGTATGGACCGGCTTCGACTATCTCGGCGAACCATCGCCATACGACACCGACGCTTGGCCAAGCCACAGTTCCTACTTCGGCATCTTCGACCTCGCATCGCTGCCGAAAGACAGATTCTATCTCTACCGCTCAAAATGGAATGATAAGGACAACACCATCCATATCCTCCCCCACTGGAACTGGAAAGGACGCGAGGGAGAAGTGACTCCGGTGTTTGTATATACCAACTCGCCGAAAGCCGAACTTTTCATCAACGGCAAATCGCAGGGAGTGCGCGAAAAGAATGATTCGACCAACATGAACCGCTACCGCCTGATGTGGAACGAGACGGTGTATGAACCCGGAGAGGTTAAGGCCGTGGCCTACAATGCCGACGGCAGCGTGGCCGGCGAGGCAGTGATCAGGACAGCCGGCAAACCCTACCAGCTTGTGCTGGCATCCAACCGTAAGACCCTTGAGGCCAATGGCGATGACCTGGCCTACATCACGGTGCAGGTGGCCGACAAGAACGGCAACATAGTGCCGGATGCAGAACCTCTCGTGAAATTCAAAGTTACCGGCGACGGAGCATTCCGTGCTACCGCCAACGGCGACCCGACATCGCTCCGCGACTTCAACAAGCCGGAGATGGATCTCTTCAGCGGTGCGGCCACTGCAATCGTGAAGAGCGGCGACAAGCCCGGTTTTGTGACCCTTGAGGCCAAATCATCCGGACTGAAATCAGCCAAAATCACCATACCCGTAGAATAATGTTAACCAATAATTTAAGCGTTTATGATTTAATTTAGCGGCATGACACCGACAAATTAAACCCTAAACCTTAAACCATAAACCCAAAATATAATCATGAAAGAGAAAATCAGAAAAATCTTCCTCGAACGTTTCGAACAACCCGGTACCGTATATGCTTCTGCCGGACGAATCAACCTGATAGGTGAACACACCGATTATAACGGCGGTTTCGTGTTTCCGGGTGCCATCGACAAGGTGATAATGGCTGAAGTCCGTCCCAACGGCACAGACAAGGTACGCGTATATTCTATCGACATCGACGAATACGTAGAGTTCGGACTCAACGAAGACAATGCCCCCTCTCAGTCATGGGCTCGCTATATTTTCGGTGTATGCCGCGAGATAATCAAGCGTGGCGGCACTGTGAAAGGTTTCGACGCCGTGTTTGGCGGAAACGTGCCTCTGGGTGCAGGTCTCAGTTCATCCGCAGCCCTCGAAAGCTGCTTCGCATTCGCACTCAATGACCTTTTCAATGAAAACACCATCGACAAATTTGAGCTTGCAAAGATAGGCCAATCCACCGAGCATAACTATTGCGGTGTGAACTGTGGCATCATGGACCAGTTTGCATCAGTGATGGGCCAGAAAGACAAACTCATGCGTCTCGACTGCCGCTCAATGGAATTTGAATACTATCCATTCCACCCGGAAGGCTACAAACTCGTTTTGCTCGACTCCGTAGTGAAACATGAGCTTGCCGACTCACCCTACAACAAGCGCCGCCAGTCTTGCGAACGTGTGGCTAAACGCCTTGGCATCGAGACTCTGCGCGACGCCACAATGCCGATGCTTGATGCTATCCGCACCGATATCACAGCAGAAGACTATTTCCGTGCTAAATTCGTGATAGAGGAGAAAGACAGGGTGCTCGCAGTCTGCGATGCTCTTGTTGCCGGCGACTATGATACTGTCGGAAAGAAGATGTATGAGACTCACCACGGACTTTCCTACGATTATGAGGTGAGCTGCGAGGAACTTGACTATCTCAACGACATAGCAAAGGAATGTGGTGTCACCGGTTCAAGAATCATGGGTGGCGGCTTCGGCGGCTGCACTATCAATCTTGTGAAAGACGACCTCTATGACACATTTGTGGAGACAGCAAAGGCCAAATTCAATGAGAAATACGGCCACGAACCCAAGGTATATCCCGTCGTTATCAGCGATGGCGCTCATAAAGTGGAATAATAATGGAAATCACAATGCGCAAGGCCTCCTCTCCAATTGGTGAAGTGACCTTATACAAAATGACCAACGCCAAGGGTGCATCAGTGGAGGTGTCATCGCTTGGCGCGGGTATCACTGAAGTATCAGTGCCTGATGCAAACGGCAAGATTGAAAATGTCACCGTGCGCTACGCCGACCCCGCAAGCTATCTTGCCGACGGTCCCTGTGCCGGAAAGACCCCCGGACGTTTTGCCAACCGCATCTGCAAAGGCAAACTCCAGGTGGATGGCATCACCTACGACCTTCCCATCAACAATGGTCCCAATCACCTTCACGGAGGTCCGGAAGGTTTCCAGAACCGGATATGGGATTCTGAGCAACTTGAAGACGGCGTCCTCTTCCGCTATCATGCTAAGGACAGCGAGATGGGCTATCCTGGCAATCTGACTGCCGAAGTGAAATATACATGGAATGACGACTGCGAACTCACCATCGCGCTTTCTGCCAAGGCAGACACAGACACTGTGGTGAACCTTACAAACCATGCATATTTCAACCTTGACGGCGCTGACGGCGCGTCGGCCCACAGCGTGCTCAATCATGAGTTGAAAATCAATGCATCGCATTTCCTGCCCACCGACGAGACACTGATACCAACCGGAGAGATGGCTCCGGTGGCAGCCACACCGATGGATTTCAGCGAATTCAAGGAACTCGCACAAGACATCCGCAAGGACTATACACCGCTGAAATATGCCAAGGGCTATGATCATTGTTTCTGTCTTGACGGTCCCAACGGTGAGTTGCGTGAGGCTTGTGTGCTCCGCAGCCAGAAGTCGCGCCGTCAGGTGACAGTGCTGACCAACCAACCCGGCGTGCAGATATACACGGGCAATTATCTTGCCGGCTCTCCCGCCAATGTGGCAGGACGCAGTTATGAGGATTATGAGGGTGTGGCAATGGAGGCCCAGGGACTTCCCGACTCCCCCAATCATGCTTCATTCCCGTCGCCGCGCGTAAGCCCAACAGCACCTTACGCACGCACCATAGTATATCACTTCGACACATTCTAATCGAAGATATAAAAACGCAAAAGTCAGGAACAGACTCGACTGTTCCTGACTTTTTTTATCATTGAGATAAAAATAGAAAGTTGGAATAGAAAGTTGGATTGCTAAAATTTGGTAATGGCGGAAAAAATCGCTATCTTTGCGGTCTAAACCTGAAAACATCATGAAAAAAAGTTTATTACTATCACTGGCAGTCGCCGGGTCGATGCTGACAGCATTGCCGGCCTATTCACAAGAAACTTTGTTGGCCTTCCCCGGTGCAGAAGGTTTCGGACGTTATGCCACCGGTGGGCGAGGCGGCGAAATCTACCACGTAACCAATCTTAACGACAGCGGCACAGGATCGCTTCGCGATGCTGTTTCAAAGCCAAACAGAATAATTGTGTTTGATGTGTCGGGGGTCATAAACCTCAAGAGCCGTCTGGTATTCAAGAGCAACCAGACCATCCTCGGACAGACAGCCCCCGGCGAGGGAATACAGGTGTATGGCAACGGAGTATCGTTCTCAAATGCCAACAACATCATTGTGCGCTATCTACGTGTGCGCATGGGAGTGAACGGCGACAGCGGCAAGGATGCAGCCGGTGTGGCCGAAGGACATGACATGATGTTCGACCACATGTCGGTGCTGTGGGGGCGTGATGAGACATTCTCTGTCAGCAGCAACAACAAGGGGACAGGTCCCTCCAACATCACCATCCAGAACTCCATAATAGGACAGGGACTTCTCCCGCATTCATGCGGCGGACTGATCCAGACTGACAACGGAGTGACACTTTTCAGAAATCTCTACATAGAAAACAGCACCCGCAATCCAAAGGTGAAGGGACTGAATCAATTCATCAACAATGTCTCCTACGACTGGGGCAAGGAAGCTGCCTACAACATGGGAGGAGAAAGCGCCGGAGACTCCTGGGCCGAGATTTCCGACAACTATTGGGTGGCCGGGCCCTGGAAGGGTGCGGAACCTCTGACCGGAGGCAACAGCAATTTCAAATATACGGCAACCGGCAACTATTATGACAAAAACAAAGACGGCAAGCTCGATGGCAAGCCGCTGACCGACGAAGAATACGCGGCCTCTGGAGGCTACAGGGTGAACTCTACAGCCGATCTGCTGACACATGGGGCACCGAAGGCAATGCCGGAAATAGAGTCGCGCATGACAGCCCCGGAAGCCCTTGAATATGTGGTGAACTATGTCGGAGCATCCTTGCCGGTGCGCGATGAAGTGGACCAATATGTGATTGATGAACTGACTTCATGGGGCACACTCGGCTCCACAGGAGGAATAAACACCGAAAAGATTCTTCCGCACAAAGGCACCGGAATACTCTTCGGGGGATACAAACCGCTTGATTCTGATGGCGACGGCATTCCGGATGAATGGGAAAATGCCAACGGTCTTGACGCCAACAATCCGGCCGACGCAGCTGCGATAGCGGCCAACGGATATGCCAACATCGAGAATTACTCTTTTACCATTACAAGTGCATATCCCTACATAAAGAATCCGACAGAGCTGAAAGCTGTGAAAAATGAAAAGACATCCATAACGCTTCAATGGAAGGACAATTCAGATGACGAGACCGGTTTTGTGGTAGAGGTCTCGGATGACGGCATCTCCTACAAAGAGGCGGGACGCACCGGGGCGGACACCAACAGCTTCAAAGTCGAGAATCTCGAGGAAAACAAGCTGTATCACTTCCACGTGTATGCGATAGCCGACGGGGAAATGCGTTCGGTGGATTCACCGGAGCTCCAGACTATGACATCGGAGCCTTTCGAACCAAACAAATCCACACTTGTAGGACCCTCTGCCGGAAGCGAGGCCAAAGTGCTTGACGTGGTCCTGGAATGGGCCAATGACACCCGGGAATATTTCGGCAAACTCACCTACGATGTTTATATGGGAGAAAACGAGGAAGAACTCGAACTTTTGGCCTCCGGCCTGTCGGAGACATATCTGAAGCCCGGATCACTGGAAGCCAACAAGACATACTGCTGGAGAGTGGATGCTACCAACGACACCGGATGCACGCGTGGCGATGTGTGGATGTTCAGGGCCATACCGGGAGGAGTGCTGTTCTATACTGATTTCCACACCACTCCGGCATCATTCGGAGAGTCGGAATGGGGTACGATAATAGCCGGCAACCAGGCAGACATAATGAAAGGCGTGACAGAAGAAGTGGAATTTGACAATCTCGTGATGGGCACCAGCGGAGGCCGCCTTGTGGCATTCGGCAACCTGTCGCCGTATGCGTCATATTCATCTGACGACAATGGAGCATCGAAAAACGCCGTCGGATTTATCGGGAAGCAGGGTAATGTGGACAAATGCTATATCCAGGTCAACGATATCCAGGCGCCCTTCAAGATTACTCTCTATTGCGGCAACTCCGACAAGAGCGCTCAGTCGGTGAAACTCAGCACTGGCACCGACGTGAATGGCGACGGAGTGACCGACGACAGTGATGACCTCGCCACTCTTAAGTTCAAATCATCGGAGAAGAAGACCTATAAATTCACCCACGTATATGAGGGTACGGAGCTATGCAATGTACGCATCGACCGCGCATCACTCAACAACAAGGGTATAAACTTCCATGACATACTGATCGAGCAATATGTGACCGATGAAAGCGGAGTGGATGAAATATGCAGCGACGACCTCGCAACCCCCGATGTGTGTGTCAACGGTGATGCCGTGACAGTCAACAACCTTGACGGGAAACGCCGGGTATATGTATATGACATTTCCGGAAGGTTGGTTCTGATGGAAAAGCCGGTGAAAGGAAGCGTGGGATTCGAACTTGGCAGAGGCGTCTATCTCATCTGTGTGGAAGGGATGAAGCCGGTGAAACTGGGCGTTTCATTCTAACCTCCGCAAGGCATCACAGCATTGTATCGACCGGCATGAAGCGCAACCACGCACTGATATATCTATGGATTGTTGACACGATAGTCAAATACGGAAGACTATCGCGTCAACAACTCAATGATCTCTGGAAAGAGTCGAAATATTCCGATGGCAACCCCATGCCGGAGCGAACGTTTCACCATTATCGCAGGGGCATTGAGGACATGTTCAATATAGACATTTCCTGCGACCCGGAAGGGTATTACTATATAGATACCCAGGACTCGCCCGAGACTCGACAATTCACTTCCTGGATACTTGACAGCAATGCAACCACCAATGCCCTTCAGGAACTTGGCACCGGATCCGGGCGAGTGGAAATGGAAGACGTGCCATCCGCGAGAGAATTTCTTCCGGTAGTGGCCGAAGCAATGCGCTGCAATCAGAAGATACTCTTCACATACGCCGGGTTCACAAGGTCGCGGGCAGAGGTCGGGATATTGTTTTCTCCATACTTCCTGAAATTTTACAAACAGCGCTGGTACATGTTTGGGGAAAAGGATGGCGGAGGGATGAGGACATACGCCCTTGACCGCGTCACGGAGATGGAAATAACCGATATCCGGTTTAAACTTCCCCGCGAAATATGCATGTCGGAATATTTCGGCAACATCATCGGGGTGACAACCTCAAAGGCTGACATACGCAACGTAATAATCCGCACTACCACAACGCGGGCCAAATACCTTCGTGCACTACCGCTTCATCACACCCAGGAGGAGGAGATGCACGATTTTTATTCAGTTTTCCGCTATAAACTGAAACTCAACTACGAACTTGTGAGTGAGCTGATGGCCATGGGGCCGGATGTGACAGTATTGGCACCGCGTGAGCTGCAATTGATGCTGACCAACAGGCTGCGGGAAACGTTGGACAATTACAGACAATTTTAAATCGTACAGCATGAAAAAACAATTTTACATCCTGTCGGCACTTGCAATGAGCCTTGCACTCGGATTCCAAGTAAATGGTGCCCCTCGGGAGAAATATAACTTCAACAGCGGTTGGCAAATCGCCGTCGGCGACTTCAAGATGGCCGAGACTCCGGCGTATGACGACAGGGAGTGGCAGAAAGTGACTCTTCCCCATGCCTTCAATGAAGACGAGGCATTCCGCAAATCCATAGAAAAACTTACGGATACGATCAGCTGGTATAGAAAGCATTTCTCAGTTCCTCAGCTTGATGGGAAAAAGGTGTTTGTGGAATTTGAAGGAGTGCGTCAGGGTGCTGATTTCTATCTCAACGGACACAAGCTCGGACTGCATGAAAATGGAGTCATGGCAGTGGGATTTGACCTCACTCCATACATGAAGGAGGGAGACAATGTGTTGGCGGTCAGAACTGACAACGACTGGAATTACCGCGAGCGGGCCACCAATACAAAATACCAGTGGAGCGACAAGAACTTCAACGCCAACTATGGCGGCATCCCCAAAAACGTGTATCTTCACGTAGCCTCACCAATATATCAGACACTTCCGCTTTACAGCAATCTGGGGACAACCGGTGTGTATGTATATGCCACTGATTTCGACATAAAGAAGCATAAGGCAAGAATCACAGCCGAATCGGAGGTGAAGAATGAGTCTGACAAGCAGCAAACGATCGGATACAGAGTCAGCATAACGGATGTGGAGACCGGCAAGACAATCAAGACCTTCACCGGAAAAAAGGTTACACTGAAGCCAGGGGCCACAGCCACCCTCAAAGCATCGTCGATGGTGGATGGCCTTAATTTCTGGAGCTGGGGATATGGCTATCTCTATGACGTGAAGACCGAACTTACTGATTCCAAGGGAAGGGTGATCGATGATGTGGTGACCCGCACCGGATTCCGCAAGACAAAGTTTGCCGATGGCAAGATATGGCTCAACGACCGTGTCCTTATGATGCACGGCTATGCACAGCGCACATCCAACGAGTGGCCGGCTGTGGGGCTGTCAGTCCCGGCTTGGCTCAGCGATTATTCCAACGACCAGATGGTGCAGTCGGGGGGCAACCTCGTGCGCTGGATGCATGTCACGCCGTGGAAGCAGGACATAGAGTCGTGCGACAGGGTAGGCCTTATCCAGGCGATGCCGGCCGGCGACGCCGAGAAAGACCGCGAGGGTAGGCAATGGGAGATGCGCGAGGAACTTATGCGCGATGCCATCATCTACAACCGCAACAATCCGTCGATTCTCTTTTATGAATCAGGCAACAAGGCGGTGTCGCCCGAGCACATGGCTTCGATGAAGGCCATACGCGACAAATATGACCCCCACGGAGGCAGAGCTTCGGGTAGCAGGGAAATGCTCGACGACAACACTGCCGAGTATGGAGGCGAAATGTTATATATCAACCGCTCTGCAAAGCATCCGATGTGGTCGATGGAATATTGCCGCGACGAGGCACTCCGAAAGTACTGGGACGAATATTCGTATCCATATCACAAACAGGGCGACGGACCATTGTATAAAAACGCGCCTGCTTTTGAATACAATCAGAACCAGGATCTTTTTGCAGTGGAAATGGTACGTCGCTGGTATGACTATTGGCTGGAACGTCCGGGTGGCGGCAAGCGGTCAAGCAGCGGTGGCGCCAAGATAATCTTCTCTGATACCAACACACATTATCGCGGAGCCGAAAACTACCGCAGGTCGGGAGCCACGGATGCCATGAGAATCCCCAAGGATGCATATTTCGCCCACCAAGTGATGTGGCTCGACGCGTGGGTGGACAACGAAGGCCGGCGCACCCATATCGTGGGACATTGGAACTATCCGGACCAAACGGTGAAACCTGTGTATGTGGTCTCCAACGGAGAAGATGTGGAATTGCTATTGAACGGTGAGTCACTGGGACACGGCGAACGTGACTACAACTGGCTCTTCACATTCAAGGATGTGAAATTCCAACCGGGAGAACTGATAGCCATAAGCCGCGATGCCCGGGGAACGGAGGTAAGCCGCGACACTCTGACTACTGCGGGAGAGCCGGCAAAGATAAAGCTGACTGCCATTGAAAATCCCGAGGGCTTCCATGCCGATGGCGCTGACATGGTCCTCATACAGTTTGAGGTTGTGGATGCACAGGGTCGTCGTTGCCCGCTTGACAACAGAATGATAAATTTCAGCATAGACGGACCGGCCGACTGGCGTGGTGGAATTGCACAGGGACCGGACAATTTCATATTGAGCAAATCCTTGCCCGTGGAATGTGGAGTAAACAGAGCTTTGGTGAGAAGCACCACAGAGCCCGGCGACATCACAATTACTGCATCAGCATGGGATCTGCCCTCCGAGACCATAAACTTGACTACGGTAGGCGTGGATATCAATAACGGCCTTTCGGAATATATGCCATCGCGTACGCTCAAAGGACATCTGGGCATGGGGCCGACACCTCAGTCGCCTTCATATAAGGAGCGCATGACAGACGTGGCCGTAAAGTCGATACAGGCCGGCAGCAACCAACAGGATGCCATGTTGTCGAGAGATGACAATGAAAAGTCTCAATGGATATCCGATGGAAATCTTGCAAATGCATGGATTACATACAATCTGGAACGTCCGGCAGAAATCAGCGACATAACACTAAAGCTTTCGGGATGGAGAAAACGCACTTATCCCATAGAGGTCTATGCCGGAGAGGAACTGGTATGGAAGGGCTGGACACCCAAAGGCCTCGGATATGTGCACATCAAGCCTGAGAAAAAGGTAAGTTCAGACAAAATCACCATCCGACAAGTGGGAGGCATGACAGAAAAAGATGCATTCTCTATGAAAGAACTTGCGGGCGGGCCGGCGAGCGACCTTGACATACGTCCGGCAAAGGAATATCAACTTGCAATCGTGGAGGCTGAATTCCTGGAGGATGCAAAGTAAGGCCCCGACTTTGGACTTATAAAAAAAGACTCGCGATAAACGCGAGTCTTTTTTTATGGCCGGGATGCTGTCATTCATAGTCATAAAGACGTATGTGCAGAATCTTGCAGTCATCCACCGGGATACGGACATGGCGACCCTGATGAGTTTCGTCGCCATTGAAATGGCGCAGTGCTGCCAGGTGTCCGTCGTCGCCCACCGCCACTTCCTCAACATGTGAGATTCCAATCCTGTGGGTGGATTTCATTTCCCTGTCAGTAACGGATTTTTCCGGATTGGCAGATCCGGATTCTAAAAATCCATCCTCACCGAGTTTGCGGACATCGGATGTCTCGTCCTCACTCTCGAATTTTACCACCAGTCCTGAACCGGCCAAAATAAACTCCCGGGGAGCCAGCCGGATCAATATGCCGCCCGATGTTGGCCACTGAGGATTCTTAGCCCTTGCGTCCCATGGAAGAGTCAGGAAATGAGATGCCGTGATCTTCATCCCGCCCATATTGAGCACCCTTGTGGTGGAATCGTGATCGAAATATAGACCATTCATATTCCTCTTACTGCCGGTTTTGCTCCCCTGGTATTTGGTGATTAAAGGTATTAACTCACGCAGCAGCCTGTAGCCTTTCGCATTGGAAGACTCCGGACCGTCGGTGGAATTTTCAATAGAAAACGGACTCAGTCCGATGGCATCATGTTCGCCAAAGACGTAAAACGCTTGAGCGGCATTGGCATCGGAGCGTTGTATTTCGGGTATAAAAAGCACATTGTCGGGAGTGGCATAGCTTTCAACCCATGTCTTGAACCCCGGATCATAAAGGTCGGGAGAAAAGAAATCAAGTGTGGGGGCTGCTGCATGCCAGATGTCTTTCAGATGTATGAGCGGACCGGCCGACGGGTATTCGCCCGGTTTGCGCCCGCGGCTGTTCATCGCGGCATTCACATATAAGGGAACTCCGGTTATTTCCCTTGCAGCCCTGGCAAGTCGCTCCACATATTTGGCATAGTTCCACGCCATGAAGTATTCATCGGTGTATATGCCCGGTCCAAACACTTCCTCCCAAGTTCCGCTTTTTTTGCTGCCATGTTTCTCCCATGCTGTCTTTACGCCGGGATGCAGCGATTTGCTGTTTTTTGCAAGATGCTTTGTCAGTTCAGCCGGGACTCCCTTGGCATATTCTTTGTCGGCAAGAGGGGAATGGTCTCTTGCATCCTCAAGTATGCCAATTTCATTTTCAATCTGCAACATCACCACAGTGCCAAGGCTGTCTCTTTCAGTGGTGTGACGCAGCCATTGGGTGAAGGCTGTGCTGTCGGCTTTGAATACGTTTTCGGAGAAAGCACTTGCAATTTCCAGTGGTTTTCCGGCCCGGGTCTTCGCCCGCGGATATTTTTTGTAGTTTTCTTTCATCCATGATGGCGCATAGCAACTCATGGAGTTTTTCCAGGCTCCAAACCAAAGGAATACAACCTTCAGGTCATTCTTGATGGCCTCATCAATCACTGCATCCGTAGTGGAGAAATCAAACTTCCCTTCTTCCGGTTCTATCAATTCCCAGTAAGCCGGCACAAGCACGCAATTCAGCCCCATATCCTTAAGTTTTGGGAAAATTGCGGCCACATCTTCCGGAGTGGTAGCGCTGCTGTTGCCTAATTCGCCACCCAATATCAGCCATGGTTTGCCATCCACAATAAGTTGGTTGGCATGATTGTTGTTCACAAGCCGGGACTGTTGAGCCGTGACAGCGTGAATTGAGGTTTGAAGCGATAAGAGGGTCAAAAGCAATGACAGAATTTTTTTCAGGGTCATAGATGTAGGATGGGTTTAAATAACAATGCAAATATACAAAAAATTTCAAATACGGCAAATCGTTAAGTTTCAGCAAAAATCGACTTTTAGCCAAAAGTAGGTAAAATTACCCACTTTTGGCTAAAAGTCGATTCGGGTTATGAAAACAGCTGGTCGGAGGATAGCTGAAGGAGAATTTCATCAGAATATTTGTTCCGAATAGCTCCGTTGGAAGTTATGAGGACTGGCTGGACAGCTTTATGCTTAGGGAGATACATTTGCAATATTCCGAGATTTGTATGAATCTTGTCGAGATCCTTTGCCGTCATCCTATAACCCTTTGGTGCATATTTCATCTCGCAGACATTGACAACATTATCATTCCTGTCAATGACAAGGTCAATCTGGACTCCGGGATGCACATCCGATTTCTTGACGTGCCATGAAAACAGGTTTGCAAGAATGCCTGAAATCCCCAATGCCGCTTTTATTTGGCGCGTATGTAGAAGGCAGACTCTTTCAAAGGCCAATCCACACCAGGTATTATATACGGAGGCATTCATTATTCTCAACCAGTAGTTTTCATCTACGCCGGAGGCCGTCTTTACAAATTGATAATAGAAAAGAGTATAGCAATCCACGAGTTGATATACTGCATTCTTCAGTTTTTTATCGAGATGACAATATTTCCTTATGAACCCGCACTCAATGAGATCCTTGAGAATGTTGCTCAGCTGGCCGTTGCTTTCGAGTTTGCCCTTCGATATAATTTCATCGCGGGTAAGTCCCGATTTTTTGCCCGACAAAGTTTCCACGACCTTTATATATTTCTCAGGTCGATTGAACATTGATGCATAGATGAAATTGAACTCATCATGCAATTCGCCGTCTTCTCTGAAAAAAAGATCATTTACGTTTTGCCCCATGCTTTTCTTTGGATCAAGTTTTGTCCAATAGAAGGGAACTCCTCCCATCACCATGTAGCCTTCCAATAACATATTTCTCGTCAATGGAAGTTTAAGATGGAGTGACAGTTCTTCGCATTCAGCCAACGAAAATTGCTGCAGACGTATTTTTGTGGTCACCCTGTTGTAAAGTCCACCTCTGTTTCTAAATATTTTATTTATTATCCAAGAGGATGCACTGCCGCAGATGACAAGAAGAATGTCTTTTCTGGCAGATGCCCACCCATTCCAAAAATGTTCAAATGCTGGAAGAAAGTGAGAATTAGGAGCATCCATCCAAGGGAGTTCATCAATGAATACAATTTTCCTTTTTTGTTTTGAAGCTGTAATCAGATCCTCAAGCAAATGGAAAGCTTCAAACCATGTTTTTGGCGTATTGGTATCTGCAGGCAAACCTTGTCTGAGAAGACTTGTATAAAATTCAGAAATCTGCTCTTTGTTGGAGATATTCAGTATCCCTGTGTATTGAAAAGTGAACATATCATGAAAAGTTTCCCGTATCAGGAAAGTCTTTCCTATTCTTCTTCTCCCATATACAGCCACAAATTCCGAATACTCCGATTTGTAGGCGTGCATCAGTTTGCCAATTTCTTCTTTTCTTCCGACTATCATACTTATGAAATTTTCTGCAAATATAATAAAAAAAATCGACTTTTAGCCAAAAATGGGTAAAAACACCCACTTTTGGCTAAAAGTCGATTAAAATATTAGCTTTTTAGTGAAGTTTTTCATACGGCAGTTTCTTATAATGTTATGAACTTGTCTGTGATTTTTGCTTGTGTAGGATACAGAGATTGCGAATATAGGCGACGAGGCCGAACGACTGACCGATGATGAGCACGGGATCATGTCGGATTACGGCGTAACTCACTATCAGCAAAGAGCCTGTAAGACTGATAATCCAGAATCCGGCGGGCAACTCCGACTCCCCGGCCTTGCGCGAATAATACCATTGATAGATGAAGCGCAAAGTGAAAAGTATCTGACCGCTGCAGCCATAAATCACGAGCCATAGCGGTATATCCTCATTGCGGAAGAGTTTATCTATGACCTCCGCAGGGTGCTCAAGCAGGAAGCCAGCAGCCACCACCGGAGTGAGCAAAAGGATGATGCGGAATATCAGAGGCACTTTCTTCCAGACACCCTTGATGTTAAGATTCCAAAGATAGATATAGTATGATATGCACTGGCCCAGCACTATGGCAAAATCATCACGCAGCCAGCCATATACGCACAGCATGTAGGAGCCGATGATGCTCAGCACCCAGAAGATGGTAGGCGACAATACCCTCCGGGCCTTCTCCGACATCAGCCATTGCACAAGAATCCTCGCTGAGAAAAACCCCTGTGCAAGAAATCCTATTGCATATATCCAGCTCTGTCCAAACACTCCCTACTCCTTATTCTAATGTCACTAAACTAATCACCAAAATCATCGGTTTTCCTCCTGTGTGAGGGGCTTCAAGCCCCTTAATACAATGCTAATTTAGCGACATTACTCATTACTCATTACTTTCAGCTACGCAGTAGCTGATATATCTCTTTTTCATCCAGCGATACGCGAAGCAATCGATGAATGGGCCTTTCAGCCGATTCCAAAGATGATATTTCGACACCCCCGCCATACGGGGATAATGCCTCACAGGCACCTGCATTATGCGGCCTCCTTGCATCAGAATCATCGCCGGCAGAAACCGGTGAAGCCCTGAGAAAAAAGGAATCTGCCTGGCATTTTCCGTGTGCATCACCTTCAGCGGGCATCCCGTGTCGCGCACCCCATCGCCGGTCATCATGCGGCGAAACGAATTGGCAATCTTCGACTGGAGTTTCTTGAAACCGGAATCCTTGCGGTCGGCACGTATGCCGGTGACGAGTTCATGGTCGGCGATATGGTTTAGAAGGAGATTGAAGTCTTCCGGATCGGTCTGGAGGTCGGCGTCGATATATCCCACATATTCCGAATACGTATGGTCTATGCCGGCCTTCAAGGCGGCGCTCAAGCCACAGTTCCTCTTCAGCGATATGTAGAAGAAGTCCTTGCGGTGGCTGCATTCGCCTTTTATCAACCGCAAGCTTCCGTCGGTGGATCCATCGTTGACAAATAGCACACATGCGGTGCATTTGGCCTTCGGCAGGTAAGCGGCGAGCCGCTCCGCCAGATTAGGCACATTGTCCTCCTCATTATAAAGAGGCACTACTATTGTGAGTTTGTAATCCGATGTATGGTTTCTCATTCTATTCATTCACTATGATTTCGTATGGCCCGACATGAATGGCATTCTCACCGGCAAATGTTCCGGAGTCAGCGCATCGGGTAAGCAAGATGGATTTCCCGAGATTACTTTTATCGGGAATTGAGTCCTCATCCAATATTATAACATCTTTTCCGAGGTAAACATCCATATTTTCCGGTCGTTTTATTCGCCAGGTGTAGATTTTTCCGATGTTTTTTTCCATGGATATCTCCTTCGCTTTGGCACACACCGAGCCATACCCCATATATCTGTTGATTTCAGGCATGACCAGTCCTATCGCAAACACTGCCGAAAGCACGGTCATGGCTGCAATATGTATGCTTTCAATCATTCTGCCTCTGACGAGATAGAATAGGCCCAGGCCTCCACCTATTGATAATACCGGAAACAATACGTCGTATGGCACATCCACATCCATATTTATCGGAATATTGCAGATGGCGGCAACCGGCATGGCCAAGGATGAGATCACAAACACTGCCGAGGGGAATCCTATGGCGATTTTGGTCAGTATCCTGTCTTTATACTCAGGCAGCGACATCATGGCGGAATAGACCATAAACGGTATGGCCGGGAGAAAATAGATCTGGAGCTTGCTGCTGATCAACGACAGAAGCACAAGGGTGGTGAGCGACACGGTGATGAAGAATTGCTGCAGCAGCGGAAGCCGCGAGGGATGCCTGAGGTCGGCGATAATACTGCCCGCCACGTATAGCGACCATGGCGCTATTATGTACCATACCGCCACAAGATAATAATAAAATGGGCGTTTGTGGTGGAAAGAATCCACAGCGCGGTCGATTGTCTGGTGGAAAAGGAGATTGTCAAGGTATTCCTTACCGCCATCGGCAAACACAGCGAGAAACCAGAGCATACACAATCCCACCAACACTCCCCACGTGCGCCAACCCCAGAATGCGGGAAACAATCGGATTTCCCGTTTGAGTGCGAGGAAGACTGTGACGGAACAAAGCGGAATCATTAAGCCGAGCGGCCCCTTGGTGAAGAGTGCAAGAAAGAGATACACCGGGAAAAGCAGACGGTCGCGTTTCTTGTCTTTGTGCACATATATCTTCCAGAATGTATAGAGAGCCAACACTATGAAAAGACACATCAGCATGTCCATCCGTAAGATTATTGAAGCTCCAAGGAAATATGCTGATGTCATCAGCATCAGACGGGCAGTGCCGCTGAAAAAAGGGATATGTCGATTTTCAGCATCTGCTTCATTGCCGGAGTTATTCGGAATACCCAACTGCGTTGTCCATTTCTCCATAATGGCTATGACTCCGAAAGCCGGGATAAGCGAACCCAACGCGAGAAGCCACATATAGTGCTGACCGGCAATGTAGCGGCAGAGCATAAGAAACCAGAAATACAATGGCGGCTTGTCGGCGTAAGGCAATCCGTGATTATAGAATGCGAAAAGGTCATGATTGCGCAAGGCCTCATCGGTTATGCTCAGATATCTCAACTCATTGTCGGGCGTGAAATCACGGAAAATCATTATCGGCAGAAGTGCCAGCAGCACTCCCGCATAGAAGATCCATCTGTATTTTTGTTTCATGCCGGATGAGGTCATAGGAAATTCTTCCTGTAGTGAAGTATAGTAAGCCGCACCCTCTATTGGTCAGGGTGCGGCTTCATTATTTATTATAGTACACGCACATTGTAATTGTGCATTTTTGTTTGCCGAAGCAAATTCCGCATCCATCGGCTTCCACCCGAGATTTCGCTGAGCGAAATCAATCTGCATTGCCATGCCGAAGCATTGAAGTATATGAAATCCGCGCCAAATCCGCGCCCCAACCGGCGAAGCCGGATTCGCGTTTGGAGTCAAAATCACTCCCATCCATTGCAGAAGATAAAATGCACATTTATTTTGTGATCATACTATATTATCAATTTCTCAGAATATAACCTTTGTGGCTTTGTTGCCCTCCATGCGGATGAAAAGTCCTTTCTCGGGAGTGGCCACAGGCACTCCATTGAGATTGTAATATACAGCTTCTTCGGATGCCGCCTCTACACTCTCCACACCCGAACCGGCCTGTGCGTAGTTGACCACGTAAAGTGAGGGTGCATTGTTATAGACTGTGACTACTATTGTCACGTCATATTTGCCGGCCGGAACGCCTGCCAATGAGTAATTATTGCGGAAACTCAGCTCCATTCCGTCGCAAACGCCTGAGAAGTTGGATTTAGAGTCGGGAGTCGCTTCGGCAAATTCCACATTTTTCAGTAGCACCACATTGTTGACCAACGCTGTGGAGATTTCTGCTGCTGACACGGCCTTGGGTTCAAATGTCTTTTGGTCAGTGGCGGCGGGGAGTTCTCCTTCCGGCATAATTTCCGGAGTGTTGCCGTTGTATAGTTTGTAGGTGCCCATCCAGCCTGCGGGAATCACGTCATTCACTGCGTATGTGTTGTTGCCGTAGATCTGGATGAATCCGCCGGCATTGTCGGTGGCAAATATGTTTCTGTTGTTCACAAATGCCACTGTCATGGGATAGTTTACTGTCACCTGTGAGTCGGAGTCAAGGGCGATTGTCTCAGCCACGGAGTTTACCACAGTCACCTCGGGGTCGGTGGGTTCGGAAGGTTCGGTGGAGCCTGAGACCTCATCGCTGACTACGAGTTCGGCGATACGGAACTGGTTGTTGGAAGCGGTCATGGTCATGCTTTTGCTGCCCGCTGAGGTGATTGTCAGCACCAATCCATCGGCAACCTGTGTCCAACCTTCAGACACGGTCTGCTCGCCGCAGTAGCTTTTTGAGTTGGAGGTCAGGGTTATCTGCTTCATTGTCACACCCTCAGATTCAATTGTGAACTCAGAGCTCTTATATACTCTTATCACATTATCGGAAGTGGAAGGATCCTTAAGGGTGCTTGAACTCTCAGCCTGATTCATGGTGAGTGTGAACTTCGCGCCATCCACTGTAGCCACAGTCTGAAAACCGGTTTCGGTTGCGGTCCATGTCAGCTCCGGAGCATCGGCTCCAAGAATGACGTAGTCTTTAGCGGTTGCCACAGAAATTCCGGAGGCAACAATTGCCATTGAAAGTAAAAATTTCTTCATAAGTTTTTTTGTTAATATAAAGATAGTTAGAATGTATATCAGTCACTGACAGGAAAACATCCGGCTATGCCATACAGCATACCACTATAAATAACAAATAAACCGCCAAAATGTTAGGCCCCGACTCAAAATTTATGCGAGGGAGAAACCGAGGTCTTCGATAACTTCGCGCACTGCTTTTTCCTCCACATGCCCCTTGATGCTGGTCTTGCCGGAGGCAAGGTCCACCTCTACTGATTCCACACCGGGGAGTTTTGACAGGTTTTTCTCAACCATAGCCTTGCAATGACCGCAAGACATGCCTTTGACTACAAATGTCTGATCCATGATTGTATTTTCTTTTGATTTATTGTTTGTTTTTGTTTTAAATTTTAGGATTAATGCATTGAGAAGCAACACAACAAGCACCAACGAGCATATTGCCTGCAGCGGGGAGACAGCCACATGGCATCCGATATGACTTGCTGTCAGCGACATCCGGAACCATTCCTTCGGAAGCACATAGTCTATGCAGAGACCAAACGCTATGGCACCAATGATTATGGTGGCCAAATAAGTCGCGGCTGCCTTTTTGCCTAATGCCTTGCCAACTATTATGATGGAGGCGAAATTGGCTGCCGGACCCGCCATCAGAAGCACAAACGCCGCCCCCGGGCTCAGCCCCTTCAGCATAAGCGACAGCGCGATAGGTATGCTGCCTGTGGAGCATACATACATGGGCACAGCCACTATCACCACCGCTATCATGGACAGAAGCGGATACCCGGCAAACGTGGTGAAAAAACCGTCGGGCACAAACACTGTGATGGCGGCCCCTATCAGCAATCCGATGACAAGCCATTTTCCGATGTTGCTGATCATATCCACGTATCCATATCTGAGCGCAGCGACGACCTTGCCCCAAAACGTTTTGACTTCGGGAGCATCTATGGTGTCCACCTCGCAGACATCATGCTGATGCTCATTCCTGTCGTCAGCATTCACAGCCATGCCTCCCGCGATGGCTGTGGCGAGAGCCGCTACAGGACGAAGTATGGCAAATGCCGGTGTCAGCAAGGAATAAGTGGCGGCAATGGAGTCGATGCCCGTCTGTGGAGTGGCTATCAGGAAGGATGTGGTCGCTCCGCGCGAGGCTCCGTTCTTTCGGAGCGACACGGCAGTGGGAAGCACTCCGCAGGAACATAGAGGCAACGGCACACCCAATATTGCCGCCTTTATCACCGACCTGATGTTGGGCTGCGACAGATGGTTGCGATAAAAACACTGCGGCACAAAGGCGTAAAGCACCCCTGCCACTAAGAAGCCGAAAAGCAGATAAGGAGCCATTTCGGCAAGCATGTTGATAATAGAATATATGAATTTCATGCTGCAAAATTACAATATTCCCTCCGCATTCATGTTACAACATTCCCACATTCTGTTACAACATCAACCCTCGCAATCCCACGAAGACTGAGACTGAAAATTCCGCATCCATCGGCTCCCATCCGAAATTTCGCGGAGCGAAATCAATCAGCATTGCCATGCCGAAGCATTGCCATGCCGAAGCATTGAAATATAAGAAAATCCGCGCCAAATCCGCGCCTCCAACCGGCGAAGCCGGATTCGCGTTTGGAGTCAAAATCGCTCCCATCCATTGCAGAAGATAAAGTTCTGTGACCACTCTGTGAAATCAGTTCCGTGCCAGTTCCGTGAACAGAATCCCGCCGAAAGCCCACCGCAGCCAAACGTGCTCACGACGTTCCGTGACCCATCAGATCCCGCCAGGGATTAGAGTTCCCCAAAACTAGCAAAAAAGTTCTGTGACCACTCTGTGAAATCAGTTCCATGCCAGTTCCGTGAACAAAATCCTGCCGAATGCCAGCCGTAGTCAAACGTGCCCACGACGTTCCGTGACCCATCAGATCCCGTCAGGGATTAGAGTTCCAAAACTGTCGGCAAGGAAGAAGTTCCGTGACCACTCCGTGAATGTCAGTTCCGTGCCAGTTCCGTGAACCACATAATATTCAGCGACTTCCAAGTGCCTGCCTCGCGCCAAATCCGCGCCCCGACCGGCGAAGTCGGATTCGCGTTTGAGGTCAAAATCACTCCCATCCATTGCAGAAGATAAAAAGCCGCAACCATCTGCCGACCCACCCTTGCGGTTTAAGCTGACAAATTGCGGCTTTGCCGCGTCAATTTTAAACCATTAGTGGCAACCTTTTGAGAGGAGTATTGTTATAATCTAAAACCGATAG
>JAMPAV010000037.1 GCA_023667055.1 Muribaculum sp. | reverse complement strand
AAGGATACGCTGATTATCAGCTATTCTTATTATACTATTTTACGAATGAAAAAATCCTGAGAGGGAAACTTGAATTTAACAAGGGCATGATAACTGAAAATCTCATAGCGCAGATGCTTCGCACAAAAGGCCATCAATTATATTTCTACTCATCTTATTCCCGCGAGAACTCAGAAGAAAACATGGAAATCGACTTTCTCACGCGAAAAGAAAAAGTCACAAGCAGGCACAATATTTGTCCGATTGAGGTCAAGTCGTCGAACAACTACACCTTATTGTCACTTGAAAAGTTTCAAAAGAAATATTCACAATATATTGGAGAATCTTACCTGATCTACGCATCAGATTTAAAAATTGAAAAAGGGATAACATGCCTTCCACTATATATGGCCGGACTAATATGAAAGAATTAAGAATGGAGAATGGAGAATGGAGAATGGAGAGATTAGGAGCAATAGATGAAGAAGACAATTGGAACAAAATATTGACTATTTTTGTATTACTTATAGAGGTACATTTCTAAATATGAGCAAGGAATTATGAGCAGATTAAAATATCCAATAGGCCAACAGGATTTCAGGTCAATCCGTGAAAATGGATGCGTGTACATAGATAAGACACCATTTATTGAGAAATTATTGAATTCTGGAAATCAATACTATTTCCTTGGCAGGCCGCGCCGTTTTGGGAAGAGCCTCTTCCTCTCCACGCTCAAACATTTCTTCAAGGGGGAAAGGGAACTTTTCAAGGGACTTTACATAGACAATACCGAGTGGGACTGGACGGAATATCCAGTGATCCATATTGACCTGAACGCTGACAAATATGATGTGGAGGGAAGGCTTCCCAAAGTGTTTGATTTCAGATTTCGCGAATGGGAAAAAATCTATGGTGTGGAAGAAAGGGCTGACACGCTTTCAGCAAGATTCAACAATCTAATAAGAGCAGCCCACAAAAAGACAGGGCAAAAAGTAGTGATTCTTGTAGATGAATATGACAAACCAATAGTAGGCAACATAAACAATACGGAGTTGTTCAATCATTACAGGGTGGAGTTGGCGAGTCTATACACCAATTTCAAGAATTGTGCCGATGACATCCAACTTGTCTTCCTGACCGGGGTGAGCCGATTCAGCAAACTAAGCATCTTCTCAGACCTGAATAATCTCAGGGACATATCCTTCGATGATGAATTTGCTGATGTTTGCGGCATAACGGAAAAGGAATTATTTACCATATTTGAGAAAGGGATACAGAGACTCGCAGAATCCATGGAGTTAACTTACGATGAGGCATGTGCAGAACTGAAGAAAAACTATGATGGATATAAGTTTGCGAAAAGCGGCAGCGACATTTACAATCCATGGTCTTTGCTAAACGCTCTGCAGGAATCAAACATCGGTTATTACTGGAATGACACGGGCTATCCGTCGCTCATTGCGGAGATGCTTAAAAACATCAACGCCGATCTTGAAGATTATTTCGACACTACATGCAAGATGGATGACCTGAAGGGATTGGATATAAACTCTCCCAAACCACTTGCTTTGCTGTATCAGACAGGTTACCTCACCATCAAAAGTTATAATACACGAAACCGTATGTACAGGTTGGGTATCCCCAATACCGAAGTTAAGGATGGTCTCTTCAAGGTACTGCTCCCCTATTATTCCAAATGCAAGGCGCATAGCACAAGCGCCATATATATGAACATAGTAAACTTCATCAATACGGGGAAACCTGACAAGCTGATGAAGTCGCTGCAGATATTCTTTGCCGGCATCTCCTACAAGATGAAGATGGAGAATGAGAACAACTTCCACAATGCATTTTATCTTCTAACTGTGCTTCTTGGTATTGATGCCGATGCGGAAGTGGCTACGAGCGACGGGAGCATCGACATGGTGCTGAAAACGTATGAGTATATCTACGTGATTGAGTTGAAATATGACCATAGTGCAGAAGAGGCACTTGCACAGATAAATAATAAGAATTATCCCTTGAGGTATGAAGCTGACGGAAGAAAGATAATAAAGATAGGGGCAAATTTTTCATCGGAGACGAGAACAATCAAGGATTGGAAGATTGAATAATTCAAATTTGGCAAAGCCAAATTTGAGGTTTAAGGTTTAGAGTTTAAGGTTTAATTTAATGGAACCTTGACCCGGAGACCAGAAAAATAGTGAAAAGAGTCCGAGGGCAGGATGCCTTCGGCCTTTTTATAGTAAACTTTATAGCCAACACCCAACCCAACTAAACGCGAGCAATACAACCAAATGCAAGCAACACATTATTTCAAGATTATGGACTGAAGCTCAGCGATGGAGGCGGAGACCAATAACAAATATAGCAGAGAATCGACAGCAGAAGGGAGAAATTTGGGATTTTCTTTGGAGAAAAGGGGAGAAAAATTTGCATGGTTGAGAAAAAAGTATTAACTTTGCACTCGCAAAACGGAGGTAAGTTCCATTAGGCATAAAAGACTGCGAAAATAGCTCAGTTGGTAGAGCACGACCTTGCCAAGGTCGGGGTCGCGGGTTCGAGTCCCGTTTTTCGCTCCAAAAGACTGCGAAAATAGCTCAGTTGGTAGAGCACGACCTTGCCAAGGTCGGGGTCGCGGGTTCGAGTCCCGTTTTTCGCTCCAACCTCAATGTCCGGATGGCGGAATTGGTAGACGCGCTACTTTGAGGGGGTAGTGAGCTTTCGCTCGTGTGAGTTCGAGTCTCATTTCGGACACAGGAAAGTCCGCAAGTATTTTCATTGAATACTTGCGGACTTTTGCTATCTACAGGGAAGACACCTTGGTATAGTATGAGCACAAAATAAATGTGCATTTTATCTTATGCAATGGATGGATGCGGAATTTGCTTCGGCAAACAAACATGCACAATTACTTTGTGCGTGTACTATAACTGTGAATTTCTCACAAGGCGTCCCTCCGGGACTATGGTGCTTCTGTATGGCATTCCCCGGACTTGAAGTCCGGGGTTTTCACACAAAACAGCCCTCCGGGCTGTGCTGAGGTTTTCACACAAAACAGCCCTCCGGGCTGCGCTGAGGTTTTCACACAAAACAGCCCTCCGGGCTGCGCTGGGGTTTTCACACAAAACAGCCCTCCGGGCTGCGCTGAGGTATTCACACAAAACAGCCCTCCGGACTGGGCTGAGGAATGCACAAATATTTTGCATGCATACTATAATTGCGCAATTTGCCGGGACGCGCTTTTGGCACGTGGCATTGGAAATCAGAAGTGCCAGAGACAAGTAGCATTGGAAAGCAAACGTGCCAAAGACACGTCCCTACGATGTGTATTTTTCAGGAATATATTATTAGAGGTGATTAAAAGGGCTAAAGTAATGGTTAAGAGAAAGAATTGTTAAAAGTTAAAAAAAATTATATAAAATTTGCTGTTTTAAAAAATTTTAATTAATTTTGCTCCAAAGTAGCAAGCGAACGATAATTATCGTGACCTTAAACTTTGATATCAAAGAGTAAAAACTTAACTACGATTGACTAAAACCTAAGTCAAAACGAACTAACAGACAAAGACATAACTTTATCTAATACAATAATTTTATTAATTAACATCAAGATTTTTTATGAAAAAAATTCTTCTCACGCTTGCTGCAACAGCAATGTGCACGACAGCCTTCGCAGGCACCCGCATACTGTATCAGCAGAACTTCGAAACAGCTGCTGACGTTGCTGCAACCGGATGGTCATACGGCGGCGGTTCAATTTCAATCGCATCCGACGAGTATGGTAAGTTCCTCGAACTTTCACTTGGACAGAACAATGGTCGCACCGGCTATGTTGACTGGGGAACAGACATTTTCCTGAATGCAGATGGCGGGTCAGTACTTGAGGACGGAACCTACAAAGTAAAATTTGACTTCTCCATCAAGACAAACTCCAACAACCAGTACAACTCAGAAATCACACTGTTCACCACAGCCAAAGGCACAGACAACCAGCCATTCCGTGGCCGTTGGTCAGGAGATGTAGGTCCTTGGAACAACTTCCTCTTTGATGCATACCAAGCCAATACAGCAGCCGATACAGACATGACAGCGGCCATCGATGCTCCTTACAAAGAAACAGTAGCAGAAGATGGAACAGTATCGTATTCTGTAGATTTGACTGAGGCATATACACTTCAGACAGGCAACTGGTACACAGTAGAGTGCGATGTAGATGTCAACGCACGTACAGTTGACTACACAGTGGTTGACCTCAGCGGCAATATGCTGACGTCAGGAACATTGCAAGTGCCTGAGACCAGCCTTGACGCAGACAAGACACCTGTTTCTATGTATGCACAGGGTCTTTGGGTGATGACAGCACGTTACGGCACAATTATGGATTTTGACAACATCGAAGTATCTTACGAAAGCGAACAAGACGTTGCCAATCCTCCGACAGTAGCAATGACCCGTCTTGGCAAAGACGCAGAAGATGTGCTTAACCTGAACCTCCGCGCCTACACCATCACTTTCCTTGATGGCGAAACACTTCACGTGACAGGCACAGATGGCCAGACAACAGAAGTAGAATGGGCAGACTGCGACGGAGCATACGTATATGAAACCACAACAAGCGGCACACTCAAAGCATGGACAACCTGCGGCACAGCGACTTCAGAAGTAGTAGAAATGCAGGTAGAGTGCGTGCCTGTAGTGCTTCCGACAGCAACAGCTACAATTTCAGCAGTAGAAGCAGGATTCGGCAAGACCTACACACTTTCAGTAAGCAACGCAGATGTACCTCTCCAGCCCACAATATTCATGAGCTATAAATATGTAGGCAAGAGTGGCAAAACTCTTGAAGCATCCGAACTTGGCTCAGGCGCAACAGTAACAGTTGACGAAGAAGGCACTCTTACAATAACAACCGAAGCATACGGATATCAGGCAGCATCCACAAGTGTGGCCAATGACCTTGAATTTAAAGTTAAGAAGCAGTATGACTTCGCACGCATGAGCGATGAAGAAATTGCAGCAGCAGGCTTTACAGATTGGCAGGTGCTCAACAGCGGCTCAACAAGCGGCTTCAGCAACTGGACAGCACGCAAGCGTCTCTATTACTTGCTTGAAGGTTCCAACACTATAAATGAAGAAGGCAACGAAGTTTGGACTAATGTTTATCCTTTCGGCTTCATCTCAGAGGACAACACAACCAACGTACTTGACTATTCAGAAATCGGCGTAGAAGGCGATGATCTTGGCATCAACGTAGCCGAATACGAACTCTTCCCCGGCGTTAGAGTATTTGCAGGTCACAACGTGACTTATCTGAAACACGTGGGCGTAACAAACAACGCAACAAGCGGCGGCAACAATAAGAACATCGATGTACTTGACCTTGACCAAACAGACTTTGTGGTTTATAACACAATAGGAAGCTATGGTTCAGACTCCAACCACCCTGTATGTGCAACTGACGCAGAGTATTATGCACAACTTGCCGGCACAAACAACGTAGTAAGAGCTGCCGACGGTACACTTAACGAAGAAACAGGTAAATACACAGTATCTTGCCCGATCTACCGTATCGACACAGTCTGCACATGCCTGACAGTATTTGCACAGGTAGGTGGCACAGGTGTAGAAGGTGTTGAGGCAGAAGTAGCCGGCGACAACTATTACTACACAATCGACGGTATCCGTCTTGCAGAGCCCAACCGTCCGGGTCTCTACATCCACAATGGCAAGAAGATCATCGTGAAGTAATCAAATTTTGCGTTGCAAAATTTGAAGTTTATAAGTTTAAGAGTTTATAAGTTTAGTTTAACTGAACTTTGACTCGGACCTGAACTTAAAATAATAGACTAAAGGGGCCGAAGGCAAATGCCTTCGGCCTCTTACTTTGCTGGTAAGATACGAGGGACTTGGCCTTACGGCCTTCTCACACTGGCAAAGCAGCATACGGGAAATATTTCAAGCTAAAGCTTTCACGCTCACTCAAAACGGCTGCGCTTGGACGGGAGGGAGGAGAGAAAACGCAGCGATTGGATGGGGGGGGGGGAGAAAACGCTGCGATTGGATGGAGGGGAGAAAAAAACGGCTGCGATTGAACGGGGGGGAGGAGAGAAAACGGCTGCGATTGGATGGGAGGGAGGAGAGGGTGGAAATTGAATCAGAATTAACCAAATTTAGTAAAAATACTTGTTGATTTTAATTAATATTATTAAATTTGCAAGCAAAACTAATCTAATTCGGATTTATATGAAGAAACTAATTTTAGGGATTGCGGCAATTGCGATTGCCGGATTGCCGATGCTGGGCCAACGGCAAATGGACAAGCTGGACAGGGGCTTGGTGGCCATGAAAACAGATGCGGGCATATTCTGCACGTGGCGCATCAATGCTGACGAGTGGGACAACACTCTCTATAACATTTATCGCGAAGGAACAAAACTCAACGAAACTCCGCTGAAAGTGTCGAATTTTACTGATGCCTCAGGCTCACTTGATGCCACCTACACGGTGAAGGCTGTGGTGAACGGGGTTGAGAAAGAAGCTTGCGCACCTGTGAAACCATGGGAGAAGAACTACACTATAATCAAACCTCAGCATTCGCCGGAAATCAGCATGGCGTTGACACCGAATGATGCCACTGCGGCCGATGTGGATGGCGACGGACAGTTGGAAATCATCATGAAGTATGATCCGAACTTTGCGGAATTCACAAAGGGCGACAACGGTATCTTCACGGTGATAGAATGTCTGGAGATGGACGGGATTGTGAAATGGTGGATCAACTGCGGTCCGAACATGGGAGACTTCCAGAACAATGAAATCAATATTGCAGCCTACGACTGGGACTGTGACGGCAAGGCAGAGGTTATCTTCCGTGCTGCTGACGGCACACAGATTCACCAGGCCGACGGAACAGTCTATACAGTAGGTGACGCCTCGATCAATTACCGCAGCGGTGACTGGCCGTCAGGTCAATGGTTCATGCGTTGGGGCAAAGAATACCTCATTTATGCCAACGGCGAAACAGGAAAGCCATACGATGACATCGAGTATCCACTGAAGAGAGTGGAAGACGCAAACAATCCGAAGGGTCTCCTTTCAGGTGGAGAATACGACGGACTCATCAGCAATGAGTGGGGCGACGGATACGGCCACCGCAGTTCGAAATACTTCTTTGCCGCTCCATATCTTGACGGACATAAGCCGAGCATTTTCCTTGCACGCGGCATTTATACCAAGCACAAGATGATCACCTACGACGTGGATCCGGCCACGCACAAACTCGTGGAACGCTGGCGCTGGAACGACCTTGGCGGCGACTGGTTTGGCCAGGGCTACCACAACATGGGGATAGCCGATGTGGATTGGGACGGACGCGACGAGATAGTGTATGGATCGATGGTGATTGATGACAACGGCTATGGTCTTTCCACAACCGGATTGGGGCATGGCGACTCCCAGCATTGCGGCGACTTTGATCCTTACAGCCATGGTCAGGAGATATTCGCCTGCAATGAGGACAGGCCTAACAACAACTTCCGCGACGCAACAACATCGAAAATATATTACCGCACGACAGGGGGTAATGACGACGGACGCGCCAACTGCGGCAACTTCATCGACAAGTATCCCGGATCTGAAGGAATATCGTCGAGAGACAACAATCTGATATGCGGCGCCTCGCACAAAGCTATCATTGGAGACGACAAAAGCACAACCGGAGTCATAACGCAAAACTTCCGAGTGTTCTGGGACGGCGACCTTTGCGACGAATCATACGACTATGGCAACGGCAAGAACACAGCCGGTGCGATTTATAAGCCATACATAGGACAAATCGCAACCCTCGAAGGAAGCAAGACCAACAACGACACCAAAGGGACACCTTGTCTTCAGGGTGATATTCTCGGTGACTGGCGCGAGGAATACATAATGCGCGACAAAGACAACAACATCAGAATCTACAGCACAGACATTCCTACAGAACACCGTATATATTCGCTTTGGTATGACCACCAATACCGCAATGCAATAGTATGGCAGATGTGCGGCTACAACCAGACACCGCACGTAAGTTTTGCGCTGAGTGAGTTTGAGGGTATCACAGTGCCACCTTCTCCCCTATCGATGACAGGACGGATTGGCATTGAGAACGGAGGATCAATCGATGCATCGCTGAATGGCAAGAGCGTGGTGGTGTATGGCAACGAAGACATGTCGGTAAGTGCGGCTGACGGTGTATCTCCGGAAGTGCTGACCATCAACACACCGACATGGGTGCAAGGGCACAACGACAACAACAACATTACCACCAAGACCTACACCCACACCATGACATCGGGTAATTTCACAGGCGACATGAAACTTGTGAAACAAGGTGACGGTAAACTTCTTTTCCCTAAAGGCACACATACATATACCGGTAACACCGAGATATGGGCAGGCACTATAGTGCTCGACGGTGAACTCTCAAATAGCCCCGTCTGGATTAACAGATTCGGTATTCTCGAGACTTCGGGTCTTACTCTTCCCAAGGGACTCGATATGAATTATGCCTCCGAACTACACCTTGGCAATGATTCAGAAGCCGGAACTCTGACCACATCAGATTTCAACTTCGGTTTCGGTGCGATAATCGAACTTGACGTATTCGCAGATCAGACAATAGACCATATCAACGCCTCAAAACTTATCGTAGAGACCAAAGACTGGACCAACGGTCCGGAATATTTACAGCCAATCATTAAATTGAACACCAAAGCGTATGCTCTTCCTGAAGGGAAATATTTAATCGGTGAGATTGGATCGATTGAAGGCAGTATTGAAGACATCATACTGCTTGGTCTTGAAGGGATGAAGAAAGAGCTCGCTTATGAAGATGGAAAACTTTATCTCAGCATAACCACTTACGAACCTGGCACCAAGACATGGGCCGGAGGCGAGAACTCTGTATGGAACCTTGACGGAAATGCAAGTTTCAGGAATGCAGAGACAGCAGATAATGATGTGTTTGTGCCCGGCGACAATGTCATCTTTGATGACACTGCAGAGACAACCGATGTCGTTATAGAAGGAAGACTTCAGCCGGCAAGCGTGACATTCAAGAACGAGACCAAAGACTACACACTGTCGGGTGAAGGTCAGATCGTGGGCGATGCGAAACTCATAAAAGAAGGAGCCGGGACATTGACCATAAACAATATCAACAGTTATTCCGGAGGCACCTATATCAACGGAGGCAAACTTGTAGCCGGAGTTTTTGCAAACAATATCGGCACCGACCTGGGGGCGCTTTCAGACGTAAACAGCAGGATATACCTCAGCAATGAAGCAATACTTTCGGTCAACAAGACAGCCACGTTGGGACAAAGCATCTACATGAACGGCAAGGGAAGCATTGAAGTGACCGAAGGGAACACACTGACAATCGGCAGGGTAGCCTCTTCATCAGGCTTAGGACAGGTGTTCACAAAAACAGGCAAGGGAACACTTCAGTTATCGACCTCCAACGCAGGCATGAGCAGGCTTATAATTGCCGAAGGCACAGTGAATGGTTCAGAATCAGACAACACACATTCATATCCAAGCAACATAGAATTTGTGAACGGCACATTATATGATGAGGCCAATATGTACAGCTACAGCAGCAACCGTGCAAACATCACTGTGGGCGAAGGCAATACAGGCAACTGGTATCTTGATCCGCGCTGTGAATACAATGGTAAACTTACAGGCAAAGGAAAACTTACAGTTTTTGCAGCCGGACCGCGTAACTATCTCAACGGAGACTGGTCAGATTTTGAGGGAGAACTCATCGCCGCCCAATCACAACGTGGTTCGTATGGTCCCGATTTTACATGGAACAACCGTTACGGAATGCCAAAGGCCACTCTAAACATAAGCAAGGATGTGACCTTCAATGCGCAGGGTCTGAACATGACGCTTGCCAATCTCAAGGGTACGGGTGTTTACAGCGGCAGCGGAACACTGACAGTGGGCAACGACGACACAGCCATCACTTATAACGGAACGTTTGCAGAAGTACAAAATGTCGGAAAAGTCAAACTGGTGAAAACCGGCAAATGCGACTGGAACATGTCGAAACTCATCGACAACATCGCATCGATGACAGCAAGAGACGGCTCCATTTCACTGACAGCGTCAAAATCGCCTTACAACACGACCTTCCTGAAGGCACCGCTCTCGATAGAGGGCAATTCCAAATTGCGCGGACGTGGCACCGTAGGTGACATCACAGTATCAGGCAACGGAGTGCTTGAACCCGGTATCTATTCCGGCGAACACCGTTATGGTCCGATATTCTCATCAGGCAATGTAAGCATCAACACCGGTGGCACACTTAGCCTATATATGCGCGTGGCCGGCAAGGGCAATGACTGTTCATACCTTAATGTGGCAGGAACCCTGAGGATTGATGGAAACGTGGTGGTAGAGATGAATCCCGGATATACCCCTGCAGTTGGAGACCAATTCAAACTCTGGATAGCAAATAAATTCACCGGCACACCGAATATCGAGCTTCCGGAACTTCCTGAGGGTCTTGAATGGGATGCCACTGGGCTGACCGATGGAAGCGGAGTTCTTAAAGTGGCAGAATCGACAGCCGTATCGACACTGTATGCTGATGAAAAGGCTGAGTGGAGGATATATTCACTGAGCGGAGTACTGCTGAATACCTTCTTCGGCACTGAGAGCGAGGTCATGGAAATGGTGAAGGCATTTGACAAGGGTACTTACATCTTGAAATATGCCGACAATGCCATCAAGGTGCAGAACTAATGAAATATCAGATATGAATCGGAAAGAATCGGGAAATTCAAAAATTTTCCGATTCTTTATTATTTTGCAGGAAATATTTTAACTAAATATTTTGCTATGTTATTAAATATTGGTAAATTTGCAAAAATATAAGATTATGAGGACAACTTCAGTAGCTTTAGGAAATGATTTTGAAAATTTTGTGAGAAACAAAATATCTCAGGGGCGTTACAACAATGCCAGTGAAGTGATACGCGCCGGATTACGGCTTCTTGAAGAAAATGAGAATAAACTTGCAGCATTTCAGACAGCTATTCAAGAAGGTATTGACAGCGGAATAGCCGAAGATTTCGACCCTAAAAAATTTCTATCTTCATTAAAAAATAAAGGCAACTAAAGTGGCAGAATCAAACTACAATAATTTTGAGAATCTAAATGACGACAAGACTGGAGCAGAAGAGGAAGTCTTGGAAAACATAGAAAAAGAGAATGAGGCGGAAGAGGCGGAGGAATCGCTGATAGATGAGGAGCTGGAGGCGGAGGCCGAGGATGATATTCCGGAAGCGGCGACACCGACTTACAGAGTGCCGGGAGTCAGCGACAAGAAGCATCAGTTGTCGGGGATGTTCCGGAACTGGTATCTGGAATATGCCAGCTACGTGATACTTGAGCGTGCAGTGCCGCACATTGAGGATGGATTGAAACCGGTGCAGCGCAGGATTCTTCACACGATGCAGACCCTTGACGACGGGCGCTTCAACAAGGTGGCAAACATAGTGGGAAGCACCATGAGCTATCACCCTCACGGCGATGCCTCAATCGGAGACGCACTCGTGCAACTCGGACAGAAGGAGCTGCTTATTGATACCCAGGGAAACTGGGGCAACATATTGACGGGAGACTCGGCGGCGGCTCCCCGTTATATCGAGGCGCGCCTGAGCGAATTTGCCCTCGAGACATTGTTTTCTCCCAAAATCACAGAATGGCAACCAAGTTATGACGGGAGGAAGCAGGAACCGGTGACTCTGCCGGTGAAATTTCCACTTCTGCTTGCACAGGGAGTGGAAGGGATTGCTGTGGGACTGAACTCTAAGATTCTGCCCCACAACTTCAATGAGATTGCCGATGCCGCCATCAAATATCTGAAAGGGGAACCATTCCAACTGCTACCCGATTTCCAAACCGGAGGACTAATGGATGCGTCGCGCTACAACGACGGAGCACGCGGAGGACAGATAAAAGTGAGGGCAAAGATAGACAAGATAGACAACAAGACCCTTGCCATCAGAGAAATACCATTTGGCAAAACGACTGCCACTCTTATCGATACCATCCTGAAAGCGATGGAGAAAGGCAAGATAAAGGTGCGCAAGGTGGATGACAACACTGCAGCGAATGCAGAAATCATAGTGCATCTTGCTCCCGGGGCATCGAGCGACAAGACTATTGACGCGCTTTATGGGTTTACCGACTGTGAGGTATCAATCTCTCCCAACTGCTGCGTGATATGGGACAAGAAACCACGATTCCTGTCGGTGAGCGATGTGCTAAGATTCTCGGCCGACCACACGCGGGCAATACTTCACAGAGAACTTGAAATCAAGCTCAATGAGAATCTGGAGAGCCAACTCTTCGCGAGCCTTGAGAAGATTTTCATAGAAGAGCGGATGTACAAGGACGAGCGCATCGAGCGGGCAGCGGATATGGAAGCCGCTATTGGAAGACTTTCGGAACTGTTTGAGCCATATAAAGAGACATTCTTCCGCGAGATAACCACGGACGACTATATGCGGCTGTGGGAAATAAAGATGGGAAGGATATTGAAATTCAATTCGGAGAAGGCAGATGAGAAAATCGCCATGCTCGACAGCCGGATTGCAGAGATAAGAGAGAACCTTGAGCATATAGTGGAATACACAATCAATTGGTTTGCGCATCTGAAGGAAAAATACGGTGCGGCGTTCCCCCGAAGGACAATAATCCGCAACTTTGACTCCATCATAGCCACAAAAGTGGCGGAAGCCAACAAACGTCTCTACTATGACAAAGAGGGAGGCTTCATCGGCACAAGCCTGAAAGATGCCGAGTTCAAGTTTACCTGTTCGGATATCGATGATGTGCTGGTGGTGTATCGCGACGGTACATATAAGATAACCAAGGTGCAGGAGAAACTTTATGTAGGGAAGAAAGTGATTCATGTGGGTCTTTTCAAGAAAAATGACAAGCGCACAATCTACAACGTGATATACCGCAACGGCAAAGCGGGAGTGTATTACAAGAAGCGATTCTTCATCACCGGACTGACGAGAGACAAGGAATACAACATGACGAAGGGAGAGCCGGGCAGCCGCATAGAGTGGATGACAGTGAATCCCAACGGAGAGGCAGAGACAGTGAAGGTGCTTCTGAAAGATGAGCCGGGTCCTGACGGACGCAGGCCCCGCAACCGGGAGGTGCTTGTGGATTTCGCCGCGCTGGACATCAAGGGGAAGGATTCCTTAGGCAACCTTGTGACAAAATATGCCGTTCAGTCGGTGAGCCTTGACCGCAAGGGCACCTCTACGCTCGGAGGACGCGACGTATGGTTTGACCATGACGTGTTCAGGCTCAATTATGACGGACGAGGAGAGAAACTCGGCACCTTCATGGGCGAGGACCTTGTGCTGATCATCACGAAAGACGGCGAATTCTACACCACCAACTTCTCGGATGAGAACCATTATGACGACAATATCCTGAGGATAGAGAAGTTCAGGAAAGGGAAAGTGTGGACACTTGCGCTTTATGATGCCGAACAGGGTTATCCATATCTGAAACGATTTGAGTTTGAGCCATCGAAAAACAGGCAAAGATTTGTGGGCAACGGGCCGGATTCCAAGATGCTGCTTCTGACCGACACACCCTACGCAAGACTACTTGTGAAATTTGGCGGCAATGATGCAGTGAGACCTGACTTGGAGATAGATGCTGAAGAATTCATTGCAGTGAAGGGATTCAAGGCCAAGGGGAAGAGAATAACGACCTATACACTTGGAGAGATTGAGGAGCTGGAGCCGCTTCGGCAGCCGGAGCCGATAAAAGAGGAGACGGAATACTCTGACAACTCTGATATATCTGATACCTCTGATGTCTCTGATACCTCTGACACCTACGACAACTCTGACAACCTCGACAAGCTCGACAAGAATCCTACCATAATCGAAGGCTCGCTATTCGACTTTGAATAAACCATTCATGATGATTTATGAAAAAATCATTTAAGACACAATTGGGGATAATGGCAATGCTACTGATAGCCACGTTGCCGTCGGCATGTGTTGACGACCATGTGCAAGTCAATGACCCGGTGGGCAACTTCGAGTCGCTCTGGAGGACGATTGACAATCATTATTGCTTCTTTGAGGAAAAAGGGATAGACTGGGATTCGATATATCAGGTATATAGGCCTTTGGTGACAGAAGAGACGAATTTCATAGAGCTATACAGCATCTGTGCCGCCATGCTTGATGAGCTGAAGGATGGACATGTGAACCTGTCGTCGGCATTCAGCACATCATATTACCGGAAATGGTGGAGCGACTATCCCCAGGATTTCCGATTGAGGACAATACAAGAAAATTATTTGAAATTCAACTACCTGCAGACCTCCGGTATTTCATACAAGATGCTGGTGGAGCCGGACACCATAGGCTATATGTATTATCCTTCGTTTTCATACGACATAGGCAACCTGAATCTTGACTATATTCTTGCAATCCTTCACCAAGGCAAGGGTTTGATCATCGATATCCGTGACAATGGTGGTGGTAATCTGACCAATATCAAGACGCTTGTAAGCAGGCTAATCGAGCATAAGGTGTCGGGAGGATATATCAGGCACAAGACCGGACCCGGACACAATGATTTTTCAGAGCCATACGAGATTACATACGAGCCTTGCGACACGAGCAGAAGGATTGCATATCTAAACAAGCCGGTTGCTGTGCTTACAAATCGCAGTTGCTTCAGTGCGGCGAATGACTTTGTATCCGTAATGAAGACTTTGCCAAACGTTTCCATCATAGGAGCAAAAACCGGAGGCGGCGGAGGATTGCCGTTTAATTCTGAAATGCCAATCGGTTGGGCAGTTCGTTTTTCTGCTTGTCCGATGACATCGCCGGCCGGAGAGATCACAGAGTTCGGAATAGACCCATCGCCCGGATGCGAAGTGCATGCACCCGATTCCCTCCTGATAAAGGGAATCGACCCAATACTGGATTTTGCCATTGGGAAAATATTAAGCGATGGGATTAAGAATTGAACAACAATAAAAAAATATCAGAAAATTTACAAAATATTTTGTAATAAACAAATAAATAACTAATTTTGCATAACTAACCTTAAGACAATTATAGAAATGTCATCAAATCAAGATTGCAACAAGGGGCCAGAGGCCCCAGACACAGGAGGGAAACCGATGACTCCGGCATCTAATTTAGTGACATAAAAAATTTTAGGATATCAACATTTATTAATTTAACATCTATTATCATGAAAATCAATTTACGCAAGGGCGTTTTGATGCTTGCTGCAATCAGCGGCGGCATGACAATGAGCGCAGCGTGGCAGGATGTCAAGACATGGGACTTCGAAGCCATTTCAGATGCAATGACGGAAGAAGCCTACTACGTGACATACGATGCCGAGACAGTAAAATTTGGCAAAACCGATTGCAATATTGCAACCGGAGATTTTGCCGGACTGGCATTTCAAGGACCTGAGAAATGGTTTGTAAGGAATCCGGCCAAAGGACATGGACTTTATCAAAACAACGGTGGAGGCCGCATACTTGGAGTGCTTGATTTGAAAGCAGAAGACAAAGTGGTCATCAAAGCAAGTGGAACAGATTGCTTCTCAGGCGAAGTCAACGGAGAATTAGATTCCACCGATGGCGACACAAAAACTGTCACATACAAAGTGAGCGAAGATGGTAACTTCGGAGTAAGCGTGACCCGCTACTATTATATATATAACATCACCGTGCAACGTAACGACGGACAGGGAGAAGATCCGTCAGAGCCGGTGGGGACAGTCACCAACATTGTGGACCAGACATTTGCGAGCGGTGTAAGCCTAACAGAGTCAGCCGACTACACTTGGGGCAGTGAAATTTCCTCGATGCTGACCGACAACGGACTATACGTGACCAACAAGAGCGACAAGGGAAACAACTATGAGAACCGCGACTTCATCACATTCACAAATCCGGTGGGCAACCCGACCCATGAAGTAGGGGTATCATACGAGGTGTATAGTCCGAAAGACAAGGGGCAGAACAACACCTACTATGACATCAACTATTTCAATGCAGATGGAGAATTCGTATTTGGCATACAGGAGGCATCAGGCGGCTGGGCATACACGGCCAACATAGTGACAGCGAATGCCGATGGCACAACCAACACTGTGGCACTTCCGAAAGGTCACATGGCCAAGGGCGGAGGCAGCGTGGTGAACCTGACAGTGAAATTTGCTGAAGGGAGCGCAATTGTGGCAATCGACGGCGGATCCTACACGGCATACAGCAAGAGCGAGGGCATCAAGGCCATAAAACTGTCGGTGACAGGCGAAAACGGTTATGACCGCGACATGTATATCAAGAACTTCATGATGAATACCACAGTGGTAGCTGCGTCAACGTTTGCAGACTACACATTGACTTATGTATGCGATGGCGAAGTTCTCAAGTCAGAAACGAAATCAGGCAGCGTGGGCGATGCAATCAGTCTTGCGGCCAATGACACAGCAGACTTCACCCTTGACGGCATCAAGTATATCTACGTAAGCAATGACGCAGAAGGGAAGACAATCGCCGCCGACGGCACAACCGTAGTGACACTGACCTACCGCAAGGCAGCCGAATACAACTATACGGTGAGCAACAATGTCAACAGCGAAGTAAAGAGCGGGAAATGCGTAGAGGGCGAGAGCGTGACAATCCCCTACAGCAGATATATCCTGGCTACAGACGGAGTGCTATGGGTGAAAGATGCGACCAACAAAGAATACAACTATACATTCACGCCCGATGCAGATAACTATGAAGTGTCGCTGAGTTATACAGCCACGGAGACGACCGACGCCATCTTCTTTTCAGAGGCAGAAGACCTTGAAGGAATGACAGCAACCACAGGATCGAACGCCAACATACGTTGCTCCAACGCAGCAGGCGGCTATGCAGACGAAGCAGTGGAAATCTACACGCTCAAGGCCGGTACATACAAGGTGACACTTGGCGTATGGGGCAACTCCGGCGCAACCTTCACAGTAAAAGCAGGCGAGGCAGAGGTGATGACAGCAGAAACCGCCGGATACTGGTTTGAGACAACCTCCGAAGAATTTACCATAACAGAGGAAACCGCACTTACATTTGAGGGTGCTAATGGGTCGAAGCCGCTTGACTTTGTGATCATCACAGGCAAGGCAGATGCAGGTTCAGCTGTGGAAGCATTGGAGACAGCCGAAGGCGATGACAAATGGTATAACCTTCAGGGTGTAGAAATCAAGACTCCAGGAGACAAGGGACTCTATATCCACAATGGAAAGAAAGTGATGGTGAAATAAACATCGAGACAAAATATTATAAAAAGTCCGCCATCCGGCGGACTTTTTTTGCATATATAAAAAATTTTTCATAATTTTGCAAAGTTAAAATGCCTAAAAATGCATACGATATAAAATTGCATTTACAAGGTATTAATTATCAGGATATTACAAACCAAAATTCTGACATTTTTCAAATGTATAGAGACACGACATGCGGTGAGCTTAGACTCGCCGACGCCGGCAAGCGAGTAGAGATAGCCGGTTGGGTACAAAAGACCCGTAAAATGGGAGGCATGACCTTTGTGGATGTGCGCGACAGATATGGCATCACACAGGTGGTGTTTGATTCAGACAATCCGGAACTGTTTGAGGCGGCCAACAAGCTTGGGAGAGAGTATGTGGTGCGCATCGGAGGGAAAGTTGCTGAGCGTGCATCGAAGAACGCCAACATACCGACAGGCGACATAGAGATAATAGCAGACAGCGTAAAGATACTTAACAAGAGCAAGACTCCACCGTTTACGATAGAAGACAACAGCGACGGAGGCGATGACCTTCGCATGAAATACCGCTATCTTGACTTACGCCGTCCATGTGTAAAGAAGAATCTTGAGCTTCGCCACCGCATGGCATTTGAGATACGTAGATACCTTGATTCGAAAGGATTCCTGGAGATAGAGACACCGATACTCGTGAAATCGACACCGGAAGGAGCCCGCGACTTCGTGGTGCCCTCACGCATGAATCCCGGAGAATTTTACGCTCTGCCACAGAGCCCGCAGTTGTTCAAGCAGTTGCTGATGGTTTCGGGCTATGACCGCTACTTCCAGATAGCCAAATGTTTCCGAGACGAAGACCTCAGGGCTGACCGTCAGCCGGAGTTCACACAGATTGACTGCGAGATGAGTTTCGTGGAGCAAGAGGATGTGATCCAGATGTTTGAAGGGCTTGTGAAGCATATATTCAAGTATGTGAAGGGCATAGACTTCAGCGAGCCGTTTCCGCGCATGACATGGAACGACGCCATGCGCCTCTACGGCAGCGACAAGCCCGACCTCCGATTCGGCATGCCATTTGTGGAATTCACGGATCTTGCAAAGGGACATGGATTTGCAGTGACAGAAGATGCAGAACTGACAGTTGGTATCCTTGCAAAGGGATGTGCCAACTACACTCGCAAGCAACTTGACCAGCTGGCAGACTTTGTGAAGCGTCCGCAGGTGGGAGCGAAAGGTCTGATGTGGGTCAAATTTGAAGAAGGCGGCATAAAGAGCAGCATAGGCAAGTTCTACACCGAAGAAGAACTGAAACAATGGGGTGAACGCGCGGGCGCAGAAACCGGTGATCTCCTTCTCATCATGAGCGGAGACGCCATGAAGACCCGCAAGCAGCTATGCGAGCTACGCCTCGAGATGGGCAACCGACTTGGGCTGCGTGACAAAGACACATTCGCATGCCTGTGGGTAGTGGATTTCCCCCTCTTCGAATGGGACGACGAGACCCAGCGCTACTACGCAATGCACCATCCATTCACCTCACCGAATCCGGAAGACATACCATTGCTACGCACAGACACGGGCAAGGTACGCGCAACAGCATACGACATAGTTGTGAACGGCACAGAACTTGGCGGTGGCTCCATAAGAATCCATGATTCCGAACTTCAGAATGAGATGTTTGAACTTTTGGGCTTCACTCCTGAACGAGCACAGGAGCAGTTTGGCTTCCTCATGAGTGCCTTCCAATATGGAGCGCCCCCTCACGGAGGACTCGCACTCGGGTTTGACCGATTTGTGTCCATTCTCGCCGGACTTGACAGTATCCGCGACACAATTGCATTCCCGAAAAACAATTCGGGACGTGATGTGATGAATGAGTCGCCATCTCCGATTGATCAAGCTCAGCTGGATGAACTGCAGCTTGAGCTGAATTTGAAGAATTGAATATTGACAAAATGACATTTTGACATATTGGCATTTTGACATATTTATAAAACTGACAAAACTGACAATAAATTGAATATTAAAGTAAAGGATATAGCAAAAGCAATCGAAGATTTTGCTCCCCTTAAACTTAAAGAAAATTGGGACAATCCGGGTCTTCAGGTAGGAGACCCGGAGATGGATGTCTCGGCAGTGCTTCTATGCCTTGACGTGACAGAAGAGATCATGCAGGAGGCCATCAAGCGCGACTGCAATATGATAGTGAGCCATCATCCATTGATATTCGGAGGACTCAAACGTCTGACGGGGGCAAGTCCGGTGGAAAGGATAGCGGCTGATGCCCTCCGAAGAAACATCGCAATATATTCGGCACATACCAATCTGGACTCTACATTTGAGGGTGTAAGTTATGAGATGGCCCACATGCTTGAAGTCACAGACTGCAAACCTCTCGAACCAAGCCAGACTGGCAATGAGACCCAGGGACTTGGGATAGTGGGCAACATCAAGCCTACACCCAAGCTGGAGTTTCTGCGCAAGGTGAAGGATGTCTTTGAGGTGAGAGACCTCAGATATTCGGCCCAGACCCCGGGTATAGTGGTGCGCAAGGTAGCACTTTGTGGCGGTTCCGGAGGGAGTCTGCTGAAAGAGGCTTTGTCATCGGGAGCGGACGTATATCTCTGCGGAGACCTTAAATATCACGACTATACAACGTATGGTCAGGATATACTGCTTGCAGATATCGGTCACTTCGAGAGCGAGCTTTGCAGCCGTAAGATACTCTTCCGGGCCATCAAGGAGCAGAATCCCGACTGCGTGATATACTTCTCCGAATGCGAGAAGAATCCCATCCGTATTCTTTCCGGAGAGTAGGCCGGTGTATGGCTAAAGCCGATACTTCCATGCCAAGACACGGTTAATTCGCCGACATCAGCTTTGTATGGAACATTCAGTTTTAGCTGAATGAGACATGAAATTAATAATTAAAAACACCATATAGAATGGCAACCGATAAAAAAAACGAGAAGGAGCGTTCGGTGGAAGAACGACTCACGGCACTGTATAAACTTCAGACATGTCTTTCGGAAGTGGACCGCATCAAGAATGTGAGAGGCGAGCTTCCTCTTGAGGTAAAGGATCTTGAAGACGACATAATCCGCCTGCAAACACGTATCCAGAATTACCAGGACGATATTGCAAAACAGGAGGACATCATCAATGTGAAGAAGGGTGATATAGAAGCGCGTAAAATCAAGATAGCCAAGTATGACGAACAGATCAACAATGTCCGCAACAACAGGGAATTTGCATTTCTGGAAAAGGAAAAGGAATTTGAGAACCTTGAGATAGAACTTGCAGAAAAGAATATCAGGGATGCCCAGGCCAAGATTGAAGACAAGAAGAACGACATAGCAAGGACCCAGGAAGAACTTGGCGACAGGGAACACAATCTTGCCGACAAGAAGAACGAGCTTCAGGACATCATATCAGAGACCAAGCAGGAGGAGGAGAAACTGATGATGCAGGCCAAGGAACTCGAAACCAAAATCGATGACTATACACTTAATGCTTTCAAACGTATCCGTAAGAACGCCCGCAACGGGCTGGGCATAGTAAGTGTGCAGAGAAATGCGTGCGGAGGATGCTTCAACCGCATCCCTCCCCAGCGTCAGCTTGAGATAAAGATGCACAAGAAGGTGATAGTGTGCGAATACTGCGGCCGCATCCTAATCGACGGCGTGCTTGCCGGTATAGAAGAGACAGTTGTGGAACAGCCGACACCGAAGCGTCGTTCACGCCGCGCAGCCAAAGAATGAAAAATATTCTTATAAAAGCAGTACTGGCCATGTCCGCCATTATGGCGACATGGCCTTCTGTGCATTCAGAGCAGCATTTCGAATTCAACCGGGGACACAAATCATTGCGCTGCACCTACCTGTCGCCTCTTACATATACGGGGCCCGGCTACGGATTGGGATATGAATGGCGGCACAGGACATGGAATGATGGCAAGACCGGGATGCAGGCACGCGCTGACATTGACTATGGATATCTGCTGAGTCCGGCAAAAAACTCCCGGATGTATGATCTTGCACTCGACATTCAGTGGGGAGTGGAAAGATACTGGAATCCTATGGAAGGCTTGACAATATGCGGAGGGGCTACCCTTGGAATCGATGGAGGCGCAATATATCTTTCACGCAACGGCAACAATCCTGTGCAAGCACTATTCTGGACAGGCGCAAGCCTGACACTCAGGGGAGAATATGACAAAATCAAACTGCTTGGCAAGAAACTGTCCATTTCCGAAAATGTGGAAATCCCCACATTGGGCGCATTTTTCTGCCCGCAATATGGGGAGACGTATTATGAGATTTATGTAGGCAACCACAGCGGACTCGCGCACTTCGGATGGTGGGGGAATCGTCCACATGTGAAGAGCAGGACGGTGGCCGACTGGCAACTTGGGAAATATGCCTTAAGTCTTGGATTTGAGTATCAATATCAAGGTCTGGAGTGCAATGACATCTCTACCAGGATATCAACATGTTCGGGAATAATCGGAATAAAATTTTAACGTACAGTGACAACCTTTTTTTATATGGAGACTAAGTAATCTATTATTTTCTGAGGGGGAATTTATATGAACGGACATGAACGGCTTTCGCCAAAGGGAATGAAAAAGGTGTATGCCAATTGGC
>JAMPAV010000036.1 GCA_023667055.1 Muribaculum sp. | reverse complement strand
ACTTTTAAACTATTAAACTTCTAAACTTTAAGTGAGCTTGCGAAACTTAAATTAGATAAAAAGATGCAACATGATAAATCAAGATGCAACATGATGGATCTTGATAAAACATGATAAGATATTAAAAACAAGGAAACTACTCAAGATGAAAAATAAAGAGGAATTCAAGGGGAAAAATCTGATAGTGCTTGGAGCCGGCGAAAGCGGCATCGGAGCAGCAGTGCTCGGCGAGGCGCTTGGAATGCGAGTGCTCGTGAGCGACAGCGGAGAGGTTCCCGACAAATACAGAGCAGAGCTTCTGCGACGCAGCATTCCCTTTGAGGAACACGGACATTCCGAAAAACGGGTGCTTAATGCAGATTACATAGTGAAAAGTCCCGGCATCCCACCCTACGCCCCAATAGTGAAGGCAGCAGCCGAAGCCGGAATACCAATCCTATCGGAAATAGAATTTGCAGGCTGGTTCACCAAATCCAAAATGGTCTGCATCACGGGGTCAAACGGCAAGACTACCACGACAATGCTCATCTACCACATACTCAAGAAAGCAGGGCTCAACGTAGGGCTTGCCGGCAATGTGGGCAGAAGCCTGGCGCTTCAGGTGGCAGAGGAGCCACACGACATCTATGTAATCGAACTATCCAGTTTTCAGCTTGAAAACATGTATGAGTTCAAAGCCAACATAGCAGTGCTACTCAATATCACTCCCGACCATCTGGACCGCTACGACCACAAGATGGAAAACTATGCCAAGGCAAAATTCAGGATAGCGCAAAACCAGGAGCATGAAGACTATTTTGTGTATTGGATGGGAGATCCGATTGTTTCGGCACAAGTGGCAGCGCTTCGCACAGAGGCACAGCTAATGCCATTTTCCGATGAGGAGGAACCGGGGTCGGTGGCCTGGATGGATGAAGAGGGTATAGTGCATTTCGATATACCCGGAGAGACATGGGATATCCCGCGCGACAAGATATCCCTTCCCGGCAAGCACAACCTCTACAACTCCATGGCAGCCGGAATCTCGGCAAGTCTGCTTGATATCAAACGCGACACAATCCGCGAGGCCCTCGGCGACTTTGAGGCAGTGGAGCATCGTCTGGAATTTGTGGCGGAAATCGACGGCGTGAAGTGGATCAACGACTCCAAGGCCACCAATGTCAACTCGACATGGTATGCACTGGAGAGTATGCGCACACCTGTGGTGCTGATATTGGGAGGCAAGGATAAGGGCAACGACTACTCGGAAATTCTTCCGCTTGTGAAAGAAAAAGTGAAAGCTATCGTCTGCATGGGGAAGGATAATGCCAAACTGCTTGAGTTCTTCAGCAATGAGGTGCCTGAAATACGAGACTGCCACACTCTCAAGGAGACAGTGGCAGCCTGTCGGGAACTTGCAGTGAAAGGAGACACGGTGCTTCTATCACCTTGCTGCGCGAGCTTCGACCTATTCAGCAGCTATGAAGACCGAGGCCGGAAGTTTAAGGAAGAAGTAACAAGTAAGATGTAAAAGCAGGTGGGAAATACAGACGAAATATTCATAAGGGAGACAATCGGGGGCACCGATATGTCGGCCGAGACAAAACCAAAGCGCCAAAGCAGGAAAAAACAGGGAGAGTCGATAATCGCCACTGTCAAAAGGAGCGACCCATATATATGGGGAATCTATATCACATTAGTGGTGGTATCAATAATAGAACTTTACAGTGCATCATCATCAGAAGTGGTGAGCAGCAATGTCTATGCTCCGCTTATAAGACACGGCATGTTTCTGGGCATCGGTTTTGTGATTTTGTATCTTATTCAGAAAATCCATTACGGCTACATAGCAAGATTTGCATCAGTGATAGGCATCCTTTCTTGGCTGTCTCTTGCTTATTCCTCCTTTATGGGAGTGGAAATCAACGGGGCGCAGAGAGCATTCACAATCGGTCCGCTGACAATACAGCCACCGGAGATAGTGAAACTGACAGTCATCATCTGGCTTGCCACAATACTTGCAAAAAACCAGAAGCGCCATGATGTCAAGACCATAGGCATCATCTATTCCGCTGTCATAGTGGCGGCATTCGGTGGGCTGCTTGCGCTCAATGGCCTTACCAACACGCTTCTTGTGATGCTTGTGAGCATATCGATGTTTCTGATATGCGGCATACCGCTGAAAAAAATATTAATAGTTGGATGCGTATATGCAGTACTTGCCGGTGGTTTTTGGGTCACCAGCAAAGCCATCCATAGCACATCAGCCTTCGACAAAGTGGGACAGACAGAACTTGCCGAAGAGAGGAGTGCCACATCGGGAGCACACACCATAGGCTCTACGACACAAATCAACCGCGTCTTAAACCATATCAGGGGAGTGCATCCCAATGACACACTCACCGACCAGAACCGCCAGGTGATAATGGCAAAGTTTGCGCAGGCACGCGGCGGGGTTGTAGGCACAGGGCTTGGCAACTCCCGCGAAAGTGTGCGTCTTCCCCTCGCTTTCTCCGACTATATCTACAGCATAGTAATTGAGGAGGGGGGTCTCGTGGGAGGACTCTTCCTGATGATATTATATCTTCTACTGCTTGCACGGGCCGGATTTGTGGCCTATCACCTCAACAGGGCATTGCCGGCTTTTCTCATATTGGGGTGCGCCATATTGATAGTGTCACAGGCATTGGTGCACATGGCCATAGTGACCGGATTCTTCCCGGTTTCGGGCCAACCCCTTCCGTTCATATCCAAGGGTGGCACATCTGTGCTTGTGATGAGCGCAGCCGTAGGCATCATGCTATCAGTGTCGCGCCATGCTGTGCGCCAAAGCGATGGCAGGTCGCAGCGCGACAGCGACGAGGCACGCCACCTTGGTGAAGAAATGGGTGCAATCAACGCTACAGCACAATAATCGGAATTCGCAAAGCGAAATTCGGGTTTAAACTATAAATAAATGGGAAAATACAGGATACTGATAAGCGGAGGAGGCACGGGGGGACATATCTTCCCTGCCCTAAGCATAGCGAATGCCCTTAAGCAACGTCTCGACTGTGAGATTCTGTTTGTCGGGGCAGACAACCGAATGGAAATGGAACGCATTCCGGCAGCCGGATATAATATAAAGGGACTTCCAGTGGCGGGATTCGACAGGAAGAATCTGCTTAATAATTTCGGAGTGCTTTTGAAACTCCGCAAATCGATAGCGATGGCCCGCAAGATAGTGAAAGACTTCAAACCCGACATCGCCATAGGAGTAGGGGGGTATTGCTCAGGCCCCACATTGAAAGCGGCACAACGAGCAGGAGTGCCCACATTGCTCCAGGAGCAGAACTCATACGCCGGGGTGACCAACAAGCTTTTGGCAAAAAAGGCAGCGAAAATTTGCGTTGCATACCCCAACCTTGAGCGTTTCTTTCCCGCGGATAAGATAGTCATGACAGGCAACCCCGTAAGAAAGGATATCCTAAGCGCCACTATAAATGCAGAAAAAGCCAGAGAGAGATTTGGTCTTAACCCATTGAAGCCCACAGTGCTTGTGGTGGGTGGCAGTTTGGGAGCCCTTACACTCAATGAAAGCATGGAAGCCGGACTCAAGAAGCTCAACGAAGCCGGAATCCAAGTGATATGGCAGACAGGCAAGAATTTTGGCGACCGAGGTGTCACAGCCGCCAAGAACCTGAACGGAGTGGTAGTGACAAAATTCATCACCGACATGCCGTCGGCATACGCAGCGGCAGATGTTGTGGTGTCGCGTGCCGGAGCCGGGTCCATAAGCGAGCTTGAGCTTCTCGGCAAACCCACCATACTTGTGCCGAGCCCGAATGTGGCAGAGGACCACCAGACAAAAAATGCACGCGCGCTCTCCGACAAGGGCGCGGCAATACTTGTGGCAGACGCCGACGCACGTGCTTTGCTTGTGGATGAGATAATCGCCCTGATACTCGACAAAGAACGCCTGCAAAGGATGAGCAAGGAAATCAAGAAGCTTGCCCTCTCTGACTCAGATGAAAAGATAGTGGATGAAATAGTGAAGATACTGGAAAAATGAATATACCTGAAAAATTATATTTCGTAGGAGCCGGAGGCATCGGGATGGCCAACCTTGTGAGATATTTCCTTCACAGAGGATGCCGTGTGGCCGGCTATGACCGCACAGCCACTCTGCTGACAGACGCATTGCGAGAGGAGGGCGCCGACATAGTCTTTGAGGATGACCCGGCCCTCATCCCGGAAGAAATGCTCTGTAAGGATTCCACTCTTGTGGTCTATACACCTGCAGTGGGAGACGACAACAGGATATTGCAGACATTCCGCAGACTTGGATTCGAACCGATAAAACGGGCCGCACTCTTAGGAATCATCACCCGTCACAGCCTCGGGATATGCGTGGCCGGTTCGCATGGAAAGACCACGACATCCTCCATGATAGCATGGATACTGAATAAGACCAAACAAGGATGCAACGCATTCCTTGGCGGAATACTCCGCAACACCGGCAGCAACCTCATGATAGCACGTGGGGGCAACTACTCTGTGATAGAGGCGGATGAATACGACCGCTCATTTCATCAGCTCACGCCATGGCTTGCAGTGATCACCTCCACCGACCCGGACCATCTTGACATCTATGGGGACGAGGCCGGATACCGCGAAGGATTTTCCCACTTCACGAGTCTGATTCGCCGCGACGGATACCTGATCATAAATTCCAGCCTAACTATAGAGACACGCCTTGCCGGCGGAGTCACAAAAGAGACCTACAGCGGCCATGACCCTAAACAGAAAAGAGGAGACTGGTATGCCGACAATATCCGCTGGGGAGAAGGGAAACTCACAATCGACATACATGGTCCGGAAGCAGATATAAAAGATGTCGGGCTCGGAGTGCCGGTGGAAATCAACATAGACAACTCAGTGGCCGCCGCCGCAGCAGCGTGGCATGCCGGGGCATCAGCCGATGAAATCCGTGAAGGCCTGGCCACGTTCAAAGGAGCGGAACGACGCTTTCAGATCTGGCTCGACGGAACACAGGCCGGAGAGACAGTATTGATAGATGATTATGCGCACTCCCCGGCCGAAGTCAAGGCATCGATTGAATCTGTCAGGAAACTCTATCCCGGGAGGGAAATCGCGGTGATATTCCAACCTCATCTATACACGCGCACACGCGATTTTGCTCCGGAGTTCGCAAGATCCCTGTCGGAAGCCGACTATGTCATCATGCCCGAAATATATCCGGCGAGGGAAAAACCGATACCGGGAGTCGATTCTGAAATTGTGCTGAAAGACGTAAAAAGTAAAAATAAGATATATTGTGAGCGAAAAAATTTGCTTAATTTGATAAAAAATAGTAATTTTGATGTGCTTATGACATTGGGAGCGGCAGATTTGAATGTGCTGCTACCTGAAATTTGTCGTATTCTTACTTCAAAGTAATTGAAATTCATAAATATATAATTGCAGGCCGAACTACTGCAATAATACGAGATACAATTAAAAATAAAAAGATAATGTGGAAGACCGTATGTAAGACACTGATATGCGTGCTGCTTCTGGGATATGTCTCAGTGGCATTCGCATTGGCACGTATGGAAAACGGCCAACGGGTCTGCAGCGGCATCGATCTCCGCATCGAGGGCAATTCAATACCCGACAGCGTACTGCGCCAGGGAGTGAATTCACAACTTGACAAATATGGCCAAAGGCTTAAAGGGGAGAAAATAAAGAATATCAACTTGCAGAAACTTGAGGATTATCTCAGCAAATTCTCAAACTTCGAGACAGTGGAATGCTCATTCAACCCTGACAGCAGACTGAGAATCACTATAACGCCCATAAAAGCCGAAGTGAGGGTATTTGAAGACAATGGGGATAGCTTTTACATCAACCGTCAGGGCAAACGCATCAAAGCAGATGCGGAATTTTTCATAGATGTGCCTGTGCTGATATCCTCAAAGCAAAACGACAAGTATTTGGAGACGGCTCTCACCGTGATACGCCAGACAGCAGGCGACCCTGAAATGAACGCGCTGATAGCGGCATATAAAATCGACGGCCCGCATGATGTCATTCTAATTCCAAGACTTCACGGACACGTGGTCAACTTCGGAGACTCCACCCGGGTAGCAGAAAAACGGGCGGCATTGCTGACCGCATATCGGGAAATACTTCCGGTGAAAGGATGGAACACATACGACACAATTTCTGTGAAATTCAAGAATCAGATAGTGGCGTCTCGCCGCGACAAGTCGATGGCGAGCCATGGCATCATAGAAGACGATGGCGAGGACCTTGAGGAGGCAACCTTACCCGATCTTACAGAATTTAACACATCAACCAACACAGCAGAGAATCATACGCAAAATAATGAATAACGACAAATATATAGCGGCTTTAGAGATAAGCAGTTCGAAAGTGATTGGAGCTGTCGGCATAGCAGGCAAAAGCGGTCAGCTTGAGATAATAGCCGTAGAGCAAGAAAAATCCACGGACAGCGTAAGGTATGGCCAGATACAGAATACCGAGGAGAGCTCCAAACTGGCCAATTATGTACTTGAAAGGCTGGAACGCCGACCGAACGTGGCGCCCCGGGAGATAACCGGTGTATATGTAGGCCTGTCAGGCAGGTCGCTGCGCAGTATCCCCATTGATGTCTCTATAAGTCTTCCGGACGACACTGAGATTTCAGATGCCATAATAGGAAGACTACGCACCGACGCACTGACCACGGCCATTGACTCATCGCTTGAGATAGTGGATGCGGTGCCGCGAATATTTAAAGTGGGCAAAACCGAGACACACAGACCGATAGGCATGATGGGCAATGGCGTGTCGGCTACATACGACCTTATAGTGGCACGTCCGGCAATCCAAAGCAACCTGAAAAGAGTTATAAAAGACAAACTTGGCCTTGACATCAAAGGGATTGTGGTGACACCTCTCGCCACAGGATATGTGGTGCTGAGCGAACAAGAGAAAAAACTTGGATGCATGCTTGTGGATATAGGCTCGGAGACCACTACAGTAACGATATATTCAAGAGGCAATCTGGTGTATTTTGCCACACTGCCACTCGGAGGCAGAAACATCACAAGAGACCTCACGTCGCTCAACGAACTTGAAGAGAAGGCAGAAGAACTAAAACAGAATTTCGGCAACGCCCTATCGCCATCGTCACCGTCGCAGGTGAAGGTGGGACGCCACAAACAATCCGACATCAGCAATATTGTGGTGGCAAGAGCAGAGGAGATAGTGGCCAACATAATAGAGCAGCCGCGCTATGCGGGCTTGAAAGACACGGATATACCGGAAGGCATTGTGCTGTGTGGAGGCGGAGCACGACTTAACGGATTGACGGATCTTATAAGTAAGATATCAGGATTGAAAGTGAGAATGGCCACCATGCCATCGTACATACGCATGACCGACAACAATGGTCAGGGTATGGACAGCCTTCAATTGGCCGCCATAATGTATGCCGGAGCTGAGAAAGCATCAGATGAGTGCCTTCAAATTCCAGAGGATCCGGAGGTCAGCGAACCGACAGTCAATGATACCAAAGAACAACGTGAAACACCCATACGGGTAAAGAAACCATCCATTTTCAACCGAATCGGCAATAAACTTGGCAGAATATTCACTCCGATTGATGATGATGATGAGGGAGATGAGCTTAGTTGAGTGATAAGTAATAAGTAATAAACAATAAGTGATGTGTGAGAGGCGGGATAGGATGAAGGGATACGGGATAGATGAATAAAGGAAAGTAACAATATGGAAGAAGACTACAACAACACTATAACAGACACCACCGAATTCACCGATGACAAATCAGGTGCCATCATCAAGGTGATAGGGGTAGGAGGGGGCGGCGACAATGCAGTCAACTACATGTTCCGCCAGAACATACCGAATGTAAATTTCGTGGTGTGCAACACCGATGAGCAGGCTCTGAAAATGTCGCCCGTACCCAATCAGTTGATATTGGGCTGGGATGTGACCCATGGACGCGGAGCGGGCAACGATCCGGACAAAGGTCGGCAGTGTGCCGAGTCATCAGCGGAAGAAATACGCAACCTTTTCGACTCCAACACAGAGATGGTGTTTATCACAGCCGGAATGGGAGGAGGCACAGGAACGGGAGCAGCACCCGTAGTGGCCAAGCTTGCCAAAGAAGAAGGCAAGCTTACCATAGGCATTGTCACAGTGCCATTTCTCTTCGAGGGGAAAAAGAAAATCATGAAGGCACTTGAGGGAGCCAAGGAAATGCAGAAGCATGTGGATGCGCTGCTGGTCATAAACAATGAGAATCTGATTGAGATCTATCCCGACCTGGACTTCTTCAACGCATTCGAGAAAGCCGATGACACGCTGGCCAATGCAGCGCGCTCCATCTCAGAGATTATCAGCGAAGAATGCTACATCAACGTTGACTTCGAAGACGTGAAGGCCACCTTAAAGGAATCTGGCACCGCCATAATATCCACCGCCTACGGCGAAGGAGAAAACCGCATTTCAAGTGCCATCCGCAATGCGCTGCATTCTCCATTGCTAAAGAAGCACGACATAAACACATCAAAACGATTGCTTCTGAAATTCTCTTGCAACCGGGCAAGCCAACGCCCGATCACTACAGTAGAAATGACAGAAATATACAACTTCACGTCGCAGTTGCCAGACACAATCGACGTGAAATGGGGTATAGCCGACAATCCAACGCTTGGTGACAAGCTGAAGGTGACGGTGTTGGCGTCGGGCTTCAACCTTACGCTTGTAGATGGTGGCAAAATGAAGACAAAGGAAGGCAAAGACGAAGGCGGCATCGTGATATTCGGAGGGGAGACGGAAAATCCTGAGATAAAGAAGGAACAAGACCAGGAGATAGACCGCACCATGGCAGACCTCTATGGAGCAGACAAACTGACGAAGCAGATGCGGGATGCTCTCAAGGCGAAATATGCGGTGCTCGATCCCACACAATACGACAACCATGAGGCCGTGGCCCTACTTGAGAGGATGCCGGCCTACAACCGCAGCCAGCAGCTTCTCGAAGAGATACGCAAGACAGCCGACGGGAAGGAAAACCGCGTGACTCGCACAACACAGCAAGAAAAAAACAACTCCGACGTTATCACTTTTTAACAATGACAACAGAGACAACCAACAAGTATCAGATGGTCGCCAAGACTTTCCAGGGACTGGAAGAGGTGCTTCGCGACGAGCTAATTGACCTGGGGGCCGAAAATGTGGAAGTAGGCAAACGAATGGTGCAGTTTGAGGGCGACCTTGCCCTCATGTACAAGGCAAACGTATGCTGCCGCACGGCACTCCGGATCTTGAAACCGATAGTGAAGTTCAGCGCATCCAACACCGACGACCTCTATGATGCCGTGAGAGAGATAGAATGGGAGAAATATATGACTCCCGACTCCACGTTTTCAATAGATTCCACAGTGATAAGTTCGGAGTTCACGCATTCCAAGTTTGTCACATACCGTGTGAAGGATGGCATAGTGGACCATTTCAACGACATTTGCGGCCGCAGGCCGTCGATACGTCTTGTAAACCCCGACCTACAGCTCAACGTGCACATATCGGAGACACGAGTCACGATATCGCTCGATTCGAGTGGAGAACCGCTGTCGAAACGCGGATATAAGGTGGAAAACACCGAAGCGCCAATCAACGAAGTGCTTGCAGCCGGAATAATAATGCTGAGCGGATGGAAAGGGGAGTGCGATTTTGCCGATCCGATGTGCGGTTCAGGCACTTTCCTGACGGAGGCAGCTCTCATAGCAGCCAACATCAATCCCGGCATATACCGCGACAAATTCGCATTCGAGACATGGCCGGATTTCGATGCCGACCTTTTTGAGGAAATCTACAATGACGACTCCGGCGAAAAGGAATTCGCCTACAAGATATATGGCGGCGACATAGACCCGGATGCAGTGAGGATAGCACGCCGCAATGTGAAAAGCGCGAAGGTGGACAATATGGTAGAGATCTCCTGCCGCAGCATAGAAGACTGGACTGACAACTCTCCGGAAGGTGTGCTTGTGACCAACCCTCCCTACGGACAGCGCATCAATCCCACCAACATGACAGCGCAGGCCCTCTACCGCACCATAGGCACCTGCCTGAAGCAGAATTTCGAGGGATGGAATGCCTGGATTATTGGTCTGGAGGAAGGATTCATGAAGGATATCGGATTAAAGCCATCCGTGAAATATCCACTTCTCAATGGTGGACTCGAATGCACCCTGAATGAATATGTAATGTTTGGCGGAAGCTACAGTGGATTCCGCAGTGAAGGTGGAGTCGTGAAACACGCGCCAAAAGAAAGCGACACTCCAAAGGTCAGACGCATGACCGACAAGGAATGGGAAGAAGATGCACGCCATTTTGATGGCAAAAGCCGCAAGAAGGACTTCGGCAGGAAGGACTTCGGCAGGAAAGACTTCGGCAGACAAGAAAAACCGCGCCGGTTCGACGATGAGATGCCGCTTTGGAACGATGATGAGAAACCGCGCAGATTCAACGATGAGAAACCGCGCAGATTCAACGACGACAAACCGCGCAGATTCAACGATGAGAAACCACGCAGATTCAACGATGAGAAACCGCGCAGATTCAACGACGACAAACCGCGCAGATTCAACGATGAGAAGCCGCGCAGATTCAACGACGACAAACCGCGCAGATTCAACGATGAGAAGTCGCGCAGATTCAACGACGACAAACCGCGCAGATTCAATGACGAGAATAGAAGGCAATCATATTCAAACGAGCCACGCAATATAACAGACAAAGGACCAAGCCTTAGTGACTACAAAGAGATGCGAGCACCCGGCAAAATGCGTTCGCGCAAAAACTTTCGCCAGTCATTCGGAAAAGAATATGATGAGTAAAAAGGGATGAACGAATACAACACAGCCGGTCCCGGCTCAATCATAGCCAGTGCGGCAGTGGCAATCGCAATGATTGCCGCTACCGCTCTGTTTTTGCCATCCATACATCCCGGGGCGGAATACGGTATATGCTTCTCATTTCCCGACCAATGGTTTCCTCATATCAAAAGCATAGCCATCAATACATTTCTGATAGTGGTCGCAGTCATGTCGGCATTTCTTCTCAATAAGAAATATTCTTTCGTGAAGGGGGCAGACATGGTGCTTCCGGTGGCTATGAGTGTACTGCTTGCATCGAATCCGGTCAATACATCATGTTTCAGCACACCGGTCATCATGCTCATAGTGAATCTTATATGTCTTGACATCATGATGAAATCATATTGCTCGTCGAACGCCACCACGCAGATGTTTGCCGTTGCAACCTATCTATCGGTCGGCTCTATGATAGAGTATGGATTCTTGCCTCTTATGCTTGTATATCCGGCAATGGCAGTCATGACCAAAGTGTTTAGGATTAAAGAATTGCTTGCATATCTTATGGGTATAGTGGCACCATATTGGGTGGGAATGGGGTTTGGCATAATATCATTGGCCGATTTCCGAGTTCCGGAGTTTCTATCGGTACTTCCGGCACCGTCAGACAGCGACTATCTTCTCATGGTGTATGTATCACTTGCGATAATGGCGCTTGTCGGGCTCATGATGACGCTCAACAACGCCCTTCTGTTTTATTCGGGCAATATTCGCGTACGCACCTTCAACAACATAATAAATCTTCTTGGCATATCATGCACAATCTTCATGCTTGTGGATTTCAACAATTTTGAGGCATACACATCCACCTTTTGCTTTGCAGTGTCGGTGCAGACAGCCAATTTTTTTGCCATCAGGCGTATTCCTCACAGCGACCGCTGGTTTTGGGGTCTTCTCTCAATCTTCATAGGCATTTTTCTCCTCATGCTCTTAGAATCCCTGACATAATCATGTGTTCATATACTTAGTGTAGAACAATTTAGCACTGCAGAATTTCGAATGGGCACCGGTCGGCTGCGCCAGGCTACAACCATCATGAACCATGAATGAACCATAATTAAACCATCGTCCTCTCAGTATATAAGGCATATCGTAGATCTTGAACCTTGTTTCAGAGATCGGAAACGGCTTCGCTATATTGGTCGTTATGTTGGTCGGCGCCTTAATTTGGAAACTTGAAAGATTTTTTATAATTTTGTAAAGAAAGAAAATGAATATACTGTTTTATGAGATACTTTATCCCGATGCTTTTAAGCATTTTGACACTACTGAATGGTTTGTTTGCTTCGTGTTCAGATAACTATGGACAAGAGGAGCTGTCCCATGTGGAGACTATCATTGAAGACAAGCCGGATTCAGCGTATCGCATATTGTCAGACCTTGACAGAGACAAACTCACAGGTAAAAAGCAAAAAGCGCGGTATGCGCTTCTAATGTCGATGGCATTAGACAAGAACTACATAGACACAACAACCTTCGATGTTCTTCAGCCAGCCATTGACTATTATCTAAAGAAAGGCACACCGGACGATAAACTGAAAACTTACTATTATCAAGGAAGAATATATCAAAACAAACAAGAAAAAGACAGCGCGCTGGATTCTTTTGTGAAAGGTCTTTATTTGGCAGATTTATGCAAAGATTCGATAATAATTGCAAGAACACTTGTTGCAAGAAGTTTGCTATACCATGATTTCTACGATATTAACAGTTATACTTTAGATAATTTAAAAGCTGCGAATATATACAAAAATTTAAATATCCATGATTTAGAATTCGACTGTCTTCTCAATGCTATAAATGGTTCAATTCATTTAAATGAAAAGATTCTGGCCGATAGCATTTTAAAAATTTGCAAAGAGTTAACAAAATTCAAAGAAATTAGTATAGCTGAACTAAAACGCTACAAACTCTCGCTTGCTATTGAATTTGGCTCAGAACATGATATTTTAAACATTCTAAAAAATGACTTTTCCAATGACACTTTTGAATTTGACGACATACTAACACAGGCATATGCATATTATAAACTTAAAGATTATGAAAAAGCAAGACAATTGCTATTACTTATTGAAAATAGTAATCAACCATATGACACTTTAAGATTTCAATCGATATACGTGTCAGTGATGGCAAATCTTAAAAACTATGAAGAGGCATATCATACGTATTGGCAATTCAGCCATAGACTTGACTCTATTAACAATCTTAAATTTGACCAAAAGTCAAAATCTATGGTTGAAAAACACAAAATCGAACTGGAAGCGACAAAACATGTCAATGAAAAGACTCAAATAATCTGGGGTTGCATCGGTTGTATCCTAATTCTTGCCTTGATTGTATTAATATTATCCATATTTACAAGAAGCAATAAAATAAAGGCGAAATTGGCAATTGAAAGTGAAAAATCAAAAATACTTGAAAATGAAAAACTGAAAGCAACAAGAGAGAAATTGATTCTTGAAAAAGATCACCTTATTCTTGAAAATAAAAACCTTGAATTGGAAAGGGATAAAAAGGCATTGGAAACAGAAAATTTATTACATCGAATACAAACGCTAGAAGAAGAAAGTGAAAGTCTTAAAAAAATCTTAGACAGTAAGGAAGAATTGCCCGATGAGGTAAGAAATGTGTTAAAAGACAGGGAAGAAATGCTCAATTCATTATTAGCAAGCCATATAAGCGAAAATCCACAATATGAAGAAGCCTATTATAATTGGGTAAAGCGACTGACAGAAAACACGAATGATTTCATGAACACTAACAGACTTGCCTTTCGAGCCTCTCACCCACAGTTCATACAATATTTCGAGGACCATAATCTATGTATAAGCGAGATCAACTATGTTTGTTTGTATGCACTCGGTCTAAGAGGAAAAGAAGTAGGTAACTACATGAAACTACGTAGTCACGTTAACATCAGCAGTACCATCCGAAAGAAATTGGGTATAGACAAACATGAAACAAACCTTGGTATATACGTAAGAAGATTACGAAAAAGTCTATCTTAGCAAGGCTACATGAAAGTAAGCAGTCACATGCGCCAAAATTACACTTAACAAAATTACCACATCATTGATTTATAATATTCTACATTTTTACGACATGAAACTTTTATTTTGGAGATGAAAGTTTTATGTCGTAATTTTGCATTTCAAAAATAAAAATACAGGCAGTAAACACCTTATGCGAAAACATAACCAAACAGCATAAATAATGAAAAAATTATTGTTTTTAGCCATCATTGTGATGGCATGTACGTTTCAAGCTCTCGCTGAGACATCAAACGGCAAGCCTGTTTCAGACGAAATTGGGTTAGAGTTTCATCAGAAGGACAACGGCTCAAGGACACATCGTTCTCCACTGCGCCATAATATAACAGCATGTTATGACGAGTTTACAAATAGTATTATTATAAATTGTGACGATGGTACTTTAGCAGAAGTTTACATCTATCAGAATGATACTATTATAGAATATAAACAATCTGTAACTCTCACATTTCAACTCCCCGAACCACATGGCCAATACAAAATAGAAATAGTGGGAGAAAACTGGATGGCCATTGGATTCTTAGATATATAAACTGACACAATAACGATGAATAATTATGAAAGTAAAATTTTTGTTTTATTTTACAGGCTGTCTGCTCATGTCATCTTGTTCGCAGACTGAAGACTTAAACTTTAGCACTCCTATTGAATTTGAGGGCACAACCCGATCTTTGGATATTAACGGTGAGAATTTTCAAAGATCAACTCTTACAGAGAGGGTGAGAATAGCACAATGGTTTGCCCAAAACTATACCCTTGAAGAAGCACAGCGAATACATAATGCAATAACGGAAGCGGTCAATCAAGGTTTAGACGAGGTGTATTTCCTCAGAGAATATACATCACTATCGGCATCTCTAAATAAAATTTCCCAAGAAGCTCCATCACAACTTCAAAACGTATGTCGAAAGTACGTGAGGAAATTCAGAAAAATTATCAGCAACAAAAAATTAACTCGTCTTCTGAACTATCGTTTTATGAGATTTTTGATGAATATCTTCAGATTTATTGGCCCTACTCTGATAATTGGGACGGACAAACAGCACCAGTAATTGTCTATGCACCAGAAAACATTAATGACCTAAAAGCATATGGTTATCGAGTAGGGAATGACTTTGGGATACTCAAAACCGTATTGGTAAACGAGGAATACTGTCAGACACACCCTGTTTGGATTATTAATGAGAGCGAAACAGCTTATTCAGATTTACCCAACTTCAACAATGGAGAACGAATTTCAAGAAAAGGCATTTATTTTTCTACTCCCAATGTAAATACCAATTATAGGGACACTACTTATCAGGAAACCGAAGGTATCATGACTTTAAAATTAGGAAAAGTAAAATCAACTAAGAATCATGATTCATGGGTAGCAGGAGGATCTGAATATTCTTTCAGATTTGGGTACCTTGCGAATACAAATCTCACATGTGAAGCAGACACAAGCAACTGCGATAAACTTCTATCAAAGATTAGAGTAACCTTTAAACGAGGTGAAATAAAGTCTGGAGTTGAGAAAGAAATGAACTCTGTAGCCGTATCAGAATGGCCTTTAAATTTATATGATGTAGTGCTTAAAGTAGTTGAAGAAGATCCGGGCAAAGAAAACCAAACTTATGATACAAAAGTTTCCATCACATGGAGAAGCAAGGATTATGGCTTTGATATAAGTATTCCTTTTGGTAATCATGACGATGAAATTGGCGAAAAACGATATACGAGAGATTTTATCAGGTCAACGAATAACAAATCAGCACCCGGGGTTTGGGAATGGGACAATTCTGATGGTCTATATTGGACTTTACCTTATAAAATTGGATATATCAATGAAGAAGCATGGGAAAAAATTCATCCTTAATGTAAATATAAAATAATCAAGCACATGAAAAGGGTTATATTCATTTTTTTATTCGCGATAATCATGGGATATGCGCCGGGGAAAGCACAGCTGTTTTCAATTGCTCCGGAAGTGGGGTATATACATACGAGCTACCGGACATCTGATACGAATGTAAGTACCGATGGAGGCGATGGATATAGGATAGGAGCATTAGTAAAGTATAATGTTGCCAATGGAATCTTCATGCAGGCCGGAGTAAACTACAGTCATGTTTGCAGCGGACAACTTAACAAAGTGAACGGAGTTGCGCAAATGCCAATTTTTGTGAACGATGTGAAACTGAAAAGAGCCGAGTATCTCACCATACCTTTTACCGTGGGATACGAATTCAAGTTGCCGGCTTCGTTTGGAATAGGACTGGAGGCCGGAGAATACATCGCCTGCGGCCTACGAGACGGAAGCACACTTTTCAAATGCACCGGTCAAGAGTCGAGCGGAGGATCTTTGTTCAAGCATTCATCCTTCACTCATTATGATTCAGACTCAAACAAGATGGAACCAGTCACAATCAACGGATCAGACCGGATAGATGCCGGCTTGGTATTCGGCGGACACATAAGATACAGACAGATCCGCCTTAGAGCCACATATCAGCTGGGTCTTGTGAAGACCATCTACAACATAGCAGCACCGAGGACATTTGTTCTGTCGCTTACCTACGACTTTAAACTGTAAGGTCTCGACTCAAAAACCGAAGACCTCGAACAAAACACCCATTGGATTTTTACCATGGGTGTTTTTTGTTGGTTTTGAATCTCTATGATGATGTTTTGCACCCAAGTTTGGCTTCAGTGTCGGTGGATGTCGCCCTTTACACTAATATGGTGAAACAAGAAGGGAAGTTTCCGTGTTGTAATAATAAAGGGCTTCTAATTATAAATCAATTTAAACTTAACCAAATGCGAAAGAAATTAGTACTTGCTTTGGGCGTGGTGGCCACGTTGTTGGCATCAGTGACAGCCGCCATCCCTGACAACAACCTGATGTCCAAGAGAGAATCAGGCAAGACTGTAGCAAAGGTATCGCCGCTGAAAACTCCGGGCAATCTCCAGAGAACAGCTGCTGCGAAAGGCCGCCTACAGAGCGAAGTTCCATCACCGCGTAAAAACAAATCAATGTTGCCTGCGAACCATCCGACAATTTACGGAGGAGTAATCATGACCAACGACAATAACTGGTCAGACTGGGGCATATATGAAATACCCACATCCGACGAGGGGCAATTCATCAAAGTTGGCCGAGGCGACGAGGGCGCCAACAGAGGAGGCGGAGTATGCGCCGGCAACAAATATTATTCCATAAGATATTTCGCATTCTACGGGATGGAATATATCCAAGCCAAAACGTATGATGTGAACACATGGGAAATGGACGATTTTCTGAAGATCCTTGACCGTGACCTGATGGCATACGATGTTAGTTTCGACCCGGTGTCAGAAAAAATCTATGGCTGTTTCTATAGCAAGGACAATGACACAGATTGCTGGTTTGGCATAGCCGATTATGAGAACGGCACACGTAGCGACATTGCCCTTGTCGAAAAATGGAATGCGTTTGCCATTGATAAAAACGGGAATGCGTTTGCCATTGACATGAAAGGAGATCTTCTGAGTGTTGACAAATCCACAGGAGCCACGACCAAGATTGGTTCCACCGGTGTAGTACCCCGTTATCCGACATCAGGGACAATCGATCCACGCAGCGGACTTCTATATTGGGTGGTATGTCCGGAAGACCAACACTCGTATCTTTACACAGTGGATACCTCCACAGCGGAAGCAACATACGTGACACAGTTTGCAGATGACCAACAGGTCACAGGACTTTATATCCCGGCACCAGAAGCCGAAGAGGAGGCACCGGCTGCGGTAGAGAACGTAGTGATTGATTTTCCGGAAGGCTCACTGAGCGGGAATGTGATTTTCACAGCTCCATCCACACTATTCAACGGACAGGAAGCATCCGGCAGCTTGACATATAATGTAGCGGGGACAGGGCTCGAGGTCATCGGAGGCACCACACAATTCGGAGAAACCACGAAAGTGCCTGTCACAGTGCCAACAGCAGGAAATTATGAATTTGTAATCACCGTAGGAAATGAAGTGGGACTTTCGCCACGGGTGAAGAGAAGCGCTTATATCGGGAAAGGTATTCCCAAGAGCACCACAGCGACCGCTTCATATACAGACGGCAAGGTCACAATCTCATGGACAGCAGTGACGGAATCAGCGGACGGGGGCTATATAGATCCTTCAGCCGTGACATATCGGGTGATCCAGTACCCCGGAGAAACAGTCGTTGCAGAAAATGCCACAGGTACGGAACTGACAGTATCGCTGCCCGAACCCGACACACTGACCTCCTACTATTTCACCGTGACACCCCTCTATGAAGAAAATGAAGGAGCCTCCTCCAAGACCAACAGTATTATCTTGGGTCAGATTGTACCTCCCTACACAGAGACGTTTGACACAGAAGATTGCCTTGGGGCCTTTACAATAATAGATGGTAATGAAGATGGTAAACTATGGTATAGAGAAGGCGACGGCTCCATGCGTCTGATGTATAATTCCTCAGAGGATTCCGACGACTGGCTTATGACGCCACCGGTTCGTTTTGAAACGGGATATACTTACCGAATAACATTTGATGTGCGCAACAGTTATGGCAGTGACTACCCGGAACGCATAGAGGTAAAGATGGGCGACCTGAACACAGTCGAAGCCATGACCACAGTGCTTCTGGAACCGACCGACATATTGAACGACAGCTGGAAGACATACGAAATGACCTTTGTTCCGGAGCATTCGGACACGTATTATATAGGATTTCATGGAATAAGCAAAAAAGACCAGTTCTGGATAGGTATCGACAACATCTCCATTTCAGCAGGCTCATCAATGCTTTCACCGGCAGCTGTAAGCAATCTGAAGGCAATCGCTGACATCAATGGACTTGGCAAAGCAGAAATATCATTCACCACTCCCACAGAAACGCTAAGTGGAGAGACACTCAATAATATCGACAGGATCGAGACATACAGGGACGATGCCGCCCAACCATTCAAAGTGTTTGAGAATCCTGGCACCGGAATGGAACTTTCTTGTATTGACGAGGATGTGCCGACCGGAACCCATTTATATACTGTAAGGGTGTATAACGCAAAGGGAGAAGGCAAGGCAGCATCCGTGGCAACATTTATTGGTATAAATGTGCCGTCGGCAGTGACCGACGTGTGCATCACAGAGACTTCAACTCCCGGACAGGCAACAGTGGCATGGAAAGCACCAGAGGTGGATAAAGACGGTAATCCCATTAATCCGGCATTCATACGATATAAACTGTACAATATAGAAGGGGAAGTAGTGGCTGAAGGGTATGAAGACACCTCCTATACCACTGTTTTCTCCACACCTGATTCGCAGGAATTTGCCATGATGGGAATAGTAGCCACAACTGAATCGGGAGAGTCCGATCCTGAATATAGCAACATGATTCCGGTAGGCAGACCGTATGATTCTCCCTATTATGATTCTTTCAATGAAAATTATGGGGGAATAATGGGTACTACCAGGATTTCCGGGTATCCCTCTTGGGCGATTACTTACGACAACGCATACAGCAATCTCACTTCCCAGGATAATGACAATTCATTGCTCGTGCTGAAGGGTGATAATCTTGGCGATTGCGCTGCTGCCTACACCGGCAAGATTTCTCTTGAAAAAGCTGTGAACCCATCGTTATCGCTTTATGCATATAAATTCATGAGTGAAAATGGCGACAACGATGACACCAACACGCTCGACATCCAGATTCGCCGGGCAGATGGCGTCAGCGAATATACCACCATCAGAACAATTGTCAACAATGAACTTGACAATGAAGGATGGAACCGAGTGCTCCTGCCTCTTGAAGCGTACAAGGGAGAGGTGATTCAGATTCGCCTGGTAGTCACCATAAAATCATATTCCGTATATGCCATAGACAATCTGGGAGTTGGAGATCTTCCCGCTCATAACCTCGCAGTAAACAATGTCTCTACTCCGGCGAAAGTATCAGCAAATGAGGCTTTTGCCATCAACACGACAGTGAATAATGCCGGTGTGGAAGATGCAGGCACATTCAGTGTGCTGTTGCTTCGTGACGGCAATGTGATAGATTCAAAAAATATAGAAGGACTCGGATCGGGCAAACACACTATGGTGGAATTTTCCGATTCCATTTCCATATTCGGCAATACTTCCACCATGTACGCGTCAAGAATTGTATATGATGCAGATGAAAATGCCTCAGACAATTATAAAGAAGGGACGCCGGTAGAATTGATGATTCCCAATTATCCAACGGTTGAGTCATTGTCGGTAGAGCGTGTTGGTGATGGAGCCATGGTAGGATGGGATGCCATCGACCTTGATGCCGTGACATCAGAACCAATCACCGACAGTTTTGAGGATTATGCGCCATTCTCTACCAAACCATGCGGTGACTGGAAATTTGTGGATCTTGACGGCGGATATACGTTCGTGCCACAGGATATCGTAGGCGATGGAGTTGCATACGATGAGAAACTCTCTTTCTTCGTGGTGGATGACCGACATGAAAATCTAAACAGTACGTTTGCAGCTCATTCAGGCAATCAATACCTTGGAGCTTTCTACAACACGGATTCCAGAGCTAACAACGACTGGGCAATTGCCCCAGAATTGTCAGGAGAAGCCCAGACAATCACCATGTTTGCAAAAAGCTACAATACCGCTTATGGCATTGAGGAATTTGAAATACTTTACTCGACCACAGGCAATGAAATTGAAGATTTCACCGAGAAAGTAGGAGCATACAAGTGCGAATCTGAAGAATGGACCGAGTTCAAGTTTGATTTGCCGGCAGGAGCACGTTATGTGGCAATCCATTACATCTCTTCGTACCAGTATATGTTCTTTATAGATGATTTCACCTACACACCGACTTCATGGAGCAAACGTCTGACTCTACTGGGATATAACGTATATCGTGATGGCAGTCGCCTTAATTCTGAGATTGTAGCATCCACTAATTTCGTTGATGAGCAAGTTGTGTCATCTCCACATGTCTATCATGTCACAGCCGTATATGACAAGGGAGAGTCGGCACCCTCCGCACCATTCTACTTGATAGAAACCGGAGTTGAAGGGTTAGAATCTTCTGATGTCGCGGTAAGTGTTGATGTGAATGGCATAATCGTCAAAGGAGCAATGGGACAGCATGTAAATGTCTGTGATTCCACAGGCATAGTGCTTTATAGTGAGGAAGCCTCTTCGGATTATCTGCATATATCTCTCAATGCCGGGATTTATGTGGTTTCCGTAGGTAATTCCAATGTTAAGATTGCTGTAAAATAACTAATCGTACAATTCATGCTAAGGCCCCGGCTGCTATATAACAGTCGGGGCCTTAAAGGGCGGCATCAGTGGGTGTCGCCCTTTTCATATAGCACATGACATTTTTATGTAGCAAAAACGGACTTTGCTTTAACATTTGCCCAGAAGTCATGTGGATTCTTCCGATGTGCCTGTCATAAATCCTGAGGCGAGTTTGAGAAATAAATAATATATTCGCAACACTCAATTCTTTTGACACAATTTTAGACAAAATAAGCCATTGGAGACCTGACTTCGTCAATGCGTCACCCTTGACGAAAGCTTGGCTAATATTAGTCCGCGAGATTTCAATATTTGACTACTCGTCTGTGGGTACCCACGAGAACTTAGAATCAGCCCAATGTCATTGCGTCACCCTAAAATTGAGGCAAAATGATGTAATCTACTGTTTTATAGGGGCTAATTTTTGGGCAATAAAAATAGTGACGAAGTCAGGAAATAATATATTCGCAACACTCAATTCTCTTGACACAATTTTAGACAAAATAAGCCATTGGAGATATATACCAATGATATTCAGGCAACAACAAAATTGTCATGTGCTATGCAAAATTTACTAATATCGTTGTAAAATATTTGCAATCTTCAACATTTATAATTATCTTTGCAACCGAAACATATTAATCTTATACTAATTTATTTATTAACCTTAAACATTAAAAGACGATGAAAAGAGTTTTACTTTTATTACTAACCGTATTAGGATATATCCTAAATACAACAGCGCAACTCGCTGTTTTAGAAAATGGTCAAACGCAAATTGGAAATTGCAAACTAAATGAAAGTGTATTCAAAAATGCGACTCTCAATATATGGGGGCTTAATAGTAGTTATGCACCCAGCATTTCTTTTGGGGCGGAAGACAATTCAATGATTAGCGGTGATGGATTGGAAGGTATTTTGATAATTAAGGCCTCAAAATATTTTGCCTTAGGATTAGACAACAATATATTAGGTTTATCTTACACTGATAAATCCAAGTTGTTTGACTTTACTTATAATGTTAAAGCACCGTCTTTCCTAACTCCGTCAGACATACGATATAAGACAAATATATCGTCACTTGAAAAGTCATATTTAAATCTATTGAACATTAATCCAATAAGTTATAGGCTCGTATATCCTCTTAAGACTGACCTATTAAAAAAAGAAGATAAAACAAAATCAATTGAGACATATAGTGATGAAAGAATTCATTATGGATTTATTGCTCAGGAAATAAAAGAAATATTTCCTGAATTAGTAGTGCAAGATGAGGATGATATTTTAAGTATTGATTACATAGGATTTATACCATTGTTAGTGGATGCATATAAAAAGCTCCATGAAAAGGTAACGGAACAAGGAAATATAATTATAAGCTTAGTAAATACTTATAATCCAACCACACAACCATTAGAAGAAAAAAACAGGATTATGAATAATGTTATACTTAATCAAAATTATCCTAATCCATTCAATACAATCACTGAAATCGCATGCTATCTACCTTACGATATCATTTCAGCCAATTTGTGTATATACGATTTAAGAGGTTCCCAAATTTTGGAAATTAAAATACATGAACGGGGGAATATTAAAATTAATGTCGAGTCTCATTCTCTCAAACCTGGAATATATCTTTATGGTATTATTGCCGATGGGATTGCATCTGATTCTAAAAGAATGATAGTTACAAATTAATCATCCAATAGTATTCACACAAAGTAATTGTGCATTTTAATTATCGAAGCAAATTCCGTATCCATCGGCTTCCATCCGAAATTTCGCTTGCGAAATCAATCGGCGTTGCATCGCCAAAGCATTCAGAAATAAAATCGCACCCATTCGCGCCTCAACCGGCCTTGGCTGGATCTGTATTGAGGTTAAAATCATTCCCATTTAATGTAGTAAAAAATGCACAATTACTTTATGCGTTACCTATAAAAGATGAATTTTTCAACTGATTATATGAAACGGACATGAACGGCTTTCGCCAAAGGGAATGAAAAAGGTGTATG
>JAMPAV010000035.1 GCA_023667055.1 Muribaculum sp. | reverse complement strand
ACTTCGGCACTCTGCGCACCACCACAAACACCTACACCTTCACCGACCAGCCGCTTGTATCCACGATGACGGAGAGCGGAGGGGTGAAGATGGTGACGGAGAATGCATACGACACATACTCCGGACTTCTGCTATACACCGATGTCACAATCAACGGCACGAATCAGAGGGTGTCGAAGGTGACGTATGATGACCTTGGAAGGATAACCTCTGTGGTCAGGGGCAACGAAACCAACAGCGGCGGCACTGTGAGCTACGGCTACAACCTGCACGGACAGACCACGTCGATAACCGGGCCGGGGTTCTCGCAGAGACTGCACTACACCGACGGACCGGGCAAGCCGCTATACAACGGATCGGTCAGCGCGATGTCGTGGACAATGGGGACGGACGCAACCCGGCGCGGCTACAAATACACCTACAACGGCTACAACTGGCTGACGCTCGCCGAATACGGAGAGGGTGACAACCTCACTGACCACAAAAACCGCTATACGGAGAACTCGCTTGAGTTCATGCTCAACGGCGGAATCCGCCGGTTGCAGAGACACGGACTGAAGGCCGACGGGGTCTATGGCAAGATCGACAACCTGCACATCTACTACGACGGAAACCGGATAACAGGTGTCCTGGAGGACGCCGATGTCGTGACGCAGCCCGGAAGCATGGACTATCCCGGCAAACAGAAGGAGATGGCATTCGCCTACAACGAGTGGGGTGCGCTCATCAAGGACGAGAGCCGCGGGATAACCTATATAGACTATGACTACACGGGCAACCCGACGTGCGTGTATTTCTCCGACGGCAGTTACTCATACAACGTGTATTCCTTGTCGGGGGTGAAACTGAGGACACACCACTACACAAAGCCTAAGACATCTATACTGACACCTGTCGGACAGAGTGATGACGCAGAAGCGGAAAGCCAAGGACTCACCCTCATGGACGGCAATGAGTATATCGAGTATCACGGCCCGGTGATCTACCGCAACGGCAAGATCGACATGGTGCAGTTTCCCGGTGGCTACGCCACGATAGACGGCGGCGATGTCACCTTCCATTATTACACGCAGGACTATCTCGGCAACAACCGGGCTGTCATCAACGGCACGACCGGGGCCATCGAGCATACCACTGCCTACTATCCATACGGCGCGGTGATAGCCGACCTCGGCACCGGCAACTCCGGCCAGCCCTTCAAGTTCATCGGTAAGGAGCTGATCTCGGCCAACGGACTCAACGAATACGACTTCGGAGCAAGAAGGCAATACCCTGCAATACCACAGTTTACCTCCATAGACAAATTTGCAGACACATATCCTCATCTCTCGCCGTATCTCTATTGCGCAAATAATCCAATAAATGCTATAGATAATGATGGCAACTTTTGGGAAACTGTCTGGGATGTTGGCAACCTTCTGTACGATGTAGGTGCAGCCATTGTAGATCACGCAAAAGGCAATCATCAATCTGCAGCCGGCCATTGGATTGATGCCGGTGCTGATGGTCTTGCCGTCATAATACCATTTGTTCCTGCTGGTGCATCAAAACTTGGCAAAGCCGCTGTCGCAATAGACAAGGCTTCCGATGCCAAGACAGCAAGCAAAGGTATGAAGAATGTTCCTGAAATAAAGGAAGGATTAGATTTTCAAGAACAAGTCTCTAAGGAATTGAGAGCGCAGGGGAAAAATGTTTCTGAACAAGTAACTTTAGTTCCGAAGAATGGAGAAGGTAATGTTAAGGGTAATAGGATAAGAGCTGATGCATTGGTAAAAGAAAAGGATGGAACAACAACAGTGGTAGAAGCTAAACGCTCTTCAACAACAAGATTATCAACCGGACAAGAAAAAGCAAAAAGACATATAGAGAATGGAAATAAAAAGTTTGAAGTACGATCCAATAAAGATGGATATAAAAAAAATCAAGAAATTCGTGTTGACAAATGGGACAGAAAAAACAAGTACGAAAATTAAATATCTTTAGATTAGTAATTGTTGTATTGTTTTGATAATTAGTAAGATGTAATTGCTGTTATATCTATTTACAAATCAGCTTATTGAAGATTATTAGCAACTCATTGAAGTAATTAAGTAATCACATGTTTTAATTTATGACAAATAAAATAAGCAAATACACAGACAAAGAGAAATTTGACATAATCAACAATGTGACAAAACAAATCGAAAAAAATTATGGTGTCAAACGTAGCAGCTATGCACGTTGGAAAACAAAAGAAGGGTATCTATTTAATCTATATTTCTTTTTTAACGTCAAAATGGATAGAATTTCTTTCGTTTTGGAAGTGAAGCCAATATATGTAGATGATTTGCTGTGGGAAATATTGGGATTTGAAAAACCTCTCAAACCTTTCTCATTAAGAATAATGGGAGGTAATGCTGTCACATCAGTTCCGATACTTGAATGTAAATGGAATATTAATGGTGATGCAGGATATGAAGAATCAAACTTGATATCTCTATATCAGCAAATATATTCAACAATTGATACGTACATCTCAGAATTTCTTGAAGAACATCCAAATCCAGATGAATACTATTATCACAATCCGGAATGGACAAACCAAATGTTGCCAATATTAATTCAATGTCATAAACACAAGTATAGGCAAGCATTATCTTTATTAAAAGAGGAAATGGCAAAGGGAAATACAGGCGGTACAACCTTTTATATGCCAGATAATTCTCAGAAAACTGCATATCAATTTGTATTGGAGTATTGTCTGAAACATATAAATTCTCAAAACGTGTAATGATATTTACGATTTGACGATGGTGACTGAAAACACATACGACACCAGCTCCGGACTGCTGCTATACACCGACGTCGCCGTCAACGGCACGAAGCAGAGGGTGTCGAAGGTGACGTATGATGACCTTGGAAGGATAACCTCGGTGGTCAGGGGCAACGGAACCAACAGCGGCGGCACGGTCAGTTACGGCTACAACCTGCACGGACAGACCACCTCGATAACCGGACCGGGGTTCTCGCAGAGACTGCACTACACCGACGGACCGGGCAAGCCTCTATACAACGGCTCGGTCAGCGCGATGTTTTGGACGATGGGGACGGACGCGACCCGGCGCGGCTACAAATACACCTACAACGGCTACAACTGGCTTACGCTTGCCGAATACGGCGAGGGCGACAACCTCACAGACCACAGGAACCGCTATACGGAAAACTCGCTTGAGTTCATGCGCAACGGCGGAATCCGCCGTCTGCAGCGACACGGACTGAAGGCTGACGGCAACTATGGCAAGATCGACAACCTCCACATATATTACGACGGCAAGCGGATAACCGGAGTGCTGGAGGATGCCGATGCCGTGACGCAGCCCGGCAGCATGGACTATCCCGGCAAGAAGAGGGAGATGGCATTCGAATACAATGATTGGGGTGCACACATCAAGGACGAGAGCCGGGGGATAACCCAGATAGAGTATGACTACACGGGCAACCCGACGTGCGTGTATTTCTCCGACGGCAGTTACTCATACAACGTGTATTCCATATCGGGGGTGAAACTGAGGACACACCACTACACCAAGCCGAAGACAACGATACTGACACCGGTGGGACAGAGTGATGACGCAGAAGCGGAAAGCCAAGTCCTCACACCCATGGACGGCCATGAATACATAGAGTATCACGGGCCGGTGATCTACCGCAACGGCAAGATTGACATGGTGCAGTTCCCGGGCGGCTACGCCACCATATCGGGCACTGCCGTAACGTTCCACTACTACACACAGGATTACCTTGGCAACAACCGGGCCGTCATCAACGGCTCGACCGGGGAAATCGAGCAGACCACGGCCTACTACCCCTACGGTGCTGTGATCGCCGACCTCGGCACCGGCAACTACGGCCAGCCCTTCAAGTTCATCGGCAAGGAGCTGATCTCCGCCAATGGCCTCAATGAATACGACTTCGGAGCAAGACGGCAATACCCCGCCATACCACAATTTACCTCTATAGATCCTTTATGCGAGAAATATTATCATCTTTCTCCATATCTGTACTGTGGCAATGACCCTATAAATAGATTTGACCAAAATGGTGACAGCATTGCTGTGTTGAATTTAGGTGGCTTGATTGGCCATTCGGCAATGCTTATTCAGCAAAAAGATGGAAATTGGCACTATTATTCCAAAAACGGAGATAACATATACAGAGAAACCAATGGCAGTTTCGGAGGGAAGGGCTATCATGATTTGGGAGAAAAATCTTTTGGCAGTCCCATGCAATTCTTGGAAAGTGATTACAACAGGTCGGGTGAAGATTCGGAAAAAGACAATAACGATGTTTCAGGTTATGATTTCAAAGAGTCTTTGATCTTACCCACGACGCCGGAGCAAGATAAAACTGCAGCAGAAGCTTTTGTATCAGAAGCAAGTAAAGAATATGATTTATTTGATAGCAATTGTGCACAGACAGTACATTCTGCATTAAAATCAATAGGAATTAATTTTGAAAAAAATTATAATGCGGAAGATAGTCAAGGTATGGGTACTATGGTTATAGTTACCAAACCTATATTCCCGGAGTCTTTATTTAATGAAATACGAAAACGTTTTCCAAATGCTGTGCATATTAAAAAATAGAACTTCTCTATTTACATCATGTAAATCTATAAATTCACCTTTACAAAGAATTTGTATTGGCTTTTGGTTCATGTCTGAGTCAATTGTGCTGTTGATAATTTTCACTTACTACTATCTTATTGTTTTGAATGCAATAAACCCATCATATTGGCATCGGTTTTTCTATATTGCATATACGACCCTGATAGAGATTTCATGCTTTAGCATGGGATTTTTAATGTGTTTTATAGGATTGGGTAAAGGATTATCTCTGAATCGTATCTTATGCTATGGAATGTCTATCTTCTCATCCTTTAGTTCGATATTAATAGCAAGTATCTTATTATCCTTTATGTGTAACAATACCAACTCCATAATCATTGCATGTTTGTATTTATATGTCTTACTCAATTTTCCTATAACATTATTCGTCAATAGAAAATATGGAATTTTTCAAAATGCTATTGAACGATTCTGTGCCATCTGGTTTATTGGCCAAACTGTTAGCATAATATTCATCATTCTAAATCTTAATTTTAATGAAATATACGATTATTGGTCAATTATACCCCTTGTTGTCATTACCATCAATTGTATATACGTTGTATCTGAACTTCCACAGATAAATAAATTAAGTACTGATATCATTATGATATATTCATCAATTACATTCCTGATAGGTATTATTATGGGTTTTGCTAACATGTGGAATATATTTATTGTTTCTGTACAAAATCTATGTGCAGCATTAATTCTATATTATTATAACCCAAAATAATAAAAGTTTGAAAGTATGAACAGGAGCGGCACGGTGAGCTACAGCTACAACCTGCACGAACAGACCATATCGATAACCGGGCCGGGGTTCTCTCAGAAGCTGCACTACACAGACGGACCCGGCAAACCGCTCTGCAACGGATCGGTCAGCGCCATGTCGTGGACAATGGGGACGGACGCCACACAACGCGGTTACAAATATACCTACAACGGCTACAACTGGCTGACGCACGCGGAATACGGCGAGGGGGCAAGTCTGTCCGACCACGGGAACCGATACACGGAAAACTCGCTTGAGTTCATGCTCAACGGAGGAATCCGCCGTCTGCAGCGACACGGACTGAAGGCTGACGGCAACTATGGCAAGATAGACAACCTTCACATCTACTACGACGGCAACAGGATAACCGGGGTGTTGGAGGATGCCGATGCAGTGACGCAGCCCGGAAGCATGGACTATCCCGGAAAGGAGAAGGAGATGGCTTTCGCTTACAATGAGTGGGGAGCTCTCATCAAGGACGAGAGTCAGAGATGCCTTTTTTCAGACTTTTTTAAGGGGAAAATTTGGAGGGGGAGGAAAATTGTATTAACTTTGCAAGTGGAAACGCGCTTGTCAACGTTGTAATCATCTGACATAAGCGTATGCCTGATGCAGGAATGGTGGAATGGTAGACACGGGGGACTTAAAATCCCCTGGCCCTTACCGGCTGTGTGGGTTCGAGTCCCATTTCCTGTACAAAGTTAGTTCCAAGATTCAAGAATCTTGGAACTTTTTGTTTGCAATTTAACAATCGCAACATCTTTTAACATTCCACTGCAAGCGGTTGGCAGTCATATCGGCTAAATTTGCATCATAAACCAAGAAATCACCCTGGATGGATGATTCTGCAAATCTACACCGGATATGAACAGTCAGTATTATTTTGCGACCACACCGGTATATACATCCCGGCGAGTGGAACGAATTGCGGTTGGACGCCGCGATTACCAGATGAGCTACGGCGACAGAATTTCTGTCAGAATGACAGTTGGGGTCAAAGATAAAATAGAGTATGAGACCCGCCGGGTCTCCGACATGACCGACCTTATTGGCGACATGCGACGTCGCGCCAAAGGGACACGAGGTCTGGCTGTGATCACCATACGCAACCACGACAGAGGGTGGGTACGTGAACGCCGAATAATGCTCTATCCTGAACGCACATACGCGCCGGCACTGCGGGTCACGACAGCCCGGATGATAATGCCTTGGGAACATTGATCAAATCGGCTCTGCCGATTTGATCAGGTAATAAGTAATGAGTTATGAGTAATGAGTAAGAATAGGAAGTCAGGGATTGTAGAGGTCCTTGTGGTAGAAGTCAAGAATGTCGTAGGTAGCTTTAAGCAACTGGGAGGCCTTGCCGTCGGGATTCAGACGCTGCGCCGCAAGATAATCGGTAATGGCCTCGCTGCGCCGATTGAGCGACCAAAAAAGCCGACCTCTCTCTATTAACGCATCCTCATCTTCGGGATGCGTCTGAAGGTGCTTCGACAATACCTTCAGACACTCTGCTGGATTCATATGCATGGTAAAATAAGAATTATAGGGTCTTAATCAAGTGGACAGTGTCTTGAATGCACGTCATCGTTGGTGAAAAGCGAGGCAAGCGCATCAAATTTTTCGGGATTCTCGCTTGTGAGATATTCAGCGGAGCCGGTCTTGCGAAGACGGCATTCCATCTCGGGATGCCTCCTCAGATAGTCTGCAAGAGATTCCGCCACAAGATGTCCTTGCTCAAGGATTTCCGCATGTTCAGGAGCATATTTTCTGATCTTGTCAATAAGAAGCGGATAATGAGTGCATCCAAGCACCAGAGTGTCGATATATGGGTCACGATCCATCAAAGCATCAATACGCTTCTTCACAAAATAATCAGCCCCGTCGCTATCGGCTTCCGAACTTTCCACTATTGCGGCCCAAAGGGGACACTCCTGCTCCGTGACAATCATTTCAGGATAGAGCTTCAGCGTTTCTATCATATATGAATGACTCGCCACCGTGCCTGGAGTGGCAAGCACACCGATATGACGAGATTTAGATGTGCCACCAAGCGATTCCACGGTAGGACGTATCACACCGAGCACACGACGCGTGGGGTCCATTTCAGGAAGATCCCGCTGCTGTATGGTGCGCAGAGCCTTTGCGGATGCCGTGTTGCAAGCCAATATCACAAGCGGGCATCCACGTGAGAAAAGTTCCCCGACAGCTTCAAGAGTATAGCGATATACCACCTCGAAACTGCGTGTGCCGTATGGCGCACGCGCATTATCGCCCAAATAAAGGTAATCATATTGAGGAAGGTGCCTCCGGAGATCTCGCAATATGGTCAATCCGCCATATCCGGAGTCGAAGACTCCGATGGGACCTAAAGAAATGGCGGAAGTCAACACTTCCGCCAAGTTATAACATTCAGTTTCAAGCATGGTGTTGAAGTCAACACATGTCAACATTATCAGTAATTATTGTATGCCGAGTTTCGCCTTTACCGCAGGAGTCACGTCAACTACCGGGTCGGCATGATATAGTGTAAGAGCAGGGTCATAGATCTGAATCATGGAATATGCTCCCTCACGTCCGACACTTTCCACAGCCTGGCTCACTTTCTGCTGAACGGGAGCCATAAGCTCATTCTGCATTTTCTGGAGATCCTGCATTGCAGTCTGTTCGAACTGCTGAATTTTCTGCTGGTAATCGCTGAGTTCGCGAGTCTTGCGCTCCTTGATTGCAGGGAGCTCTGTCTCGGGCATGTTCTGATATTCTGTCACCATGCGGTTCATCTCCTCAACAAGTTTCTTGTATTCTGCGTCATATTTGTCGCTTACTTCCTTGAGTTGGTTCTGGGCAGCGGTAGTCTCCGGCATAGCCTGAATGATAGAACTGAAATCTACAAGCCCAATCTTAAGCGTCTGAGCGGAGAGCAGCATCGGGCAGATGAGCGCGATGGCCAAAAGTACTTTCTTAATCATGTTTGTCCTATTGTTTTTAAGTTATTATTTATTCATATTTAATTTATGCAGACTCCTGATTGTCTCTGTTTACACTTGAAAAATCATGGATACTCTTGATATCCCGATTTTTCTTGTGCCATGAGAATCCAAGTTTATTTGGAGTAGCCGAGTTTGGCAAGCACATCGTTGCTGACATCAATCTTTGGGGAGGCAAAGACTATGCTCTGTGATGAGGCGCGGTCGAAAATCACCTGATAGCCCTTTTCCTCGCTTACAGCCTTCACTGCATTATAGACATCCTCCTGAATAGGCTTCATGAGACTTTGGCGTTTCTTGAAAAGTTCACCTTCAGGCCCGAAGTATTTGTAGCGCAAATCAGTGACTTCCTTTTCCTTGGCCACGATCTCCTCCTCGCGCGATTTCTTCTGGTCATCTGTCAGGAACACCATCTCAGCCTGATAATTCTTATACATGGTCTCTGCCTCCTTCTGGAGCTCAGTCACTTCACGTTCCCAACGTTGCGAAACCTGATTGAGCTGTTCGTTGGCCATCTCATAACTTGGCACATTACGGAGCACATAGTCCATATCGACGAGTGCAAATTTCTGAGCGAATGCCCCTACGGCTGCCACGACAACGAGGGCGAGAGATATCATCAGTTTTTTCATATCGTTCAAATTTAAAAGGTTTACTATCTTTAAGACAAAATAACGTCATTAAAGTTTAAAGTAGCATAAAATTGGCACTCCTACAACATTAGAATTCCTGTCCGAGCACAAAGTGAAGGTTGCCACCTCCACGACGTCCCCACACCTTGTCGAAACCATAGCCCCAGTCAATGCCAAGAAATCCAAGCATCGAGAGATAGAGACGCACGCCTACACCGGCTGAGCGTTTCAGATTGAACGGGGCAAATTTGCTTATATCAGTCCATGCATTACCCGCTTCAGCGAATGCGAGGGCAAATATTGTGGTGTTAGGCTGGAGCATAAAGGGGAATCGAAGTTCGAATGTATATTTAGCGTAAGCGTATGCCTCATAATTGTATGGCGTAAACTGTCCATTCTCATAACCCCTCATACCGATAGTCTCAGTGGCGTAAGTGTAGCTACCGGTCATGCCGTCACCACCGAAATAGAAAGTCTCAAAGGGAGACTTCACATACTTGTTGTAGCTGCCGAGAAGAGCGAAGTCAGCACGAGTCATAAGCACAAGAGTCCAGCTACCCTGAGGGTCGGTGAGCGGAGTGAATGTCTTGCTCTGGAACTTGATCTTGTAATATTCTATCCACTTGTAGAGCTCTGCCTGAGCCTTGGCATCATATAGCCGGTCGGCTCTGTAGGCCAGGTTTTGCCAATCATGCCCCTTACGCATCTTTGTCCATGGCGGAGTCATTTGCGCCGACAAGGCAAACGATGAGCCTGAACGGGGGTAAATCGGGTTATCGATGGTGCTACGGCTCAAAGTAAGACCAAGCACTACGGAATTGGCAGAGCCGGTCTGCATAAAGCGCAGATATTCCCAGTTCTTGAGATAATACCATCGGTAGGCAAGCGACACCTGGAATTGGAACATATCGTCAGGCCATGACAGACGTGTTCCGTATGCAGCACTTACACCGGCAAGCTGAAGCACCTTGTTGGGGTCATAGGCATTCTGATAGGCATATTGTCCGTAATTGGTGCCATAACTGCCATAATTGTAGTAGCTATAGTTGTTGTATATGGTATTGTAGTAACTCTGATTGTAGAAACGACTGTTGACACCTGTTGAACGGCTGTAGTCGAGAGAGAATGAAAATGAATTGGGACGTTTGCCTCCAAGCCATGGATCAAAGAAACTTATACTGTAACTTTGATAGTATTTCGCATTGGTCTGAGCCGATATAGAGAAAGTCTGTCCGTCTCCCCGAGGTATGATACCTCTATAAGTAGAAGGATTGAAGAGATTCTTTATTGAGAAATTAGAGAACTGAAGAGCCACCTGACCCGTGACACCCGTCTGTCCCCAGCCAAGCGACAACTGAACCTTGTCGTTAGCCTTTTGCTCAAGGTCGAAGATGATGTCAACTGTGCCGTCGGCATCATTAGGTTGAGGATTTATGCCCATTGTCTCAGGATCGAAATGGCCGGAAGCGGCTATCTCACGAGCGGAATTCATCAACTCACGCTTGGAGAACAAATCGCCGGGCTTCACACGAAGCTCCCTTCGGATTACCTTTTCATACAGCTGGTCATTGCCATTTATTACAACCTTGTTGATCTTGGCGGGTTGACCCTCATATATGCGCATTGTGAGCGAAATGCTGTCGTTGCTTACATTCTGCTCTATGGGTACAAGCTGGAAAAAGAGATATCCGTTGTCGAGATAAAGGTTTGCCACCGCATCATCATCTTCTGTAGTACGTTTGTTAAGGCGCTTCTGATTATAGACATCACCCGGATATATACCGAGAAGTTGATTCAGGTAGTCGGTGGGATATACAGTATTGCCGACCCAGTCTATATCCCTGATGTAATATTTGTCGCCTTCATCCACAGTGATATAAATATCCACCTCCTTATCGTCGTACTTCACTACCGAGTCACTGAGAATTTCCGCATCACGATATCCAAGTTCGTTATATTTGTCGATGATACGTATTTTATCGTCGGCATAGTCAGTGTCGATAAATTTCTTTTGCTTAAAGAGATTAAGGATATCATGATTCTCATTCGTCTTCTTCATCGCATTTTTGAATTTGCGATCAGAGAGCACTTTATTGCCGTTGATATATATCTTGTGAACCTTGACTTTGTTCTGACGGTCAACATTTACTGTAAGGAAGTCATAATTTTCCTGCGACAAGTCCGGCTGTTGTGTGGATGTGACAATGACATTTTTAAAACCTTTGCCCTCATAGTATTTCTGCACCACCTGGCGAATGCGCTGCACTATATTGGGATTTAGTTGCTGCCCTTTCTCCACACCGAGACGCTCAAGAAGATCTTTCTTTTCGCCTCCTTTCACGCCGGTGAATCGGATATCAGCCATACGAGGGTTTTCCTTTAGAGATATTTCGAGCCACGCTTTGTCGCCAACCACTTTCTCCAGGCTTATCTCTACCTGGGAATATAGCCCCTGCCTATAGAAACGTTTCACAGCTGTAGATATGGCATCGCCCGGAATCTCAACCTTTTCTCCAATGGAAAGACCGGAATACCCGATAATGACGTAGTCTTCCGTATTAGGGACTCCAGTCACCTTGATTCCTGCTATCTCATACATTTTGGGAATAGGTGAATATATGATGTCGGGGGCATAAATGGTATCGTTGCCGACAGTCTGTGAAACTGCATCAGACGCAGACATAGACACCACCACAGCCATTGCGATGAGTACTATTTTTTTGATCAAAGTCATATTGATATATTGTTGTTTGACAGGTTTTCAGTGATTTGTTCGGATGTCTGGCCAAATCTTCTCTCACGTTGCTGATAATCGATAAGCGCAAGCGCATATTCCTCCTTGCCGAAGTCCGGCCACAGGGTCGGAGTAAAATAAAGTTCGCTATATGCAATCTGCCATAGCAGATAATTGCTTATCCGCTGTTCGCCACCTGTGCGAATCAGAAGATCCGGATCAGGCATCCCCGCTGTGGCGAGATGCTTGCTGAACACGTCTTCATCAATGTCATCCGGGGTTATCTTTCCTTCGACGACATCTCTGCAGAGCCTGCGTGCCGCCTCGACTATCTCCCACCTTGAAGAATAACTTATGCAAATATTTAGTTGGAGTCCTGTGCAATGCGCAGTCTTGTCACGGGCATCATAAAGTTCCCGACGCGGACCCTCAGGCACTCTGTGGATATCACCGAGGAGATTGATTTTTATATTATTGCGGAGCAACTCGTCAAGTTCCCTGGCTATTGCCCAACCTATTATAGTCATGAGAGTATCCACCTCTTCCTTCGGTCTGTTCCAATTTTCAGTGCTAAACGCATAGAGTGTGAGATACGACAAGCCGAGATCCGACGACAACGCAGTCACATTATGCACGCTCGTGATTCCTTCGTAATGGCCGTCGCTTCGCACTTTCTGGCGAGACTTGGCCCAACGGCCATTTCCATCCATAATCATAGCGACATGCCGAGGGATACGTGTCATGTCAAGCCTTCTCAATATATCATCAAGTTTTTCCATCAGGAGTAGTTTATTCTTTATAGTTGCAAGTGGCACATCGTTTTGAAAACTCATAACTAAGCGTCACGGAAAGTGTCGAATACCAATCAGTGTTTTTTGCAAAACCTGATTTTATTATATGAGGATCCGCAAGATCCCTTCCATCAAGTTTGTCGGAGAATGTCTTTTTCATGAGAAACTCCAGTCCGAGATTCAGGCGCTGGCTCAGTTTGAATTTCGCGCCAACACCCATGGGTATAGTGAACGCAGCTCCAAGATAGCCACCGGAGGTCCACATCGTGGCGCCCAGCCCTGCCGTGATGTAAGGGCTGAAGCGTTTCAGATTTCTATATCTCTCTCCTATGCCATAGTTGAGAAAGTTAAATTCAAACATTTCGCCCAATTCAAAAAATGTGGTAGAGAATTTGAATTGTGCCGCATCCGGCAAGACATCAGTCATATCTGCGGTATTACCGGACAAAGAACCCACATAAAAACCTGTCTTGAACGCAATCCTTGGATTACGCATGTATCTGAAGAGCAGCATGGCGTCGAATCCCGGATTAGACCAAAGATTAGACATGTTTGCGTCACCGAGATAACCGGTCATACCGATTCCGCCACCGGCATCATACCGGTAGTCTTCCTGTGCTTTTACCCGGAATGAAAGCATTCCGGCAAAAGCACATATCAATATGACAATGGCAATCCTCTTCATATATCAGATATATCAGAATTGGGGGATGAAGGTGAGCCGATTCAACACCCCACGCCATACCTCATCATTCAGATTGCCGGACTCATCAATGCCGCCGAAAATATATATATACGGACAATCCCATGAAACTTCATAATTGTCAACATTATATTTCAGACGTGCCATGGGTGTTTGCTGACGTGGAGCACGCAGTTGCCAGTTGCCTTCAAGAGAGGCCTGTTTTGGCCATTCCACCATCACTGCATCCAAATTGTAAAGTCCCGGGAAATAATCGGGAAGTTGCATTTGGGTGTCGGCCGCATACCAATTCACGCCATTGTCGTATGACACATATATCTTTTTATTGAAATTGCCATCCTCAAGCTGTCCTCCTATCAGCATCCATACAGAAAATTCCGTCTGCACCAGTGAAGAAGATGTCTTGCGATATACGAAGTATGGCACAATCGAAGCGCCTTCCACCTTTGGCACCATGTTTTCTGAAAGCACTTCCCAGTTGTCTCCATCAAAGCCCCATGTCATTTCAGTCAGAGAACCATCTGCAAGTCGGCCTCCGGTCATGAATCCAATTGGAAGAGTTGTCCACCGATTGCTGAACTGCACAAAGTCGCTATATCCTGATACCGGGAAATTCTCTTTAACAGGCTGCTCCTTATATCCGGCCTCAGCAGACCATGATGTGTGCACAAGTTTTCCGGAATCGTTGCGCATACCGAGGAGGGCATTGCCATAGGCACCTATTATATTCGTCCATACAAGACCTGTATTGCTCCAGGTGATTCCGTCGGATGAAACATGTAGCACGCCGGAAATGTCAAGCACACAAAGCCTGTCGGGTGTGGCATTAAGCGTTTCCACGTTAGGTTGGAAATCAAGACGTGGGCTCAACAAATTCCATTCTCCGGAAAGAATATCCGAGGCCACTGAAAGGGAATATGAATTATCATTCTCTTGGAGAAGAGTATATGTGGTGTCTTTGAATTTCACGGTCTTCTGAGCCTTTGGTTTTCCAAGTTTTGAGGGCAGAGGTGTCACTGCGAGCTTATCCCATACCAAAGAATCCGGTTGGACAGTGTGGACATTGACTTTTATGTCATAGCTACGCACGGTAATCTCATCCTCAGCCGTCACCGTGAGCTTCACCGGATTTGAGAAGTCAATCGTATCGTTGGGATTTGTCTTGTAGTCAGACTCCACATCTTTTCCATCGGAATTGACAGTGAGTGTCACAGCGGAGGCAGATGAGGTATATGTGATGGTGGGCACAAGTTTGGTGATGTCTGTGCCCACAGGAAGAGAATCGGCATTGAAGATGACTCCCCTGTTGAGATCGATTGAAAAGAAAACTGAATCCAACTTTAGCGATGTGTCTTTGGCTTTAATCTTGAAAGATGTCACAGCAGCCGTGGATGATGGCATATAAGTGTCCTCGGTGGAGGATTCTGTCTTCTTATTGCATGATGAGGAGAATCCTGTCAGCGTCAAGAGACACACCAACAGAGGCAAACTTCCTATGGATGAGAATTTTATTTTCACAGACGTATGTATTTGACGCTTTCGCGTGATGTTTGAATTTGCAAATTTAACATTATTTGCGCAAAAAAACGGCATTCAAGGGCAACTTTTTTCAACCATAGTCAAGAAATAAGCGTATTTTAACAATCTTTAAGAGGGACAGACTTCTGATGTCCTTAATTCACATTCTTGAAATGTCAGAAAAAAGTTTTAATTTTGCAAAAACAAATTGACTGCGACATGAAAATAGAAGAAAGATACATTAGGCGTGCTCTGCAACTGGCAAGACTTGGCGAAGGTCTTGTATCGCCTAATCCGATGGTGGGTGCTGTGATTGCCGCTCCGGATGGAAGAATAATAGGAGAAGGCTATCACCATCAATACGGCGGACCGCATGCAGAGGTTTGTGCAATCAACTCAGTGAAAGAATCTGACAAATCACTATTATCCAACAGCACTATCTATGTCACCCTTGAACCTTGTTCGCACTATGGGAAAACTCCACCATGTGCAAAACTCATAATAGACACCGGAATACCCCGTGTTGTGGTGGGGAGTGCAGATCCATTTCCCGAAGTAAGCGGGCGTGGCATCAGGATGCTGCGCGATGCAGGCGTGGAAGTGGTGGAAAATGTGCTACGAAAGGAATGCGACTCACTCAATGCAAGATTTATCACCGCCCATAGGCTTGGTCGGCCATGGATACAGCTCAAGTGGGCACAAAGTTCCGATGGGTACATGGCCGGCATGGGAAAAGACGGGAAGCCATATCCCATACAATTTTCAACTCCGGTGTCAACTATCTGGATGCATCGCAGACGCTCTATGGTCGATGCCATTATGGTGGGAAAGAATACTCTTGAAATCGACCATCCGCGACTTGACTGCCGCAGCTGGCCAGGCAAAGCACCTCGCAGAGTAAATGCCCGTCACGACCTCAGGCAACAGATGAAGGAACTATACGATGAAGGAGTGACGTCACTGATGGTGGAGGGAGGTCCGACACTACTACAAAGTTTCATAGACATGGGACTTTATGATGACATAAAGATAGAAGTATCCGGAAAGAGTCTTGGCAACGGATTGAAGGCACCGACATTGCACTAACACATCAAAAAATCGCCCAACAAAGGGCGATTTTTTGATACGAGAAGCATCAATGAAGCCAGGATTCAGGATTCTGCTTCTCCCTGCCATGCCAAACCTCAAAGTGCACTGACCCTCTACGTTGGTCATCGGGATCAGCCGCCGCACTTCCTATGTGACTTCCGGCCGACAATTGAGAGCCGACAGATACAGAAACAGAAGCAAGATTGCCATATACCGTGTAGTACTCGCCATGGCTTACAATAACGACAGTGCCATATCCTGAAAGTTTATATACTCCCGACACCTTGCCCGCCGCAACAGCCTTAACGGAAGCGCCTTTTGCAACTTCAGCATCAATTCCCGGATTATCGTAAACCACCTCAGGGAGTTCCGGCATTGAATGACGCCCGAAAGGATTTGTTATGCGCCAACCGCCATCAACCGGACGTGGCAGATTTCCACGCAATGCGGCAAAGTTTCCATCGACTATCTTAGGTCTGTTATCCCTTTCATTATTACGTGAGACAACGTCTTTTTCAGACTTATTTTTTTTGTTCTTGTTGCGGGAAGTTCTGTCCTTCTTAGACTTTTCCTTATTTTTCTTCTCCTTCTTCTCTTCCTTTTTGTTTTTTCCGGATTTTTTCTTATCTGAGTTTTCTTGAGACTGCGCTTGCTCCGCAGCCAGACGCTCAGCCTCTGCCCTTTCCTTCGCCAACCTTTCAGCCTCCGCCTTTTCTCTTGCCTTGCGTTCGGCTTCTGCTTTCTCACGCGCACGACGCTCTGCTTCCGCCTTTGCCTGCTCTTGAGCAATTAGGGATGCAATTGCATTTTTCAATTGGTTTGCCTCATTTTGCTTTTGGGTCAAATGATTCTGCAAGGCTACACCATTCTGTTTTAGTCCGTCAACGATTTTTGACTGTTTCTGATGCTTCAACTCAAGTTCCTTTTGAGAGGCAGACAACTGTCCAAGAGAAATTTTCTGCTTTTCCTTGGCTTCAGCCAGCTGATCTTTCTCAATACCAAGCACCTCAATCTTTTTTAAAATTTCATCGCTTTTCTGCTGTTTCCACTTTGAGAATTGCCGAAGATATCTCCATCTGCGCATAGCCTGGTTGAAGTCGTCTGAAGCAAATATAAACGCCAGCATTGACTGATTTTTGCGGTTGAGCCGCATCTTCTTTATAGCCTTCAGATACTCCTGACGCATCATTTGCAAATCAGCTTCGTTTTTTGCGATGTTGCCATTTAAAGTATTGATTTCTTTTTCAAGCGACACAACTTTTTTCTGAAGGTCTTCCACTTTCACCCGACCTGTCCTTATTTCTGCCGACAAAGCATTCAGATCGGCAAGTCCCTCTTTGATCTCTCTGTCGTTAAGTCTGATTTTCTCTTTTGTCTGCTGTATATCCCTTTGAGTCGCTTCCTGCATACGCTTTCCCTCGGCGGATGTCTTTGGGGTAACAGGTCCTTTGCTGCGACGGCTGGTGTTCTTCTTATGTGATTGTGTTTTTGAAGATTGCGTGGTTGCATAGACACTCATGCAAGGTGTATATATGATCGACATGCATGCAAAGGCAAGCAGTACTATATGTCTAAGTGAATTGTGGCAGATTGATTTCATATTAGAATTTGAGAATACCTTTTATGTCAGTACGGCTGAATTTCTCTCCCGCATTTGTCAAATCAAGTGGAGATGGATTGTAATCCGGATAAGAAAGTTGCAATTGTCCACCCAGACTACCCTTATTAGTTTCAATGGTAAGACCAAGTGTCCATCCGGCCTCCCCATACAAGTAGGTAGTCTCCAAGACTGCATCATGTCCGCTCAACAAAAGCAAAAAGGATGACAAAGCATAGTCATCAGAATCTATGATAAACCCATACTCAGACGACCGGAACTGCATAGAGGTATCCGGATAAATAAAAATCTTGTTATCAGGGACCACAGTCCAGCTTGAAATATGGGCTAATTCAGAGTTCATCCTTCCATGACCGGGATATGCCACATAGCCAAGCATTACATCCTGTATGTCTGAAATGATGTCGGGACCAACTTTCTCCTGATGTTGTATTTGCTGCGACCAATATTTACGGGTATGCTTGTTGATTATGGTGATTGAGTCGTTGCAAATTTCCAGACGTGCCACTTCCCCTACTATTGGAGCGCGCGCAGACATGATGACCACTTCTCCACGTTTCATATATAACTTCACGGAAGGATTTATAGGTAGCCCCTCAAAAGATAGTTTTCCTTGCATTGACAATTGCGACCAGTCATCGGGATAAGAATGGGTAATGGCATCCACGGCCTCATCCACAATATCCTGCATTATAGTCTCGGGTTGCAAAGCTACTGAATCCACAACCACCACATCCTCTGTGAGAACATCCACAGCAATCGTGTCAGTGTCAAAGACAGTTGCCGCATTAGCAACCATTATACTCACCGACATAATTGCCGAAACCAACCATTTTAGATTCATTCCACTATTTTTTTCGTTCTGATTTTTTCCGATAAATGTTGATTGTCGCTGCCGAGGGATTTTGCTTTCTTCCAGCTCTCCAAAGCCTTCTCTTTCTGGCCGACGCGATACTGCATATCGCCAAGGTGATCCCAGTATTCACCCATTGAGTCATCATTGTCGCCTATAATTTCGATAGTTTTTTCCTGAATCTCAAGTGCTTCAGGATACTTTCCCTTAAGATACAGTATCCAGGCGAGAGTATCGAGAAATGTAGGATTATCAGGATTTTCCACAAGAGATTTCCGGCTCATCTCCTCAGCTTCGTCAAGATTGCTTCCATCCTGAGCCATGAAATATGCCATATTATTGAGCGACATGGGATTATCAGGATCAAGTACCAAGCTCACTTCATACTCCTTTATGGCATTTTTATAGTCAAGTTCCCTGGCGTATGAATCCCCGGCCATTCCGTATATTCTTGCCAGACTCATGAGGGTATCATAATCGGCATTTGCGGCTTTCATAAGTATCGTGTCAGGACTATCCGAAAGAGTCAAGCCGGGTAGCTCAATGTCAAGTTGCATTTGGTTTACATCCCTGCATTTCTCATATTCCCCATTGAGAGTGGCCGATGCGGCATATACAGTAAGGAGTCCCTTTGTGGGCTGACCAAGTTTTTCTATTGCTGACTCACAGGTTTTCACCGATTCATTATATTTTTCGTCGGAATAATAGAACGAGGCAAGTCTTAGCCAATAATCCTGATTCTTTGGGTCAAGGTCTGTGGCATATCCCATTAATTCCTCAGCCCTCTGCAAGTCACCTATTGTGGCAAAATATTGACCTCCCAGATCAAGCACGGTCGGTTCGTGCGGGTATTGGGAGAGCAATCCGTCAAAGAGACGGGATCCTCTGCTTGTATCAGCTGAATCAGCCAATATGTTCTGCATGTAGCGAGTCATCATCTGCAGTTTCTCCTCCAGCATGATGTTGTCGCTGAGGAGAGCCTCACTGCTTTTAAGGTCGTAGGCTACAGAGTCTCCCTGCTGAAGATAGAAATTGGCAAGGGTGAGTTTGGTTTTCCCATTGTCGGAATCCATTGCTTCGGCACGTTGATAGCATATTAATGCTGAGTCAGGCATCTCCAAAGCCTCAAACACATTTCCCCTTATGAGCATATAATCAGGGTTTACAGGATTTTCGGCTACAAGGCGCTTGCTCTCATTCATCAGGGCAATCGTATCGCCCTTGCTAAGCATCAGTGCGAATTTGCGCAACGAAAGATCGGGGTCGTTACCTTCGATTCGCTCATATCGTTCGAGCGACTTTATGGCATTGTCGTAATCTTGTTTTATGCTGTAGTATTGCGCGAGTTGCAGGAGTGTTGCCGTCAGGTCCGGCACGAGCGAGTCTGTGCGTTCTGCCACACGTATTGCCTCGTCAAGGTCGCCGCTGCGGGCCGAATAGAATGAATAGTTCATTGCCTCCACAGCCTCAGATGGATATTCCTCCACAAAGGGACGCATCATCTCTATGCTTCTCCTCACTTCATGAGGAGACTGAATTGTATCGTTTCGCATGGTCGTCCTCAGAAGGGCATAGTTATAGGCAGCCTCCGGATAATCAGGATCGACAAGGGAAGCCTTTTTAATCAGCTCGTAAGCTTCCGCCAATCTTCCCTCGGCAAGTGCGACGCTGCCCTCCACATAATAGTAGCGGGCTTTGGCATGACGCGACTCATCCGGTTTTGCCTTTGAGAGAGCCGTAAGGCTAAGGGAAGAGAAAAAGCACGATATGATTGCTATACAACAGATGATGGTATATCTTTTTTGCATGAAATGATTCTTTTGAAATACTACCTTATATAGTATAAACAAAAAAGAGTGAAATTGTTTTAGACTTACTCTTCATAAAGACCCCGTATGCCCAAAGCCGCCATCGCCACGCTCAGTAGCTTCAAGCATGGAAACTTCGGTCAGCGCAGCAGGTTCAACCGCAGCAAACACCATCTGGCAGATTCTTTCACCATTTCTCACAGTGAATGGTACAGAACTGAGGTTTACGAGTATCACGCCTACATAACCGCGATAGTCACTGTCGATAGTGCCGGGTGAATTCAATACTGTCACCCCATGTTTGGCAGCGAGGCCTGACCTTGGTCTTATCTGACACTCATAGCCTTGAGGAATCGCAAGTTTGATACCCGTAGGCACTATCTTTCTCTCCAGCGGGCCTATTGTGATTTCTTCATCAGGAAGCCATGCCCGGAGATCCATGCCGGCACTCCCAGGCGTAGCATATTGGGGAAGAGGATTGCCGGATTCATTGATAATTTTCACTTCAATCATTGATCTATATCATTTGATAATGCAAAATTAATGAAAAAAGGGATTAATGTGAAATTTGATGAAAGAAAAAACTAAGGCTTCTTCCGCGATTGGAAGAAGCCTTGTTACGGATTTTTTCTGCATGGAGCGGATTATCCTTCTGAGATAGCGTCAGAGGGGCAAACCTGTGCGCAGCTGCCGCAGTCGATGCAAGTGTCAGGATTGATGTGATAGATATCGCCTTCGCTGATGGAATCAGTGGGGCATACGCTCTGGCATGTGCCACATGCCACGCAGTTGTCGCCAATTACATAAGCCATAGTAGTGTATTTTTTAATGATTAATTTTATTTGTCCTTTTGGGATTGCAAATTTAAACCTAAATCCTCAAACTGGCAAACAAATTAGGCGAATATTTACCTACCGGGCATTAATTTATACGATGTCTAAATTATCCAAGTTTAGTGTGTAGGGTTAACATTTTAAAATGGATTTGCAAAAAGATTAAACCTTAAACTTACTTCTTTGGTTTCGCCTCGAGCTTCTTTGCCGGGAGTGGATTATAGGCCGGCTCAAAACCGCGAAGACGAAGAAGGGCGTGGACATCGGGAGTGTGACCACTGAAATTCTTGAAAAGTTCGGTGGCATCCTTATCATCGCCAGACTCAAGGATATTCTTCTTGTAGATAGCGGCCGTCTTGGGATCAAAGATTCCCTTTTTCTGGAATGTTTCCCACGCATCTGCCTCCAGCACCTGCGCCCACAGATATGTATAATAGCCGGAAGCATAGCCGTCATCTCCAAAGATGTGCTTGAAATAAGGAGAGCGATAGCGATAGGTGATTTCTTCCGGCATACCTATTTTTTCGGCGAAAGCGGCCTCGAATCCCGGAACATCGACATTCTGTCCGTCCGTCTTTCCCCATGCAAGGTCAAGCAAAGCGGCACCAGCCAATTCTGTGGTGATAAATCCCTGGTTGAACTTTGAGGCATCCTGGATTTTCTGTATCATTTCTTCCGGCATCGCCTCTCCGGTCTTGTAATGCTTTGCATATACGCGAAGCACCTCGGGAGCTGTGGCCCAATGCTCGTTGAGCTGCGAGGGGAGCTCCACTGCATCGCGGTCAACGTTTGTGCCGGCCAAAGATTTATATTCCGACTGAGCAAGCATTCCCTGCAAACCATGTCCGAATTCATGAAACATTGTCTCCACTTCATCAAGAGTGAGGAGAGCCGGTTGGTCACCGGCGGGACGAGATAAATTGCATACATTATACACAATCGGACGCTTCATCACTCCATTATCGTATGTGCCTGCCGATTGCATCTGCTCCATCCATGCACCCTGCACCTTAGAATCGCGAGGGAAATAATCGGTCATGAACGTGGCTATGTGTTCACCGGTCTTGGAATTCTGAACATCATATACCGTCACTTCATCCATGTATTTCGGAGCATCAGGCATCTCCACCAGTTTTATGCCGTAAAGTTTCTCAGCACAGTAAAAGAGACCGTCCTTGACATTCTCAAGGGAAAAATATGGCTGTATATCGGAATCGCTTAGACCAAACTTCTGTTCCTTCACTTTTCCGGCATAGTAATAATAGTCCCATGGAGCAATTTTAAATCCTCCATCATGAGCATCTACGTATGCCTGCATGTCTGCTACTTCCTCATTGGCACGTTTTACAGACTCCGCAAACACTTGCATGAGAAGATTCTCCGCAGCTTCCGGGGTCTTTGCCATTACCTTCGCAGTCTGCATCTGCGCGAAATTGTCGAATCCCATCAATTTGGCTTTTTCCGCACGCAGCTTCACAATCTGCTCGATCACCGGATAATTACTGTTTTCGCCATAGCTTGCAAGGTTGGTGTATCCCTTGTAGATTGCTTCTCGGAGACCCCGGTTGTCGGCCGACTCGAGCACCGGAAGACGACTGGGGGCTCTAAGGGTGAACACCCACAATCCTTCAAGGCCTCTCGAAGCCGCCTCTTCCGCCGCTGCCGACACCACATTGTCAGGAAGCCCGGCAAGATCCTTCTTGTCATATACTGTCACGAAGAAATCATTGGTTGCATTCAGCAGGTTCTTGTTAAACTGAATAAACAGTTTTGAGAGTTCGTTGTTGATTTTCACCAGTTGCTCTTTTTTCTCGGGAGAAAGTGCCGCTCCACGTTCAACAAACTGACGATAGTATTTCTCTACGAGTCTCTTTTGTTGCGGAGTGAGCTTCTGCTTGTCCCTGTTGTCATACACGGTCTTTATTCTGTCAAAAAGCTGCTGGTTGAGGTTGACTCTGTTGGAAGCATCATCGAGCAAAGGGATGGCTTCTTCCGACATGGCCGCAAATTCCGGCGTTTTCATGCAACTGTCGAAATGATAGAATACGCCGGCCACTTTCTCAAGTATAGGAGAAAGGTTTTCGAGAGGAAGAATAGTGTTGTCGAAATCCGGCATTGCACGGTTGCGGAGGATATTGTCAAGATTTCTGTCCTGCTCCTCAATGCCGGTCTTTATGGCCGGGATAAAGTCTGAAGTGGTTATTTGATCAAAAGGAGGAAGTTCATACTGTGCCGTATAGGGCTTCAGGAATGGATTCTCGACTGCCATAGCTGTCATTGTTGAAGTGACCACAAGCAAGGAAGTGGCCAAGGTTAGAATTTTTCTCATATTTTTCTTCGTTTTATTGCACGCGGGATAAATGAAAGATGGGATAAAATCGCCCTAACGGCGCCATAATGACTCGCCATAATCCTGAATCGCTCTATCAGTGAAGCTCTTTTATTATGGTCCGTGAGTCCATCCGCCAGATAATCGATAGTGATAGTCCTGAGATTCACACGGTTGCCAGGACGTGAGGCCTTGATGCAGCGAATGGTCCAGTCATAGTCGGCTGAAAACTTGTAGTCGGTATCATAGCGAGGAGCAATTGCCCTTCTCACCATGAAAGCCTGGTGACAAATAAGCATACCTCTTGAAAAGCTTTCAACAGTCAACATGCCCGGGGCCGAAAGATGTCTCGGACCAATTCGTTTTCCCGATGGATCGACAATATCTGTATCGCCATATACAATATCAGGCTTTTTAGCTGATATTGCATCTGCATATAGCTGAAGGGTATCGCGCGAATGAAACCTGTCGCCAGAGTTAAGAAACAGCACATATTTTCCTCTCGCCATGCGTAGCCCCTTGTTCATTGCATCATAAAGCCCGTTGTCTGGTTCACTGATAATTCTCAGCATGGGCGTACACATTTGGCGGCCCACGAGGATAGTATCGTCTGTGGATGCACCGTCAATTACCAGATGCTCAAAATCACAGAAAGACTGTTCTGCAACAGACATCATTGTCAAAGGTATTGTCTCAGCAGCATTATAAGTGATGGTGATTATAGAAATCAGAGGTTGCATAATCATAACATTTGCTTTTCCGATGCAAAAATAATAAAAAAAATCATGGTATGCAAAAAAAGGCTCACCCGATTTCTCGGATGAGCCTCGAAGTAAGGTGGCGATTACCTACTCTCCCGCGTTAGCAGTACCATCGGCGTTACAA
>JAMPAV010000034.1 GCA_023667055.1 Muribaculum sp. | reverse complement strand
GAACCGGGAAAGGGCCTTATGTCCTATTTTTTATTTTAAATGAAAGAGCCGTGATGTCGGAGGTAATCTGAATCAGGCAATGCGGAGGATCAACGAAGCTGCCAATGCCGGTTATCCCTACAACCGGTTGCTGTCGGATGAATTTATGCCAAGAGTCCAAGAGTGTTATGCGCTTAGTATGGAAATGCGAAAGGAACTCTTAGAACTAACGAAGAATTGTCTGAAAAGATAATATCGTTTTACTATGAATCAATATTCATTTATTATTATGTTATTTTGTTACTATATTATTGTATTCTTATAATATGATAATATAGTAATATTGTATTATGCAAATATAATAATATATAAGTATGATAATATAGAAAATGAAATAATATGTAAATACACATTATAATATTATATGAATAAAACTTATTAAAATCTTATTATTAGTTTGTTATATGATTTATATAATGGATTTTTTGATTTTTAATCTGTTATTATTGAATTATAACTTCGCTTTCTCCTATAGATTTATCAGCATACTATTCTTTTGGTATAATATTCCATTGAACTTTTAAACCATGATTTTTCTTATAGAGGAATTTATTATTTCAACATAATTTTAAGTCTAAATGCACTTATTATGATTGCCACCATACTACCATCAAGCCCAACATTTCATGCAGTAGCCTATAATGAGAGGAAGGTTTCACAAGGGAGCGCAACACTGCTTGAAATGAAAAATTTTGGAGAGCTGGATATTCTTGGATATTCATCCCCAGTCGAACTTTCCAAATATCTTATCGACTATTCAGCTCAGAATTCACGCATCAAGCAACCCCAGATGCATGTTGCATTTTCATGCAAGGGTCATGAATATACACCGGCAGAACTTATGGAAATAGCACATCAATGGTTGGATAAAATGGGATATGGAGATCCGGATCAACCATTGCTTATTTATGAACATCACGACACCGACAATACCCATATCCACGTGATAACATCACGTGTGAATCCAAAAGGCAAAAAGATAAAAGATTCCCATGAAAAGCGCAGATCTCAGACAGTGCTTGATAAAATCATGAATACAAATCTGAAAAATGATGCCGAACAAAATGTCATGTCTGCACTTGACTTTGATTTCAGAAACGTGACCCAATTCAAGAGTATCATGGAGGCCATGAATTATGAATGCTTCGAAAAGAATGACAAATTATATATCAAGAAAGGAGGTATGATACAGACCACAATATCAACACAAACAGTAAAAGATAAAATAGACCGGAATAATCTCAGAAGAATGTATGAACCCGGAGAACTGGCTCAGCTGAAAGCAATCATGAGAAAGTATAAACGCAACAGTACATCCCGGCTGGATCTTGAAAGAGACCTGAAGTCAAAATTTGGTATTTCACTTGTATTTTTTGGTGAAAAGGATTCGCCATACGGATATGCAGCTGTCGATATGAAGAAGAAGAAAGTTTATCAGGGTGGACACATAATGTCAGTGCAAGATCTGCTAAACTTCAAGTCTCCCGAGGAACATTTGAAGGATATAGAAGAGTTAATACATAATGAACTTGAACAGTCAGAATTCGTAACAACCCATCAGCTGAATCTGAAACTGAGAAAATTCGGTGCATACGTTAAAAAAGGCACCGTATGTTTCGGCAAACAGAAACATGCGCTTACCAAAATGCAGTCAGCTATATTGTCACGTAATGATAAAGTGGCTTGGAGAAACGGATTCCAACCTCAATCGGAAAGCGAGAGGAACCTTGTGTGTAAGCTGACCGGTTTTGACTATCCGGATTTGATTTCAATAAAGACAAGACCAAATTATTTTACAAAAGACTATAACGAGGTGAAGGGAATTCTTGATATTAAGGAAACAGACAAAAAGATAGAATCTCTGGAGACAGCCGGATTCTGGTTTGTCCGTTTTGAAGAAAAGGATTATCTGTACCGCGCGGAATCGCAGACCATAATAGACCTTGAAAGGTCAGGATTCGGTCTGTATCAATATGCTGACTTGTCAAGACACTACACCCGGTCAGACAATCAATCATTCGGACGGAAAATGTCAGGTGGCAATGAAGAACCAAAGACAACGCAAAAAAGGAATCCCAAGTTAAATGCAGGAGCCTTTAGCCGTAGCGACAACAGGGAGTGGGAAGTTGGCAAACATGAATCCGACCGCGACGACATGGACAGAAACAGCGGTATGTCGTATTGAAAGACCATGTGCAAGTCAAGATGTTTTTTTCTTACGGTATATTTATTCGGTCAAAGTGCCTATTTTAGACAAATTTATGTCAAAAATTAAGGTTTTTTGCCAAAAATTATCGAATGAAACAAAGTTTAACTGAAGATAATTGAATGTTATGAAATTCAATCTTTAACTTTGCGTCAAAACAGCAATAATATGGGAGAATCAAAGATAATAGTAGTTGCAAACCAGAAAGGAGGTGTAGGTAAGTCAACATTGTGTATGTTGCTTGCCAGTTACCTTGTGAATGTCGAGAAAATGCCAATAGGAGGTATTATCGACACCGACTATCAGCAATCAATAAAAAAGAAAAGGGAGGAAGATGTCAATAAACTCCGAGGTGCCGATGAAGGAGAATGTCTGCCAGATCCTTACAAGATAGCATCATTTCCTTTGGATTGCGAGACTGTGCCGGAATTTATCAGGAGATTGAAATCACTTGATGACACATTTATTATTGATACTCCGGGAATACTCTATAATAAAGGAGTCACATCATTTCTTGCACTTGCCGACTTTATTATATGCCCCTTCGACTATACAAGGTTGTCATTGCAGTCCACCACAGAATTTCTCATGTATTGCAACAAACTTATGGAGAAACTGAAGGAAGACACAGAATATGTAGTCAGAACCCGGATTATTCTTGTTCCCAATGGCAAACCTGTAAATGTCGGGACGAAGCTTGAAAAAGAACTTTGGAAAGAAGTTTGCCTGAGTTTTGCGAAATTGGGTTATCTGATAGCTCCTGAAATTCCGGCAGCGTCCGCAATTCGAAGATGCAACACCATTGAGATAACCGAAGGACAACTTTCCGTTGCAGAAAACACCCTTTCGTTTATTTCAACCACCATATTCAATCATTAACAACACACACCCATGAGTAAAGACACGAATAATCTTGATTCCATAATAGACAATCTGACCCAGACAGGAAAGCAGCAAGCAATGTCTAAACCTGCAGACACACCTGTTGAAGTGTCAGAGGACAGAACAGAAGAGTTGATGACAGATCCGGATTCTGATGATCCTTTATTATGGAAAGAATTTATCAATATGTTGGAGCTGCCATCCGAACAATCAAACATAGGATGCAGAAAATATGAAATAGACGATGACATAATTTTCACTCTTCAACAATGCGATTTTGGCAAACCGAATGTACAGGTGATAAACAGTATTCTCAGGACGTTTCTAATATCCAATATCGAGAAACTGAAAAGTTTTCTTGTGAAACGACAATCATTATTTGACAAATATAATACTTGAGGTTATGGGACACAGAGGCAGACCGGCAATATCGCCGGAAATCATTTTGCAAATAAGCAATATGATTGAAGAATATTCATATTCAGAGATTGCGGCCCGGTTGCATCTTCATGTGGCAAGTGTGAAGTCAAATGTAAAGAAATACAACATCATAAGATCCAAGGAAGCGACCGCAAGCATAAGATCGAGAATAAGGAAGAATATGATTAAAAGTGAACGGCGACGGGCTTTGTTTGGTTTTGAACAGCACACCAACCTCAAGGTTTTTACAAATCCGGAACGTATGCGACTCAAACTTTATCTCAAGCGATACAACTACATTATCAGGTCTCGCGGATCTATGATGGTATATTATAATGAAAATACAAAGAGGGTACAGGACTACGAGGAAAGGGGAAGAAAGGTGGGTTTGAAATTTGAGCAACTAATCAGTTGAATATATATTACAACATTATAGTATTATAACATGAGCTTATTAACAGTAATATTAATTGTCGGTGGCAGTTTGCTTCTTTATTATTGTGGCATGATAGCCTACGATTTGTATGTGGATAAAATGTCAACCATTAACAGTGAGGAAGAAAAGGAGGAAACAATCGACATTTCCGGACAGGTGAAGAAGTTCAGGTCCATACCGGTCAGTAATCCGGAAGAGGAGCAATCTTTCTTTGAAAGGATTGACAACTTTCTCAGGTTCGGTGTTCCGGCTGCAAAGATGAAAACGCTTATTAACAATGCGACATCTGACACTGACAAACAATTGCAAGGAATTCTCATCTCAATTCAAAACTATCAAACCGAAGAATAGAAAATCTAATCAACAAATACTTAAGTATCATGAGAAAAATAAAAATTGAAAGTGGTCTTATTTCTATAAAAAAGGCCATTAAGGGTTTATCCCAGAGAGTGCTGACAATGTTGGTAATGACATTTTTTTGTAGCCTGTCTATGTTCGCTGCAGATGCAGGGTCAAAAGCATTCGGGGACATAGCAGCTGATATAGCAGCATATCTCCCACAAGTTCAAAAGGTGGTTTATGCAATAGCTGCTATAATAGCACTTGTAGGAGCATTCAATATCTACCACAAAATGACAAATGGCGATCAGGATGTGAAGAAAACGATTATGCTGGTTATTGGCGGTTGCGTCGCTTTATTGGCTTTGTCATCAGCTTTACCAGCTATGTTCAGTACTGGTGCAGCTTAATGAATCCATACGAGTATAAATTCACTGTCTTCAAGGGGCTGCAGAAGCCCCTTGAATTTATGGGTTTGAGAGGTCGATTCCTTACTCTTGCCGGTGGATGTATAGGTATTTCCTTTGTGGGTGGAATAATCTGCATGGTAATCATAGGCAAGTTGGCCGGACTTGGTTTTCTTGTCGTCTCTGCTCTTATAGGATTTGTCATGCTCTACATAAAGCAGAAACAAGGACTTCACAATAAGAAAAAATGTAAGGACATCCTTATATATCACAATCTTTTTATCAAATAATGGCAAAAACGAAGAAAACTATATTCGACGGAGTTTACTCCCAACTCCAGGAGACGGAAGGAAGCGCGGTGCTGTTTGATTCAAAAGGCGCTCCTTCCGTCATTTTTCAAATCGTAAACCCGGTGCAGCAACTTTGCACCGAGGCTGAACAATACTGCATGTACCATAATGTCTTGTCAAACATTATGCAGACTTTGGGAGAAGGTTATGCCATGCAGAAACAAGATATATTCTGCAGACAGAAATTTCACAGGGAAATACCTCAGAATGCAGAATTCCTGACCAAAAGTTATTTCAAGTTCTTTGAGGGAAGAATATACACAGAGATTCAGACATACCTTATAATTACACAGGAAGCTAACAAGAGCAGGTATGTGGCGTTCGATCCTAAAAAATGGAAGGAATTTCATACGAAGGTTGCAAAGGTAAACGACATTCTTACAGAATCAGGAATCAAACATCGAAAACTTGAACTGAAGGAAATAAATGAGTATGTCCACCGTTTCATGGCTTTCAACTTTACGCATGGAGCGTTCTCGATGGGGAATTTCGCTTCCTCCGATACTTATCTCCGCACCGGAGAGAGGGTGATCAAGTCATTTCCTCTGGTCGATATTGATGAAGTCAATCTGCCCGGTGTATTATATCCCTACACTTCAAATTCAGTGAATGGATATCCTGTTGCGGAGGATCTGTTGTCATTCCTATCATCAATACCCGACACTGACTGCGTCATCTTTAATCAACTTATCCAGATTCCCGGACAGCGGGTTCTCTTGCGCAAGCTCGAAGCAAAAGCCAAGAAACACGCCTCTATGCCTGACCCGAGCAATGTAATTGCCAGAATGGATATTGAAAAGGTATTGGCAAAACTTGCAGTGGATTCAAGTTTGCTGGTACATTGCAATTTCAACGTAATCGTCAGTTGTCCGAGAGATAAGTGTAACTCAGTAGGTTCTTATATTGAGAATAAGTTGTTCGGACTTGGCATCATGCCGTCAAAGACAGCCTTCAATCAGCTTGAACTTTTTGTAACATCATTTCCCGGTAATGGATATAATGTTAATCCGGAATATGATCTGTTCCTTACGTTGGGAGATGCCGCACTTTGTTTGTTCTTCAAGGAAAGATTGAAGATTGACGAGGAAACTCCGTTGTCAACCTATTACACCGACCGTCAGGGACTACCTGTGAAAATCGACATCACCGGCAAGGAGGGTAAGATAAAGATGACCGACAATGCCAATTTCTTCTGTATCGGGCCGTCCGGTTCCGGCAAGTCATTCCACATGAACTCTGTGGTTCGTCAGCTGCTCGAACAAGGCACGGATGTCGTCATGGTGGATACCGGTGATTCATACGAGGGTATTTGCGGTTATTTCAAGGGTACATACATATCCTACTCCAAGGAGAAACCCATATCCATGAATCCTTTCAAGGTCACGGACGTTGAGTATAACCAGAACTTCGGCGAGAAGAAAAACTTCCTCAAATCCTTGCTCTTCCTTATATTCAAGGGCAACGATGTCCCGACGAAGGTGGAGGACATGGTGGTGAATCAGGTGATAGTGGAATATTATGAGGCTTATTTCCACCCCTTCATCAAGTTTTCTGATGAAGAGAGGGAGGATCTGAAGAAAAAGCTCATCATATCGGCAAAGATGGAAGGACTTGACACGCGCGAACAATCCATCGAGGAACTGGAGAAACAGATTCACACTCCTGAAGCTGCAATCGAAGACAAGAAAGAGACAATGCTCATGCTGCCTTCTGAAATCAGGCGCAACAAGCTAATCCGTCAATGTCGCCAGCTTATAGCCATAGTGGAGGATGCCGGTGCATCCCTTCCGGAAAAGGAGAATGCCCTGAAGAAATATGAATCATTCAAGGAGGAGCTCTTGGATAACCAGATTCTTATCAAGATTGACCGGCAGATTGACATCATACAGGCACAGAAAAGAAGGCTGATGGTGAAGGAACTTTCTTTCAATACCTTCTATGAGTTTGCTCTTGAACGCATTCCCCAGATTATAGCAGAGGACAAGATACAATTTGATATCCGCAACTTTGCTGCAATACTTAAGCAGTTTTACCGTGGCGGAGAACAGGAGGTGACTCTGAACTCCGACCTTGATGTGAATCTCTTCGATGAACAGTTTATTGTATTTGAGATTGACAAGATAAAGGATGATCCGGTGCTTTTCCCCATAGTGGTGCTCATCATCATGGACGTATTCCTTCAGAAGATGCGTATTAAGAAAGGCCGTAAGGCTCTTATCATCGAGGAGGCATGGAAGGCGATAGCATCACCCACCATGGCAGAGTACATCAAATATCTATATAAAACGGTTCGAAAATTCCATGGCATTGCCGGTGTCGTGACCCAGGAGTTGAACGACGTGATAGATTCCCCTATTGTGAAGGAGGCCATCATCAACAACTCCGATATCAAGATACTACTTGACCAGTCTAAATTCAAGGACAGATACGATGACATATCAAAGATCCTTGGCCTGACAGATGTCCAGAAGCAGCAGATTTTCACCATCAACGCACTTCAGAATAAGGAGAACCGCAATTTCTTCAAGGAGGTATGGATATGCCGTGGCCAGGTGAGCGATGTGTTTGGAGTAGAGGAACCGCCTGAATACTATTGGGCGTACACCACCGAACGGGCGGAGAAAGAGGCCTTGAAAGTATATATCCGTCACTACGGAAATATTCAGGAAGCCATCACTCATATAGAGATAGACAGGAAGAAGACAGGCATCAAGAAATACCTTGACTTTGCAAACCTTGTCAACAAACAAAATAAAGTAATGTCGTTATGGGAAGATTGAGATTAATAGCTATAGTATCTGCCATGCTGTTTTTATTTCAAAACATGTTGGCATACGACATGGTTCAAATTAATACAGATGAAAAAACTATTAAGGCTGTGACTGCAAACACGGTTGCCATTGAGATTGCCTCTGCTTCACAAGATTCAATTGTCAGCAGCATTAACGAAAAACAGCAAAAGATGGCCAAATTACTTGGAGAACTGATGGCATATAAGGAATTAACACTTGCGACATTAAAGAATGTAAAGGGTTTTAAGAAAGAAAGCCAATATTACAAACACATGGTGAGTGTGGGTGCAGACATTATGAGGCATTCAGCCGAAGCATATACTCTATTGAGTGGAGCCAATTTTATTGGAAAGGCAACCGGCTTGATAAATGTAAGCAATCTTGTGGTAGATGCAGTTGGACTGGGTAAGGTTTTTGCTGATATTGTCACCAATAGTTCGGTAAAAAATCCCTTGGATGAGGCAGGCAAATCAGAGGGGGACGGACACAATCTGCTCAACCGACATGAAAGATTGATGCTTGCAGACAATATTTTGGTTAAGTTGAGAAAGATAGACAGGGATTTACAGCGAATAGCATGGTATGCGAAAACAGCCTCCCTCAATGATCTTATAAGGCATTTAGATCATAAGACCTATCTGACAATGTGGAATATGAAGTGGGATGCTAACGTAATTATGAAGAAATGGGACAAATTAACAAAATAACAATAACTTTCTTATTATTCATTTTTTCTTTCTTTTATGGATATTCCGCTGGAAAAAATGATCTGCCAGATGACCCTATTGCGATAGAACTATGGATTCAGGTTCACAAGAACATGAAGAAAGCGGAGAAAAGCGCAACAGAAGACCTTGCCGTCATAGAAGGAGAACATATTGCAACACAAAGTTTTTCTTCTAAATTTCATAAGACCCGAACTGCACTTAATAAAAGAATGGCCGATGCCGGTTCGTATCTGACCCTTGCTTCAAGAATCTTGAGCTTAGGTCTTCAGGTAAAGGAAGTTTGGGAAGACTATTCAGACTTTATGGAAACCACTTATAATAATGCGCTTGATCATCCCTATCTGGCTCTTATATGCTTTCAAGCACATAAGCAGCTTAAAAAGGAACTTCAGAATCTTGCGACTGCAACAACGTCCGCAGCGCTTCTTCAGACAAATGTTCTTAAGGCCACCATGCAAGAGAAACATCAGTTTCTTAACATAATATCTTCAAGACTTGTGAATATAAGGATGATCATATCATCGGCACAACGCAGGGTGAACAGATGTGTGAGGGGAAATGTGTCGGAATTCATATACAGAGACTTTGTAAAATCCGGAGCTTACGATAACATAATGGATAAAATAAAAAAAAGATGGGACGATCATACAAAAAAATCATAAACAGACTACTTATAGCGGTAGCATTGATGGCATGTTTAAATTCTCTTGACAGTTTTGCCAAGGTTACAAAGATTAACGACAAGGGGAAAACGATGCAAGTGAAATCAATGGAAGGACTGCATTGGGAATTTCATCCGGGTCTGTATTATATTCTTTTTCACAATGATGGTTATGCCGGTGGCTCGATGAACTGGATTGGTCATATAACCTGGAAGGAGAGAAAATCCAAAGTCGGATGGGTAGGCAAATGGAGAGTGGCTGAAACCGGTTTTGAGGAAACTGCAAACCTGCATGCTCAAGCTGAATTGGATTCAATCTCTCCACTTGTCGAGGAGGAACGATTACGTGCAGCTGAAAGACAAACCGATCTTGTATATCTCAATTATTCAGATGAACTCCATGACAACTTTGACAAGATTGATGAAATTCTTATTGAAATTTCAAATCAGGGCCAAACGAATCTTGCCATAGCTTTATCAAAACTCCATGAGGACAAGAACATGCTAAAAGAGGAAATGAAATATATACACGAAAGTGTGATTGATGGAGTGGTTGATAATGAAATGGAGGAGACGAAACGTACGCTTGCCTACGAAGAGCTATTGAAGAAACAAAAAGATTTGATTAATAAGAGCGCACAGCTTTATCGGTATGCGCTTGCTCATAACAAAATTCCGAAATGATACTTTCCATACTGACCTCAATGGGATTGGGGGTGATTGATGAAAACATGACCGGACTGCTTGAATACATGCATGCCCATGAGCCGGATCTTGCAGCCCAGTATTTCAAGAGCATAGCCAGATCGGTTGGCGTGTGTATCGCCATGGGTGTGGGTGCCAATGAATGTTACCAGATGATGCTTGGACGTAGAGGACTGGATGTTATGAAGATATTGCATATCCTCATAATATCGCTTTGCATAACCTTTTCGGATACCATTGCTGCCATAGCGGAGGCTCCCGGAATGGCGTTGGAACGACGCCAGAAAGATGCAATGCTGGCTATAAATGACAATTTGAAGACAGATGAAGACAATGTGGCTCAATTGCAAGAAGAATACATAAATGCAATAAGGGTAAGGATGCAACAACTGCAACAGGAAATCGAAGCTGAACGTGAGGCTCAAAGTTCCGGGTGGATCGATGATATTAAAAATTCAATTGCGGATGGAGTGGATGCCATGATAGACAAAGCGAAGGATCTCGCGCTAACAGCTGAGACAAAGATATGTGAGTGGATATCCATTATCCTCCGGTGGATATTTGAGATAATCTTTCAGGCTATGATTTATGCTGTGCTTGCCAGTCAGCGCATTTTCTCAGCGATTCTGAAATGTTTTGCGCCGGTCATGTTTGCAATGTCTCTTGCTCCGCACTACAAGAATGCATGGAGTCAGTGGTTGTCGAAATACATATCATTGTCGCTATGGGGATTCATTGCCTATACGATAGTTATTTATGTATTCTTCATATTGCAATATAATCTGGATCAAGATGCCAAAGCGTATGAAACATTAATCGGAGGCGTTGACAATATGACCGACAAGAATGCCAACATATTTGCCATAGGAATGAATTCATTGGGTACTACATGTATGTATATAGTAGGTTGTCTGATTGGCATCAAATGTCTTGCAAGTGTTTCAGAGGTCGCCTCATGGTGTATCCCCGGTGGTGTGGCTTCATCATCCACGGGTGCTATGACAGGAGCTGTTGCAGCCGGTGCTGCAGCTTCCGGAAGTGCAGCCGGTGGCGCAGCAGTGTCAGGTGCAGGAGCAGTCGGAGCTCAAGCACAGAAAAATCTAAGTTGGTCACAATACTACGGACAGAATAATCCTTGATAAGTCATATATTATGATAATACAATCACTTGAACAGAAAACCAGGTTGGCGATGATTACGGTACTCGCCACCATCGCCGGGTGTGTGGTGCTTTGCTGCACCATGTTTGGCATAGCCTTTGCAATGGTAACCAGTGAAAGGGAGCAAATCTACGTCATAGACGGTGAAATTCCCTTCCTTGCTGAACGCGCTCAGCTTGAAACCACATACGAGATTGAGGCAAAGGCTCATGTAAATCTTTTTCATCAGTATTTTTTCAATCTTCCTCCCGACAATGAATATATCGAATACTCCATTGAAAAGGCTCTTTACCTTGCCGACGGTTCTGCACTCAAGCAGAAACAATCTATGCAGGAAAAGGGATTCTTCTCGGACTTGGTGTCTTCTTCCGCTGTGTGTACCGTTATGTGCGATTCCATTATCATCAATCATGATAACAATGAATTTACCTACTACGGTACTCAGATTATAAAAAGGCGTACTTCTCAGATTAAGCGTAGTCTGGTGACTTCAGGTAATCTACGATCTATGCAAAGATCTAAAAATAATCCTCACGGGCTATTGATTACCAACTGGAAGACTTTGGAAAATAAAGATATAAGACGTTAATATGTTTTTTAGGAAAAGGAAAAAGGACAAGCCATCGAAGTTTGCTTCGTCTCTATATTTGGATGTTGTGAATCCTCTGATGAACCATATAAAACAGATCACAAGGTTTTCTGGAAGAAGGAAACTTGTAAACAGATGGATTAGAAAGAACCCGAAGAAGTTTGTATGGACATATACAGCGGTGGGTCTTGTTATCATTATGGTGAATATTGTCAGAATTTTCATGCCGGACGATAACAGAACCGATGATTCGAGAAAATCATTCGCAGAGCTTTCCAGCATTCAGCCGTTGCGTGATCAACTCAATTACTTGTCAACGTATGACAACAATGTAGAAAAAATAAAGAGGATAATGAGTGAGTTTGGTCAAACCGGAGTGGAGATGTATCAAGAAATGGACTCCCTTATCAGATTGCAGGTCAAGACTCGCTCCGATTCCATCAGGATATGGAATCTTTATGAAATTTTAAACAGAACCTTTAACAATAACAATCAGTATGAATCTGAAAAAAATTAATTTCAAACAGCCGAAATACATATTTCCTCTTATTATTGCAATCCCTGCAGGATGTTTGCTATATCTAATGGCGGATCTGTTCGGTGATTTAGGCGATGAAGAAGAAGCACCGTCGGATTTTATCAACACAGAATTACCACAGCCTAATTTGTCAAGACAGAAGACGAAGGAAGAGATGATGAGAGAAAGATAAGAGATTGATGAAGCCTTTGGTGCAGTGGAAGCCATCGGCAAGGAGTCTCAGTCAAAGGAAATGCTTGAAGACGGTTCGGACTATACCGATGATGAAATAGACCAGATAATGAATGAAACCGAGGAGCAGCGGATTCAGAGAGAGCAGATAGAGGAAGCTCAAAGGAAAATTGAGGATGCCCAGCGTGCATATCGAAAAAGACAGAGCAATAGTGAGCGAGTAACCGACGAGCAGCGTCGGGAATATGAATATGATTCATACAAGGCTGTGGAGGAACGACAGAAACAACGCATGGAACAAATGCGAAATATTCTCAAAGGTCCGGATCCTGAGGAACAGCAACGCGCTGAAATGGAACGCCTGGCGCGTGAGGAGCGTGAAAGAAAGGCAAAGGAGGAAGCTCCTTCTTTAGTGGTGAAGGCAGACAATCTTGCACATAGCAAGTTCAATACAGTGGCAAGCAATGACAACAGTACCATGGATGCTCCTCTTATTAAAGCCATGATAGATCAGACCACAAAATCTTCCGATGGAACACGTTTGCGATTTAAGTTGCTTGATGATGTCATAATAAATGATGTCAAAATAAGGAAGGGATCATATCTTTATGGCATAGTTTCAGGTTTTGGGCAACAGCGTGTCAAGGCCACCATTTCGTCCATCCTTGTGGGTGAGGAATTCCTCAAGGTAAGCCTTAATGTCTATGATCTTGACGGCATGGAAGGCTTCTATGTTCCGGAATCTTCCTTCAGAGAATTTATCCAGAGCGCTGCTTCAACGGTTGCCGGTCAGAACATTCAGTTTTCGAATAACATGAATTCCGGAACTGGATTCAATGCTGAGAACGTCGCATTGCAAGCCATACAAAACGTTTATCAGGCCATGTCAGGTGCTGTAAGCAAAAACCTCCGTAAGAACAAGGCTAAAATTAAATATAATACAATCGTTTACCTCATAAACTCTAAAAATTAATCAATCATTGTCATGAAAATTAATGCATTTCTATTTATAACCGCACTTTCCGGAATTATGTCGGCAAATGCTGTTGCTCTTGAACAGAGACAGAAGATATATGTCAACCAAGACATAACCACCCATATCCTGATGCCGGAGAATATAAAGCTGGTCGATATATCGACGGAGCGGGTAGTGGGCGATCAGTGTGCAGACAATATGCTGCGCATCAAACCTCTGTTGGAGGATTCACTTATAGTCCAAAACTTGGTGCCCGAGGGTGCTTTCATGGGAGCTGTGACAATTATAGGCGAACGCCATGTGGCTCAATACGATCTGCTATATACAGCTAATCCACAAAAATCCGAATCTTTCCTTAAGATCCAATATGACAATACTGAAAACTATGTCAATCCAGAGATTCCGATGACTGAAGGAGAAATGGCAAACTATGCATGGGCAATATCAAACACCGGAAGAAACTTCCATACCATCCGGACCAAGGGTTTTGGCATAGAAGCTCAAATCTACAATATCTATTCTATAGGAAGTTTCTTTTTTATAGATCTGAACCTTAAGAACAATACCAAGATTCAATATGATATAGCCCAAATGAGAATAACCCTTTCAGATAAAAAAGAAACCAAGGCAACAAATACACAAAGTATTGAACTGACACCATCGTTTGTGCTAAACAAGGAAACCTCCTTCAAGAAGAATTACCGTCAGGTTATAGTTCTTCCAAAACTTACATATCCGGAAGAAAAAGTTCTGAACATTGAGATTTCGGAAGATCAAATAAGTGGACGTGTCATTTCCATTCCAATCCAGTATGAGGATATTCTTCATGCCGATGCCTTCGATGGCAATAAGGATGATGCCTACATGAAGACAAGAATGCAGAACGACAATCTCAATAAGAAATTGAAAGTTCAGAAAGAGGATTATGAGAAGCAGATAAAACGTCTGACAAACACTCTTGAGGACAGACAGAACCAACTTGACAAGGCAAATATCAAGTTGCATAACATGAATGGCAAGCTTCAGAAGAAATACAACCAGTATCTGGAAATCAAGCGTCAGCTGGAAGCCCTTGAGGAGGAAAACAGGATGCTGCATGACATGATTGATCCTACTTTGGAGAGTGCACGACAGTTGCAGGCGCAGATTGACACAATGAAAGAGAATCTACGTCGCTTGAGTGCATTTGATGCTTCTGATTTGAAGCATCTCAATGCAGTGAAGCCTTTAAAGGCAAGCAACGACCGACAAGATGATACGGACACGGAGTTTAAAGACGATGTACTGACTTCTTTCTATGAATAGTTATTTCTATATTACTATGCAGATAACAATACAGTAATATATGTGATAACAATATCAGTAATATTGATTATAAATAATATTATATTATCATATTATTGTGTTATTGTATTTATATATGACTAAATTAATAATAATATAATAAGTCTATATGAAAAGATTATTAATAATATTCATTACCATATTTTTTATATGTTCAGCCAGAGCGGACGATTGCTCACGCATTGCTCTTAATGCCGGTGTATTCACACCTTACACTCTTGATGCAACGCTCAATTATGAACATGCCACCGGCTATGGCCATTCGTGGGTGGGTTTTCTCGAAGGTGGCACACACTGGCAAACCCCTGTATGCCATAATTTCTGGAAAAAGCTTTTTTGGGGCGGTGGAATTGGCTATCGTCACCGGATTGTACGTTATAAAAACGGTTCTTTCAGAATAGGAGGTGATGTCTCATGTGGAGCCTGGCAACAAAGAGTCACAGTTGGTTTTGATGTGTTGTTTGAATACAACTACACTTTCGCCAACAATTGGCAGTTGTGTGTGACCCAAAAGAATTCCTTCAACTTCCTGCATCATGTGGATACATTCCGTAATGGCCTGATGATTGGCGTCAAGGTCCCTCTGTAAAAATTTGATTTTATTATGGCAATTGACGAGACCAAAGAACAACAACAAATCTACATGATGTTGCGCATAGTTCTATATGTCATTCTGGCAATAGAGTTGATAATCAACATTCCTATAGAATCGGATAGCCCAATCTTCAGTTTCCTAATCAAGATATTCAAGACTTTTTCTTTCTTCAATAATCTTATAGGTTGCAAAATTGCAGAAATTGTGATGATAGTCACTGTTTCCATAGGCACCAAGGCTCAAAAGGATATCAAGTTCAACTGGAAGAAAATGGTCATCATTCCCTGTTGTGTGGGAGTGACCGGAATTGTCATGTCTATAATCTGTCATAAAGGATATTGGGGGCCGGTGGTTGCCGATATACACCTTAACCGGTATGTGTATGCTTTCTTTTCCTGTATTGGAGTCGTCTTTTTACTTCAAGGTCTTGATGCAATATCAAAATATCTCAATCAGAAGGTTGGCGACGACCGTTTCAACTTTGAGAATGAATCATTCGAGCAGTCGAAAGATCTTGTAGATAACGAGTATTCGGTCAACATACCGATGATATTCTATTGGAAGAAGAAAATGCGCCATGGCTGGATAAACATCATCAATCCCTTCCGTGGCACAATAGTCCTTGGTACTCCCGGTTCCGGCAAGTCGTTCGGCATCATTGATCCTTTCATTCGCCAGCATTGTGGCAAGGGTTTTGCAATGATGGTGTATGACTATAAGTTTCCGGCTCTCGCCAAAAACCTTTTCTATCAGTACTGCAAGAACAAGTCAAAGGGCAAACTTCCTGAGAACTGCACGTTCAGAATCATAAATTTCACCGATGTAGAGTATTCTTCGCGAATAAATCCTATTCAGAAGAAATACATACCCGACTTGGCTGCGGCTTCAGAAACCGCCGCCACTCTCCTTGCCTCCCTTAACAAGGGAGGCGGGGAGAAAAAAGGTGGGTCGGAGGCATTCTTCACAAACTCCGCAGAAAACTTCCTTGCCGCCATGATTTACTATTTCGTGAATCTTCGTCCGTGGGGCTTCAAGAATGGAAAGAAACTGAAATGGTTTATTTCCTTTGAGGGAAACAAGATTCCTTTGAAATGGCATGGTGTCGATACCCTTATTGCAGAAGGAGCGATTTTCAGAAACAATGAAAAAATACATCTGAAACTGGATTTCACTGAGATGCAAAATGGTGTGTTGAAAAATATTGCATTTGATGATGATCATATTATCAAATCCCTGAAAGGTCTCAACTATACACCACCTGATGAAAGTATGGTGTATGTAATTGAAGATGAATGGTGGGAGGATGATGACGGTAACATTGTCGAACCGGACACCATGACCGGTGAGTTCTCCGATATGCCCCATGTCCTTTCACTTTTGGGCAGGTCTTACGATGAATCGTTTAAACTCCTTATGCAGGATGATAAAATCTCACCCCTGATGGCTCCGTTCATGTCGGCCTATCAGGCCAAGGCTAACGACCAGCTTGAGGGTATGGTGGGTACGCTGCGCGTCAATGCTGCCAGACTTGTTTCTCCCGAAGCATATTGGATATTTACCGGCGATGACTTCGATCTTAAGATTTCCGACAGAAACAGTCCGTCTTATCTTGTCATAGCCAACGACCCGGAGAAGGAACAGATAATCGGCACGCTCAATGCTCTTGTGCTTAACCGCCTTGTCACCCGTGTCAACTCCAAGGGTAATCTTCCGGTATCACTTATCGTCGATGAGTTGCCTACCCTGTATTTCCACAAGATTGACCGCCTTATAGGCACTGCAAGAAGCAACAAGGTTGCCGTTACCCTCGGTTTTCAGGAACTTCCGCAGCTGGAGGCTGACTATGGCAAGGTGGGTATGCAGAAAATCATAACCACCTGTGGCAATATCTTCATGGGTGCAGCAAGAAACAAGGAAACCCTTGAATGGGCTCAGAATGACATTTTCGGTAAGGCGAAGCAGGTGTCCAAGTCTTATTCCATCAATGACTCGAAGATTTCCACCACCATATCGGAGAAGGTGGATTATCTTGTTCCGGCTGCCAAGATTGCCGACATGGCCACTGGCTGGCTTGCCGGTCAGGCTGCGCGTGACTTCACGCCTACCGACCGCAGCATGATGTCGAACTTCGATATAGAGAATTCAGATGAGTTCAAAACCACCAAGTATTTCTGCAAGACCCATTTCGACATGAAGACCATAAAGAATGAGGAAGACCACTATGTTGAGATTCCAAAACTGTATGATTTTGGTGATCCTCGCCAGAAGGAGGCCATGCTGATACGAAACTTCAAGCGTGTCAACAATGAGATCGATGCCCTCATTCACGAAATCATAATCTGACAATTCAGTGGCATAATTTATCTACTTTTAAAATTAAAAACATTTTCAAGATAAAGATTGTTAATATTTTTGAGATTTCAGATTTTTTTTATAACTTTGTATCTGTAATCGAGAGGATTTGTTTTAACTAATACTACAGATTTATGTGTCAAGTAATCTCAAGAAATATTATCCGCAAGGCTAATGAACGGTCTATCTCCGGAAAAACATCTCGTGTTTCAATGGATAACAAGACTGCTCAGATTTCATGCAGCACCCTCTTTGGCACTCAGATTATTACAGTTTCACGTGATAAAATCTCTAAAGCCGGAAGAGGATTGGAATGAAAGAAAGCAATTTCATATACTCCAAACTTGTACGCGACGATGACGATATAATCGGCATGGTTGCCTATGGCATATATAAGAAACATAAGATTGAATTCATTGAATCTGTAAAGAAAGAGCATAACAGAGAGCCTAATTTGGAAGAGTGGCATGCCTTTTCTATTTCCACAAATACTGATAGTCAACTTGATAAATATGTGTCACAAGCTGATGCCACTCTTGCGTCTTTTGTAATGACTACAGCCGGAGAGCAAATAAAAGATTCTGAGAGACAGATGCTTGAACAATATCAAGCAAATATAAAGGCAGTGTTGCCATCCAATTGGAAAACCGTTGGATTGAGTGTTCTTGGATCATTCATATTTTCTGCCGTTGTTACGATTGCTCTTTTTCTTGGAGCTTTTTCCGAAAAAGATAAAGCTGATGTAGTAAATCGATTCGTAGATGACAGGTATAAAATAGATAATACAATCTCCTCAGTTTCAGATACAACGCAAAATATAAAAATAGAACTCAGATAAAGTATTGCTTCAGCAATCTTATCAGGCTTTCAATGTAGGTCGTTCTTGTGGCATAGGGAAGGCGGTCGAGCCAGAGCAGGTAATTGCCACCTTTGTATTTATACTGCACCTTGGTATAGTAGGCCTTCACAGAATCCTGCCAACGCTCAAACTCATAATAGTCGCCTGTTCTGGGATTGGTCAATCCGAACAGGTTTTTCTTGTTCCGGCAGACCGAGGATGTAAACCATCCGGTTTCCAGTATAGCCTGGACCAGTACAACCTTTTCATGTTTGATCCCATTCTTCCTTATTTCTTTAAGTAAATTATTGAGAGTCAAGTCAGGAAATACATTGTAGTTCTTGTTGTAGTCAAGATGTTTTTTTCTTACGGTATATTTATTCGCTTCGTGCAGTGGTTGCAATGAATCCGGATTGTCAATTTCCATTACAGACTCGTTTATTTCCTGTGTAATTGCATCTTCCTTATTTTCAATTGCCTCTGTCTTTGCTTGCGGATTTTGTATTTTCTCATACATCTTGTTTCTTTGGTCCAAAATAGTGTTGAACTGTCCCTTTACTGTCATTCCTGATGAAAAAATCAGTGTCAAAATCAAAATAATCATTTTTTTTCTTCTCATTTTCTGTCTCAATTTAGTAATTTTGTAATGCTCACAAATATAGTGATTAATTCCCAATTCAACAAATCAATTTTTAACAAATTCAACCATGGAACTTGATTATTTCAAACTTTACCTTCAGAACTATCTGCGCGAGCATGGTTTCGACGATGATGTGCTGTTTTCCGATGTTGTGGAAGACAATGCGGATTCGGCCAACACCACCTTCGCCAACATGCGCAAGGCCGGTTACTCATACGATGGTGCCAATGAGCTTGCCCTCAAGGATCTCTTCATCGGAATAGGTTCCTCTCAAAACGAGGTCTCTGCCGATTACCTCGAGGACTGGTTCAGGGACAGGGTGATGTATGACGGTTTCGACTCATTCAACGAATGGGTGGAAAAACTGGCGAAGGAGGATCCGATATGGAAGCCATACCGGATTGAGGAAGGTATCGGGCTGGATGAAGAGATGGTCGAAACTCATAAAAACGAAATCATTTATGAAATCGACCAATTCTTAAACAGCCATGGCCTATAACAAGAAACAGAAACTCAATGACAACATTGAAGCCATCCGCGTGGCGTTCAGACTCGATGCTGAGAAAAGAGCCCCGAGCAACGCTGAAATCAAGATTCTCCGGAAATACTCCGGTTTCGGAGGACTCAAATGTATCCTGAACGATGCGGAGGATCTTGCAGACGCTGCAAAGTGGAGCAAGAGCGAGGTGCCGCTCTTTGCACCCACCCTGCAGCTGCACAGACTCATTCGTGACTACTCCAAGGATGACAGGCAGTATTCCGACTACATGCAGTCGCTGAAAACCTCGGTGCTTACTTCCTTCTACACCCCCGAACCTGTGGTGGATGCACTTGCGGATTCCCTCCGTAATGCCGGTGTGAGGTGTGACCGCTTTCTGGAACCGTCCGCCGGACAGGGTGCGTTCGTTGATTCCTTCATGCACGTTAATCCCGGTGCCGAGATGCTTGCCTTCGAGAAGGACCTGCTCACCGGCAAGATACTGAGTGCACTGCATCCGGCAGTAACCACCGAAATTTCAGGATTTGAGAAGATAGATCCTGATTTTGACGGTTATTTCGATGTGGCTGCATCCAACATCCCCTTCGGTGACTTTGCAGTGGCCGACCCCCGGTATGCAACCAGCAAGGAGATTGCCTACCGTCAGTCAACGAAGGCGATCCATAATTATTTCTTCCTGAAGACTCTTGATTCCGTAAGAGAAGGTGGTATCGTGGCGTTCATTACATCCCAGGGTGTGATGAACAGCGCATCCCCCTTTGTCCGCATGGAGCTTATGAAACGCTCCGACCTTGTGGCCGCGATACGTCTGCCCAACAACACTTTCTCTGAAAATGCCGGAACCGATGTCGGCTCAGACCTTATAATTCTTCAGAAACACAACGGCAAGAAGGCCCTGTCGGCTGATGAGGAGCTCTTCGTCCAGTCCATCGTTGACCGTGAGACCAAGACTCCGAACAACAAATATTTTGCCGCCTATCCGCAGAACATAATCTGCTCGGAGGCCAGGGTCGGCACAGACCAGTACGGCAAACCTGCAGTCGTTTACAAACATGACGGGGGAGTCGGGGGTATTGCCTCCGACTTGAAAAAGGCACTTGACGAGTCGCTGCATCTCCGGCTGGATCTTGAAAGATACAACCGGCACAGCCTGCATCCGGTATCTCCTGAAACCAAGGCTGAAGAAAATTCCAGACAGGAAGTCAGGGGACAGGAAACAAATGAGGAAGATCCGGCTGAAAAACTCGTCAACCAGATACGGAATATAACCCCGAGGAATGAGCCGTTGCTCCAGCAGTATCACGAGATGAAGAAGAAACATCCCGATGCTGTGTTGTTGTTCCGTGTAGGTGATTTCTATGAGACTTTCGGGCGAGATGCAGTCACAGCCTCTGAAACTCTTGGGCTTACCCTTACAAGGAGACAGAGCGGTACAGACAGCAGGATAGAGCTGGCAGGTTTCCCACACCAGGCCCTTGACACCTATCTGCCCAAACTGGTCAGGGCCGGCAAACGGGTGGCCATCTGCGAGCAGCTGGAGAATCCGAAACGTGTCAGGAAGAATACAAGGCAGGAAGTCAAGCGGGAAAGTGGGCAAGGTGTGAAGTCATCCCATACCATGAAAGGGAGTGCCGGACAAAAGCGCAAGGCTGACACGGAAGAAAAACCAGAGGAAAGCCGTACAAAAACCAACACAACGCCTGCAGATTCCAATCAAGCGACCAAGCAGCAGTACGAACCCATTGACTACGGCAACAACCCGGACCCGAGGATGTTCCAGTATAACCTGTTCGGTGAACTGGAACCCATTTCTTCCGGCAAGAAAAATTCAAGAGGAAAAAAGAACGTGGCTTCCGATATTACCGGTAAATCAACAGACACGTCAGGTCAGAAACCTGTCGGGGACAAACCAAAACAACGCCAGCCAGTGCCGGAACGCTGGATTCCCAACGTGAACCTCGTGGACTATGCCGGCGGCGACATATACAGAGGCCACAACTATCATGGCACCATGGCCGACGGCGCAATGGTGCTTCAGGACGGAAAAATCGGTCTGCTCTCCACTTCATCTGAGCTTCCGGAGGGTGAATACATGTTCAATCCTGTGGATTTCTCCGGTTATGACTTTGCAAAGGCAAGCAAATATCTCGAGATAGTCGAGCTTGTCGGCATGTATCATCTTGCGGAGGAGAAACAGGATGCTGAGCTCCTTTACAATGTACGCGACAGAATCAATGACGCATACGATGAGTTTGTGGCATCCTACGGATATCTTCATTCCAACAACAATGAAAATATTATACGGATGGATGTCAACGGCGAGGATGTGCTGGATCTTGAGCTGGTGCAGAATGCCGGCATTCAGAAATCCGGCATTATCGGAGACTTCAGCTGCTTTGACAACTGGCTCGATACCCGTATTGCCCCTTCCGCAGAAGACTTTGAGAACTGGCAACCGCTTTCCACCCATTTTGAGATTCCTTTCACAGACAATCCGGTTCAAAGCATCGTGGATGAAAGAAACATCGTGGATGGAATTGGCATGACCTCCGGCGAAAAGGAAACACTTTCATCCCCATCTGCAGCGAAGTCCAATACCGTTGAGACGAAGCCCGCTGTTGACACAAAGCCCAAGCCTGAAAACGACATCACGGCCTCTGTCCCGAAAGCCGGGGAAGAAAAAGAGACGGCGGATCTTTCGCCTGTTGAAATGAAGCCGTATGACATCAAGCCCTACCACAGACAGGGTTCGTTGATTGCATACGAAGGCAGGATCGGCTACATATCAAGTATCTCAAAACATGATGCGGTCTTCACTCCCCTTGACCTGAAGGGAGACCAGCTTAAGAGAGCCGGTCTTTACACTTCATTGAAGACAGCCTACAATGAACTGTATCTGACCGAGTCAACCACCAAGAAGGAAAGTCTCCTGAGAGGCTCGCTCAACAACAGCTACGATGGGTTTGTCAACTCTTTCGGCCATCTCAACGACAAGGAAAACATAAGGCTCATCCGCATGGATGCCGATGGTCGCGACATGCTTGCCCTCGAGCGCAATGAGAACGGTATATATGTAAAGGCCGACATTTTCGACCACCCTGTAAGTTTCTCCCGTGAGGAAGTCACTTCTGTCAACAGCCCCCACGAGGCTCTGACCGCATCACTGAACAAATATGGCGAGGTCAACATGGAATATATGGCCGACCTGCTTGGAATGGACAAGAAAGCCGGCGATATGGTGGGGCAGTACATGTGGGATCTTCACGATGCGCTTGAAGGGCATATATACTACAATCCGCTTGTGGAGAAATATGAGACCGCCGACAAATTCGTCTCCGGAAACGTCGTGCAGAAAGCTGCGGACGTGAGGGCATGGATTGACGGAGAGGAAAACCGCATCAAGGGTTTTCCCGGTTACGACGGCATTGAACCGTTCATCGCTCTTTCCGAGAAATCACTCAAGGCTCTTGAGGATGCAATCCCAAGGAAAATCACATTCGATGAACTCGACTTCAACTTCGGTGAACGCTGGATTCCGGCAGATTACTATTCCATGTATATGTCTCAGCTCTATGAGACAAGGGTGGATATAAACTATTCCTCAAGTCTTGACGAGTTTTCCTGTGAGGCACGCCGCAAGAACATGAAGATATGGGACGAGTACTGCGTCTGCGGCTACTACCGTGTTTATGACGGCATGAACCTTCTCATCCATGCCCTTCACAACACCGTTCCTGAGATAAAGAAGTCTGTAGGCAGGGATGACGAGGGCAGGGACATCAAGGTGCCCGACACTGAGGCCATACAGCTGGCGAATGCCAAGATTGACGATATCCGCAACGGTTTCTCCGGGTGGCTTGCCAATCAGCCGCAGTCTCTCAAAGACAACCTCGTGGATCTATACAACCGTAAGTTCAACTGTTTTGTCCGTCCGAATTACGACGGAAGCCACCAGACATTCCCGGACCTTGACTACAAGGCACTGGGCGAGAAACTGCACATCAGTTCCATCTATCAGTCGCAGAAGGACTGCATCTGGATGCTGAAGCAGAACGGGGGAGGAATATGCGACCATGAGGTCGGGACCGGCAAGACCTTGATAATGTGTATAACCGCGCATGAGATGAAGCGTCTCGGCATCGCCCACAAACCGATGATCATAGGCATGAAGGCCAATGTAGGGGAAATTGCCAAGACCTACATGACCGCGTATCCGAATGCAAGGATACTCTATGCCGACGAGAAGACCTTCAAGCAGGACAAGCGTGAGGATTTCTTCCGTCAGATAAGGAACAACGATTATGACTGCATCATAATGTCACACGACCAGTTCGGCAAGATCCCGCAGTCGGTTGACATACAGCACCAGATTCTGAAGGCTGAGCTCGATACCGTTGAAGAAAACCTCGAGGTGCTCAGACAGTCGGGCAAGGATATCTCACGTGGCTTGCTGAAGGGGTTGCTGAAGCGTCAGGAAAACCTTAACGCCAAACTTGCAAACCTGCAGTTTGTCATGAACAACCGCAAGGATGATGTTGTTGACTTCAAGCAGATGGGTATAGATCATTTGTTTGTTGATGAGTCACAGTGCTTTAAGAATCTCCTGTTCACCACCCGGCACAACCGTGTGGCCGGACTTGGCAACAGCGACGGCAGCCAGCGTTCGCTCAATCTGCTCTATGCCATACGCACCATTCAGGAACGCTCCGGCAGGGATCTTGGGGCGACATTCCTTTCCGGAACCACCATATCCAATTCCCTTACCGAATTGTATTCGATATTCAAATATCTGCGTCCGAACGCACTTGAAAGCCAGGATATCCGGTGTTTTAACGCACTATAGTCATAATGTTGATTATCAACATATAAAGCGTTTTG
>JAMPAV010000033.1 GCA_023667055.1 Muribaculum sp. | reverse complement strand
AAGCGAGAAAGGAGAAGAACCTGACGCAAGAGCAGCTTGGCGAACTGATGGGAGTGCAGCGTGCGCAGGTGTCGAGGATTGAGAGCGGTCATAACCTCACAATCGGAACGATTGTCAGAGCATTCAAGGCTATGGGAGTGCCTGCTGCTTTCTCTTTCGGCGGCGTATCTCTATCGCTCTGTTGAGAATTACCCCTTGGCATTACTTTGTGCGTGTACTATAATCAAAATCAAGCAAAATTGCCGAAACCCCAAAATGCGCTAACTTATTGATAATCCCATTACTTAATTCTATCTATTTCTATCCGTTTTCCACTGATTGAGTTATATTCTGTATCTGCCCACTGAAGAACAGCTAATTGCAGAGGTCGAGAAAGTAAACTGTGTATTAGCTTGAGAATGCCCAATGTTCGAAAAATTTGAAAGAATTCATAAAGATTCATAAATAACGGCACCTAAAACAAATTTGCGACTTCGATTTAATTCAAAATATTTCGTTGGTTGGATATTTTTGATTATTTTTGCGAAAGCAATTCATACCCAACTTATAAATTTATAGTATGGAAACAATTAAATATCCCGTAGGAATGCAGTCTTTTCCTGAGATAAGAGAAAAAGGCTTCGTATTTGTTGACAAGAGCCAATTTATAGAGAAGCTGCATGCTCTCGGAAAATATTTTTTTCTGAGTCGCCCCCGCAGATTCGGGAAATCTTTGTTTCTATCCATGCTTAAGGCATATTATGAGGGTAAAAAAGAGCTTTTTGCCGGACTTGCAGCCGACAGCGGAAACCATGACTGGCAGTCATTTCCGGTGCTACATCTCGACTTTACGGGTAGGGACTACACGGATCCGGACAGCTTGAACTCCAGATTGCGTACTATTTTTAGGAGAGGTTTTCTGCTGCAATTGATGGGAGTATATACGCATACGTCTGCCGACAAATCATGGACAGATATAGTGGATTTTTATGAAGACATCTCCGAAGGCAGGGTGGAAGAAATGTGATGGACGCAAATTGATAAAAATCGGAGCCAACTTCGATGATGCCATTAAGGGACTTGACAACTGGAAAATTCAGGCATGACTGATATAATGACGCCGGAGGAGCGGAGCCGATGCATGGCCTCGATAAAGGGCAGGGATACAAAACCGGAGATACTGGTGAGAAAATACCTGTTCGGGCGTGGGCTGCGTTATCGTGTTAACAACCGCAAACTTCCCGGCAGTCCGGACATTGTGCTTAAGAAATATAAGACCGTGGTATTTATAGACGGCTGTTTTTGGCACGGACACAAGGGATGCAAGTATTACAGGTTGCCGCAATCGAACACCGATTTCTGGAGAAAGAAAATCACCGGCAATGCAGCTCGGGATTATGTCAACAATATCGACCTTCAACTCGCCGGATGGCACGTAGTTCGGATTTGGGAGTGTCAGGTGAAGACAAAGGAGCTGCGGGAAGAAACATTAGAACGTCTATATCGAACCATTGTCAATGGCCGACAACAATCACCCGCCTACTCCGACATTCCCGAAGATATTCCACTGGCCGCGGAACCCGAAGCTGAATACGGGAAATGACACAACCAGCATTCCATTCCGACACTTCCCCTGACATTTTGAGGCATAGGATTGGTTTGTGATAATCTTGTACAATGTGAAAAAAAGTGATATAACAGATGGCAAGGGATGCAGACCATAGCCAAACATCGCGATGCCATTATGGAAGACTGGGCAAAGAGATTTGTATGGCTCAAGCAAACGTAAGTACCGGTTTCTCAAAAAAAAAATAACACAGGGTGGTTGACAATTGTCAACCACCCTGTGTTATTTTTTTTTTGAGATCAATCCACTTTGCTAAACTGATCTTTACCTACGCCACAGATTGGACATACCCAATCGTCGGGGAGGTCTTCAAAACTTGTACCGGAGGCAATTCCGCCATCGGGGTCACCTACTGCGGGGTCATATACCCAGTCGCATACATCGCAAACATACTTATCCATAATCAAATATTTTTAGTTGTTAATAATTTATTCAACTTTCGCTTGCAAGGTTGAATTAATAAAATCAGCCTGTTTTTCCCAGGCTATCACTAAAACAACTTAATCATCCAAAAAGATTAACGGCAGGTTCGATAAATTGAACGCCGATGAAACAGTTATCATCAAAAGGAATTCTCTTGGCTGATTAAACATGATATCACTTTTGTGAGTTTACAAAAAAAATATTACTTTTGCATCATATATTACGATATTCAACTTTAGCAAGCGAAAGTTGAGGTTTCAAAACCTTAAACCCTTATTAAGTTGAGCTTGTGAAACTTAGATTATGACACCTAAAAATTTCAACTATCATAATATGAGCATATTCAAATATTTAGCAGCGGCATCTGCCGTATTTTTCACCGCATCCTGCGCGTTCTCCCAGTCTAAGGTATATATGACCCGCGAAATTAGTCCTGAGGCTTTGGTGAAAATTTACAAGGCCCTTGGTCGCCCGGCCGATGGCCACCGCGTTGCTGTCAAAATCAGCACCGGCGAGTCAGGTAATCCCAATTACCTGAAACCTACTCTGATAAAGAATCTTGTTGACACTGTGCACGGCACTATCGTGGAGTGCAACACCGCGTATGGTGGCAAACGAAACACATTCGATGCCCACTGGCAAACAGTGCATGAACACGGCTTCGACTCGATAGCGCCAGTAGATTTGATGGACGAAGAGGGACAGATGAAAATCCCCGTACGCGACAAGCGCCATATCAAATATGACATTGTGGGCAGCCATCTTCCCCGCTATGACTACATGGTGAACCTCGCTCACTTCAAGGGTCACCCGATGGGAGGCTACGGCGGTGTGCTGAAAAATGCCAGTATCGGAGTCGCATCTGCCGATGGGAAAGCCTATATCCATTCAGGTGGCAAACATGACAAGGTGGAAGGAATATGGCAGAACACAGCCGAACAGGATGTTTTCCTTGAGTCTATGGCTTCGGCAGCCCAGGGAGTGGCCGATTATTTCGGAGACAACATAGTTTATATTAATGTAATGAACAACATGTCGGTGGATTGCGACTGCGTGGCTCATCCACAAGGTGTGAAAGTGGCAGACTATGGCATCCTTGCCTCGACCGACCCCGTGGCCCTTGACAAAGCTTGTGTGGATATAGTATTCAACATGACCGACACCAAAGACAGCGACAGCGCACCACTCAAAGAGCGCATCAGCAGCCGCCATGGCACGCACACCATCGACCATGCCGCCGCCATAGGCCTCGGTTCTCTTGACTACCGGATAATCGACCTCGACAATAAGCAGTGACGTTAGGCCTTAATCCCAACTATCTGCAAAATGCTGAAAAAATACTATCCTGACATTGGCTCTAACTATAGGATGACACCAACACGGTTGCATTGATATGGACCAATCAGGACATTGCAATCCAAGACTGTGTAGCATGAGAAGAGGAAGCATCTTGACTTCAGATGCTTCCTCTTGTAGTAAAGCCGGCTTTTTGCCCTTCATTATTTATCGATAAGGTTCTTGATGTCGTCTTCTACAGTGGAGATGGTGCCGATGTGGAATTTATCCTGAAGCACTTTCAAAATGTCGGGGGTGAAGAATGCGGGGAGCGTGGGGCCGGTGTGTATGTTCTGCACACCAAGAGAGAGAAGCGCCAGAAGCACTATCACGGCCTTCTGCTCATACCATGCGATATTATATACAATAGGCAGGTCGTTGATGGATTTCACTCCAAGAGCATCTTTAAGAGCCATGGCTATGCGCACGAGCGAATAGGAGTCGTTGCATTGTCCGGCATCGAGTACCCTCGGTACTCCCTCAATGTCGCCGAGAGGGAGCTTATTGTAGCGGTATTTGGCACATCCTGCCGTGAGAATCACCACATCATCCGGGAGAGCCTGAGCAAACTTTGTGTAGTAATCACGGCTTGCCATGCGACCGTCGCATCCCGCCATGACTACAAATTTACGAATCTTGCCTCTTTTGATCAGGTCGATGATCTTAGGCGCAAGTTCCACAACCTGATGATGTGCAAAACCGCCGACTATCTCACCATGTTCAATCTCAGTAGGAGGCGGACACTTCTGCGCATGGGCAATAAGTGCAGATAAATCCTTCGGATGACCTTCGGGGATATGATGGGTGCCGGGCATACCGACCACTCCTGTGGTATAGACCCTGTCGAGGTATGTGCAGTTGCGGCGAGGCGGCACGATGCAATTGGATGTGAAGATGAACACGCCATTGAATTTTTCAAATTCTTCGGTCTGTCGCCACCAGGCGTTGCCATAGTTACCGGCAAAGTGAGGATATTTCTTGAAGAAGGGATAATATTGTCCCGGAAGCATTTCAGAGTGGGTGTAAATATCGACACCCTTATCCTTTGACTGCTCGAGCAATTCCTCAAGATCCTTGAGGTCGTGACCACTGATCAGGATACCGGGACGGTTGCGCACGCCTATATCGACTTTGGTAATTTCCGGGTTGCCGTATGTACCTGTATTGGCACGATCGAGCAAATCCATGACTTTCACGCCGCCATCACCTACTTCAAGCACAAGCGAAAGGAGTTGATTGACATCTATATCAAGGCGAGCGGTTTCGGCCAGTGCATTCTCAATTATGGCATATACATCGTCGCTTTCATAACCAAGATTTGCTGCATGGCGGGCATAAGCTGCCATACCTTTGCAACCATATATAGCCAGCTGCTTGAGTCCGCGGATATCCTCGTTGGGTTCGGCAAGCACACCGGTGAACGACTCGCATTTCTCAGCCTCGTCCGGAGAAGCCTGAAACTCCACCTGAGGCAAAGGAGGCAGCTCGACACCTTGCTTCTTGGCAGTGCCGGCAAGAATATTCTTGCACTCGAATGCCTTTCGGATAAACTCATCAAGCGAATCGTTGTCGAAATTAGCGTTTGTAATGGTGGTGAAGAGAGAATCGATCACGAGATGACTCGCGTCACGATTGGGTTCGTTTTTTTCTCTGAGCGCGCGATTGATGATGGCTATGCCCCTGATAGCATAGAGGAGCAAATCCATACGCGCCGAAGTATCGGAGTGCTTACCGCACACTCCTTGCAACTCGCATCCTTTGCCACGTGAAGTCTCCTGACACTGATAGCAGAACATTTCGGGTCGGGTTTCCATAGTATTTCTAACGTATTATTATAGTTTACAAGAATCGACATGCCACTTCATGTCTTTTCCACTACAACAACCGACCCTGAAATTTGGTTTGACAGACGCATGTCATCAACAAATTAAGACAGATTCTATAAATTTCGTATATTTGTATTAAAAATATTGAAAATCAGACGCAAAGTAAAAGTTTCATAAACTCAGAGTGTTTTTAATTTGTTTACTAATCAAATTCAACTTCAGCAAGCGAAAGTTGAGGTTAAAACCCTACGACACTTAAATATAGAATATTATGAAAAAGACACTATTGACATCTCTCCTTATCGGCATAGCCGCGATAGCGGCATCATCCATGGCTAACGCCCAACAGAAAGTGGTACCCGACAAGCCTATACGCATCGGAAGTGTTGGCCCGGCCATGAGCGAGAGCGTGAAGATGATTCCTATCAATGGAATACGTTTTATCGTGGAATATTATCCTGATGACGGCATAGTGTCGATGGAGAAAGAATTGGCATCTAACACCTACGATGTGAAACTTACCAACGGCACTGAGATCGAATTCAACTCAAAAGGGAATGTCATAGAGATTGACGCCGCCGACAACAGCACCATTCCATTGGATGTGTTGCAGGCGGTTTTGCCGGCAAATACCTATCAGGCATTGCAAAACGATGGTATTGCCTCCAATGTGGAATCGATTGAAATGACCAAGGGAGGCTATCAGATTGAGACCAACATCCCGGAGGATGTGGAATACTTCTATGCCATAGAGGAAATCATCACACCGGCATAGCACTTGTCTCAGCTCCGTATATGACGACGGCGGCCTACGGACCGCCGTCGCCATATTATTGGATGAGGAAGATTACTTTGACAGTATAGCGGCGATGGATGGGTTGATTGGAAGACGGAGAGTTTTTTGACAGCTAGATGTTGTCAACATAGTCTTCAGGGTCGTCTTCCAACACCATCCAAGGATATAACTCTCCTGCGCCGAAATAGGGCTGTATGAACTCCGCCTTGGCCTTTGCATCTTCGAGTGCCGACTGAATGGCCTCCCAATAAACGCTGTCGGAATCGGGATCGACCGAGGGATCGATTGTAATTGTGGATGTGCCGGTGACTTCGATTGAGGAAATTTTTGACACTTGAATCTGGGAATAGATGGATGGAATCCCGTATGCCAATATGGCAAGCAATATGATGATGGTCTTTTTCATGGTATCAGTGGTTTTAAGGTTATAATTGTTGTTTGTAAATGAGACGATTGAAACATACAAATTGTTCTTTTTATCATTTAAACCTTTTATGGATTTAATTGTCTATAAAATGACACTTTACGTTTTATCACAATTTTCAATTTCTCCAGATGAAAAAATTTTTACTTTTCGGGGCGGCAATCGGCTTAGGGATGACAGCCATGGCAGCCGATTTTCCACCCCTCACATTTGAAATGACCGATGGGTCAACAAGAACCCTGGCCTCGGAGAATCTCTTGATGACGTTCCAAGGCGGCGACCTGACGGCCACCAACAATGAAACGACTTTCCAGGCTCCCGTTGCCGGAATTTCCAAGTTTTATTTTAATCTTGACCCCCAAGGAGTGGATGGCATCAATGATGACAGAAATTCCAAGGTGGAAGTCTTCAATACAACCGGAGTCTTTATGGGAAGTTTCGAGAATATCGATGCAGCCCGGACATCGCTTGCAGCAGGACTTTACATCATGCGATCCGGAACCAGAACATTTAAAACCGTGGTGAAATGAGAAAGAATATATTGTTTTTTATGGCAGCAGCCATGACCGCCACCACACTGCCGGCACAGACCCTGAATGTGGCGGAGGGGAATGTGACTTACTCCTTCAATGCCACGGACATGGGAGATGCTGTATTTTCAGGCGGAGATTCATTTGAAATCCTCGGAAGAAGTTTCAACGTGGCCAATGTCACCGGCATTAAAGTGGGTGTTTCCGATATAGAAGCCAATACGGTGAACATCGCATACAACGCGAACTCCGCAAATGTGACGATAGCCGGCAACATAGCAAAATATGTAACGGCAACAGTGGATGGCGCACACGTGAGCATAATCCAAAGCTCTGAAACGGGAGCCGACACAAGCGGAGAAATAATCTATTCACTTTCAGGAGAATCAACAGATGGCTCTTTCCATATAGAGGGATCTTACAAGGCCACGCTTGAACTCAGAGGAGTGACACTGACAAACCCATCAGGAGCCGCAATTGACATTCAAAACGGCAAGAGGATTGAACTGAGCGCCAAGTCGGGCACAGTCAACACCATTTCCGATGGAACAGGTGGAAGCCAAAAGGGCGCAATCTATTGCAAAGGACATCTCGAACTGAAAGGCAAGGGCACGCTCAATGTGGCAGGCAACTCCTCTCATGCAATAGCCGCAAAAGAATATGTGTCGATGAAAAACTGTACGGTCAACATCACCAATTCTGTAAAAGATGGCATCAATTGTGCACAGTATTTCCTGATGGAAAGTGGAGAACTAAACATATCAGGTGTGGGTGACGACGGCATACAGGTTGACTTCAAAGATGCCACAGACCGCGAGGCCGAAGACACCGGAAGCACAACAATCAAAGGTGGAAAACTCAACATAGCCGTCACCGCCACAGCAGCCAAAGGCATAAAGGCGGAAGGCGATGTGACAATTGATGGCGGCGAAGTGATTGCCTCTGTCAGTGGCAAAGGTAAATGGGACAGCGCAAAACTGAAGACCAAGGCATCGAGTTGCCTTAGCGCAGACGGAAACATCACAATCAACGGCGGCACACTTGACCTGACAGCCACCGGCAGCGGCGGCAAGGGACTCAGTTGCGACGGAATACTGACAATCAACGAAGGGACTACAACAGTATTGACCACCGGGGGAATCTTTGCATACGTCAACAACAAGGAATACGACGGATACACCGGCAACACAGACAACCTCAAGAGTGACTACAAGTCCTCGCCGAAAGGGATGAAGGCCGACACCGAGGTAATCATCAACGGAGGCACAATAAACGTAACCACCACCGGCAATGGAGCGGAAGGCATAGAGAGCAAGGGTATCCTGACCATCAACGATGGCAAAATCACAGTCAACTCCTACGACGACGCCATCAACTCCTCAAGCCATCTATATATAAAAGGTGGCGACATCACAGTAGTGGCAACCAACAACGACGGACTTGACTCCAACGGCAACCTTTATATCCAAGGTGGAATCATAAGGGCATTTGGCTCAAAATCACCCGAATGCGGCATTGACGCCAATGAAGAAGAAGGTTATTCGGTATTTTTCACCGGAGGTACGCTCCTGGCAGTAGGCGGCGGCAACTCAGTTCCATCCTCATCCTCATCGACACAGGCATACGTATCAGGATCCGGCAGCGTGACAGCCGGAAGCACGATAGAGCTTAAGAGCGGGATCACCGTGTTGGCTTCCTTTACCGTTCCTTCCAACTATTCGTCGGGCAATGGTGGAGGTCCCGGTGGAGGTCCCGGCGGCTGGGGAGGACCCGGCGGAGGCGGTCCCGGCGGAATGGGTGGAAGTTCCATACTTATAACCTGCCCGGATTTGACATCCGGCACTACCTATATGCTTGTCAACGGCAACTCCTCATCAAATGTCACCGCTACCCTGAAGGGCAACGGAGGAGGCGGCGGAAGACCCTGGTAGGACTCAAATAAAGAAATTGCACCATTGAGGTGCAATTTCTTTATGTTTTTGCACTTTTGAAAGTACAACTTATTATAAAATTTGCTACTTTGGTGTGAATTTATTAAATTTGCAAGATAAATGCGACCAACCGCATCAATTAAGAAATTAACCTAATATCTAAATACGGGATGAAGAAATTAAGACATCTATTGCCGGCAGTGGGAGCGGCATTCGCCATGCTCGCAATGGCGGCAGCGCCGGAGACTCCCCAGGGGATGCCCGACGTGAACCAGGTGATTGACAACACACCGGACAGTATCAACAAGGCACGCACGGCACGACCGGTATCCGGCAGCAGCCGCATCGGCGACAATCCGGTGCTTTTCCTTGTGGGCAACTCCACAATGCGCACCGGCACACTCGGCAACGGCAGCAACGGCCAGTGGGGCTGGGGCTACTATGAGCCTGACTATTTCGACAAGAACAAAATCACAGTTGAAAACCATGCCCTCGGCGGCATGAGCAGCCGCACATTCTACAATGTGCTCTGGAAAGATGTACTCGCGGGAGTCAAGAAAGGCGACTGGGTGATCATTGAACTCGGACACAACGACAACGGACCCTTCGACAGCGGACGAGCCCGCGCCACCATCAAGGGAATCGGCGACGAGGTGCTTCCGGTGGTAATCAAGGAAACCGGCAAACGCGACACCGTGTATTCCTATGGTGAATACATGCGCCGCTATGTCAGAGAGACAAAAGCAAAAGGGGCTCATCCAATTCTATTCTCACTCACTCCGAGAATGGCATGGGATGACAAAGACAGCACAAAGGTGACTCGCTACACCGACACATTCACAAGCTGGGCCAAACAGGTGGCAGAAGCAGAGGGTGTGCCATTTGTAGATCTCAACGACATCACCGCCACCAAATTTGAGAAATTTGGCAAGGACAAGGTGAAGACAATGTTCTATCTCGACCGAATCCATACATCCGAATTCGGAGCCAAGGTCAATGCCCGGTCGGCAGCCGAAGGAATAGCGTCACTTGAAAACTGCGAATTGAAAAATTATCTTCTCCCCTTCCCGGTGGATACAATCACCGGAAGCAGTCGTCAGGCCGGCAAACCTGTGCTCTTCACCATCGGCGACAGCACGGTGAAGAATGAAGACAATTCCGACGACAGCATGTGGGGCTGGGGCAGCGTGATTTCAGAACTTTTTGACCCCGAAAAAATCACAGTCGAGAACCATGCCATGGCAGGCCGGAGTGCCCGCACATTCCTCGACGAGGGACGCTGGGACAAGGTATATAACGCCCTGCAGCCGGGCGACTACGTGATCATGCAATTCGGCCACAACGACGGCGGCGACATCAACACCGGTAAGGCACGCGGCGAACTACACGGTTCGGGACCGGAAAGCAAGGTGTTCAAGATGGAGAAGACCGGCATCAACCAGGTGGTATATACCTACGGATGGTATATCCGCAAATTCATCATGGACTGCAAGGAAAAGGGGGCTATCCCAATCGTATTGAGCCATACTCCGCGCAACAAATGGAAAGACGGCAAGATTGAAAGCAACGCAGCAAGCTACGGCCAGTGGGCCAAGGATGCCGCACGCCAGGCCGGTGCCTACTACATTGACCTGAATGCCATTTCCGGCAAGAAATACCAGGCCATCGGGGAAGCCAACACGCCTCCTTATTTCAAAAAAGACCATACACACTCATCAAAGAAAGGTGCCCGCCTGAATGCATCAAGCATCGCCGAAGGACTGCGCGGCACAGATTGCTCGCTTAAGGATTATCTTCTTCCGGTGTATCCAATTACATTCAACATGGACAGCAAGACACCAGCCTACAATGAGATGGATGGATATGGATATGACTTCGGGACTGCACCCTCAGTCAAGGGCGACAAGCCTTATTTCTTCTCAGTGAGAGTGCCCGACGGAAATTATATGGTGACTGTGAGGTTGGGCGATAAAAAACGGAAGTCGAGTACCATGCTCAGGGCAGAAAACCGCCGGATGATGCTTGACGAAGTAAGCATTCCCAAAAAGGGATCAGAGGAATATTCCTTCATTGTCAACAAACGCAATCCCGGCATCAATCTCAAAGATACGGTTCGTCTTAACCCCCGCGAGATTGGGACCTGCAACTGGGATGACAAACTGACAATTGAAGTGACCGGCAAGGCTCCGGCTGTGGAGAGTATCACAATCCGTCCGGTTGAGGAATCAGACAATGTGATCACCCTTTTCTATTGCGGCGACAGCACGGTGGTGGACCAGGCCAACGAGCCATACGCAAGCTGGGGGCAGCTGATACCGCAATTCTTCGATGACCAGATTGCCGTCTCCAACCAGGCGGAAAGCGGGCAGCGCACATCTTCATTTTTTGCAAGCAAGCGTTACGACAAGGTGCTTTCGATGGCTAAACCCGGTGACTATGTATTTGTAGAGTTCGGGCATAATGATGAGAAGGACCGCGGAGCGGGATCGGGTGCATACTACAATTATGCGCATAATCTGAAGACTTTCATTGACCGTGCACGTAGCCAGAAACTGAACGTGGTTTTCCTCACTCCGACTGCACGCCGCAATTTCAAGAATGGTAAACTACAGGACACACATGGAGATTATCCTAAGGCTATGCGTGAGGTGGCTGCAAGAGAGAATGTGCCTCTGCTCGACCTGACAGAAATGACATCCACTTTATTTGAGAGTCTTGGAGAAGAAGGCAGCAAAAGGTCTTTGGTGCATTATCCGGCCGGGACGTATCCGGGTCAGGATAAGGATCTTGCCGACAACACTCATTTCAATCCATTCGGTGCTGACCAGGTGGCGAGATGTGTGCGCGAGGGTATTGCCGAGAAACTTCCTGAGCTTGCAAAGCATCTGAAACCTTACAACAAGTACTCCCCCGCCACTCCGGATGATCCGGACCAATTCAACTGGCCAATCTCAACATTTGTGCTTGTGGAGAAGCCGCTGGGGAATTGATGTTTTCATCGTTTTCACCGTTTTCATCGTTTTCATCGTTTTCGATGTTTTCGACGTTTTAACCGATAAGGATGAAGCGACTATGAAAGAATAAATGGAACTTCGATTAGAAGCTCCATTTATTTTTTGTCCTTTTTTCCGTCTATTTGCGGATGTTGCAGTGCATGAGACGGCCTTCAGAATCACGGAGGTGCATTCCGTTGCCTTCGCAGTAGCGCCAGAATGAGCAATCAGAGCAAAGTCCGGTTTTCATCCATGAGTGGTCACGGTATTTCTCATAACGGTTTTCCCATACATCCCAAAAGTCATCTTCATATATATTTCCCTGGCGATAGTCGGCTCTTATACTCGGACATGCGCCAATACCTCCGTCGAGAAGCACAGATGCCACAGTCACCCCGGCATGGCATTCGAAAAAAACATCACGCACCTCCCCTTCATATCCAGCCATGAAACCCTCACAACAGAATGAGGGATGAATGAAATTCTCTTTTCTTGTGGTGACTATGAATTCCATCAGATGCATCAATTCCTCATCAGTTAGTTCGAATTCAGGATAATTGGCGGCTCGTCCGGAGGGGAATATAGTAAAAAGTCGCCATCGTTTCACTCCGGCATCAATCAGCAGTTGCTTCAAATCTTGAAGTTCAGCAAGTGAACGGCGGTTGACACAGGTGACAACATCAAAGTTGAGATCTTCAGCTTTTGCAACCATTTTTATGGCCGCAAGAGCCTTCTTGAACGACTGCGGATTGCAACGCATCCCGTTGTGGGTTTCTTCGAGTCCGTCGAGGCTTATCGTGATATTGTGCAGACCACTTCTGCGTAGAGATTGGAATCTTTCGGGCGTTAGATAGAGTCCATTGGTCACTATACCCCAGGGGAGTTCACGGTCGTAGAGCATCCGTCCGACCTTTTCAAGGTCGGTTCTCACAAGAGGTTCACCACCTGTTATCACGATATTAAGTGTATGCGGATTCACGTGAGGAATGATACTATCCACTACCTTTATGAAGTCCTCAGCCGGCATGTCGGGGATCAGGGACGATGACTTGCAGTCGCTGCCGCAGTGTCGGCAAGCAAGGTTGCACCGCCATGTGCACTCCCAAAATAGTTGCCGGAGGGGATGTTGCCTCCGGCGTTGTTTTGTAATTTGGCGGTTTGCCTCAAGGGCTATTCTTTGACGCAACGATAAACTTTTCATTGCTTTTTCTTCAGTTTGAAGTCGGCGGTGAAGCTTGCTTTGCCTTTATACCAACCATCCTTCTTTCCCTTGTATTTCAAATCAACAATAACTGAATCAGGTTGCAGATTCCCAGGAGGAATACAAACCACCTTGAGTGCATAAGAGCCATCAGTATCACCATAAATTGTATATCTTCCCGATTCGTCTGTCTTAGTGGAATTTAATGTATATTCTCCCGAATTTGCGAATGCCAAGGTCACTTTTACCTCTGCTCCTTCCACTGGATTACCACCCGCATGAGCTACAATCCCCTTGGCCTCAAAGCTTCCACTGGGAGTACCATACATACATTCCCCATTATCTGAACAACTGAAGCCCAGCAATGCCAGAAACACCATACATATACGGCTCATGACCGCTAAAATTTTCTCTTCTACTTTTTTCATATTTCTCGATTTTAGTTTTCTAATTTTTTGGGGAGAGAGAAACGAAGACCAATATTGATGTTGAAATTGACGGGATGATCTTTGTAGATGGTCCTCAGAGATGCACCATCATCGAAATAATAACTCATTCCGGGTTCGACAAAGACACCACAAACTTTTGTAATATCATATTGTATTCCAAATGCGGCATTTGCCGAAAACTGGAATGGTCTTTCATTCATGCCATCGTATTGGAATTGCACACCGAAAGGAGAATCGGAGGATAATTTTCCCGCCACACATTTTTCCATCGCCAAGCCGACGGAAATATATGCGTTGAAATTCTTCCATTGGAATGGGATATATCTTATACTTATGGGGATACCTACATAATGCAATTGCTGGGTGGCGTGGCTGTATGAATAAGTTCCACCATAACTGATATCGGACTTCAGATATGTGTATGACAAACCGGTCTGCAATGCAAGATAACGGTTTATACGCCAAGAAACGTCCAGACCCACTCTGACAGGCAATTTATGCTCAAAGACTGCATGCGAAGGGACAGATGGCAAATCAAAACCATCCAATTTCAATCCTCCCATGCGAGTGTCCACACCATTTGGACTGCCACTGCCATAACCATGGCCTAAGCCACTACCGAAATTATCATTAGCACCACTTCCTCCCGGAATGGCACCCACAATACCGGAAGCGGATGCAGATGCTCCTACAGAAAAATCGCTATATGCCGTTTTATTTTTCCATACGGTCAAGACTTCCCCTTCATCGTGGATAACTTCCCCTTCATCGTGGATATCGGCTTCATCCGACGGAATACTTACAATAGTTTCTTTACCCTTTTCCATATCTGTGCCACTCACATCAGATTCCGGAATATCAACCAATCCGGCACTGTCATCATTAAAGTCTTCACCAACATCCGAATATTTTCCTGATGACTCTTTCGCAAATTCTGCTCTTGATTTTGCAAGTAATGGTCCGGGATTCTCGGTGCTATGTATTTCAGGAGAATCTTTTTCAATAATTTGATTTGAAACAGCAATTTCTGTGGATATTTGAGCCAAATTGACAGTCGCCTCATCACTCGCAAAATAGAATGTCAGGCAGACACCAAGAATCAATGCTATGGCAGCTGCAAATGCAGCAATTTTTTTCCAATTAGCCCACAAAGATTTTTTGACAGGTACGGAATCTGCAACAGAAGGCACGGCAAGAGCCATTTCCTTCTCAATGGAATCCCACAGACCATCGGGAGTCTCCATCTCAAAATCGGAGACCCGGTCTTTTATTTCGTCAAGCCATTTATCGTTCATAGCAGTTGCCGTTTTTTATTGACTAATTCTTTCACTCTCGCTGCGAGCATCGCCTTTGCCCGGTGGAACTGGGAAGCCACACTGTTTTCCTTTATACCGAGGATTGCGGCTATCTCCTTATGTGGTTTGCCATCAATCACATGAAGGTTGAATACAGCCCTGTAGCCCGGTGGCAATTCCCTAATCAGAGATACTATTTCTTTTTGGGTTAGCATCCCGATATCCGGTTCTTCCTCCGGAATCTCAGCCTCCTGATTTGAGATAGGGACATGTATAAATCTATTGTTTTCGCGTAAATACCTGAGAGATTGGTTTATAGCAATCTTTGTAATCCATGCTTTCAAAGCCCCCTTTCCTGAATAATGAAACGTAGCGAAAGCATTGAGAATATTGATGAAGCTTTCCTGCACCACATCTTTAAGGTCATCTTCATACGACAAGTATCGGGCGCACACGCCGGTAAGATACCCGGCGTATGCGTCGTAAAGTTCCTTTGCAGCCCTATTGTCGCGATTAGCAAATAGGGCAACAATCCGCTTTTCCCTGTCGTCTATCTCCATGAAAGGATTACAGTTTCTTTACAGATCCAATGAAGAGAATTGCACCGGTAGAGCGTTCCTGAATCATAAAACCGAAAGGTCTGTCGAAAGTAACCTCAAGGATATGATTGGGTTGATTGGAATCAGCACTTCCATACATACCTCCGATACTTGCAGCGGCACCTTCCGTGCCTTCTTCGTTGACAATCAGCTTTGTGGCATGGATGAAGCAATTCAGGAAGAAGGGATCATGATAATCCACAATATTTGGTATTCCGACTGCCGGATCACAAACCTTGTTGAGTCCCATGGTTTTTAGAATGTCAATGGTATTGCTGTTTTTTGTCGTTGCTTCAAATTTAGGAAGACTGATAAGAAGTGTTTCTTGTCTGAAATTCTCTTCAAAAGCTTTAAGCAGGTTCTTTTCAAACACCTCATCAGGATCTGTCGCCGGCCGATTTGCCTCAGTGGATGGCAACATAAAGGTCATATAGAAGTTTGCACCATTCTCTCCAAACGGAAGTCTTATTGCCTCATATCCATAATCAGTAGCAGCGTATTCACATATCGACAGAGAATGCATGAAATCCACCTTGGATTCAGACCTATCCGAATTCATGAAGACTTCTTTGTCGGTCAAATCTTTTTTAAAGGGATACTTCCATGCTCCTTTAAAGTATGCAGTGTTGAGAAATACAATTGATGAGTCAATTGGGGAGTCAAGAAAATTCTCTATCAGACCTCTTGTATTGGCCCTAACAAACCGGTTGATTGCCTCTTTTCCTTGTTCTCCCGACGGACCAAAAGGAATATCTACGGAATAGAAATATTTGGATATAATATTGCCGAAGTCTGAATAAACCGGGATAAAATCATCACGCCATAATGTGTTAGTGAAGACACATGTGGTTTCGTCAAGATTTGGAAGATTGGAAATGAGAGTCTGATAGTAATTATTGAGAGTTTCCATGCCTGCCGCGCCCTTCTCGAATCCAAGTATCTGAAGAATCTCATCGCGACTTTCTCCATTGTCGCCATTGGCTATCATGCCAAGCACATTGCCGACACTGAACGGCGAGACACAGACATTCCCCTTTGATTCCTTGGAGTTTGCAAGATAAAAATCCACAGCAAAATTGTTTGTATCCTCTATAATAGCTTTGGATAAGTCCGACATTGGCGCGGAAGCTTCGGATGGAGGAGTCACCGGAACATCAAGGATATTCACACCGGGACATATATTGGCATCCACGAAATAATCAGCAATATCGTGACTTGTACATGCTGATAACGCGAGCATTCCGAGTGGTATTAATTTCAAATAAGTGTTGGTCATTAGATATAAATTTAGTGGTTCGTTTTATCTCTAAATCCGACCAACCCTGAAATCTTGCATCGAAATCTCTAAAAAATTTATTTTTTTGAGATGAGGAGGATGCTGGCCTCGTAGAGGATATACATGGGGAAGGAGACAAGAAGAAGGGTGAAGATGTCGGATGTCGGAGTGATGACAGCCGCCACTATGAGGATTATCACTATGGCATGTCGGCGATATTTTCTGAGAAATGAAGAATTTATAAATCCCATTTTAGCAAACATCCATGCCAATATCGGCATCTCAAAAACTATGCCCAGAGAAAGAGACATTACAATGAGTGTGCTCATGTAGGATTGCAATGAAATCATATTATCCACTTCTCCAGCCACCTGATATGTACCTAAAAATCGGAATGTGAGCGGAAAGATAAGGAAGTAACTCACAAGGACACCTAAAATAAACAGGACGTATCCCCACCCTACTGTCCTGACGGCATAGCGCCTCTCGTTGGCATAAAGAGCCGGAGAGACAAACCAATAAAGTTGATACAGGATATATGGAGATGCACACAACACACCGGCACAAAGAGCCGTCTTCATGTGGATAATGAACTGTTCGGCAAGTCCGGTGTTGATGAGCTGCACATGGAAACCGACAGCATTGTTATCTGATAAAAGACCTGAGGCCAATTCGAGCCATCTGTAGGTGATGAAGTCTGGATTGTTTGGGGCAAGGACAATTGCAAAGAGCTGCTCCTTGAATAAGAACGCAATTATGCCGAAGACAACCGCGACGGCGGCAATCTTCAGCAATACTGTCCGCAAGACATCCAAATGATCCCAGAATGTCTGCGTATTTGAGTCAGCCGGGCTGCTCACTTTTTCTCTTCTGCGTTTTCGAGAGGGCGGTTGATTTCCTTTTCCACCTCGTTCATCCCTTCCTTGAAGGATTTTACGCCCTTACCGAGACCCTTCATCAATTCAGGAATTTTCTTACCGCCAAAGAAGAGAAGCACCACGAGGGCTATGAGCAGTATCTCCGACATGCCGAGACCGCCAATAAATAAAAGTAGATTCATATTCATTTCATGTTGTCTGACATATAAACGTAAAAAATTGCGGTATATTGTCATGTTGTGAAAATGTGTCAAAATAGAGTGGAAATTAAGTTTTTTTGAGAAATATTATACAAACAGTCACCAACTATTCCCCAGATAGCATTGTTATGCTTATGATTGAAGAATTAGATGCCAAATGTGGCAAAATGAAACCTCGATCATCGATATTATTAAAAACACAATTATCATGGCTAACAAAACTTATTCCCCCGTTGTGCAAGAGCTCGTCGATATGATAGCCCGCAACGGCTGGCAGGAGAAATTCCAGAAGGCACTCGACAACGTCCATGCCCAAAACGTGATTGAGTATGAAAACATCAAGACACTCGACGACTATTTCGACTGGTGCGAATCCAACCTGCACTGGGTACCTAAAGAAGATCCTGAAGGCGATATCGTCTATCAACACGTCACGATGTTCTATTTCCTTCTCGACCAATCCCCTGTCAAAGAACTCCAGACACCGATCACCCCGAGCACGCTGAAAGGCAACGTGATGCCGGAACTCACGGAATTATCGAAATGGATGCGTAAGTTTGTGATTTCACTTGGCATGTGGATGGATACCCCGGAATCCCTCGACGAGGCAGCAGTGAAGTCTTATTATGATTCACCACGCTACAACATGGGCGACTACGAGATGCCTAAGGGAGGATGGAAGACATTCAACCAGTTCTTTGCCCGCAGTGTGAAACCGGGTTATCGTCCGGTGGCAGCCATAAATGATGACCATGTGATCACCTCCCCCGCCGACTCCACAAATGCCGGACAATGGGAAGTCAACGCAGAATCGAAGGTCAACGTGAAAGGTCTTGAATGGAGCATTGAAGAACTGCTTGAAGGGAGCGCCTATAAGGATGATTTCCGAGGCGGAGTATGGATACACCAGTTCCTGAACACTACAGATTACCACCGTCAGCATGCGCCCGTAGGCGGCAAGGTGCTTGAGGCCCGTGAGATTCAGGGAGCGACATGGCTTGGCGTACATGCCGAACCAATCGAAGGCGACCCACAGGGACGTCAGCATATAGTGCGCAGGAAGCTTGTGGCAGAGGATGAAGCCGGCTATCAGTTCCTGCAGACGAGAGGACTTATCGTGATCCAGTCGAAGATTGGTAAAGTTGCCATTCTGCCTATGGGTATGGCACAGGTATCATCAATCATCGTCACAGCAGAGGAAGGCACCACACTACGCAAGGGTGAAGAAATTTCCTACTTCCAGTTTGGCGGCTCAGACATTGTGGTTCTGTTTGAACGCGCATCAAATGTCAGCATAACAGCCCAGCCGGGAGTACACTACAAGACAGGCACCAGAATCGCAGAGGCCTTTCCGGTAGGTGAGTAAAACATAATAATACCAAATAATTAAAGAACCCTCGGGGTACTCAGTGATTTCCGGGTACTCTGAGGGTTTTATCTTATCAATACCATGAGCACAGATACATCAAAAGGCGATGTCACCAGATCAGGGAGAAACAAGGCATCGTCAACGGCGAAAGGCACCATCACGATGACGGCGATGGCAATCCTGATCATAACGTCAATCCTAAGCCTGCGGGGACTGCCGTCGGAAGCCAAATATGGCATACAGTCAATATTCTATTATTTATTTGCGGCAATAGTCTTTCTTCTACCGTTCTCACTGGTATGTGCGGAGCTGGCATCCACATATACCAAAAGCGGAGGTCTCTACAGGTGGGTTTCCGAGGCATTCGGTCCCCGCTGGGGATGGACCGCGATGTATCTCGAATGGCAGACGATCGTGATATGGTTTCCTACGGTACTGATGTTTGGGGCTGCCTCTCTCGCCTATATATTCTGGCCGGAGAGTTTTGACGCCGCCCTTGCCTCCAACAAGATCTACACCCTTGTGATAGCGATGCTCGTGTATTGGGGAGCGACATTCAACGCCTTCCGAGGACAAAGGTCGGCAAATATCCTCAGCACATACGGAGGTCTTGTAGGCACCATCATCCCGGGCATCATACTCATAGTGCTTGGCATCATCTATTTCCTTATGGGGAAACACAATTTCCTTGCCAACGTGCCGTTTTTCCCGGACTTCTCCAATGTGGGCACCATAGTGCTGGCAGCCTCAATCTTCCTCTTCTATGCGGGAATGGAGATACAGGCCGTGCATATCAACGACATGAAGAATCCTGCACGCGATTTTCCGCGATCCGTATTTTTGGCAATAATAGTGATTGTGGCCGTCTATGCCCTTGGCACTCTTGTGATCGGACTTGTGGTGCCGAGCGAGAACATAAACCTGCTTCAGTCGCTTCTCGTGGCGTATAAAGGTCTTTGGGCAAGCTTCGGACTCAGTTGGGTAGGAAACGTAATGGCACTTCTGATATTGTTTGGAGTCATCGGACAGATCAGTGCCCTTGTAACAGGTCCGGCCACAGGTCTGATGGCGGTGGCTCAATCAGGTTATTTGCCACCATCGCTACAAAAACTCAACAAAAACAATGTCAACCAACCGATCCTGTATGTGGAAGGAGCGTTCGTGACTGTGCTTTGTCTTCTTCTCATAGTGCTTCCTACAGTGGAAAGCGCCTATCAGATAATGTCGCAAATGGCCACCATCATATATCTTATCATGGTGTTGCTAATCTATGGTGCGTTTATCCGCTTGCGGCGCACACAGCCTGGCAAGACACGAGGATTCAAAGTTCCCGGCGGCAAATTCGGAGAATATCTGACATGCGGACTTGGAATACTTGGGGCAGTGCTTGCGCTTGTGCTTAGTTTTCTGCCTCCAAGCCAGATAGCCACCGGATCACCGGCAGTATATATAGGAATACTTGTGGTGGGAGTGGCCATAATAGTGGCATTGCCTTTGATTGTGTATGCATGTCGCAAACCATCATGGAGAAATCCTAACGCACATTTCTATCCATTCGACTGGCAGATAGAGGGGCGACGCCCCGGCGAGGTATCAAAATGGACACCGGGCTACATACCGACCGAGGATGAAGTGGAGGAAGCAGAGGATAATTCCATCTCAAATCATGCCATAAAGGCAGACCATTGATTCACCTAAGGAAATATTAAGAGCGTGGATTGCCAAATGCAATCCACGCTCTTAATATATAAGGAAAAGAGTGTTGTCAACGGATGAATAGGAGCTCGCGATATTTCGGAAGCGGCCAAATTTCATTATCCACCATCAATTCGAGCGCATCAATGCACTTGCGGATATCCTCCATGGCCGGGACAATGTCATCGTGGTAGGCAATGGCCTTGCTCCGCTCATCGGGTTTGCGGTTGGCCTTATGGCGCAGTGTCACCATTTCCTCCACACCATTACGAATCTTCGCGATGTAGTCAGACATCAGTTCAATGGCATTCAAATCATGGGAAGCAATTTTCTCCATTTTCTCACCGGAGAAGAGTTCCTTGATCTTATACACATTGTCGAGAAGGACACTCTGATAGCGAGTTGCGGCCGGGATGATATGATTGATGGCAAGATCACCAAGCACACGGCTCTCAATCTGCACCTTCTTGCTATACATCTCCCACTTCACCTCATTGCGTGCTTCAATTTCCTTAGGAGTCAGGACACCTGTGCGCTCAAACATTTCCACAGAATTCTTCTTGGTGTATGCATCATACATGAGCGGGGCACTGTTTTCCACATCAAGGCCACGCACAGCAGCCTCTTTCTTCCACTCGTCGCTATATCCGTTGCCATCGAAATGAATAGCCTTGGAATCGACCACGAGTTTGCGCATTTCCTTGAATATGGCCTGATTCAGAGATTCGCCGGAAGCAACACGGGCATCCACCTTGTCGGCAAACTGATTGAGTTGATCAGCGACGGCAGCGTTTAGGGCAATCATAGCTGAAGCGCAGTTGGCGCTACTTCCGACGGCACGATACTCGAAACGGTTGCCGGTGAATGCGAACGGACTCGTACGGTTGCGGTCGGTATTGTCGATCATCAGCTCGGGGATCTGCGCTATGTCGAGATTCACCTTGCCCTTACCGTCCATAAGAATGGCAGAATCATCCTCTGCGGCCTCTATTGAATCAAGAACACGGCTCAACTGTGAGCCAAGGAACATAGAGATGATGGCAGGAGGAGCTTCATTGGCACCAAGACGGTGGGCATTGGTGGCAGTCATTATGGAAGCCTTGAGAAGGGCATTATGTTTATGAACGGCAGCCATGACGTTAGCCACGAATGTGATAAACTGCAGGTTTTGTTCGGGAGTCTTGCCGGGGGCAAAAAGCAGGACACCTCTGTCGGTGCCAAGGCTCCAGTTGTTGTGTTTGCCGCTTCCGTTGATACCGGCAAATGGCTTTTCATGAAGAAGGACACGGAAATTGTGTTTTCTTGCCACTTCGGCAATCAGACTCATGAGAAGCTGGTTGTGGTCGTTGGCAAGATTGGCTTCCTCAAAAATAGGTGCAAGCTCAAACTGATTGGGAGCCACTTCATTGTGGCGTGTCTTTGCCGGGATACCAAGTTTGTGGCATTCGAGTTCAAGATCAAGCATGAAAGCTTCCACACGCTGCGGGATGGCACCGAAATAATGGTCTTCGAGCTGTTGGTTTTTAGCAGACTCATGTCCCATGAGAGTTCGGCCAGTCATCACAAGATCAGGGCGTGCCGCATATAAAGCCTCATCAACGAGGAAATATTCCTGTTCCCAGCCGAGATAGGACTTGACATGATCCACTTTGGGGTCGAAGTAGCGGGCAACTCTTGTCGCAGCTTTGTCAACAGAGTTCAGTGCCTTAAGGAGGGGAGTCTTATAGTCGAGACTTTCACCCGTGTATGATATGAATACGGTTGGGATACACAGAGTGTCGTTTATGATGAATGCCGGAGAAGAAATATCCCAAGCAGAGTAACCGCGGGCTTCAAAAGTGTTGCGGATGCCTCCGTTTGGGAAAGACGATGCGTCAGGCTCTTGCTGAACGAGAAGTTTGCCGGTGAAGGTTTCAAGCACTCCCCCTTTTCCATCGTGTTCGATAAAGGAGTCGTGTTTTTCGGCGGTGCCGCCGGTGAGGGGATGGAACCAGTGAGTGTAGTGTCGGGCGCCGCTTTCGATGGCCCATCTTTTCATTCCCTCAGCGACGCTGTCGGCGAGTGACAGACTCAAGGGTTTTTTGTTGTCGATTGCATCCACGAGGGCTTGGTAGGTTTGCTGAGGCAGATATTCGAACATCTTCTGGCGGTTGAAGACTTGCTTAGCGTAGTATTTATCTACGCGTTCGTCGGGAAGTTTGACCTCTACGGGCTTGCGTGAGGAAGCTTCCTCCACGCTTTTAAACCTTAAATCTGACATCTTTTATAAATATTAAGTTATATCCGGAACCATTCCGGAGATTTTTCTTTTACCTGCTGACAAAAAGTGTCATGTTTTTCGGAATCTCCTAAATTTTGAAATCTATCAGGAATTTCATGGCGCAAAATTATTAAAAAAAAATGAAAGTTCAAAAAAAAATCACACAGACCAACAAAATTTATACAAGACACTGAATAAAAACCTTATTAATCAGATACATAGCTACAATAAAATTAGAAAGAATTTTACGATTCCGTCCCTAAGACCCCTTCCCACAAACGTCTGCTGCATCGGCCACAGAATGGAAAGTGCTGATATAAAGAATCTTCAATAATGAAGACAAGAGAATCAATAATTTTTTGGAATTAATTGATGATTGTTTGAAAAAAAATTGCTTACTTTGTAGTCTAAAAACAAACGGTTCAACTTTGGCAAGCAAAAGTTGAAGTACATCTGCGACCCCTGTCTTTATCATTTTTGTAGGATGGGTCTAAAGGTTTAAGTTGAGATTACAAAACTTAAGTCAAGAATAAAACAGTAATAGAATAAATGTCTGACCAGAAACACAGCTACACCAACGAGGAGGCCTTCGAAGGCGCCCTCCAATATTTCGGGGGCGATGAACTTGCCGCCAGAGTATGGGCAAGCAAGTATGCCCTCAAAGACTCATACGGTAACCTCTACGAGAAGACCCCCGACGACATGCACCACCGCATAGCAGCGGAGATCGCCCGCATAGAAAGCCATTATCCCAACCCCATGAGTGAGGAAGAAGTCTATGACCTCATCAAAGACTTCCGCTATATAGTGCCACAAGGAAGCCCGATGGCCGGAATCGGCAACAATTTCCAGGTTGGATCGCTTTCCAATTGCTTTGTGATTGGACTTGACGGCCATCCCGACTCATACGGTGGCATAATACGGGAAGATGAGGAACAGGTGCAGCTGATGAAAAGACGCGGCGGCGTGGGCCATGACCTCAGCCACCTGCGCCCCAAAGGCTCACCTGTGAAGAACTCCGCCATCACCTCCACCGGTCTTGTGCCTTTTATGGAACGCTACAGCAACTCCACCCGTGAGGTGGCACAGGATGGCCGACGCGGAGCACTCATGCTCACCGTCAGCAGCCGGCATCCGGATGCAGAGGCATTCATCGACGCAAAACTGGAGCAAGGGAAAGTGACAGGAGCCAACATCTCAGTCAGAATCGACGATGACTTCATGAAAGCTGCAGAAGCGGGAGAGCCTTATCTACAGAAGTTCCCGGTAGATGCTGCAGAGCCCCTCGTCACCCAGGAAGCTGATGCAAAATCTATATGGAAAAAGATTGTGCACAATGCTTGGAAAAGCGCCGAACCTGGAGTGCTTTTCTGGGACACGATCATTCGCGAAAGTGTGCCCGACTGCTATGCAGACCTCGGATTCCAGACCATATCCACCAATCCTTGCGGTGAGATACCGCTGTGCCCATACGACAGTTGCCGTCTCACAGCAATCAATCTATTCAGCTATGTGAAGAATCCTTTCACACCGGAGGCCACCTTCGATTTCGACCTCTTCCGCGAGCATGTGGGGAAAGCACAGCGCATCATGGACGATATCATCGACCTTGAAATGGAGAAAATCAATCTCATCATAGAAAAGATCAAGGAAGACCCGGAGACCGACGAGGTGAAATCCACAGAACTACATCTTTGGGAGAAAATCCGCGACAAGACACTTGAGGGGCGTCGAACCGGATGCGGAACAACCGGAGAAGGCGATATGCTCGCCGCCCTCGGCCTGCGCTATGGCACACCGGAGGCAACAGAATTCTCCACTGAGGTACATAAGCAGCTGGCACTCGCATACTACAATGCTTCCGTGACCGCTGCTGAGGAAAGAGGCGCTTTTGACGTTTATGATCCGGAGCGCGAGAAAAACAATCCTTTCATTCTCCGCCTTAAAGAAGCAGACCCGGATCTTTATGATAGAATGGTGAAACATGGACGTCGCAACATCGCGTGTTTTAACGCACTATAGTCATAATGTTGATTATCAACATATAAAGCGTTTTGC
>JAMPAV010000032.1 GCA_023667055.1 Muribaculum sp. | reverse complement strand
GATGGCTTGACTATGAGTGTTGTCAATCTTGAAGATCTAAAAATGCCAGTTGACTATATCATCGTTGAAATGAAAAACAATGCGGATGATGAGGCCTCCTTTGGAGAGTATTATAAGATAGAGAAATACGAAAATGACAAATGGGTTGATTTACAATACAATGAAAGAATACGTATAATATTGGAAGACGATGATATAGAAATGGTTTTCAGAAGTATTTACGGCAGAATAGTAGCCGAAGCCGACCGGTTCATCGATCACGATACAATCATTCTTCGGACGGTACAATACGGACTCGCCAACTATCCCGACTTCGACAAAGAAGGACATTGGCAGCGTACACTCGACCATCTGCACGAGAAATATGCCGAAGGTGGCTATCTGAAACTGAGCTTGCCCCGATTGTCAGACTCCCAAATACCGTAAGATGATATGAACATCGAGGAGTTCAGAGAGTATTGTCTTTCGCTTGGGGCGGTTACGGAGAAGACTCCCTTCGGGAAGTTTGCAGCGAGATTTGACTCGGTGCTGGTGTTTTATGTCTGTGACCACATGTTCTGCATGGTGGATATGGATAACTTCACCTACGCAGTGGTCAAGAACACACCTGAAAAGATTGCTGAACTGCATGAGACGCGTAATTCAGTTGAACGTCAACGTAACATGATGGCTAAATACTGGATCCAACTCAACTTTGGTGGCGATGTATCCGACTCCGAAATTATTGACCTCGTGAAGCAATCCTACGAGATTGTCAAAGCCAAATACACCAAGAAGAAATGAACCGGAACAAGATTGTCAGCAGCCACGACATATATTTTAGCTGCATGTTTCCAGAGGATGTCATAACCGACCAACGAGTGCCACGACATGTGATTATGTACATAAGGTCAGGAAAAATGTTGGTAACCGACCATGATAGACAATTGGAGTTCAACCCACGAAGAACGCATGAGGGAGAATCTCGACATCACAGACTTCACGCTCTCTGACGCTGAAATGGCTGAGATAGCCACACTTGACGAAAACCGTAGCCTATTCAACTGGTGGTAAGTGATTGTTGAATAATTTTGCAAACAATCAAACTGAAAGTAGAAGAACACAAAACAGCCACTCCATAAATCGGAGCGGCTGTCTTGATTCTTGCATACTTGTATTATAAGTTGTTGTAGTCGCTTTCGCTGACTGGTTCGAGCCATTCGTTGGAGGTTTCCTCTCCGTCGAGTTCAAAGGCGAGGTGGGCAAACCAACTGTCCTTGGCTGCGCCGTGCCAGTGCTTGACGTTGGCTGGAATGTGGATTACGGTGCCGGGAAGTATCGCTACGGCAGGTTTTCCCTCTTCCTGATACCAACCGCGACCGGCAACGCCAACGAGCATCTGTCCTCCGCCCTTTGTGGCGTGGTGGATATGCCAGTTATTGCGGCATCCCGGCTCGAAGGTGACATTTGAGAATTTCACCTGCTCGGTTGAGATTGGGGCGAGATAACTGTTGCCAACAAAATATTTTGCATACGCAGTGTTAGGTTCGCCAATTGGGAAAATCATCTCATTCTGGAAAGCGGCCTTTGCGTCTGCATCCTCCGTTTCCTCGCTCCATATATCCTTTGCGAGACGGAAAGCAGCCCATGCCTTTGGCCATCCGGCATAGAATGCCACCTGTGTAATTATCTCAGCAATTTCCGTACGTGTTATGCCGTTTTGTTTTGCTCCCTGAAGGTGCGCCACCAATGAGGAGTCGGTGATACCCTGACTTATGAGCGAAGTTACTGTTATAAGACTGCGGTCGCGTTTTGAGAGCTTGTTGGTGCGGCTCCATACCTGTCCGAAAAGGACATCATCGTTAAGCTCAGCAAATTTTGGAGCGAACTCGCCGAGCTGTGTGCGTCCGGCTGTCTGATTGGGGTTGACCTCTGTGGCGGTCAATTTCGTTGGATTGTCTTGTGCCTGTGACATAATAATTGATGTTAAAGCAATTACGACAAGAAGTATTCTTTTCATGAATAGGTCTCGATAAGATATTTGATGAATTTTGGGTCTTGGAAATCTACCGTGCCGGTGTCATGCTGGTTCATTGTGGCGATTTTTGCCATATCTTCATCGGTGAGAAAGAAATCGAAGATATTGAAGTTCTGCGCCATGCGTTCCTTGTGGGTTGACTTTGGTATGGCGACGATGCCGCGCTGAATGAGCCAGCGGAGGGATATCTGTGAGGCTGATTTGCCATATTTCTCACCTATGGCGGCGAGTATCGGGCTTTGACGCACACCATCAACACCCTGACCGCCGAGCGGACCCCATGCCATCATCTTTGTGCCGAAGTCGTTGAGATACTCCTGAATGCAGTTCTGTTGAATCAGGGGATTGCACTGGAGCTGGTTTACCATAGGCTTTACATCAACGTGCATGGCGAAGTCAACGAACCGCCCGGCCTGAAAATTGGATACACCTATTGCACGAACTTTCCCGTCGGCGAGAGCCTTTTCCATGGCCCGCCATGTGCCGAACACATCACCGTAAGCCTGATGTATCAGCAGCAGGTCAACATAATCGGTGCGAAGTTTGCGGAGCGACTCGTCAATGCTCTTGGCGGCTTTCTCCTCGCCCGCATTGCTGATCCATACCTTTGTGGTGAGAAAGAGATCCTTGCGGTCAATTCCGGATTTTGCTATGGCGTTGCCCACGCCCTCCTCATTCATGTATGCCTGCGCCGTATCGATGCTGCGGTAGCCCACTTCAAGGGCATCGCTGACGCAACGCTCTGTCTCTTCCGGTGGAATCTGATAGACTCCAAAGCCGATGGCCGGCATCATCACGCCGTTGTATAATCTTACTTGTTTCATTGCTTGAAGTTATTTTTAATATCCAACTGCAAAGTAAACAATTCCTGATGAGAAATGACTTTCATATTTCGTGGAGATATTTTCATATTTCGTGGATTTTGACTAATTTTGTATCATGGAAGCATCTGAAAACTACGGACTCATCTTCAGTATTGATTTTAAAAGAGTGTATAACGTCCATATCCTCCATGTGCTTTGTACACGAGGAAGCCTGAGCTTTATGTTCCGCCATATTGCGAGAATTGAAAAGGGTTCGCCCACAGTCTCAATCGGGATATATGCGCGAGTACTATACGCACTGCAACTTGATGATGACTTGCTCTTGATTGCCAAGGAAGATACGCTCGGTAGAAACCTTCAGGATTTAAGTCTCAAACACCGCCAGCGTGCATCAAAAAAAGAGTAAGTCATGGAGAAACTGTATGTGTATGCCGACTTTGATTGGCTTGATTCCCCGTTGATAGTGGGGGAGTTGTCTTTCGACTCAGTCCGCGGTAATAGCTGGTCATCTTTGCTGAAGGAACGCATAACAACTAATAAATATGGAATTGAGATAATTAGAAGAAAATATTGAATAAGCATGATTACCTCACCCCTAATGGGGGATGAGGCAATCACGTTTAATCTTGAATAATTCATCTGACTATAAATTTTTTACCGTTCCGGATATATATTCCGGGAGTCAGATCTTGTTCCTTTACAATATTTCCGGTTAAATCATATACAGTATTTTCTTCGGATTGTCCGTCATTAAGGATATTCTTAACCCCGGAGTTTGTATCGGCTGACACTGTCAGTCTTGCACTTCCGATTCCAAGGAAGTCCTTTACAGAGGCGGCTGTAGCGCCTTCGATCTTTCCAAGAGGTGTATAGCTCCATGAATTGCTGCCATAAAATATCACCATATTGTTGCCTTGATATAGCATTATGTCACCGGGGACAGTGGTGGTTTGGCGGTTTTCGGTAGGCAGCGACCATGGTAATGCACCAACCATTTCAAAACCGCCATATTCGCTCATATCAATTGAAATTGAACCCTTTTGAAGTTCTGATACAAGTTGACGTGTAGCATTGTTATCGGCAAGTGTCGCCTTCACCGTTTTTTCTCCGTTGGTAAGTATAATCTTGGTCTGAGCATTCATTATTAGCGAACTGACTATAAATAACGTGATTGATACGAAAATTCTCATCGTGTTATCTTGATTGTCATTTCAGATATTCATTATAGAATGCTGCTATTTCGTCAAAGGGGATTATGTCGATTTGGTCATAGAGGTCGCAATGGCTTGCGCCCTTTACAGTCAGCATCTGCTTGTTGTCGCCTTTCAACAAGGCAAAAGTGTCTTTGCCGAAATAGTAGGAGTGGGCGGCGTCGCCATGGACGATAAGGACGGCATTCTCAAGTTCTCCGGCGTACTCAAAGAACTTGAAGTTGAGGAATGGAAGATTGGAGGTGGTATTCCAGCCATCGGTTGAGTTGCCCGAACGAGGATGGAATCCTCGCGGTGTCTTGTAGTAGGCATAATAGTCCTTTACAAACTGGGGAGCATCGGCTGGCAGTGGATCAACAACACCTCCGGCTCGCTGATATTTGCCGGCGGCATAATCCTTTGTGCGCTGTTCGGCCATGGCCGCGCGTTTTGCATTGCGCTGTTCGGGAGTGTTCTCGCTGTCGAAATATCCGTTGGCGTTGACGCGGGTCATATCATACATTGTCGATGCCACGGTAGCCTTGATACGCGGGTCGTTGATTGCGGCTTCAATGGCTATTCCACCCCATCCACACACGCCAAGTATTCCCACGCGAGTAGTATCAACTTCCGGTTGATTCATCAGGAAATCGACAGCTGCCGAAAAGTCTTCGGTATTGATGTCGGGAGAAGCTACCCTGCGAGGCATTCCTCCGCTCTCGCCGGTAAACGATGGGTCAAATGCGATAGTCAGGAATCCACGCTCGGCCAATTGCTGGGCATAGAGTCCACTTGACTGCTCCTTTACAGCACCAAACGGGCCGCTGATGGCAATTGCCGGAAGCTTGCCGGTTGCACCTTTGGGTATGTACATGTCGGCTACAAGGGTAATGCCGTAACGATTTACGAAGGTGACTTTCTTGTGGTCAACCTTATCACTCTTTGGGAAAACCTTGTCCCATTCCTGCGTCAGCTCCAACTTTTCTATCGGAGCGAGAGATGTGTTTGTATTCGGGTTATTCATATTCTGAGAGTTTGCCGTCAATGCACAAAGTGCAAGTGCGGCTGATAAGATTATTGTTTTCATACTGCAAAATAACAATAAAATTCGTCTTTATGATTTACCATTTCAGAGGGAATCCTTAACAAAATCACAGATGGCTATGTTTTATAGGTAAAAAATTCCTATTTTTGCAATATGGAAAACCCCTTAATAAAACTTGACTCTATCGATGCGTACAACAAACTGTACGGTATGAAGACCCTGCATCCCTTGGTGGCTGCTATAGACCTTAAGACAGCCACCAAGCCGGTCAACCATATACGGATGGAATATGGGGTGTATGCCCTTTTTCTAAAGAATGGAGCGAAATGCTCTATAAAATATGGCCGTAGGAAATATGACTATCAGGAAGGAACGGTGGTCAGTTTCTCGCCGGGGCAGGTGATTGATGTAGATATGGAGGAGGACGAGTTCGCGCCCGACGTAATCGGGCTTATGTTTCATCCAGACCTCATCTATGGCACGCCACTCGCTGAGAAAATATCGGGGTTCAGATTCTTTGACTATTCCGAGATGGAGTCACTACATCTTTCTGAAGATGAGCGGTCAAAATTCCTATATTGTCTTGACATGATAAGTCAGGAACTCAATCATCCCGTTGACACCCATTCGGCAGCCCTTCTATCTGCCAACATTCAAGTACTTCTTGAATATATGGACCGTTTCTATGATCGTCAGTTCATTACCCGTCACAAGATAAATTCTGACATTGTGGCGCAATTTCACCGTGAGCTGAAAATGTACTATAAAGAGGGGACGGTGCATAAAGTGCCCACCGTGGCGTATTTTGCTGATAAGGCCAATTTGTCACAGGGATATTTCAGTGACCTTGTAAGAAAAGAGACGGGACTGACGCCCAAGGAAATGATTACCCGGCACATTGTAGCTCATGGCAAACAATTACTGGCAAAGACCTCCGAAGACATATCTCAGATTGCATATAATCTTGGTTTTGACTATCCCGCACACTTCACACGCATATTCAAACGTGTCACCGGTAAAAATCCCACTCAATTCAGATTTGAAATAGCCAATGATAATAAAACGGCAGAATGCCATATATAATGAAAGCCGCTGCAAACTAAGCCCCCATTTCATAAAAAATTATGGTTTAGGGATCGCATCTTTGGAGCTGATTTTGGCCTGTAGGTCGGGAGCATAGCAAGCTATGTGACTGAGCCAAAGGACAAAAAAGAGCCCGAGGATGCGAGACAAAATGGAGCCCCGCTCCAGTATTAATCAGAATAATGGGTTGTCATCATATAGCAGGACATGCTTTTCGGCATATTCCAGGTCGCAGACATCATCAATCTCATACCATTGTATGTCGTTCAGCCGTAGCACATACAATGGCTTTTTATGTGAAATGTCCTCAATTTCAAATTCATATCCACGTTTGCAATATTCCTTTTTGTGCGAAAGGTAATCAGCTACCATGCAGGAATAAAACTCATTTGATATTTTATGGATGCCGACGAGCTCTCCGTATGGTTCTTCGGCAAACCGATTCCGGAGGTAATCTTTGTCGGTGCTGCAGCCGAGAAGGTAATTCTTGTCGGAAGCGGCAATGTAATACTGGTCCTGAAATTTGGTGACGGGTGTCACCAGCATTACATCGGGATTCGGATTGGCAATAAGGTCGGTCAAAGCCCTCGCATCATAAATGATATCAGATTCAAGCAAAAGAAAATCCTCAACGCCAATGGCCTCACGACAAACGAAGAGAGTCTCCATGCTGTTGGTCGTGGCAAAGTCTTGGCTGAAGACTGTCTGTATCTGAGGATATCTTTCTGCAAGCCTCTCATACCATTGATGATGATAGCCGGTGCCAATGACAATCTTCTCAATTCCGGCATCAAGAAGATTGTCGATGGACCGTTGGATCATAGGTATTCCTTTGAATGCAATGAATCCTTTTGGCATTTCGGCAGTCAGGTCGCCAAATCGAGTGCCTTTGCCGGCTGCCATTATAACTGCTGTCTTAATCATTTTTAGAAAGTGGTTGTGCGATGGGTGTTTCGATTCCACATTCATGCAATGCTTCCTCAAAGACCTTGAAGAAATCATGGATGTCAGCTTCATCAATTGCTCCGAGCGAACACAGACGGAATGTGTCGGTAGTGGATATCTTGCCGGGATAAATAGTGAATCCTCGTTCGTAGCAATAATCGTGTACTTTGTAGAAATCCCAACCTGCGATGTCTGGATATTTCACAGACACCACAAGGCCTGATTCTTTTTCCCGGGGTATGACATAATCGAATCCAAGCCTTGCTATACCCTCATGTATGGCCTCGTTCACACGTCGGTGTCGTGCGAACTTTGCTTGCTCACCCTCTTCGAAATATTCCTTTATGGCCTGTCGCAACGAATATGCCGTCTGCACCGGAGGGGTGAAGTGCATCTCACCGGTTTGCTCAAAAAAATCATACTGAAGGAAAAGGTTGCAATAGTAGGATCGCTTGGGATAATCTTTCGAACGCTCAATAATCTCGCGGTCGCCTATAATGAATGAGAGACCGCTCATGGCCATAAGACCCTTTTGAGCTGACGCCATGCAGAAATCCACATTATCTTTCTGTATATCGAAAGGTATCATGCCGAGCGAGGATGTGGTGTCAACCACGAATATAGCCCCATACCTGTGTGCCAGTTCTCCAATCTCCCTAATGGGATTTAGAAGTCCGGTCCCGGTCTCATGATGGGTGGTATATACCATGGCGATATCCGGATTCTCTTTCAGTGTCTCTTCTATCACTTTCAAATCAGGCGTGTCAAACACCGGGAATTTCAGGTCTATATGAGAAAGGCCATAGAAGTGGCATACCTCAGCAGCCCTTGTGCTATAGGCTCCATTGTCAACAATCAGAATTTTCTTACCCTCCGGCAGCAAAGAGTTAAGGCAAATGTCAATGTTGATTGTGCCGGATCCACAGAAAAGGACAGCTGTATGTTTCAACTGATCTCCGTGGGCCACCTTCACCAGATCTTTTCTTAACTGGCTCATCAAGTTGGCAAATTCCTTTTCACGAGGACAAATATCCGGCACTACCTGAGCCATCTTGACGGAGTCGGTCGTAGTAGCCGGCCCCGGATTCAGCAGTATGTTTCTTTTTATATTCATTTCTGTAGGTATTTCATGAAAACTTCCTTGTTTTCTATAGGGGAGGTCTTTGGACGACCGAGATTGCTGCGGGAATTGATGCCAACCTTTATCTCTATTAAGGAAGGATCCTTGTGCGTCATAGCTTTCGCAATGGCATTTTCGATTTCTTCTTTTGTGTCAACGCTTATCGCATGAGAATAGCCACAGGCTTTTGCTATTGCTTCAATATCAATGCCAAAACCGAGTGTGGGTTGTCCTCCCACGGATTCGTGTGCACCGTTGTTGAACAATACGTGTATGTAGTTTGCCGGCGCAAGATCGCCAATATTGGTCAGTGCTCCAAGATGCATGATGAAAGCTCCATCACCGTCGAAACAGAACACCTTACGCTCAGGTTTGGCAAGTGATATACCCAAAGCAATCGAAGAAGAGTGTCCCATGGATCCTACGGTGAGAAAGTCGCTTTCGTGTGGCAGATCATTATCATCACGGTATTCATATAGTTCACGCGAAAGTTTGCCGGTGGTGGAGACAATGATTGCATCCTTTGGCAACAAACCGGCGACAATTCTCATTGCCTCCTCCCGACACAACGGATATGAATTGGAAGCCTTGTTTAAAAGGTTGTATTCACTGAAGGTTCCCTTCCTGATTACAATTGCGTAAGGTCTGGAAGTTTTCCTGCAATCGTTTACAATCAAGTCGATTGCCGAAAAGGCGTTATCCTCATCTTGTGGAAGCACAGTGTATGGAATACCCATGGTTTTGAGTAATTCCAGAGTTACCTCGCCTTGTTTGAGATGCTGTGGTTCATCGTGCACTCCGGGTTCTCCACGCCATCCTATCATCAGCAGCAGTGGAATTGAATATACTTTTTCATCGGCCAGTGAAAGAAGAGGGTTGACGGCATTGCCAAGTCCTGAGTTTTGCATATACACCAAGGGAATCTCGCCGGAGGCAAGAAAGTGTCCGGTGGCCACGGCCACCGCTGCACCTTCGTTGGCTGTTATGATGTGTTTTTCCCGAGGAAAATGGTCGGTGATGTAGGCGCATACATTCTTAAGCAGCGAGTCAGGAACTCCTGCAAAGAAAGTCACACCTTTTTGACCAAGGCATTTTATAAATAATTCAGGTGTTACCATGTCTTTATTCAAATTTCCGGGGGAAATTTGAGGGTTATAGGGTTATGTGGTTATAGGGTTATTTGGTGCCGGGGATAAGTTCAAGAATTTCCTTTATAGGCATGCAGAGCGGACGCGCCTCCTCGGCACGTTCGTGGATGAGTATTGTCTCTGCAACCTTCATCATGGCCGGATACGCAGCGCGGAGAAGATGGTTGGCATAAATCACAATGTTGGCACCCCATTGCGCAAGTTCCTCTTCCTTGATATGGTCGTAGGTGGTAGGGACCACCACAATCGGGACTTTTGGGTGTCTCCTGCGAAACTCGAGACAGAATTCCCGTATGTCATCACCCGACTTGTTTTTGCTATGGATCATGATTCCGTCAGCCCCGGCCTCAACGTATGCATCGGCTCTTTGAATGGCGTCATCAACGGTTTTCCCGGCAATAAGACTCTCTATGCGTGCTATAATCATAAAGTCATCAGTGACCTGTGCGTTCTTTCCGGCTCTTATTTTCTCACAAAAATGTTCGATTGAATCTTGGGTCTGTATGGCATCTGTCCCCAAAAGAGAATTTTTCTTAAGTCCAACCTTGTCTTCTATGATAACTGCGGATATGCCGTGACGCTCAAGGGTGCGGACTGTAAACACGAAATGCTCTATCTTTCCACCCGTATCGCCATCAAAAATAATCGGCTTGGTGGTGCATTCAAGAATGTTGTTAAGATCCTGTAGTCGTGTTGTGAGGTCAACGGCCTCTATGTCGGGTTTGCCTTTACTCGTTGAGTCGGTGAGAGAGCTTGACCACATGCCGTCGAAAGTTTTGAGCCTTCCATTTGACTCAATCTCAAGATTCTCAATGATAAGTCCGCAAAGACCATCGTGAGCTTCCATGATTCTGACTGTCTTTTTGGCTTCAATGAGACGGCGCAATTGCTTCATTCTCATTTCCGGAGTGGTGCCAAGGGATTTCTCCTCAGCCACAAGACCGGAAGAATTGATACCTTTGGTGTATGGAATCTCTATAACCTCTCCGCCTTGCTCCTCCATGAGCCTGAAGACTTCTTCGCGAAGCTCGGCATCAATACCGGTCTGCCAGTCATCACCATGAATGATGTAGTCAGGTTTGATTCTTTTGAGATTGGGGATATAGCTCCACTCATCCTGCGCCACAACCTCAGAAACCCCTTTTATATTCTCCACCACCTGTTTCCGCTGTTCGTAAGTAAGAAACGGAAGACGCTTATGTTCGGCCACGGCTTTGTCAGTAAATAATCCTATGATGAGATCACCATACTTGGCACCTTCCTTTATTATATTGATCAGTCCGGGATGCAGGATGTCGGCCACCATGCCCAGATATACTTTCTTATTTGCCATTATATTGTTAGCTTACAGTAGTTTTACAAATCATGTCATGATTTTTGACGTGATGACTCGCAGTTTATGGTGCAAAAATACAAAAAAATGACGTTTCAACCATATATTTCAATAACTTTTCTTGTTTGATGTGTTATTTTATAAGGGAAGAATTTTATCATTGCTTCTTCCGGCTCCTGAATTTAATACCAAGTATAATCAAGATGTGATATATGAACTATGACAGTATCGATTCCCTCTCTTCAATAATTGGCAGAAATCTACCATCTTTCAATCAGAAAAATGACTCAAAAACACATGACAGTATCCGACTGATGCTAAAGGTCGAGTCGAATGGAGTGGTATTGCTGCCGGTGGGAAATGATTTAAAGCCGCTCGACTTGGATAAGGTCAAGGCCGACAACACTCCGGCTTTTGAGGTGATTCACGCCATGAAACTGATCTTCGCCCGACAGGAAGAGGAATTCTCGTGGAGTGGGGCAGGTGTTGACACATCTTCAGGCCTTTATCTAAGTGAATATGGGAATCTTGTCGCGATGCTTCTCGATTGCAGCCGGCTTCTCGTCAATGAGCGGGGCGAACATCTTGAAGTGGATTTGGATTTGTCTTCTCCTGTGAGATACAAAGTGACTCCGGATGAAGATGCCAACACTCTTAATTTTCATGGCTCATTTTCGCTTGAAGACGGCACTCCGATCAGAGGTTTTGTGGCTCCGGGGCTGGTTCTCACTGATGATGCTGTCAGAAGTGTGTCGGAAGTGGGGGTGGGATATGCTTTTGCCCATGTCTTTGTGTCTGATTTCAAATTTTTTGATCTCGACACCACCCTCAGCATGATGCTTAGTGCCATGGACAATGTCGTGGTGGAGGTGGAAGGCATGAAGGTTAGGTATGGCAAAAGCGAGATAAAAGAAGTGCCTCTGATAATATTCGAAAAGGTGGATGTGGATGACTCTCTTTTCATGCGAGTCGGAAGACGAGTTGGAAACCTTTCCTCCAGCCTTTGCGACAGATTCCGGTTCTCACGCGTGGCTGTAATTGAAGATAAGGAAATAGTGGTGCGAAGAGTTAAGGAACTTGAAGAGGACCCGCAGGAACTTGTCGGTTCCATTCTGAGACGCACGGCGGGCCGCGGAAAAGCCTCGGAAATTTGGGAAGAGGATGGTCTTTTCGTGATTCCTCATGAAGTGGCTTCTGAATTTCTGTTCAAGCACCTTTCAGGATTGCTCAATGAATTTCAACTGATGGGCGCTGAAAAGCTTCGCGACTATAAGATATCCGCACCAAAGGTTGGCATGAAGCTTAAGCTCTCGTCAGGCATAAATTTCCTTGAAGGTTCTGCATCTGTAGATATAGAAGGGGAGTCGTTCAGCATATCCGACCTCCTTTCGCAATATGGCAAGAACAGATATGTCACCCTTTCTGACGGCACGCGAGCAATTCTCGACCAAAAATATATGTCTCGGCTTGAACGTATTTTCGGTGGCAAACGTCGGGGCAAGGGAAAGAAGGATGAGATAAAACTGTCGTTTTTCGATCTTCCGGAGGTGATGGATCTGCTTGATGATTCGGAGATGGAGGCCAAGCCTTTCAAAGCTTACAGAAAATTCTTTGAAGGATTCAATCAGCTTGGCGAGAAGCGTCTTGTCATAAAGGGGCTTAAGGCAAAACTCCGCGATTATCAGAAAGAGGGCGTAAAGTGGCTGTCGTATCTTTCGGACAACAAAATGGGCGGATGCCTTGCTGACGACATGGGTCTCGGAAAGACAGTGCAGACAATTGCGCTTCTATGCAAAAACCAGTCGGAATCAGAATTACCATCGCTTATAGTCATGCCGCGAAGCCTGATTTTCAACTGGGAAGAAGAATTCAAGAAGTTTGCGCCGGAGATGGATGTCTATACCCACTATGGTTCGGCAAGGGATTTTGAAGAAGCTATGAAGCATAAGGTCATCCTCACTTCTTACGCTGTGCTTCGCAACGAGATAGAGCAGTTCAGCAAAAAGGAATTCCATTATGTGATTCTTGATGAATCGCAAAACATCAAGAATGTGGGTGCCCAGATCACTAAAGCGGTGTGGCTGCTTAAGGCAACCCACAGGCTTGGAATTTCCGGCACTCCGATTGAAAACAATCTATCGGAAATTTATTCCCTGTTCAGGTTTCTCAATCCCGATATGTTCGGCTCACTGGATGATTTCTCTGCAAGATATGCAGTGCCAATTCAGGAAAGACATGATGAAGACGCGGCTGCGGATTTGCGTAGAAAAATCTTCCCGTTCATATTGCGCCGTCTGAAGACGGATGTGCTCACCGATCTTCCGGATCTTACCGAACAGGTGCTGACCGTGGAAATGTCGCCTGAACAGGCACGGTTTTATGAGCAGCGTCGCCGCTATTTCGCGCAGGAAGTGGAGTCACACCTCAATTCCGGCGGCGAGAACCGTGCCATGCGTTTTGAACTGCTTCAGGCTCTTTCGGAATTGCGACAGATTGCCTCGGTGCCGGAAGAGAAGAGTGATGGCAGAATCGCGTCGCCTAAGATAGAGTTGCTGGCCGACAATGTGATACAAGCTGTGGAGAGTGGACATAAGGTGGTGGTGTTCTATAATTTCCTTGCGGGAATAGAATTGACTGCTACCCGTCTTGAAAAAGCCGGTATTGGGGTGGCGGTGATGACGGGTGCCACTTCCGACCGCAAGAGGGTAGTGGATAGATTTCAAAATAGTCCTGACTGTCAGGTGATGCTGATGACTGTAAAGACCGGAGGTGTCGGGCTTAACCTTACAGCAGCCGACATGGTGTTTGTGGCCGAGCCTTGGTGGAACCGGGCCGCTGAGCAGCAGGCAATAGCACGCTTGCACCGCATAGGTCAGAAAAAGGCTGTCAATTGCTACTATATGATTACTTCCGGCACCATAGAAGAAAAGATCCGTCAGCTGCAGGAGCAGAAGGCTGCTATTGTGGATGCAGTGATCTCTTCAGATTCTCTCGAAGGCAAACAACTTTCCGACGAGCAAATTGCAATGCTGCTGAATCCGGTGGATTAACCCTTAAACACACAAAGACAAGATGGAAATCACACTATATTACCCACCCAAGAAATGGCTTGAGGCGAGAGCCCAGGAGTTGGAACGCCAGAATGACAAATATTCGCTCCAGATGAAATATTCTCAGACTATCTCAAATCTGAGAAGTCTTAACGTAAGCATTAATCTGAAACCGGGCATGAAACCTGATGCCAAGGTTTATCCCGATGATTTGGCAAACGCACGCAGGATCGTGAGATCCTTCATGGACAACTCTTACAACAAGGTGAAATTGGATTGGGCCAGATTTAATGCCTTGATGGAATGTGACCCAAGAAATACTATCGCCTTGCTTGATGTCATCAAAAACGAATCTACCATAGAGTTGATGCACAAGGTGGCACAGACGAGTTGTGTGACGCTTGATGATGCTTGGAAATGTCTCGGCTATGACGACCCCCTACCGGAAATAAGATATTTCTACTCTGAAAGGGATCTTCCCAAAGAGTGGCGACAGTCAGCAAAGGCCAAGGAACTTGACGGAGTCGTGAAATTTGAATATGGCCCCGACTATTCATCTCAAAGGTCGGTGCTCATGCATCGCCTTGATTATCGGGTGTTTCTTCTGCCTAATGATCAACTGATACTCTGGGATGTATATAAAAGACACGGTGACAGTGTGCCACGGTTGACTCCTGTGCCAAATTTGGATGATACGGCATTGATTGTCTATGACGGTTCGGATTTTATCTCGCAGCTTCCCATCTTCGCTGGCATGAAGACCGCCGGTATCATAAAGGCAGGCACCACAAAGATTCCGGTGAATGTGGTGAAGAAGGTGTCTTCGCTTATGAACTTGACACCATTGCCAAAGTTGCAATATACTCAATCTGACAGGGCCTACATATTGTCTTATTTAGGAGCATACGCCAATATAAAGGCTGATGGAGCGGAGAATACATCTGATATATTTAAAATCGTAGATAGGATGTTGCCTCCTCTCTATGCATGTATAAATTCATCTGATTCAAAGATAGGAAGATTCCTGCTTGAAGATTCGGTGCCGAAACTGAACAAGTATGGTCTTGAAGAGATCATGTTTGGCACCAATGTCATCATTGATGTCATGCACTCTCTGATGAAGTCAATGCCGACCGGCAGTGATAATCCGGATATGGGTGAATGGGTGTCGGCGGAAGATGTCTTCGACTGGATTGCTTTCGAAGAGGCGTCAAGATCGTATTGGGTGAATTGGATTCAACCATCTTATTTCACTCAGATAAGCTCATCGGTGAATCTTAGTTATCCTGATTATTATGGTCGTGTCAAGCTTCCGGTGATTAAAGGTCTCATCCTGATGATAGCTGCACTTGGATTAATTGACATTGCGTTTGAACCTGATGGCGAATTTCAGAAACTTAAGTATCTGCGGATAACAAATGCCGGTCTTTGGATCTCAAAACGTTGCAAGTCCATCAAGGTGGAGATGAAAAAAATCGATGATGGCATGCATTTTGATCCGGATTCGCTCATGATAACAATCCGCGACAAAAATTCTCCGAATTTCGCCTTGCTTAACGACCTGACGGAAAAAATCACTTCCAACCGTTTCAAGATAACGGGAACAGCCCTTTTGCGGGGATGCAAAAGCAGCATTGAACTCAAGACAAGAATCGACCGGCTTAAGGATTATCTGCTCGGAGGCGTAGAATCCGATTCATTGAGTCTGCTGATAGCGCAACTTTATGCAAGAATAAACAAGGTAAAGCCGGCGGTTGATTCGGAATACTATATCATGGATGTGGATCCCAACGACAATGAACTTCATAAGCTTATTACGTCCAATTCTCAAATAAGAAAGAATACTCTGAGAGTGGAAGGGTGGAAACTTCTTGTAAAGAAAAGTTTCTACAGCACTTTCATCGACAAACTCCGCCAGTCTGGTTATCTGACAGAATCATAAGACGAACAAAATGGAAAGTGAGAAATGAAAATTGAGTATTGGAAATTTTAAGGTAGTTGATATGATTGATGTAATTTGGCTGATAGTAGGGGTCGCCCTGATAATATTTGCGGCAAACTGGCTCACCGATGGTGCTGCGTCTATAGCACGCCGGTGGGGTATAAGTGATCTCGTGGTCGGACTGACTGTCGTTGCATTCGGCACGTCGGCTCCCGAACTGTCGATCAGTATTGTCTCTGCCCTTCAGGGAAATGCCCCCATGGCTGTGGGTAATGTGGTGGGAAGCAATATTTTCAATATTCTTGTGATTATAGGGGTAGTGGCTTTGATACGTCCCATAAAGGTGGAACCTTCAGTGATGGTCAATGAACTTGGACTTGTGATCATCTCTTCACTGGCATTGCTTGCCATTGGATGTGGCGACCTCATTGGCGATGGTCCGCTTCGCGAGGTGAATCGTGTTGAGGGTATTCTGCTTCTGCTTTTCTTTGCCATATTCATGCGCTACACATTTGCCCAGGCCAAGAAAGCTCCGGCTGATGACCCGGCAGCAAAGGAAGTAGCAGCCAGAAAGGAGATACCCTTATGGAAGTCGCTATTGATGGTGGTGTCAGGATTGGCCGGTCTTGTGTATGGCGGCGACAGATTTGTGGCAGGTGCCTCCGGTGTGGCCATAAGTCTCGGCATGAGCGAGGCCATGGTGGGCCTCACCATCGTGGCTGCCGGAACATCGCTGCCGGAGCTTGCGGCTTCGGTGGCAGCCGCAGTCAAGGGAAATCCGGGGATTGCTGTGGGAAATGTCATTGGCAGCAACATATTCAATATCTTCCTTGTGCTCGGAGTCACGGCCACCATTTCTCCTCTTTCGTTTGGAGGAGTGAGTCATCTCGACCTTGGGGTCATGATGCTTGCCTCGCTTCTATTCTTCTTTTTTAGCTGGAAAATAGGCAAATGCACCATCACCAGAGGTGAAGGTGCTGCGCTTGCCTTACTGTATGTAGCCTACATCGCATACCAGATTATGACTATCTGACTACATCACATGAGTCTCTGCTTGGTAAGACGACCTTACCATCGGAGCCGATTCCATGTGCCTGAAGCCAAGTCGCACTCCTTCCTGTCTGTATTCCTCAAATACATCAGGATGGATATATTCCTTGACAGGATAATGCTTAGCTGTCGGCTGAAGATATTGCCCTATGGTCATAACCTCGCAGCCAACCTCGCGCAGATCCTTCATGGTCTGGATTATCTCCTCTCGAGTCTCACCCAGACCAAGCATTATGCCGCTTTTTGAGCGGATGCCGCTCTCGGCTATCTGCCTTATCACCTTAAGGGATTTATCGTATGTCGCGCTGCAACGTACTTCCGGCGTGAGTCGCCTTACGGTCTCCAGATTATGCGAAATCACGTCAGGACGCTCATCAATCACCATCTTCACCAACTCCTCGCGACCTTGAAAATCAGGTATCAATACCTCCATTGTGACGTTAGGACATTCTCTTTTTAAGGTCCGGATCATGTCAGCCCAGTGTCGTGCACCCAAGTCAGGCAGGTCGTCACGGTCCACTGAAGTGATTACAATATGCTTGAGACCAAGCGACTTCACGGATTCAACAATGTCGTCTATCTCTTTATGGTCAAGTGGAAGCGGTTTTCCGGTCGCCACATTGCAGAATCTGCAGTTTCGGGTGCATACGTTGCCGCCGATCATGAAAGTGGCAGTGCCGCGTCCCCAGCAGTCTGCACGGTTGGGACACATACCGCTGGAGCAAATGGTGTGGAGATGTTTCTCGTTAAGTAGTCCCACCACCTGGCTTGTCTTGAATCCACGTGGAAGTTTTATCTTGAGCCACTCGGGCTTTCTTCTGAAATCAGCCATTGCCGGAATTTTGAATTTTGAATATTGAAATTATATGTCTTCGGGGATTACCGAGTTCTCGGGGTTCTTGGAGGTCTCGGAAGTTTCGGAAGTCTCGGGGATATCGGTAGTCTCGGAAGTCTCGGAAATTGGTGGGGAAGCGGTCTCGGTCTGAGGCTGCGAAGATGTCGCGTCTGTCCGGGGCCTTGGGGTGGCGGGTGCCGGATCCTTCGGTGAGGTATGAACTCCCCCTTTTTGGGAAATCATCTTTTTCACCTTCGATGCGCTTCCGCTACTGTAGGCGTTGAATACATTGAAACATACTGCAATGTCGGTGATTCCGTTGTTTGCCACATACTCTTTCAGATTGTGGGTGAAATAGCGGAAGTCGATGACATGCACCTCGTTGAAGGAGTAGAGAAGATTGCCAGGCACTGCATTTCCGTATGAGTCTTTGATTATCAGAAGTTTCCTATTGCCCGGAGTTGATGTTTTTACTTTGACGAACACCTGGTCGCTTCCTACAAATGTGAGATAGGCGCTCCCGCTTCCATCCTTGAATTTTTTGAAAAGAGATGACTTGTAGGGCTTCGACTCTTTAACTATCTGGAAATTCTTGTTGAGGGTGTAGGCCACATATTCCGCGTCATATTGCACCTGGTTGGGGGTGTAATATACGAAGTCTTCCGGTGCGTTCTTCACCGCAATGTCTTTGGAATACCCATACATCGACCCCACAAAATTCTTGAGCACGTGCTTGTCGTATGCGTCAAGCCCTTTAAAAGGCACTCCGGCAGTCTGCGCAAGACGTTTGGCGGCATAATATCCTCCCAACCCGGCCCAGTGGTGGTCGGTGCGAAGGTATATGTCCTCGCTTGTGTGCTTTGAGAGTTCGTCATAGACATCCACAAATTTCACTTTCGGCGATAGCCTGTCGCGCACGCTGTAGATAAACGGTTTTTGCGGATTGCTGGCCTTGGAGGCCTTTGCCGGAAGATAGAATTCCGTGGCGAGCGGGGCTATCATGGCATATACCTGTTGAGCCGGAAATGTCTCAGCAAGGGTGTTCAGCAAATCCACATATCCACCCCCTCCTTTCGCCGTGCCGCCGAAAGCCATGAGGGCCCTCACCTTGTCGCCTTTGCCTACGATTATAGTGCCGGAGTCACCGAGCTTTGCATTCCCGTCTTCAATATCCGGAAGTTCTTCAGAGATTGAATCCTGTTTGCTTTCATTGTCTGTGGCCGGCTCGCGGACATCAGTTGCCTTGGTTTCGGAAGATATAGGCTGTGGAGCTGCCGGACGAAACGACACCGTTTCCTCATCAGGCAAAATGTCGCCCCGCATAGCATTCCGGATTCCCATGCTCAGAGTCATGAGCTCGTCGCGGTAGGGTTCCGTGTCGCTGAACCATGAAGCGACTGCGGAAGTGAATTTTCCCGGCTTGTCGCCGTATTCCGAAATGTCGGGAAACTCAGTCAGGTCGCGTTTCTCCAGTTCGGAGTATTTTGATCTTGGAAAGAATACAAAGACTATGGTCAGGACTGCAAAGACTGTTCCGACTATCCAAATATACATTCTTGAGGCACCATGTCCTTTTTTAGGGGTGCTTTCCCATTCGGTTTCCGTGATTTCTTCCATCTTTAGAATCTTGTGTAGATAAATGCATTGTTGGTGGCCCCTACAAGCAGGGCTACGCAGCATATAAGTATCACAATTGAGATGAGTGCATGGCAAAACTGCACCGTATAGTTCCCGGCCACAGGATTTTTCTCGGCTATCCGTAACCCGGCTTTCTCAATCTGCTTTCTCACCGGCAGACATAATATGATTGCGGCCACCCATAGCCACAGATTATCGATCAATACACTCTCCACATGCATCGGAAGCCCCTGCGGCTCGTTGAATCCGAAAAATGCGGTGAAGAATTGCGACATCTTTCCGAAGTCATCGAAATAAAACAGTCCCCATCCCACTATGATAAGGAATATGCTATATACGTAAAGCCCGATTTTAGGCACATTCCATTTCAGCAAGGTGTATTTCTCAATCATGATTATGAGCCCGAAATATACGCCCCAAATTATGAAGTTCCAGCTTGCACCGTGCCACATGCCGGTCAGGAACCAAACTGTCATTATATTCAGGGCTTGGTGCCGGCGGTTGCCTCCCATGGGGATATACACGTAGTCGCGGAAGAAACTGCCGAGGCTGATATGCCAGCGTCGCCAGAAATCGGTCATGGAGGTGCACGTATAGGGATGGTTGAAGTTTTCCGGGAAGTGGAAACCCACACACCTGCCTATGCCTATTGCCATATCTGAATAGCCTGAAAAGTCAAAGTAAATCTGGATTGTGAAGGCCACAATGCCCACCCAAGCGGCTGCCGCTGAAAGATTATCAAGACTGCCTCCTATAAGGGAAGTGGCAATTTCTCCCATTATGTTTGCGATAATAACTTTTTTACCCAGGCCTATGATAAAGCGATACACGCCGTCGGCGACGTCATCTGTCGTGGCATGACGATGGTTGATCTCCTCCGCCACTGTGCCATATCTCACTATCGGACCGGCTATCAGCTGCGGAAACATCGAGATGTAGAGCAGAAGGTCGAAGTAGTTGCGTTGCGGTTTTGACTCCGTTCGATATACATCCACCAAATATGATATCGACTGGAATATATAGAAACTGATGCCTATCGGCAAGGCTATCTGTGGATCAGAAATGCCTATTCCCAAAGAGCGTGCAATACCTGAAAAGAAACCAAGATACTTGAAGCTTCCGAGTGCGGCGAGGTCGGCCGCCACTCCCACTATGAGCCATGTCTTTTTGACAGCAGGCGAGTGATAGCCACTGATCAGCAATCCGCAGATGTAGTTGACAAGCACCACCGCCAACATCAGGAATACATACACCGGTTCGCCCCATGCGTAGAAAAGGATGGAGAATATGGTCAGGACCACGTTGCGCCAGAGCATCGGGCGCTTAAGCGATTCGCCTCCCGCTGCTGCTTTGGCATCTCTCGCCATATCCAGCCTTCCCATGGCCAGATACAGCAGACCGAAGAGCGGTATGAAACAGAATATGAATAATAAATCGGAAAAAACCAACGCCTTGTGTAATTTTAAATGTTGAATTTTGAATGTTGAATCGTCGCCTGTTTTGTATCTGGCCGCTAATGGCCAAAACAAGCACGCAAAATTACATCTTTTTTGCGATTTATGCAAGCGTTTTTTATTCGGGATACAAACAAATATTAACAGATGAATGTTATAGTTAAAAATCCTTTAGTTGGCGTGGTCGCCGACACTGAAATTTAATCTTTAACTTTAATCACTATGAACAGACTTATTCTAAAAGCAGCAACGCGATATTGGTGGCTTCCGGTTCTCACCGGACTTATCGCCGTAGGTCTTGGCATTTGGGTTCTCGCAAGTCCTGATACATCTTTGTCGGCATTGGCATACACGTTTGCAATCGTGATATGTGCTGTCGGTTTTCTGAATGTGACGTTCTCTCTCGTCAGCATTGGCAGCCTCACCGGCTGGGGCTGGAAATTATTCATGGGCATTGTGGAGATTGTATGCGGTGTGTGGCTGTTGATGCTCCCTGAGGACCAGATGACCGGTGCTTTCATCTATGGCGTCGGATTCTATCTGATTTTCCTTGTGCTGAATGCCATCTGCGAGACTGTGCTGTACTATGGCACTTCCAAGGTTTGGCTTGCCACTCTCATCGCATTCATCGTGTGCACACTCGTGCTTGCGCTCATTTTCCTTGCCGGACCACTCGCCGGAGGCATCGCGGTGTGGCTCTACATAGGGATAGCCTTTATCACATTCGGCTTCTACCGTATGCTCATTGGTATCCGCATCTATCAGGCCAACAAGGAACTGAACTGACACAAAAAAGGAGACCTTTCGGTCTCCTTTCCTGATTAAGACGGGCATGTTTATTCATGCCCGTTTTTATGTCATCTCTTGATGAATTTCTGTGTCGTTTTCTCACCGTTCTGTTCGATGACAAGCACATACACGCCGTTTTCCAGTCCGGAGGTGATTCCCTTGCCGGCTTCACCCTTGGCCGACTTCACGATTCTGCCTGAGAGTGCATCCACAATGGTGAAGTTGGCATTGCCGCTGACAGCAATTAGTTCCTCCACTGCATTGGGCTCATATTTGGCGAAATTCTCGGCCACATCCTCTGCCGACATTGCAAAGGGATATATTGAGAATTCATCAATGCAACCGTCGAATGTGCGGTTCTCGCGACCCTGGGTAGGTTCGTCATCTCCGCCGATATACATCAGTTCCGTATCGCTGAAGTTGATGGCGCCGGTGCCTACACTGAGGTTGGCTATATTGCGTTTGCCGTCTATATAAATTACGGTGGATTTATCCACTGCATTGCGCACACAAACGATATGATGCCAGTTCCCGTCGAAATAATTTCCGGCGTTGAGAGCATAGCAGTCGTTTTTTGTCACATTGTCGTCGATTGAGAAGCAAAGTCTGTTGGAATTGTCATTCTTCAGACGCTCCAGACCTACCCAATTGCCTGTTCCTCCTTCGACGTTTGTTGTGTTGTGGGTGCCGATGCAGAAAAGATAACCGTCTGTGTCGGTTGATTTCATCCAAAGCTCGATGGAGAAATCGTTGTTGCCGAATTGCAGTTCCTCATATATCGGCTGAGTCAGATAACCCTTGCCATTGAATAGGATTGCTCCGTCTTTCACTCCGTTGGCTTCCGCTTCCACCGTGCCGTTGATTTTTGCCGATGTGCCTTCTTTATAGTTGTTGGCTACTGTTGTTTCTCCAATCTGGTCGAAGGAGAAGTAGGCCGAACGCTGGCTCTTGTCGATGAAGGTGACTGTGATGGTGCCGTTTATCGACACATCGTCGCCGTCTTCCGCGCCGGTGGTAGTTATGGTGTAGTCATATACTCCTTTTTGTGCGGGTGTGCCGGAGATAAGGCCTTTGAGAGTTTCCTTGTCGAAAGTGTAGGATACGCCTTCCGGGAGTCCGGTCACTTCAGCGCCGGCGGCGCGAATCACTGAAAATTCCACATCCACCAAGGCATCGCCAAGGCTCATAGCCTGATTCAGTGCGCCTGATGTCACCATGATGCGCGGACGGGTGTCGAATTGAGCCTCCAGGTTGTAGCTAAGGTGTGGTGGTTGGTTGTAGGCCACGTTCTGCCAAGCTATGGCCACGCGATACTGGCGGTCGGTCATCAGGCAGGGCACCTTGTATTCTGTTGGTATCGTGGTGGTGAAGATGATAAGGTCCGACTGTGTCTGGCCGTCGTGCATGATCACTTCCTCGCGCCAGTCGCCGAAGAGGTCGGCCTGAAGGTTGGGGGTAGCCTTGGTGGAGTTGCAAGATGCTGCGTGTGATGTCTGTCCGAGAGCCTTGAGTGTTGATGTCGATGTTATGTCCTCGTTTGATTTGGTGATGGTGGTTCCGTCGAGAAGTTCGTCAAGAAGGTCTCCGTCCCAGTATATCCTGAAGTTGACCGAGGGACGCTTGGTGCCAACAACCTCACCGTTGTTCATAACATTGCCATCAAGAGATGACCAGTATTCGCAACCTGAGAATTTGGATGATATGTTTGCGATGAGTCCGCGGCCAATGTCTTTCTTCGGATTGGCCTGGCTGTAGAGAATAGCGCCGGTCCTTGCATCGCGTAGGGTAGTGGCGTATTTCCCATTTTTGTCTTCATGTGGCATATACACCTCCAAACCTTCATTTTCAAGTATGAAATCGCCCACGTGGAGGGCATCGCCGTGGCCCCCTCCGGTGGAGTGCAGGAATGATCCGTCATGGTCCAGTGCGCCAGAACCGATGATGATCTCGTCAAAACCGTCGGCATCCACGTCGGCTATCGAAAGCGAGTGGGTGCCCTGGCCATATATGCCCTGTCCGGGTGTCTCCGACTTGTGGAGCCAGCGTTCGGTCAGTTTCTCGCCGTCGAAATCCACAGCCCACACGTAGGAGTGGGTGTAGTATCCTCTCACGAAAATGCCCGAAGGCTTTACTCCGTCGAGATAAGCCACTCCTGCAAGATAACGCTCGCTTCTGTTTCCGTTGGCATCACCCCACCCTGATTTGCTATGGGCCTTGATGTCGCGCGGAGGATTGTAGTATATGGTGTTGACCTCGGCACCGGTAAGGCCATTGAACACTGTCAGGTATTCCGGACCGCTTTTCACCACGCCGGCAAGACTGCCGGAGGATTCGCGGTAGTCGTCTGTCACCTTGTCATCGCCAAGAAGCACTGCCTTGCCCTGTCCGTCGATGGTGCCGGGGGCTGTCTTGCACATAAGTTCGGCTTTGCCGTCGAGGTCGAAGTCATACACCATGAATTGAGTGTAATGATTGCCGGAGCGTATGTTCTGTCCAAGGTCAATACGCCAGAGCTGGGTGCCGTCGAGTTTGTAGCAGTCCAGAAGTGTGTGACCCGTGTAGCGGAACTGGTCGCCGTTGTCGGCTTGGTTTGTTGGGAACCATTTCACGAAGTACTCATACTCGCCGTCGCCGTCAACGTCGCCCACCGACACATCATCGGGCGTATAGGTGTATTCGCGTTGCTCTTTCGAGCCTCCGGCGGGGGAGATGCCCCCTTCCGGGCGGTTGAGATGAATCTTCATGAAGTCGCCTTCCCATACAGCCGGGGCATCGGCAGCCTCTATTTCGTTGCCGTTAAGGATAGCCTTGATGCAGTATTTGCTGCCCGTCGTTCCTTCGGCATCCGTGAAGTTGGTTGACTTTGTCAGGGGTTTCTCATTTACCTTCTTGCCGTCGCGATACACGTCGAAGGCGAGGTTGGGGTCATCATCGGGCATCGAGCGCCATGACACAAACACTCCGGCGTCGGCCTTTACGGCCAGCACCCCGCGGCCGAGGTTGTCGGCATTCACAGCGTGTGAATACGGCGAGTTGACCGCTCCCCATGTCTGGGTGGATGCGGCAATCAGCATTGCCGCCAATACAAATTTTTTCATTTTAAATGTTCTGATAGTTGTTGTAGGTTATTCTGAAAGAGCCTCACGCATCGCCGCCACCATTTCAGCATACTCCTCATCGGAGAGATACACCTTTCCGGGATTCATCTGGAAAGTGCCGCCATAGTCAGGACCATCGACATATTTAGGTGCAAGGTGGAAATGCAGGTGGCTCAGTTTGTCGCTGTAGGCACCATAGTTGATTTTCTCCGGGTGAAACACCTTGTCCATGGCGCGGGTCACGTCAGTGACATCTTTCATGAAGGCATTTCGTTCGTCATCGCTCAGTTCGAAAAGGTCGTTGACATGACCGTTGTAGGCCACAAGGCAGCGGCCATGATAAGTCTGTTCCTTGAAAAGAAAAACGCGTGACACACTTAGAGGGGCAATCTCAATCATGAGATTGTGGAGAGTCTCATTGTTTGTGCAGTAGAGGCAGTCTTTGGGATCGCTTTGCATAAAAATGTTGTTTTTAGGTTAGTTGGTTGGATTCGCAAGCACAACTGAAGAGTTTAAACCTCAACTTTCGCTTGCGAAAGTTGAATTATTAATAGTAAGCGTACAAAGTATTTGTGCATTTTTCTTTGTAGCCCGGAGGGCTGTTTTGTGTGAAAACCCCGGACTTTAAGTCCGGGGAATGCCATGCAGAAGCACCGTAGTCCCGGAGGGACGCCTTGTGAAAAATGCGCAAATATTTCCTGCATTATCTATATTTCAGGCAAAATTAGCAAAAAATATTTATATATGCAAACAACGCCGTGGATAAACCCCACGATTAAACCCCCGTCACCATCCGCTTGACGGTTGTAGCCGGCGCAACTGCATCCACTTGATTATATGCGAAAGTTGGAATGAAATAAAAATTTAATCCACGGCTCTTTCATTTAAAATAAAAAATAGGACATAAGGCCCTTTCCCGGTTCAA
>JAMPAV010000031.1 GCA_023667055.1 Muribaculum sp. | reverse complement strand
AGTAGGTGTCGTTCTGACCCTTCCCGCTCTCCGGTCCCCGGCGTTCCAGCACCTTGCGTCCGAGACGGTCGGTATAGACCGTCATCTCGTTGCCGTCCTCGTCAATTGAGCGTACACCCTGCAGTGTTGATGCGGCGTAGTAACCGTCCTCGACGAGCGACAGCGATGTCATGGGCGCGTGGTAGCATCTGACGCTGTTTGCCGCGTTGCCGACATACTCCGTGGTCTTCCACTTCTTTGCGTCGTTCCACGCCTGTCCGGGGGTTGTGACCCTCACCGGGCGGTCAAGGCCGTCGTAGGTGGTCTCGCTGTAGGCGTTGGAGTCATCGTAGGTGGATGTGGCGGATGAAAGAACCTCCGTGGCTGTCTTCCGCTCGATTTCGGTGTCTCCCACACCGGGCATTATGGAGCGCAGCTCACGTCCGAGTTTGTCGTATGTGGTGGCGGAGTAGAGGTATATCCGGGAGGTGTTCATCCCGGCCTTGGCGAGCACCGAGGGGCGGCCGAGGCCGTCGTAGAACTGCCGGTCGATTATCCTGACGCTGCCGTCGCGCGTAAGGTAGCGGCGCGAGGTCACGGAGTTGCCCTCCTCCTCGGTGCCCACGCCGGGATGGTTGACGATTCCGTAGTTGTATGTCTCGGTGCCGCCGAGGTTGTCCTGCACGTGGCTAAGCCTTCCGCTGTCGTCGTATCCGTACCTTACGAAATGCCCGTTGGGCGATGTCACGGTGTCAAGGCCGAACAGCGGACGGTGGGCGTATCTGGTGGTGAGTCCGCCCGGTGCGGTGGAGGACAGCAGCAGGTCGCCGGTGTCGTTCCACGTAAATGTTGTCTCGTCGGTCCCGTTGACCTTTATCGACAGCGGTCGACTGAAGTCGTTGAAAGAGGTTATCCTCTCCCGCTCCGGAAGAACGGATGGCACGGGTGAGGATGTGTCGGTCGTGGGCATCGACCATGACCGTGATGCCGTTGCCTGTACATAGTAGTTGATCCATTCATACTCGGTCTCGCTTTTTTGAATGATTTTGCCGTTGACCTTATGGGTAACGGACACCGGCCAGCCACAGTAGGTCACATCGCCGGCCATGTCGTCGAATATGCCGCCGGTGCGGTGGAACGGATACTCGTATTCCTTGGTGTGGCTGGTTCCGTCACTGTTGACGACGGTCTCCGACACGGGGCTTGTCGTGCGGTAGCCGGGGTCATAACTGTAGGTCGTGAGACTTGACACACCCGTCGTGAGGTCTTCCGAAAGGGTGGATTCCAGCACGGCCGCGACCTGCCTTGCCGAAGTCGTTACAGCGAGGAGGGATTCCTGACCCATGCCCTCGGCAAATTCATCGTCATGCTCCACATAATCATCCGATCCACTGTCGGATACATGGCGGAACCGGTCTATCACAGACACCAGTCTGATGCCTGTGTTGAATCTCTGTGTGTCTGAGATCCTGTACGTGTTGGTCTCACGTGATGTTGCCACCCCATCCTTGTCGTAGTCCGTCCTTGTTTTGAGAAGCGGCGTCGGCACCCAGCTGTCTATGGTGGCCTCCGGAAAGGTCAGGGGATGATGCCAGTCAGTCCTGTTCCTGTCGATTGCAGGTTCCACAGGAGTGTAGTCGTATTCCGTGCGGCTTCCGTCAGACCGTGTCTCCGTCACGCTGAGGTACATCACCGGGCATTGCGGACGTATGCTTGACATTATCGGGGTGTCAACTGCTGTCCTGTAGGGGCGTATATGGCTTGTTCCCACCTCCCTGAAGTCAAAGAACAGATAAGATGTGTATGTGCACAGGCTGTCGGGATGCATCTGGTTGAACAGTCCCCTGTCATATTTGTAGGTTGTGACAGTCTTGTCCCCGCCGTCATCCAGAGTGACCGAGGCTACCCTGAGACCACCAAGTCTCTCACCGTCCAGTTCGTTAAGTTCATACTCGTATGTCAGTTTGCCTCCGGTCGGGAATATGATTCCGCTAAGGACTCCGAGTCTGGCATGCCTGAGGCTCGGGGTCCTGTCCCTGCCTTTTATTCCATTGTGCGTTTCGCCGTCCGGAATTACTGACAGCCACGCGGCAACACCCTCGGACAGAGGCTTTCCTAAGGTCGAACCGTTGTAGTATCCCCAGGAGTCTGTGTAAGTCCCCGGATTTCCTGAAGACAATCCGGTTGGTATGTCGGCACTTTCATCGTAGGTGAACGTGTATGTCCCGGCCTCTGAGTCGGCAAGCGTACGCAGCATCCTGCGTGGTCTGTTGCCATGGGGATGCCACGTCTGGTCATTCCCGAACGTCACGGTCTTGACAATCTCGCCTTCCGATGATTTCACGACCATGGACACGAGTCTCATGTTGAATTCGGTGTCGTCGCGGCGCTCGTAGTTGAACTCAATGCTGTTTCCGTTCCACTCTATTTCGGACACATGCATCTGTCGGAAGTACATTTTGACCGGAGAACCGGTTGTGCTTTTTATGTCATATTCATACCATACTTTCTTGGATGTGTTTTGGATGACCCATTCGGATTTTGGATAATATCCGGCCCTGTAAACGGTTGCCCCGCCTCTCTCATAGTAAAATCTCTCATAGATCAACTGATATTTGATCTTGATATCCCCGTAGGGGGTGTATATGTCAGAGACATACCATGCCGTGGTCGGAATATTGTCGTCGCAGTCCTCGGCGGGTCCGGACTTTTCCTGAACCGAAAATTTGTAGGCGGTGTTGTCGGGACAGTATAGCATGAAATATGAACTGTCTCCATAACCATGCGGTTCGACGATATACGGGGATCGGTCAAGCATCACATTCTCATTGTCAATGTATGAATATCGGAATGTCCCGGTATGTAAGCCTCCTGCATTGAATGTGTACCGGTCAGATTCCGAATCCAGAGGGTCTTTTGTGTTGAGCAGCCTTGTGAGATGCCCGTTGCCCCTGTTCTGCGATATGTTGTTGATCAGGGTCCTCACCTGCCATTCATCATAGTAGGTGTGTGTGGATTCTGATTCCGACTCCCTGTCGGGCCCGCCGAGGATGGTGCGCGTGACGGCCCCGCCGGCATTGAGCACCCACCCCTGGCCGACGGTGGTGTGTATCTCGTCGGGTCTCGCCCCCGACGAGTGGTAGCTGATTGTGATGGGGAGGGTGAAGTCGCCCATCCTTATCTCGTAGAGCAGGATTGTGATGTCGGGAATGCCGGTGGCGTGGCTGACGGGATACTCCGCGTATCTTGCGAGAGCTGAGGCCTGCGGTGACACCGGTATAATTCCGTCGAAGAAACTGCTGTCCACGGCACGTGTCTGCTCCATCCGCAGGGAGTCATTCGCTGTTGTCCCGTCCACATCATTACCTGTTGTCTGACCATAGGCATTCAGACAGAAAACAGACGATAACAGCAGAATGACGGGTTTCAAGGCAAGGGGAATCTGTTTCATGAGAGAGTCGGTTTTAAAAGGTTCGTTTTCGAAAAATTGAATCTGATGGAATTATATGGATGAGTGGATGTTGGCTACAGTATGACCTTTCTTGAGGTTGTTCCGTTGTCGGACTCTATGAGAAGGATGACCACTCCTTTCACTCCGGACGGTATGGGGATTGTGTGTGTCCGGGGAAGCGTACCGACCTTGATTCGTGTTGTCTCTGTCAGGCGTATGCAGGAGTCGGTGTATAGCGTCAGCGACAGGTCGCTCTCTCCCGATTCGGAAGAGAGGGTCACGCTGATGTCACGCCCGTCTGAGGATGCCTCCGAGATCGTCATGCCGTCAAGGCCCGCCTCCATCCGTGTGTCGGAAGAGTTTTTCCACGGATTCGCGTTCTTCTCCGGTGACCTGCGCATGGACTCGTCGCCTGTGTCGCTGTACTGGTATGCCGCCGGGTAATAGGATGAGAACGAGGACAGGGGTATTGTGTCGCATACTTCGTTTTCATCATGTATGAGGCGGAACATGCGGCTGCGCTGGAGCACCGGATATCGGGCATCCTCCGCAAACCACATCTCGCGGCGTGTCAGCAGTCGCTCCGACATCACCCTGTCAATCGGCAGCTGATAGTCGGATATACGCTCGGTGGCGATGGTGTCGGAGATATTCTGGTTGATGCTGTCGTTGTCGATATATGCCAGTGTGAGATCCCATCTCACGAGCGTTGCATTTCTTATTGTGTCGGTGTCCCCGGCAATGTTCCAACCTCTTTCGGCGGAAGATGATGATATCCCCTTCGCTTCCTTGAGGAAAGCCTTGCCATGAAGCATGAGTCTTCCCTCCCATTTGGATGAGAGTGGCAGGGAATCGACGGCATCGGGTGTCCTGACACCTGTGGGAGTTTCAAGACGGAAGTCTCCGGCACGGTTGTCATATCCAAGGTATTCGAATGCAACCGGGGTTATCCTGAAAATCTGCTTTGTGGCAAACTGTACGTATGAAACGGTGTCGCCGTCAACATAGACCGAGACATCGGCATCATCCGAGGGAGCAAATAGCTCCAGATTGAACGACACGCATTTCCGCCCGTCATCGACATTGGAAATGGCGGACTTCGAGAATGACACATTGGGGTGAAGTTTGTCGCCGTCGTTTGGCAGGTGGATCAAATCGCCCGGATTGACTTGTGCGTGTGAAAATCCTGCAATGCTCAGCATAGAGAGAATCACAGCCGGAAGGAAAATGGCACGATGGGTTTTCTTCATGGAGGGAGTCGTTTTAGGAGTTACGGCTGCAAGTTACAAATAATTTTTGGATTATCAAAATTTTATTTGAAAAAAACTAAAAAATCAAGTAAAATCAGGGGTTTAAAAAACGTTGTTCTACCCAACTCTTTTTTATAGGAAAAGTAATGAGAATTTTTACAATTTGTAAGTAAAGCCTCTGACACGTAGCATTGAAAAGCCAACGTGCCAAAGGCACGTCCCTACAATGAGTATTTTGTAAAAATACTTGGCGCGCAGACTATAACTTTGAGAGGCGGCTTATTTCGGCTCTGATGGAGGTGACCGCTTCCTGAACCTCCTTCACGTATTTGATACGGTCCTGCACGGTGGTTATGCCGTGAAGCACCGTCACGTGGCTTCTGTTGAGTTTTGCACCGATTGCGGATGATGAGAGTCCGGTCAGGTCGTGGCTGAGATACATTATGACCTGGCGTGCGTCAGCGATGTCGCGCACACGGCTCTTGGTGAATATAACGTCCGGACTAAGCCTGTAGTATTCAGCTGTGGCATCCACAATCATGTCGAAATTCACCGGTTTGGCACTTGGCGCCGTCTTCACGGTGTGTCGCATCACTTCCTTTGTCAGTTCAAGCGTAACGGGGCAATTGAGGGTGATGGATCTTGTCAGCACACCCATCACGATGCCCTCAAGCTCACGCACGCTGCCTGTAGCACCGCTGGCGATACAGTCGATGATGTCATCCGTAAGGGCAAGTCCGTTCTTTTGAGCCTTGAATTTAAGTATAGCTCTTCTCAGAGCGTAGTCAGGTTTGGGGAGTTCCTCCGTTACGCCCCACTTGAACCGGTCGATGAGACGATCCTCAATGCCGTCAAGCTCCACCGGCGGACGGTCGCAAGTGAACACGAGTTGCTTGCCGTTGTGGTGCATGTGGTTGAATATCGGGAAAAGGGTCTCGGCCGTCTTCACCTTGCCCGAAATTTCCTGAAGGTCGTCGAGCAAAAGAACATCCACCTCCTGCTGAAACCAGTTTATAAACACCGGTACCTTCTTATTCAGCAAAGCGTTGACATACATATTCTGAAACTGTCGCATGGGAAGGAACAGCACACGCGCGGCCGGATTGTTTTCCTTTATCCTTATGCCAATGGCCTGAATAAGGTGAGTCTTTCCCACACCGACGGCACCATACAGAAAAAATGGATTGAAGTCGGACTTGTTGGGATGTTCGGCTATGTATTTGGCAATGGTGTGAGGAAGTTTGTTGCTTTCTCCAAGACAATAGTTTTCAAATGTCATGGCAGGGTTAAGCTGGGGATCCACTTCCACACCTTTGCTGACGGTTGACTTCATGAATTCGGAGGCGGGACGCTGCATCGACTTCATCAGTTTTGTGTCAACGGCATTGCTTCGAATGGGCTTTGCAAAACTCATCGACGACTGCTTGTCGCCATTGATGACTTCCACTTCATAACCGAGTCTTACGTCCGGCCCGAATTCCCTGCGAAGCACGCTTGCTATAAGGTCGATAAAGCGGTCCTCATATTCCTCCATGAAGAAAGTAGAAGGCAGTGCCAATGTCAGGGTATTGTCCTGATAACGCGTGGCCTTGGCAGGTTTGAACCAAGTGTTAAAACGTTCTTCCCCGACATTATCGCGAATAATGTCGAGGCATCTGTTCCATTTTATCTGATAATCCTGGTTCATGACATTCGAGGGTTTTGAGGATTTTCTTCTATTGCGCATTTCGGATTTTGCCGAAAAGTTTTGCAAAGTTAAGACAAATTTTTCAAATTATGAAATGATTTTTCAGGTCATGAAAAACTTTGTTTTTGTATCGTTGATTTTCAGTACACTTTTTTCTTTTATTTAGAATTAGTCTAAATAAAGTGCCATAGTAAAGTATAAGGCCACTTCAAGCGGCCTTATATTTATATTTTTTTATGCAAAATTATTCAATTATCCGTTTTGAGCCGACATATCTTTTGGCATAATAAGGCTCGTTGCAACTGGAAATCACAATACCACTTGATGTGGATGCGTGAATAAATGAGAAGTTTCCATTTTCATCGGCATTTACGACTATTCCAACATGACCGACTCCACCTTTGGTGCTTCGTCCCTTGAAGAACACCAAATCTCCCTTTCTGAGTTCTGAGCGTGTGACACTCTCACCCTGGTTATATTGGTCGCGTGAAGAGGGGGAAAGGCTGTAGCCGAACTGCCGATATACGTAGCTCGAGAATCCGGAGCAATCGAAGGCCTTGGGCCCCTTGCTTCCTCTTGAGTATCTCTTGCCAAGATGGCTGCGGGCTTCAGAAAGGAGGTCGTTGAGCAAAACATCAGTCTCGTGTGAGATAGCCTTGCTGTTTTCACGAGCCGCGATATCTTCCTCCACCATTCTGTTGATGGTGGCCTTGTCGAGACCTGTGTTTTTGGCGGCGGCCAATTGTTGCTTATGAGCTTCCGCGTGGATGTTGCGGTTCTTAGCAGCAGATTGAATGTTCACACCACTCAATATGCAGAAAGCCAATATTATAATCGTCTTGATATTCATTAGGTATTGTCTATCGGTATTCCGATTTTAAAAGTTGTTGCTTATTTTCGCTTACAAAGTTATAAAAAATACCGATGCAATCCAACTATAAATCAAGAATTTCACAATAATTTAATTTATTTTAGCATTTGGCACACAAAGGCCTTCCGTGTGCAATGAGGTGTGTTTTATCCTTGCTGTATATAATAATCACTTTTGCAATTGAAAAAAAATTACTACCTTTGCAGTGTGTAAGCACTTGCCATGTCTGTTGGATGTATCGGCAAGTATTCAAAATTCAAAATTTAAAATTCAAAATTCTACAAATGATAGCTACTCCACTGACTTCCAAAGCACGCAAAGCCATGTTGCTCGGATCCGGAGAACTTGGCAAGGAAGTTGCAATCGAATTGATGCGGCTCGGCGTGGAAGTGATTGCATGTGATAAATATCCCAATGCACCGGCCATGCAGGTGGCACATCGGTCTTATGTGTTTAACATGCTCGATGGCAGCGAACTCCGCCGTGTGGTGGAGAAAGAACATCCAGACCATATAATACCGGAAATTGAGGCCATTGCGACTTCGGTGCTTGTCGAACTCGAAAAGGAAGGATACAACGTCACCCCTACGGCGCGGGCTGCTTGGCTCACTATGAATCGCGAAGGAATCAGACGTCTTGCCCATGAGGAACTTGGAGTGCCTACTTCTCCTTATCGTTTTGCCTCAACCCGAGAGGAATTCGACATGGCTGTCAATGAAATAGGCATTCCGTGTGTGGTGAAACCAATCATGAGTTCCTCCGGCCACGGACAGAGCGTGATCAAAAGTGAGGCCGATATCGACCATGCCTGGAAGGAAGCCCAGGAAGGTGGGCGTGCAGGTGCAGGACGTGTCATAGTGGAAGGTTTCATTGACTTTGATTATGAAATAACACTTCTTACAGTCAGAAGTATTTCCGGCACTAAGTTCTGTCAACCTGTGGGTCACATCCAGGTGAATGGCGACTACCGTTGGTCGTGGCAACCGCAGCCAATGTCGGGCGCAGCAATTGCAAAGGCTCAGGAGATTGCAAAAAAGGTGACTGATGCACTCGGTGGCTACGGCATATTTGGTGTGGAGCTCTTCATAAAGGGTGATGATGTCATCTTCAGTGAGGTGTCTCCTCGCCCTCACGACACCGGTATGGTGACAATGATTTCGCAGGACCTTTCCGAATTTGCGATTCACGCACGCGCTCTTCTCGGGCTCCCCGTGCCGGCTATAGATTTCTATGGTCCATCCGCAAGTCGCGCCATAGTGGTGGAGGGCGACAGCAATTGCGTGGAGTTCGACGGCCTTGAGAATGCTCTTGCCGAGCCTGGCACTCAGATCCGAATTTTTGGCAAACCTGAAGTTCACGGGCATCGCAGGATGGGTGTGATTCTTGCTCGTGCCGAATCGGTGGAAGAAGCCCGTGCTAAAGCTGACCGAGCATACAACGCTTTGAAAATCACTATTAATTAAAATAAATATGATGACCGATCTTTTTACGGCTTATCGAACCTTCTTTGGAAAAGGCGACGCTCTGTATCAGTTGTTTGCTCCTTATCGTATCTGTCCTCTCGGCGCTCATGTGGACCATCAGCACGGTCTGGTTTCCGGATTTGCTTTCGATTCGGGTATTGAGTTCCTGTTTTCTGCCACCGATACCGGAAAGGTGGAAATGGCATCCCTGTCGTTTGAAGGTCTAATGACATTCAATGTGCAGCGTCCTGTAGAGGAGAAGCAGGGCAACTGGGGCGACTATCTGCGTGGTGCAGTCTGGGCTCTTCAGCAGGATTTCCGTCTTGAGAAAGGTATCCGGGGAATTGTCAAGGGATCCATGCCAATTGGAGGACTTTCATCTTCTGCTGCGCTTTTATGTGGGTTTGTGATGGCAATCGACAAGGTGAATCACCTTGGTCTCACTCGCCAGCAAATCATCGACTATGCTTCAATAGCAGAGCGCCAGTATGTAGGGCTAAACAATGGTATTCTTGATCAGGCTTGTGTGGTGCTGTGTGAGTCGGATAAACTTTTGTATCTTGACACTGAGACCGGCGAACACCGTCTCATTCCATTCGGTGGCAATGATCCTAAGCCTCTTCCGTTCAAACTCGGCATCTTTTTCTCCGGAGTGACCCGGAAACTGACCGGAACCGACTACAATCTCAGAGTGTCGGAATGCAAAACTGCGGCATGGATTATTCAGGCTTACATGGGTGAGCATCTAAAAGAACTTCAGGATACCCGTTTGCGCGATATAAAGGAAGAAGATTTCGAGCAATATTCTGATAAGATGCCTGAGCGTTTTGCTCGCCGCGCCCGTCACTTCTTTACTGAATGCGACCGTGTGGAAGACGGCGTGAAGGCTTGGGAAGAAGGCAACATAGAGGAATTCGGAAAATATATTTTCGAGAGTTGTGAGAGTTCGATGAACAATTACGAGTGTGGCTCTCCGGAACTTATATCCCTATATAAAATAATGCGACGCACTCCCGGAATATATGGTGGACGTTTCAGCGGTGCCGGTTTCAAGGGTGCCTGCATAGCTCTTGTCGATCCGTCAAAGGAAGGAGATATCAGAGAGTTTGTCACCAAAGAATACCTGAAGGAATATCCCCAATATAAAGATTCATTTGAAATATTCTTCTGTAATCCGGCCAATGGCGTGGATTTCTTGTAAAATACTATAATACTAACATGAAAAATATCATTATTGCTGCAGGATACGCCACACGTCTATACCCTCTGACAGAAAACTTTCCAAAGCCGCTTCTGAAGGTGGGCAGTCGCAACATACTGGAGCGTATCCTTGATGATGTCGATGCTCTTCCGGAAATAGATGAGCATATTATCGTCACCAACCACCGTTTTGCCCCAATTTTTGAGGAATGGCTCGCCACCACCGACTATAAGAAACCCATTACCGTTATCGACGACGGCACAACATCAAACGACAATCGTCTGGGAGCTGTACGCGATTTGCTCCTTGCAATCCAACAGCGCGAAATTGATGATGACATCATGGTGCTTGCAGCTGACAATATCCTTGAGTTTTCGTTGAGTGGATTTGTGGAATTCTTCCACGATAAAGGCACATCTGTCATAATGTGCCATCATGAGCCGGAATTGAAGAAACTTCAACGCACGGGTGTCATTGCTGTGGATGATGACATGAAAGTTCTGCAAATGCAGGAGAAACCGGAAATCCCTGTGTCCAATTGGGCAGTGCCACCTTTCTACATCTACTCCAAGCGAGATCTTCCTCTTATCAAAGACTGTCTTGAACATGGATGCGGTTTCGATGCTCCCGGCAATCTTGCACATTATCTTGCGGATGCTTCCACTCTTCATGCCTGGAGTATGCCGGCCGGACGCTTCGACATAGGCTCGCTCGATTCCTACAAGGAAGCCCAGTCCCGCTTCTCCATTTAACCCTTAACCCTCACCCCTTAACCCTTAACCCTTAACTCTTAACTCTTAACTCTTATAAATGAACATCTTAGTAACAGGTGCTGCCGGCTTCATTGGCAGTGCAGTCTCGAAAAAACTTCTTGAGCGCGGCGACACTGTTGTCGGTCTCGACAATATAAACGACTATTACGACCCCGAACTCAAATATTGGCGTCTTTCGACTCTTGGTATTGCCAAGGAGGATATAGGTTGGTATAAATTTGCCGACAGTAGCAAATATACGGCTTTCAAGTTTATCCGCATGAATCTTGAAGACAAACAGGCTATGCAGATGCTTTTTGCAAATGGAAAATTTGATGCTGTTATCAATCTCGGTGCACAGGCCGGTGTGAGATACTCCATCACCAACCCCGATGCATACATCGAGAGCAATATAGATGGTTTCATCAATATTCTTGAAGGTTGCCGCCACAACAATATCAAGCATCTTGTATATGCATCATCTTCCAGTGTGTATGGCATGAACGGAAAAGTTCCATTTTCCGAGCACGATGGCATAGCGCATCCCGTGAGCCTTTATGCGGCCACAAAGAAGAGCAATGAGCTTATGGCCCACGCATATTCAAAACTATATAATCTTCCAACGACCGGTCTCCGCTTCTTCACCGTATATGGGCCTGCAGGACGTCCGGACATGTCGCCTTTCCTCTTTATCGATGCAATACTGCATGACCGTCCGATAAAGGTTTTCAATAATGGCGATATGCTTCGCGACTTTACATATATAGATGATATAGTGGAAGGAGTTGTCAGGATACTTGATGTGATTCCGGAAGGAAATGCAAAATGGGATGAGACAAATCCCGACCCCGCCACTTCTTCGGCTCCTTATCGTGTATATAACATAGGCAATCAGCAGCCAACTAAATTGATGGACTATATTGCATGTATCGAACGTGCCATTGGTCGGGAAGCTAAAAAGGATTTCCTCCCAATGCAACCCGGCGATGTGTATCAGACCTTCGCTGATTCGTCGGCATTAGGCGAGGCCACCGGTTTCAAGCCCAATACTCCTCTCCAAAACGGTATCAACAATACCGTGGCATGGTTTAAGGAGTTCTATAATCTCTGAGTTCATTTTGCTTGTATATCATCGAAGTTCACGATTACATCGTGAACTTTTTTTAATGTCATTTGTTAAAATTATTAAAAATTTGTCCTTGTCTAATACCAAATATGAAGGAAAAACTAAGAAAAATATACCTGCTGTATGCAGATGGATTCCGCAACATGACCGTTGGGAAAAAATTGTGGGCACTTGTGATAATAAAGCTCGCTATCATATTTTTTGTATTCAAACTTTTCTTTTTCCCAAATATCCTTCAGGAAAATTACGACAGCGATGAGGACCGTGCCCGTGCCGTGGCTGAGCAGCTTACAAAGTAGAGCGTTTTCGTTGTTTTCATTGTTTTCATTGTTTTCGTTGTTGTCGTTGTTGTCGTTGTTTTCACCGATTATTTTGAGCATCCGCCATAAATTCAAAATTCGAAATTCAAAATTCAAAATTATACCAAATGGAACTACTTGAAACCATCGACTGGTCGCGTGCCCAGTTTGCACTGACTGCAATTGTCCATTGGCTTTTCGTGCCGCTGACAATCGGCCTGAGCCTTATCATTGCTGTCATGGAGACAGCTTATTTCCGCACTAAAAAAGAAAAATGGCTCAGAATAGAGAAATTCTGGATGACCCTTTTCGCCATCAACTTTGCCTGTGGTGTTGCCACGGGAATCATTCTCGAATTTGAGTTCGGCACCAACTGGTCAAACTACAGTTGGTTTGTCGGTGACATTTTCGGTGCCCCTCTCGCCATTGAGGGTCTTCTCGCTTTCTTCATGGAAGCCACTTTCTTTGCTGTGATGTTTTTCGGTTGGAACAAGGTGTCGCAACGCTTCCATCTTCTTTCCACATGGCTTGTGGCTCTTGGTGTCTCAATCTCGGCCCTTTGGATTCTTGTGGCCAATGCCTGGATGCAATATCCTGCCGGTATGAAATTTGATCCGGCTCAGATGCGCAATGTCATGGATAATTTCTGGGAGGTGGCTTGTTCTCCGGTGGCTATCAATAAATTCTTCCATGCCGTCACGAGTGGCTGGGTGCTGGGTGCTGTTTTCGTAATCGGTGTCAGCTGCATTCTTGCCATTCGTGAGAAAAATCGTCCCATGGCCAAAGACTCTGTAAAGGTAGCCGGATGGATTGGCCTTATAGGTATTGTCCTCACTATATGGACCGGCGACGGAAGTGCCGTGCAGGTGGCTCGTGTGCAACCCATGAAACTCGCTGCCATGGAGGGTCTATATCGTGGTTCCGTAGGTCAGGAGTTGATAGGATTTGGCATCGTTGACACCAAGGAGCGCGACGTGAACTGCAAGATAGCCATACCTTACGGTCTTTCCATCCTTGCAAACCATGATGCACATTCGTTTGTGCCGGGTGTCGATGACCTGATCGATGGCATTGCCCTTACTCCGGAAGGTGATACAATAAATACGGTAAGTTATGCCGAGCGTATCGAAATGGGTAAGGCTGCAATCCAGTCTTTGAGAGATTATGAGGCTGCGCGCAAAGCCGGCGATCCGCTTGGAATGGCTACTGCAGAGAAATCCATACAGGAAAACTACAAATATTTCGGCTATGGCTATCTGGATTCTCCGGAAGCGGCAGTGCCGCCCGTGGCCATGACTTTCTATGCGTTTCATATCATGGTTGCCGCCGGTGGATATCTGCTTTTGCTGATGATTGCGGCTCTGTTTGTGGTCTATCGTAAACCGGAGTGGTTTGATACTCGCCTTGCGCGCTGGATTGGAGTTTTGTCGATACCCATTGTGTGGATATGCAGTGAATCCGGATGGATTGTTGCCGAGGTTGGTCGTCAGCCGTGGACCATTCAGGATCTCTTGCCAGTTCAGGCTGCAATTTCTGATATATCTGCTTCATCGGTGCAACTCACATTCTGGCTGTTCGCGATTGTCTTTTTTGCTCTCCTTTGTGCTGAAATCTCAATCATGGTTCGTCAGATTCGTTCAAAAGTAATCGATTAATCCTGTTTATAGGTTTATATGTTTATAGGTTTATTTTGCTTGTAATGTGATGAAAAGATAAAATCAAACCCATCCTAATTCTCAGATAAAATAAACCCATAAACCTATAAACCCATAAACCCTAAAAACATCTAAAATGGAATTACTTCAAACATATTGGTGGCTTCTGATAGCCATACTCGGAGGTGCATTGGTATTCCTCCTCTTCGTTCAAGGCGGCCAGAGCATGCTTCTCGAATGCCGTGGCGCAACGGCCAAAAATCTTGTTGTGAATGCTGTCGGCAGGAAATGGGAACTGACTTTCACCACTCTTGTGGTGTTTGGCGGAGCATTCTTCGCATCCTTCCCATTGTTTTATTCCACTTCCTTTGGGGGTGCCTACTGGTTGTGGATGGCCATACTTTTCAGTTTCGTGCTGCAGGCCTTCAGTTTTGAGTTCCGCCGCAAACGTGGCAATCTTTACGGCACGTCTGCCTACGATGCTTTTCTGATGATAAATGGAGTGTTGGGTTGTGTGCTTCTCGGTGTTGCTGTCGGCACGATGTTCTTCGGCGGTCATTTCACTGTGACACGTACCAATATACTTGATGCGGGGTCTCCTGTGATATCAAGATGGGCTCCCACTCATGGCCTGGAAGCAATCTGTTCCTGGAAAAATCTTCTTGTGGGATTCACCGTTTTCTTCCTTGCCCGCATGAATGCTGCCCTTTATCTGATGAATGCTGTGGATGGCGGTGAAAACTTCTTCAGGGTAATTCGCAATCGGGCCATTGTCAATGGACTAATCTTTGTGGTTCTTTTCCTCGCTCTGCTTGCAGTTCTGCTGACCGGTACCGGCTATGCCTCTGAAGACGGTTATATCGTTGAGGTCCCATATAAATTCGCCATTAATCTTATTGAAATGTGGTGGTTGCTCGCCATTATGGCTGTCGGAGTAGTATTGGTGCTTTTCGGCCTTGGAAAAACCACTGTCAAGAAGGATTATCGTAGCGGAATATGGTTTACAGGTATAGGCACCGTCATCACGATTGTATGTCTTCTTTGCAATATTGGCCTGAACGATACTTCCTATCTGCCATCGCTGACCGACATGCAGTCGAGTCTGACTATTGCCAATAGCAGCAGCACTGAGTTCACCCTGACCGTAATGAGTTGGGTGTCTCTGATAGTTCCAATAGTCTTGATGTATATCGCCTACGTTTGGAAAAAGATGAACGCCACCCCCCTCACCCCCGCCGAAGTCAACAATTCCCATTCCTATTGACCAATCGACTTTGACCGGTTCACTAACGGTCAAAACGCGAATCATAAGAAAACGCCATATACTGACAAAACTCAGTATATGGCGTTTTCTCATTTATCATGCTTGCCATTTTTCTATAACTTTTCTTGACTTCGTCACTTTTTGAGCGATGAATTCAATATGCGTCGGGAACCAAACATATATCCATTTATGTAGTGGTTTCAGGGTGACGCAAGTCATCGCAAACCGTTGCTTTTGAAATGGATTTTATTGATTTTGACTCCAATGCTTTATCTTTGCATTGTGAAAGCCGATTTGGTCAAAAGTTCGCTTTCGCTCATTTATGAAAACCAAGATTGAGTCATACATAACTGTCATGGCCGAAGTTTTGCAAATTATCGTAAAATGACTCAAAATTTTCCGTTACTCAAAATAAAAGCGCATCTTTGCACCTGAAGATTAGATATTTTTCTGTCAGATGGATATCTACTTGCAATATTCTTTGGTAATCTCATAAAAATTTTACTCTAAACATCATCAATTATTTGTTCATGTCAGAAATTCTCACTAACTTTGTACGCATGGATTCCCACAATTAAGAAGACAACATTTTGTCTTAGAAATTTGTCTGCCATTTTTAATTGTGAGGTTCAAATTTTTAATACGAAAAGCGTTTACTAAACGCTCTTTCTTGGCTACTTGAAACCTGGAAAACTTCAATCTCAGTCAAGAATGTAGCAAACAGTAGATGCCTTGTGGATATGTATATTTAACCCCGACATGACACGAGAGTGCCATGAAAGGGTGTTTTGCATATTCTGCGTGAGGCTTCTGCAGGTTTGCTCGTTCTACTGAGATGGGCAATTCCAGGGCCTCAAGTAGCGGAACGAGCAACTGTAAGCACTCACGCTTTTTTCATTCCTCTTAATGGCGAGAATGGGTGCTTCTCCCGACTAAAACCACATGAAAAGATTTTTTTTGACTTTTGGACTTGCATTAGTACTTTTCGCAAGCAATGGGTGCCTATCATCCTGCAGCAAGGATGAACCGGAAGAAGTAACACCCGATTCTCCCGAGACTCCGGATGTACAGATTAGCGACCAACGCATTATCGGAACATGGGTCGGTTCTTTCTACGATGAAACTTTCACACTCAAGTTCTCATCTGATGGGAAACTTACGGAAACAATCGACGGAGAGACTGATACATACTCATTTTCTTTGACAGGTAGCAAGTTAATTATTAAGCCAGAAGCCGTGATAAACAATATTCTCGGTTCGGAAATTGAGGTTTCATTTTCCGGTTCAAAGATGATTTTGGCTTGTGAATTCTACTCAATAGAATTTAGAAAAAAGTAACATTGTAAGTCAGGGTTTTCAATAATGTGCGTCCAAGACATTCCAAAAGAGTGTATAATTGGACGTACATAATTGATACCCTGATAAAAACAAGCAATCGGGAAGTTATATATAACACCGATTGGAGAGTGAGTTATACCATTAAGAATCAAGTTATAACCTAAAATTAAGTATGGGGAAATATTGTAAAATCACCATTGTTCTAATTTGTATTTTATCGTTATGTTCATCATGTTCTTCTGATGATTCCGACTTGAATGATAATGACCGGCGAACTTCTGTAGCACCCAATATTATAGAAGTTGCAAAAGGCCCTGATTTTATCTCATTCAGAATGAATGGTAAATATAAAGATGCGAGTGCTTGCCGTGTCGAATGTAATGAGACAGGCGTTTATAAATCTTCTTATGAGTCATCAACTGACGCGGATTTAATGACTTTCACCGGTTTGGAACCCAACGAAAAATATTCTTTTAATGTTGATTACGGAGAATCCACAGCCAAGATTAGAAAAGGTGAAATAATAGACTCTAAAGAATTTACGTGTAAAACCACAGATGCCGTACCATCTGGGAGAATAAGGGTTAAACAAGTAGGATACAACTATGTGGAATTTGAAGCACTTTTATCTGATGACACTCCATATTTGTATGTTCATGATAAGAATAATAACAATAGTTTTTACTATTCTAAAGATGACAAAAATAATGTTTTTGGCGGATATGACTTAAATACAAATGTAGAAATAATAGTCAGTGGGTGTAATAAAAACAAGGAAGTTTGTTCTACATCCAGATATATAATTCCATTGAATAAATGGGAGAACGAGAACTATTTAAAATACAAATATAACGTCACTTGTCCGACATTGGCCATAAGTTCTGTGGAATTAGCAAGTTACAATGTTGTACATGGATCCAACTTTGCTGATTTATCCTTTTATGATGAGGATGGCAGACGTCTGTTTTTCCTGGAAAAATGTTATTTCCTGGAAGATATTCCATCACCTTCTCGCTGGCCTGAGATGGAATATGTAATTGACACTATGGAAGCGTCAATGATTACAAACAATCCTATAGCGTATGTGAATTGTTATTCCGAATCTGGATCTTCTAATCTGGGACCTGCCAAAGGTAAAGGTAAATTACGTTATGAAGGAGATACCATGCTATTTGACTTTAAAGGCACCCAGCTGAATGTAATGAAAGATTTTGAACTCCATTTTAAAGGTAAGTTTCAGATAAAAAGAAGATAAGTTCTCAAGATAAGTTTACGAATCATAAGTATTTTAGATCATGCAAAATACAATTATAAAATTTTTTATCCTAACCTTGTTATCATCGGTAATGATAATCATAAGCAGTTGCAACAAAGACAATGATGATATAAGTCCGGAACTATGCGGTGTTTGGCAAAACAATGCCTATATCTATTGCTTCAACTCAGATGGAAGTGGATATTGGCAATATTCTCCTTATAATGGTGCATTTGAGGTTCATGGTGACAAAAAAAGTTACTTTTCTTGGACCGCATCAGAAACAATCGTTTCTATCATGTATGACGGAACCGGCATAGTTTCCGCAGGCACTACAGATTCCTTTTATTATGAAGTGAACGGCAATATGCTCGTAATGATTGACCTGGAATCAGGTGACACCAATACATACAATCGGAAAACCGGCAATTCAAATTCAACGAATAATGTAGAGGATGATAAAAAAGAATCCGATACAGAGCAAAATATCGATTATGGCAAATATGTAACCGTTGAGTGTAGTTACAGCGATTATTATTGGCATGTGAAATTTGCCTCAACTCTTGAAAAGGAATTTCCTAATGAAAAATTTACTTATAACGTATATTTTGGAATTCCATCCGAAACGGACTATTATTCAGTAACATCGTCTCAAAATAAAGATGGGGAAAGATACTACCAATACGTTTCCGATGGAGTGACATATACGGAATTCACAAAACCATTCTTTTTCCATTTTGTGGCCATGTCTTACTACTACCCAAGTATGAAATGGGAATATGATGAAATTCTAACCAAGTGCTCAATGTATATTGCTTCGTATAATACTCTTAAGAATCAATCGTCTATGACATCCGATGAAAAAATATTATATCAAGATTTAAAGAAGTACCTGAAGCAATATGAGCAACAGGCACGTTCTGAGCAATCCAGGATTCTTTCAAGCGTATTAAAAGACAATAAAACAATTGTTCAAAAATACTATCGATTATGACATTGCATGATAATCTTCACTAATAGCATCGTAAAAATGAAATTTTATAGGACTGTCATCGTATTCTTCAAAATTTTAATTGGGATATTACTGTTACCCACTGGATTGAATTCTTGTAATTCCGGTAACAATATAACTGACGTGGAGAAACTTCAAGCGGAAAATGATTCACTCCAATTATATGCTGAAAAATCAAAGCAGTATATAAATGATATGAATTCTTATTTTTCTTCAATCTCAGAATGCCTTGATTCCATATCTGAGCAAGAGAATCTTCTTTTGTTGAGCGTAAACCCTGAAACCAACAAAAGGTATTCAAAAGAAGAAATCAATCAACGCCTGAATCTTCTATCAGAAATACTGACAAGACAACGAGATAAGATCAGAAGCCTGTCTGATTCCTTAGGTATGCGAAGGGACACCATTGCAACTGAAGGTTTGTCTAAAATGGTAAAATACCTTACATCGCAACTTGAAAACCGTGAAAATCAGATTCAAACTTTAAAGAAAGAGATTACGGAAAATAAGAGAAACATAAATCTTCTCAAAAGTAACATCAAAGATTTGAACACGGAATTATCTTCAGTCAACGAACAGAATAAATCATTGTCAAATGCTGTGGTTGCACAGACACAGATAATCAATGAAGGTTATGTTCTTATGGGCGACAAGAAAAAACTCCAACAAATGGGAGTCATGACAAAGGGCAGTATCTTCAAAAAATCTCAATTTGATGCCAATAGAATAAATCTATCTGAGTGCCAATCTGTAGATATTTCGAAAGCTACGCAAATTCCTCTTTATTCTAAAAAGCCCAAAGTGTTGACTGCAAACCCTACTGACAGTTATCGAATTGAAGATAGGGGTGACATTAAAATATTAATAATTAACAATCCTAATAAATTCTGGAGCCTTTCAAATATTCTCGTAATTCAATTGTAAATAAATTTTATGAAAAAAATACTCTTTATGATAATTTGCACTATCGTTGGTGTGAATTATAGTTTGGCTGAAAAGACTCACATCGTACAACGAGGAGAATCAATCGAAAGCATTTCAAAAAAATATAATATATCAAGCAACGATCTGATCGGGGCAAACCCTGGTGTGGAATCACTGTTTTATATTGGACTTAAGTTAAACATACCTGAAATCCAAAGTTCTGATTTAAGTACTACTAAACAAAGCCTTAATGAAGATCTACTTCCATCGGATGTGACCTCAACAGGTAAGAGCGGCGAAAAAAATTACAAATATCATAATGACTCTTTTCCCAAAATGCAGGAGGACTCTTTTGAATCCCAAAGAAGAGACGCTGCGTTTGAGATTGGATATTCTGCATGGTCTTTTAAAAATGCAAAAAAATCAGGTTCCTATGGTGTGTCATGGATTAGTCTGCCTTGGAAAATTGAGAAAAATCTGTATGCTGGTTTTTATCTATCTCCTTTAAATTTAAATTGTGGACTCGGCGATTACACTGCCGACATAATAAAATTTGGCCCAGCTTTAGGGTATTACCTTACACCACAAATTTTTGTCGCCATGCCGTTGAATGTAGAGTGTTTTGTCTATTTTGCGAATTCTAAAAAAATTAAACCATCATGGGGAATGGAGTTGGCCCCAAGTGTATATTTGGGGAATAAATATGGCATATATCTTGGACCTCTATTTACTGTATCATTTACTGACGGCAGCGATATAAGCTGTGGATTCAGAGTTGGATTTTATTTATAATCAAGTCATAGTTTATTAATACAATATATAAGTTAAGCAATCGTTTCTGTTAGTCTTCATCTTTGTGCGATTTATAAATTTGACATTTATGGTGGCATTCATACTGACCAATCGGCTTAGATTGGTTGACCGTCATTGGTTGTCATTGACCATAAAAACTTGAACACATACCTAACGCCATATACTGACAAGACTCAGTATATGGCGTTTTCTCATTTATCATGCTTGCCATTTTTCTATAACTTTTCTATCATAGAAGAGTCGAGGTGACGTGTTTTTGTGGAAAAATTAAGCCCGATAAGGTAAATGCTGCGTGAGTCCTTTTGATATGGAAGGGCATACTTCTTCTCTTTGATCTGATCAATGGCAGATTCAGACGATTTGTCGAATTTCAATTCTATTATGTAGATAAATCTCGATGTCTTTATCGTCAGATCTATCCTGCCGTCTGACGTGTGCACCTCTGTCTCTGCTTTGATACCGATCAATGTAAGAAGAATGTAGATTGCTGTGTGGAGATTGTTTTCATTCTCAATCTTCATGTCGTATGGTATGCCGGCAAAGAAAATATCAAGATTCTCCACGAATTTCTCAGGTTCACCGAGAAAGAGATTGTTGACAATATTCCGGACTACAGTCTCTGAATCCCCACCTCTTTTTACTTTTACATATAGAGGAAGCAACTCTTTGAAAAGGCTGTCGGTGACCTCACGGTTGGGCACGCCGAGGGTAAACAACTGTGTCTCCCTGTCATAATCCTTGATTGTCAGATAACCCGTCTGGTAAAGCATGGCAAGCGGAGAAACGTTTCTGAGGTCAAATCCATGCAAAGTAATCTCGTCACATTTTGTATTGAGTAAACCCTCGATATCATCATCGAAATTGTGAATGGCTTCGGCTATTAACGTGGGCTTGCCGGTTTGTCCCCAGTAGTTTGAAATTTCTCTTTTGGAAAGGCAACTCAATACAGACCATGGATTGTAGATGTCGCTACCTTTCTTGGCAAACCGATAACCATCGTAATTGTTTTTCAGCGCATCGCAAGCTTCTTTGAAAGTGACACCATTCTCTTTTGCTAATGACTCAATGCCGGAATGAAGGTTTTCCAGAAGTTCGGTCTCTGTGATACCGCAAATATCGGCGAAATCATTGTCGAAGGTTATGTCGTTGAGATTGTTGAGGTCGGAGAAAATGCTCAATTTACTGAAACGGCTAACTCCTGTAAGGAATACAAGACGTATGTGCTCTGCTGAACTCTTGAAATTGGAGTATATGTTAGCGAGCCGAGTACGATAATGCTCGAAATTATCATCATTGTTCAGATTGCCCACAAGAGGTTTGTCGTATTCATCCACCAGTATCACCACCTTGCGTCCGGTTTTCTCGTGGACTGCTTTTATAATGGACTTGAACCTCTGGGAGAAATCTTCATCTCTTACATCCACATCATATTTTTGCTCCCAGTCCCTGAATATATTGTCGAGCACTCCCTCTAAGAGTCCCGGTGCATCATAGCGGTTGGTATTCAAGTCCAGATGCAAAACCGGGTATTCTGACCAATCCCAATCGGCAGAATCGATATACAGGCCCTTAAAAAGTTCTCTCCTCCCCTCAAAGAAATAGTGAAGAGTGGATAGAAAGAGACTCTTTCCAAATCTGCGCGGACGGGCGAGAAACCAATACTGGGTGCCGTTTTGGACTATCTTCTCCACAAAAGATGTCTTGTCTATATAAAAAGCATCCCGTTCCCGCAGTTCGCGGAAATTTTGCTGTCCGATGGGGTATCTGCGTGAATCATCCATACTTATCTTGACCATTATATTGCAAATTTCCGTAAAATTACTCAAATTTTTCTATTTATCAAAATAAAGCCGCATCTTTGCACCTGAAGATTAGATATTCCATTCAGACAATACCCACGTTCTTTATTGGTTTTAAATAACTTAAGTCTCGGTTTTAGGATAACGCATAAAGAAAATGTTCTTTTTCTTCTGTATTGGATGGGAGTGATTTGACCCCAACGCGGATCCGGCGAAGGCCGGTTTGTGCGCGGATAGATGCGGATTTTATTAAATTTCAAATATTTGAAGTTTTTTAGGCATGGCAACGCCGATCATTTTGCTTACGCAAAATTGCCGATGAAAGCCGATAGATACGGATCGCCGACTTCTGAAAAAATTTCCGTGGCAGATTCCGCAGCTATCGGCCCCTATCCGAAATTTTGCACGGCAAAATTGATCTGCTTGCCCTACTGGGTCATGTGGGAATCTTGTCTTTTGAGAAATCTACATTCATCTGTACTGACCAATACCATGGCGGCGCATAAAGTCATCTTTTTCTTGCTCGTTGATCATCACTTGTCCTTCAGGACGGGTTGCAACAAGATAACGGTATATTTCAGCATCGTCCATCTCATTGGCCTCCTCTACAAGAAGTTGCTCAATATATTTCTTTAGATTTATCCCCAATGCGGCGGCTTTCATGTTCAAAGCACGAAATACGTCTTCCGGAATATCAATCAATTTTCTGTGTGAAGGCTGTGATTGAGTAAATGTAACTGTATTCATAATCTTAAATTTTTCGCAAAGATACAAAATATATATCATATATACAAATGTCTGTCGCTGAATGTTCGATAAATTTATGATCTTTTCTATTTGAGTTTTCGGCACGGCGATTTAAACTTTTGAAACGGCGAGACTGCTATATACATTTGCCCGAAGACCGGGAGATATGTACAACGCCCACTGCCGGAAAACCCACAGCGACTAAGCACTCCAGTCCTCGTGGGTTTGCAACAATAAGTGGCAACGCAATATTCCACATTCCAAGGCATGTAATGATGTAGATGAAATTTTATGGTCTTAAAATCTTATAATGTCGAAAATTTGTTGTACTTTTGTGGACCAATAAACGTTTGGTGTAAAATTTAATAGATATTTATGTTGAAATTATCGACACAAAAATATATTCGAGAAATTACCGAATATTTTAAGAGCCAGCCAATTCTTCGGGCATGGTTGTTTGGGTCATATTCTCGAGGTGAGGAAAAACCAGACAGCGATATTGATATCCTTGTGGATTATGACAAATCCGCACGAATTTCTCTGCTCAAAGTTTGTAGTATGATAACTGATTTGGAAGACATATTGTGTAAGAGTGTTGATTTGGTGGAAAATGGGAGATTGAAAGACTTTGCCGTGTCATCTGCAAATAATGATAAAATTCTAATTTATGAGAGAGCCTATTAGAGATAAGGAAAGACTTGCCCACATTGATGAGGCAATAGACAAACTTGTAAAAGGGTCTAAAGAAAACATCAATAGAATCGAAGAAGGTTCTCTTGAATATTTCGGGATTGTAAAGCTTATTGAGATAATAGGTGAGGCAACATATAAACTAACTCCGGAATTTAAGGCAAGCCATACAGCAACACCATGGAGACAGATAGAGAAAATGCGCCATGTTTTAGCCCATGGTTATTATACAGTAGGATATGAGTTTATTAAAGAGGTCATTGAAACAGATATCCCCATATTGAGAGATCAGATAAAGCAATATTTCATCGAATTCGATTAAGAATATAACTTCATCCTCAGTCCTCAGTCCTCGTGGGTTTGCCACTAATGGTTACAAACCCACAGCGACTAAAATAGTCGTTTCAAAATCTACTTTAATCTGTATTGGCCAATACAGTGGCGGCGTATCAAAATATCTTTCTCTTGATTGAACTCTTGAAATGGATGAATGTTATAATAAGAAAGTGATTATGAAAAAGATTTTAATTTTACTTGTTTTGGCATTTGGAATGACCATATCTGCAAATGCTTTAACCTACGAAGAAGCTTTTGATTCAATCAAGGCATTACCCAATATGAAAGGCGTTGATGCTACAGAAATCAGGGGACATAATTATTTTGATGCGATTGGCGTAACAGATGGTCAATTACTGCTTTGGTCTGGAGAAAAGGGTGTCCAGACAGCAACATACGGCAATGCCATATATAAGATGATCGGAGAATTACCGGTAACTGAGATGATTCAATGCAAAATGACGGATAGTGCGATATTTGCAATATTCGCTAAACCTGTGTCATCGGACTCAAATAGAATAATAATATTCTTCGATTCAGCATACTCGGGATATACCGGTGCGCTAATAGGATATATTCCAAATGATGCACTCAACGCACTTCGGTCTGCAATCTTAATTCCCCGACAAGACGGCGGCACTGCTCTATATCTTAACGTGATGAACTTCTAACCCACAGCGACTCAGACTAAACCCGCAGCGACTAAGGGAGTTACAGTGATTTCGTCACTTCGTTTTTTTATTAGGCTGTTTTTATTTTTGGAGAACGGAAAAATTTTTGTAACTTTGCGGATGAAGAACCCTGCGATGACAGCGGTGGCCGCTTGTCGATAGCAGATCGTGAGCGACACCGGGTTGCTGGGCAGTTCGGAAACATTTTATAACGAAAGGCGTCACTGACGCTTTATATAATTAAGATTAGATGCCGACTATATTTGATCTTTTTGGAATACGTGTTTTTATCATACCTGGGGATCATGAGCCAATACATGTTCATGTTGAGTCAGAGGGAGGTTTTGCGAAAATCAAGATTGTTCCTGAGATTGAGGTGATTATGCAAAATGGTATAAAGCCAGCAAAAATGAAAAAAATTATCAATCTCGTTGGTAATTTCAAAGAAGAAATTATCGAAGTGTGGAATAAAAACAACTCATTTAACAAATAAAATAAGATGGATAAGATACAAGAAGTATGGTTTGAAGAAGATCGAATATACATGCAAACAAATACAGGCAATACATATAGCCGTCCGTTGGAAGCTTTCCCAAGCTTGAAAGATGCCTGTTTATCCGACCGACAGCGATTTTATATCTGGGGAGATGGTCAATATGTAAGATGGAAAGAACTTGATGAGGATATTTCGATTGAATTATTTAAAGATACCAAGGAACCGAATAGAGACAACGCAATAGCTAAAATATTTGAAAAGTGTCCATGGCTTTCTGTATCAGAAGTCGCAAAATTTATTGGTATTCCCAAGCATGTGCTTGATAGATTTATATATGGAATTTGGCAACCCAAGGAAGAGGTGCTGAAGATGATAAAAAATGGAATAAAGGAGATGAGTTCGGCGCAAATACTCGCAGTCGGCTGATGAAGTCTTCAGTCATCGTGGGTTTGCAACCATTAGTGGCAACCTTTTTTGAGAAGTTCTTTAGGATCCCATATCTCTAGCG
>JAMPAV010000030.1 GCA_023667055.1 Muribaculum sp. | reverse complement strand
GTGGTAATGACCCGGTGAATGCTTTTGACCCGGATGGCCGGAGCACATGGGTGACAGATATTGGAGACGGACTGTACCAAGTCATTGGTGGAGATCTCAATGACAAGGACAGGAATGTTTATGTCTATACAAACGATAAAAACGGCAAACCGACAGTCAGGGGCAAATCAATTGGAAAGACAGCTACCATGACATCCTTTTATAACAGTGATTATAATGAAGGTGAAGGTAGATGGACCACTGAATCCATAATAGATATGAACGATTCGAGTGGAGAACAGTTTCTTTCTGGAATAATAAATGAAAATCCTCCTTTGTTTGATGACTATATAGTTAATGCCCAAAACGGTGGACTCTATGATTTCAAGGTAAGTAATGGAACATCCGGTACAACAAAAGAATTGGATCATTACCGGGGAATGCAAATAGGAAAGGCTAAAGATGGAAGTCCCGTTTTAGCTTCAGCCAGAGATATCGGGAATATTGCTGCCGGATATATTGCAGCTGTCAACGGTCTCTCATGGAAAACTGCTCGGTTGGGTTTTGACGGATATCAAACCATTGTTAATGGTACACTTTCCATAGAAGGTATATCAACGCAAAGTGCGGAATTATATGGATACACGATTGGCATCTTAAGTACAACATCGTTCCATAGAGGAATGAATATGTGCAGATCAATAACTTCAGGAGCTGTAGCAGCCTTTAGGAAGATCTATTCATGGATTAAATGATTCACTAAGTCAAAAGTTATAACAGTGGCGAAGCATTTAAGAACACAAATTCATATCTATATTTATGGAATTTATAGGATTATATTGATTTGGTAATAAAGGTTCATTATGGATTATATACCAATTCAATAACTAATCTGTTATTACGGATTATTTATGCAACGTGAATTACTAAGTATGTTAAATCATTGTATCCGTCTGTCTTCAGACCTCCACAACCTGTTGGACAAAAAGAAATCCGAGTTCCTTCGTGCAAAAAACAGGAGATGCTGGATTAGAACTGGGCACAAATCAGTCCCATACATAGAAGCGATTGCTTTTAATACCGAAACATAGGTTTGTAAAACTATATTATAGAAGAATATAACAATGAGAGTACGGATATTTAAAATCATATTATCATTATCAGTAGTATTAACATTAATTCTATTAGTGCAGTGTAATAAAATTTCAAGATTCTTTTATGTTGATGAGTTGGATCTATTTGTATATATAGAAGAAATAATGGATGGTAGATATAGAATTAATATTTTCAAGTCTGACAATCAAATAGGAACAGATTATATAGAAGTGGCTTATAAAATGTCAGAAATGCCAAGTATAACTATGGCATTTCCACTTGATGATTCTTTCAACATATATGTAATTGAAGATATTTATGGTGAAGTTAAATTTTGTCATTCTGAGAATTTTAATATAGTATATCCGACAATAGATGTAAATAATCGTGACGAGAGGATTGCTTACCGGAAATGGTGTGATTCAGTTAGATATGATTTTCCTTCTATAAGCATTAGGATAAATGCACATTTAAGAGACCTTATAATAAGGGATGAAAACGGAGATTTTATTAGAAAAATATCACCATATTATTAAATTATATAATGGCATGTGTATTTATAATATACCCCATTATCATGTTTTAGGCCACACGCTTGCGGATGCATCGAGGATACAGCAGGTGACACTGGAGGTTGTCAGCTATTATGATGACTACACCTTTGTCAATGCCCTTGACTCACGGCTTGCCTCAGGCACCACAAACATATCGGCAAAGGGACTCTGCTCCGGTTCGGTGACGTACAACTCAGAAGACGGGAAGTCGATGTCGGCGATGTACTACGACATACGCGGCAACGTGACCATGCTCAGGGAGATCACCGACTTCGGTACGCTTCGCACCACCACAAACACCTACACCTTCACCGACCATCCGCTGACATCCACAATGATGGAGAGCGATGGGGTGACGATGGTGACTGAGAACACATACGACACCAGCTCCGGACTTCTGCTATACACCGATGTCACAATCAACGGCACGAATCAGAGGGTATCGAAAGTGAAGTATGATGATTTGGGACGGATAACCTCTGTTGTCAGGGGCGACGAAACCAACAGCGGCGGCACGGTGAGCTACGGCTACAACCTGCACGGACAGACCACGTCGATAACCGGGCCTGGGTTCTCGCAGAAGCTGCACTACCCCCAAGGTGGGGTGATCGCCGACCTCGGCACCGGCAACTCCGGCCAGCCCTTCAAGTAGGGTTATGATTCAAGGGAGTAGGAAAGCGACTCGAGGAGCAGAAGCATGTCGGAACGGGAGGCTCCCATCGACTCCAGTGTGTCCATGTCGGAAAGAATTGACGTTTTCCATAACCTTCTGTTGTCGTTTTGCCTTACCGTCATCCTATACCATCGCATTGCGTCTTGGATATCGTGCCTCAGAAAACTGATATGCCCACTCATCCGGTAATCTTCTTCCGACTTTGCAATCCCGGGAATAGAGTCAAGCCATGCTTTTGCTTTATCAAGGTCAGATGCCATGAAGGCACATCTCGCCATGCGGCGAATCACTTCCGCATCGCCGGGGGTTTCGTAATCCACCCGATACAGTTCTTTCAGAGCATCTCCATATTTGCTGTCATCCATCAAGGCATCGACAATCATAAGCAAAACCCTCTTGTCGAAAGAATCATCCTCCGGCAATGACATTCTCAGATATTCCACAGCGTTCCTGTAATCACCCGCACGGCGATAGCATAATCCGAGACGTCGTGCTATCCATTTGCTTTCAGGATTAAACAATTGTGCCTTCATGTAGGCCTCTATTGCCTTCTCAACGGAATCCGATGTCTTTTCAATCGAAAAACCAATTTTTTCCCATACATGTGGAGAATCGGCGGCTGAGTCGGCAATCCTTCTTAATATAGGGAGTGCATCTGCATAATACCCTCGCTTGAAATAAAACTCCGCAACAGCAGCCATCTCTTCACCGGCATCAAAGAATCTGCCGAACACAGGGAGTTCTGCAAAATCCGGAAAACTTGAAAACGGATCGTAAAATTCCGAATGCTTTGGATATAGCTTGTAGAATCTGTAAAGGTCACGGCAATAACGTGTCACCTCATCCTCAAATTCATGTCCGGCTTTTAGAGCTTCAATTTCCTTCATCTGCTCCCTGAGCTGTTCCATTTGTCCTTGCATCTGTCCCATCACCATCTTGCGTTGCAGTTCAGGCATTGTAGCCAATGAAAAGGCAAAGGAATATTTATCTGAATCACACATCATTCCGTTTATCTCAAGAAGCGACGATATGCCATCGTCGCTTATGGCACTCAATGAATTGAGCATGGTGTGATGAATCGAAAACGGCCGCATCCAATTGCTCAATTGGCGGAAAAACGGAAAACCCTTAAGGTTGGAAAACGCTGCCATCATCACGTCAGCCCCATCGCTCTGCATTTCGGTCAGTTCTCTAAGTTTATCCTCAAGTCCGGATTTTTTCAAAAGTTCCTCCCATTCGGGATTTCCCTCAATATCGTGGAATGACGCTTCCTCAGATGCCTGCTTCATCTTCTTGATGACATCAGGGCCAAACTGCATGAGACCCGGAATCACCTCCTTACGCATCTTTTGTGTCACCCTGTCGGTATCTTTCGTCTTTATCAATGCAAACACCACTTTCCTTATTTTCTTGGGCATACCATCCATATCTGCCAATGCCTCAAGCCCCTGCATCAGTTTTTTGTCGTCGTTCACCCTGGAATTCCACTTGTCGAGGGCCAGCACAAGATTGACCGTCGCCCTTGCAGACAGTTTAGAGTCCGGCATCGCTGCCACATCGCATAAAAGCATCATCCCCTCATGATTATAGGAATTCATCAATCCAAGCCCTACACCCGACAAAAAGAGTGATGCCGTTGATTTAGGCATAGATCCATCTGAAATGCTACGGGAAAATTTGCGATAGGTTTCAGCATCAAGAGAATCAGCTACCCAAAAAGTCTCAAAAATTTTATTCTCTGCATCCTCCAATTTAGCCATGACATCCATCGGGTAGCTACCGGCTGTGATAGTCAGATCTGCCATGGACTTACACTCCAGGATGGATGCCAAGGCAGAGTTTAAATCTACAGGTCGCATACGTCGCATTCTCAGAGTGGAATAAAATTGCTCTGACGAGTCTTCAGCATTCACCTCCTTTTCTATTAGCCCGGCAATTTCAAGCAATTCCCGGCGAATGTCGCCCAACATTTCCTGTCGTCCCGGATCCGATGCCCCTTGGGCAAAATATTGTAGCAAATATTTGTAGGTGTTTTCCGTTTGATTCAATCTGCCAAGGCAGCCTGCCACAGGATGCTCGTTGAGCCTGCGGCGCAGCAATGTGAATGTGTCTTTATATCTTCCCGACTTCAGTAGTTCACCGGTCTGGGAAAGCAATGTTTTTATATTGTTATCAGTCATTGTCGATAAAAATAGTCGCTTTGATGGGATGTTGACTTGAGAATATGAGAATTTTCATGTCCTCTTACTTAGAAAAACAAATTTAATGCCAAAAAACGTGGAGAAATGAGTATTTTTTATTAATTTTGTACTTTCATAAGGGAATTTATAGAAACTAACATACGACAAATATGGTAATTCAAAGATGGCAGACAGTGATGCTGTTGATATCTTGCATCATGATGGGCATTTTCTCATTCATTTCGCTGGGGCAGATTCAGTCGGCAGACTATACGTTCGACATAACCTCGCTCGGTATTTTCCGCGAAGGGATAGCTACAGCTCCCGGCGAACCCACAGGCTTGAGCACAATCTATCTTTTCATAGACAGTGTATTGTCTTTTGTGCTTCCTCTGATTGGCATTTTCTGCTTCAAGAACATGAAGCTGCAGAAAAACCTTATCATATTCTCCATTCTCACGTTGGCTACGGCCGGTGTGCTTGCAGTGATGGCAGCATCCTCTTTTGCCTCCGATGTCAACGGTTCTGTTCAATGGAGTGTCTTCATCGCCACGCCGGTGGTGGCGCTTGTGGCCGATCTCCTCGCATACCGCATGATATGCTCCGACCAAAAGAAACTAAGGGCGGCAGACAGACTGCGTTGAATTGAGAATTGAGAATTGAGAATTAAGAATTAAGAATTGCCTGCGAAAACAGGCTTGAAAAATATATTGCAACGCGATGGCAAAAGAACTAAAAAACTTCACCAAAAGATCTGACAATTACTCTCAATGGTATAATGAACTCGTGGTAAAAGCCGATTTGGCAGAACAGTCTGCAGTACGCGGCTGCATGGTCATCAAACCATACGGCTATGCCATCTGGGAGAAAATGCAACGCACACTCGATGATATGTTCAAGGCCACAGGCCACCAGAACGCATATTTCCCTCTACTCATACCTAAATCTTTCCTTTGCCGCGAGGCAGAGCATGTGGAGGGTTTTGCAAAGGAATGCGCTGTTGTCACCCATTATCGTCTGAAAAATGACCCCGACGGCAACGGTGTGGTGGTTGACCCTGAAGCAAGACTTGAAGAGGAACTTATAATTCGTCCCACATCGGAGACAATCATCTGGAACACGTATAAGAACTGGATACATTCATACCGTGACCTCCCGATACTTATCAATCAATGGGCAAATGTGATGCGTTGGGAGATGAGAACGAGGATGTTCTTGCGTACCGCTGAGTTCCTCTGGCAGGAAGGCCACACAGCCCACGCCACCCGCGAGGAAGCTGAGGCCGAGGCTCGCCGTATGCTTGAGGTATATGCCGATTTCGCTGAAAACTATATGGCTGTGCCTGTCATCAAAGGCGTAAAGTCTCCCAACGAGCGTTTTGCGGGTGCTGTGGATACCTTCACCATCGAGGCCATGATGCAGGATGGAAAGGCCCTGCAGTCGGGCACAAGCCACTTCCTCGGTCAAAATTTCGCAAAGGCATTTGATGTGACTTATATTAATAAGGAGAACAAGCCGGAATATGTCTGGGCGACATCCTGGGGTGTTTCGACACGTCTGATGGGCGCACTTATCATGACTCACTCTGACGACAACGGTCTTGTCCTTCCCCCACATCTCGCCCCGATACAGGTGGTGATAGTGCCTATTTATAAGGATGCGGAAGGGCTTGCAAAAATATCCGAACGTGTGGAAAGCATTGTGAAGAATCTTCGTGCCAAAGGTGTCAGCGTGAAATATGACGATGCCGACAACAAACGTCCGGGCTTCAAGTTTGCCGATTATGAGGTGAAAGGTGTGCCTGTGAGGCTCGCCATAGGTGCAAGAGACCTCGAAAATGGCACTGTGGAGGTGATGCGGCGTGACACTCTCGAGAAGGAAACTCTTCCGCTCGAAGGGATAGAGGACACAGTCGTGAAACTTCTGGAGGACATACAGAGCAATCTTCTTGTAAAAGCAAGGAAATATCGCGATGAGATGACCACCACTGCCGATACTTACGAGGAGTTCAAGGAAAAACTTGAAAAGGGTGGGTTTATTCTGGCTCACTGGGACGGAACTCCGGAGACTGAGGAGAAAATCAAGGAGGAAACCAAAGCCACTATCAGATGCATACCGTTTGAGGGTGACACCACTCCCGGTGTATGTATGGTGACCGGTAAACCATCGGCGCGCCGTGTGATTTTCGCACGATCCTATTAAAGAGTTAAGAGTTAAGGGTTAAGGGTTAAGAGCAATGTCGCTAAATTAGCATTGTAATGAGGGGCATGAAGCCCCTTACACAGGAGGAAAACCGATTATTTCGGTGATAAATTTAGTGACATTGGGTTAAGAGTTAAGGCTGATTTGTCGGGACGGAGATTTAATCAAAGCCGATGGATTAGAATTATCCTAAGAATTATCCTTAGTATGGAATAAACAATGAAAAAGACTATATTGATGTCGGCTATGGCGGGTATGGCTCTGAATGTGTCGGCTGTCGCTCTTGATGTAAAAGACTACTGCGACATTTCTGTCAATCAGCCTGCAGGCATCCGGGAGATGAGACCTCTTTCGGATGGCAAGTCCTACAGCGCTGTCAGCAAGGATGGCCGCAGCATCGACATATACAGCTACGCCACCGGAAAGAAGACAGGTACTCTTTTTTCGCTCGATGCTGTCAAAGGCGATCTGAAAATCGATTATTTCGACGGATATCAGGTTTCTGACAACGGCAGAAAGATAATGCTATGGAACGAGAAGAAAGGTATCTGGCGTTATAGTTTCACTGCGGAATACTATGTATATGACACCATGCGCTCCACAATGCAGCGGGTGTCGGCAAACGGACCGCAGCGCGGCGCAACAATGTCGCATGATGGCTTGAGGGTGGCATACGTGCGCGACAACAATGTGTATCTTTCAAATCTTGACTACAAAACCGATATAGCAGTCACCACTGATGGGGAAGTCAATAAAATCTCTTACGGTGCGCCCGACTGGGTATATGAAGAGGAATTCGGAATCCAGTGTACACTCTGCTGGAGCGGCGATGACCAGACTCTTGCCTTCATGAAATGGGATGAATCAAAAGTGCCTGAATATTCATTCGACAATTACAGGTCTTTCTACGACAAGGATCCACTTGGGCAACCCTATCCCCGGTCATTTTCATATAAATACCCTCTGCCGGGCTACAATAATTCTGTGGTGTCGGTGCTTGCCTACGATGTCAACTCCAGAAACACCAAAGTCATGGATCTCAAGATGAATCCGGATGACTATATTCCCGACATGCGGTTTGACGGCAAGGGGGAGCGCCTGATGGTCATGAAACTCAACAGGAATCAAAACGACCTGCAGATTTTGAGTGTCAACCCGGCTTCCACGGTGGCATCTCAGGTCTATGCCGAACAAAGCGACACCTGGCTGAGCGACCGAGTCTATTCTATGGTAAGATACGGTCTGGACTCTTTCGTGATTGCTTCGCAAAAGTCCGGCTGGACACATCTTTATGAATATGCCTATAATGGTAAACTCCTCCGCCAGCTCACCTCCGGCGACTTCAACGTCACTGCCTACTACGGCAAGTCTCCTGCCGGCGTGCATTATTTCCAGACTACCAAATTAGGTGCAGTTAACCGCAATGTGGCTTCTGTAGATACCAAAGGTGTAATCAAGCTTCTGCACGACACTCCCGGATGGGAATCCTGCGATTTCAGCGCTGACATGTCTTACTATATCCGGAACTGGAGCGACCTTAACAATCCTCCGCAATACACACTGTGGACTTCTGCCGGGAAAATGGTGTCGGAGCTCGAAATGAATCGAGAGTATGCCTCTAAATACACCTCGGCTCCGAAATACGAACTCACTACTGTCAAAAATGCCGATGGCGAGGACATGAATGCCATGATTATGAAGCCATCAGGTTTCAATCAGAATAGCAAGTATCCCTTGCTGATGTATCAATACAATGGACCTGAATCTCAGGAAGTGACCAACAAATGGCATCTCGACGGTCTCAACTTCATTGCACAGTCAGGCTATGTAATCGGCATCGTTGACGGTCGTGGCACCGGTGCCAGAAGCGAACAGTGGTGCAAATGCGTATATATGCACCTTGGAAAATATGAGACTCTCGACCAGATAGCCGGGGCAAAGGCTCTTGCACAGCTCCCATACGTGGATGAAAACAGGATGTCGCTCTTCGGATGGAGCTATGGAGGATACATGACGCTGATGGAGATGACCGACAATGGCTCTCCATTCAAATGCGGCGTGGCAATGGCTGCAGTGACCGACTGGAAATGGTATGACTCTATATATACAGAACGGTTCATGCGCACTCCAGGACAAAATGAAATCGGCTATGCACAGGCCTCAGCCTTGGGCCGAAGCAACAATCTTAAGGGGAAGTTGCTGATCATGAGCGGAAGCAATGATGACAATGTGCATTTCTACAACACACTTATGTACACCTCTAAACTGACATACGAGGGTCATCTTTTCGACATGATGGTATTCACCGGTCAGGAGCACTCCATGAGGCGAGGAAATCTGAGAGCGCAACTTTACAGCAAGGTGCTCGATTTCCTCAATACCAACCTCAAATAATTCAATCTCAACCTGACATCCTCAACTGAAAACTGAAAACTGACAACTGAAAACTGACAACTGAAAACTGACAACTGAAATGAACGATCTGAGAAAAGTCAACAGCATACAGTTATATTACCTATGGCGAAATTTTGCCGTAGCGCTTCTCTGCATGGCTGCTACGATAACCGGGACCCATATCTTGCCCTATTATATGGCTCCTGTGGTATCGCTCCTGTTGTGTGGATTCCTATACACGATGATGTGGAACAACGAAAACTCCGAGCAACCGGGATGTATGGTTGTTCCGCAAGTGATATTCTACAGTCTTCTGTTCTACACTTTTCTGAGTATATTGCTTGTGATTATACACGCTTTGGATCTCGCAAAGATTCCTGCGGAAATCATGTTTTTCAACACTCCATACATTGCGTCACTGACGCTTATGCCCATATCTTTGCTGGTGACGCTTTATACGTTGCTCTTCAGCAGTTCGATGCCCGCATGCAAGAAGTGTATGGCGAGGGCCGGTAGTATCCGGGAGCGCGGTTATTTTGGATATGTCACAGCCCAGGAATCTAAAATTCAGCTCAGAAATCTAACTGTGCTGTTTGCTTTGCTCACGGCTTACATCTGGTGGTACTATCTCGACAGATACATAGATGTAAACCAAAACGGTCGCGACTGGTATGTGTTCGTATGGATTATAATCATGCTCATAGTGCTCGATGAGGTATATTTCATGATGAGGTATTATAATCTGTATCTTGACTTTCAGGAGCACAACGAAATCATTACCCCCGATGAAATCCGGGATATGGCAGCCCGCACTTATATCCGCTACTATGTCATCTGTGGTGAATATATTTACATCGACAGAAATGCCACCGACCGCATCACTCAAAACAAGCACATTTTCGACACTCCATTCATCACGAAAAAGACGGTCAATGGTATTCAGATGATCGATGTCAAGAGAATTATAGAGAAGATGAGCGGTCACAAAGGTGGCGAGTTGAAGTTCTATTATGGACGGCACATTGCCAACAACAACAAGGTGTCGGTGCTCCGATATTTCTATTTCCTTGACGGCAACATTTCCGACTATTCCGACATTGAGATGCCGGGCGAATGGATACATTTTGACACCATCAAGAGGACATATCAGGAAAATCCGGTCAACATCGGGGCAAATGCTCTTAACGACCTGTCTCGCCTCTTTACAATAATTCTCACCGAAAGAGATTTCGACGAGAATGGCATGAGAAAGAATCTCATAAAATCTTACAAGCGCAACATCACTCTCGCCGATGTGAGAAAAACCGAACTTGACCTGCAGGACGACAAGTGGATTCATATCGCACATTTCAACAGCGACCTGAAATTCTTTAAACTGAAAAAATGGTTCCGCAGTTTCATCGGGAAAAAACGTCATCAGACATCAGAATAATCAAAATGACATGGAGCCTGAGATAATCGCCATAGTGGGACCCACTGCCTGCGGAAAGACTCGGAGGGCCGTGCAGGTGGCTCGTGCCTTTAATGGCGAGATTATCAGCGGCGACAGCCGCCAGGTGTATCGTGGCATGGACTTGGGCACAGGCAAAGACCTGTGTGAATATGGTGATGTGCCTTATCATCTTATCGACATTACTGACGCCGGCGACAAATATAATTTGCACCGCTATCTCGCCGATTTCCAAACGGCGAAAGATTCTATAGCTGCAAGAGGGAAGCGTACTGTACTCTGCGGTGGCACAGGCATGTATATAGAATCAGCCTTGGCCGGATTGGTGATGCCTCAGGTGGATAGAAATGAAGAACTCAGGAAGAAACTCGCCGACAAAAACCTTGAGGAACTCACAGAAATCCTAAAATCATATAAGACGCTTCACAACACCACTGATGTGGATACCCGTGACAGAGCTCTCAGGGCATTGGAGATACAGGAATACTATCTGCATCATCCTGAAGAGGCGATAGCCTCCGATAGGAGCAAGGCTAAACCTTTGAGCAGCCTCATAATAGGCATTGACATTCCAAGGGAACAACGCCGCGACAGGATTAGTTCTCGCCTGGATGCCAGGCTCAGGGAGGGCATGATAGATGAGGTCAGGTCGTTGCTCGACTCAGGCATTAGGGCTGAAGATCTGATTTACTACGGACTGGAATACAAATTTGTGACACTTCATGCCATAGGTAAACTTTCATACGAGGAAATGAGGCGACAGCTTGAAATAGCCATTCATCAGTTTGCAAAACGCCAGATGACATGGTTCAGAGGGATGGAGCGCCGAGGCTTCAAGATCAATTGGCTGCCTTACGACATGAACGACGATGATTTCATCAAAACTATCTACAATTTGCTGTCGGAATTTGCGTGATACGGATAAAATGCTTAAATTTGCATATTATTCGACTATGTAAATAATCCAGATAGAAAATAGAAATATGATACTTACAAGCATTTTTGATGCATCCGTATTTTTTCAGTGGTTTGTGGAGAATGCAAACTATCTTTTTGTGTTCGTATTCATGATGATAGAAAGTTCGTTTATCCCGTTTCCAAGTGAAGTGGTTGTTCCACCGGCGGCATACCTTGCCTGCACCAACACCGGAGTGGGCAGCGACATGAACATTTTTCTCGTTGTCGTGGTGGCAACTTTGGGTGCACTGTGTGGAGCCTTCATTAACTATTTTCTTGCGTTGTGGGTGGGACGTCCCATTGTCTATGCTTTTGCCGACAGCAAATTCGGACATGCATGTCTGATCGACAGGGCAAAAGTGGATAAGGCTGAGAGATATTTCGATGAGCATGGCGCTGTGTCCACATTTGTAGGTCGTCTGATACCTGCCATCCGCCAGCTTATATCGATACCTGCCGGCTTGTCGCGTATGAATATCGGTGTTTTTGCACTTTTCACGGCACTTGGAGCTTTGGTGTGGAATGCTGTTTTGGCCGGTCTCGGCTATTGGCTGTCGCTTTATGTAAAACCCGATGATCTGTTTGATAAGGTTGAGCAATACAACAGCTACCTCACCTACGCCGGATACGCACTTTTGGCAATATGCGTGCTTTACATTCTCTATAATGCATTCCTAAAGAAAAACAAGTCATGAAAACATCACCATCACTGCTTGCGGCCAATTTCCTTAATCTCGACAAGGAGATAGAGATGATCAATACTTCAGATGCGGATTTTCTGCATCTCGACGTCATGGATGGTGTGTTTGTCCCCAACATATCATTTGGATTCCCGGTATTGAAGAGTGTCGCTAAAGCCTGCGGGAAACCTCTCGATGTGCACATGATGACTGTGCACCCTGAAAACTGGATTTCACATGTGCATGATTTGGGTGCTTCCATTATGAATGTGCATCAGGAAGCATGTCTGCATCTTTACAGCACCGTGCAGCACATACATGAGGCGGGAATGAAAGCCGGGGTTACTCTGAATCCTGCCACACCCGTGGATACTCTCACAGATATAATCGCAGACTTGGATCTTGTGCTGATTATGTCGGTTGAACCGGGTTTTGGAGGGCAGCCATTTATTCGACATACATTGGAGAAAGTGAAGCGTCTTAGGGCGTTGCGCGATGCATCCGGTTCAAAGGCCTTGATTGAAGTGGATGGCGGTGTCAACGAACAAACCGGTATGGAACTTGCCAAAGCCGGTGCCGATATTTTGGTGGCGGGAAGTTACGTCTTTGGCAGCAATGACCCACACGCAGCAATACGCACACTCAACCGGCTTTCCTAATCACGACAGATACAGTCGCTCGTCATAGACGAACATTTTTATAAATACAAATACCAAACACCATGAAAAAACTTATTCAACTTTTAGCACTTGCCATATTTGCCGTAAGCTTTCAGGCTTGTTCTAATGCCAATGATCCGGAAGCAGACGGCAATCACCGTCTTGACCAAGAAAAGCCCGTCTTCTACACATTCAAACTTGCCCTTGGTGGCGACTACGTAGAGCAATCAGAGGAACCTTTGACAAAAGTTGAAGATAATGTAAGATATGCCGGCATAAACGTGACCCGACTCGAAAAAGGAGCACCTGAAACAAAACGTGAAAATTACGCATACGCATTATATACAAGTAATGACGAAATTACCATAACACTCGAAAGTGGATATACTTACGACTTTGAAGCATCAATATTAAGAGACAAAACTGATAAATACCGCCATGACCGATATAATTATCCTGAACCATTTGTGATAACAGAGACAAATTATGACAATTCCAACGCATATCCATCTCAAGATTTAAATAAATTTGTTTATAACAATGACACCTCTAATTTTTCTGAAGGGATAAAAAATCGCATGTGTAATTTGTCATCCGGAACTGCATATATAGATGTTTACGATTTTGATGAGGTTGCAAGTCCGCACAACTATGCTTATCCGCGTGTTCATAGATATTATGGATTTCTTGGTAATATCGACCCGGCGAACTATGTCAATAATTCCAAACCCATTGTAATTGACTTAAATTACAAATGTTTTGGAATTACAATTGACGCTCAAGATATACCTGCTGGTACTTACGTTACCTGTAAAGATGTTTCAAAAAGAAGTGATGCATCAATTAATAGTCATCTTCAATTCCCAAAAAGTTTAAAGTTGGAGCCGGGGTCAGAAAATACAGGCATTTGGAGTGAAACTTTTTCAATGAACAATTTATCAGTTGACACTGATGTGGTGTTTGATCTTGAGTTTATCTGGAATAGAGGGCAAAACAAGACAGAAACTATAAAATCGACAATTACAGTTAAGCCAAAGATTAACAAAATATTAAAATTAAAAATTGTCGGTGAAGCGAATTTCAATTATACTGGCAATATTATTCTTAATGAGTTATCTTCCGACATGTCTGATGAAACGGAAGATGTTGATTACGAAGGTAAATAGAATCTGCATAAATCTCGAATAAATATTATTTGCCTCTCCGGGCGGGTCTGGCAAAGAATTCATGGAAGAGGCTGTTGGAGGTGATGACTCGCTCCCTCGTCTCCACATCATGACGAAGTCTGTCGCGGTCTTCCTTGGTGCCTGACTCATGCGGATTCGCCACATATTTTATAAGCACCAAGACAAGTACCATTGAAGCCAACAGTACTGTCACAAGTATAAATTTCAAAACTGTAACCATTCTACATCCTCCTTTGTAAAAAGAACAAACATCCTCCCCTCAGGGTTCATTAAAGAGAACCCGCATCCATTCGCAGGTGCGGGTCCTCTCCAATTATCATATTATCTTATTTTTCCTGTGATCAAATGTAGTTGCTCCAAGTGCCAAGAATCTGATGCAATTCCGGACTTGCCTGTGTGCGGAAGTCGGTCAGCATGAAGTCGCCTGATACATTGACGAATCTAAGAATAGGATCGAAGGATACGTCGAGTGTGGCAAGAGTAGGATTCTGAGCAATGTTGACTCTCTGAAGCATTGTGAAGTTGGAGAGGTAAACAGTGGTCAGGTTGTTGTACTGTAGATCTACAAATGCAAGGTTCTGGCAATTTTCTACTCCAAATGAAGTCAATGAGTTGTAAGGAAGCCAAATATCGGTAAGCATCGGGCAGTTGGAGATGCTGAAGCCGGCCATGTGGTTGTCGCTTGCAAGAAGGGTTGACAACTGAGGTAGATTCTGCAGATAGAGATTCACAATCTTGTTGTCGCTTACGTTCAGGTTCTGAAGAGAGCTAAGGCCTGAAAGTGAAATCTCTGAGAGTTCATTGTAGCTTGCATAGAGATGCTTAAGAGCTGTGCAATCTGTCACAATCAGTTGTTCCAGACGGTTGCTCATCACATTCAGCGTCTCAAGGTTTGCAGAGTTGGAAACGTCGAGCGAAACCATGAAATTGCTTGAGATGTTGAAGTTCTTCAGCAAAGGCACCCCTGTGAGATCTATCTCGGAAAGACGGTTGCGATAGAGTTTCAAGGTCTGCAGTGAGGGGCATTTGTCGGCAGAGAAGGTCTTAAGCATGTTGCGACCGGCGTTTAGTTCCACGAGTGCCGGACAATTGTCAACGACAAGGGAAGTCAACTTATTGTCGGATACATCTACTTTGGTAAGAGCCGGGAAATTGCTGAGGTCAAGAACTCCTGCAAGTTTCTTGCCTTTGAGGTCGATTTCTGTGACGGCCCCATTTTCTACTTTTATGCCTTGCATCGGAGTATATTTGGTTCCATTAAGTTGCAGGCTCTGGGCATTGGTGACCCCCTCTGCATTTGTCTGGGAAAGGAAAGACTCGATGGCTTTCTTTTCACTCTTCGACTGAGCCATGGCTGCACCGCTAAAGACTAACGCGGCTGCCAAAATTAGAAGTGTTCTTTTCATAGCTTTAGGTTTTTTTGTGTTTTTCTTTTTTTCAATAAAATTAAGTTCTTTTGTTAGACCTGCCCCCGACCGGGGCAGTGGGGAAATGATTCAGGAATTTGTGGTTGGGATTCAACCTCATTCCCATCGGTTTTCATACTTAAAACACTTGGGAATTTTATTGGTTTAACAATTTATGTTTTTTTTTATCATTATCCAACTTTGTTTCATCCCCACCATAAACGCCGAACTATTTTGTTATGTTGCAAATATTTGTCGTAATTGTTACAGACATTATGCAACCACAAAATCACTAATAGTATATTTCACTTATAGCAGAATAGGATGGTTTTCTGATTTCTTTGGATTCCTGGTCCGCAACCTGCCAATCGCCTGTGTATGCCGGGCGGTTGATGGTCTGTTCGATATGGTTGCAGATTTCACTGATGATCTGTGAGTATGGAAAATAAGCAGTCATGGTATTTAAGTTTTAGTTGATAGTTTCCTTTTTTATGAAAGACAAACACACTTACACCCCCGAAGGTTCATTCTTTGACATAATTTCTTTTAGTTAGACAACAACAGACAATCATTGATATTGCTTAACAAACTTTAAGACAGTTAAATAAACAATAAAGTAACAATGCTCGTTGTAAATTTCGGAGTTTGGCACGGAATTTGCTAAACATTATGTGACCGGCAGAATTCCGGAAACAGTAAAAACTAAGTATAACCTTATATTAAAGAATATCTGAAATGAACATCAAACCGTTAGGCGACCGCGTGCTGGTAGAACCCACCGCAGCCGAAGAAGTGACAATGGGCGGAATCATAATCCCTGACTCAGCTAAAGAAAAACCCCTTCGTGGCAAAGTGCTTGCCGCAGGCAATGGCACTAAGGATGAGGAAATGGTCCTCAAAGCCGGTGATGAAGTTCTCTACGGAAAATACGCCGGAACTGAAATCGAATTCGAAAACAAGAAATACATCATAATGCGCCAAAGCGATGTCCTCGCTGTAATCGCATAATTAACCCAAAATAACATAAATACGGTTTATCGGATTTGGGGACTCAAGAAACACCAATAAACTAACCCCTAAACCATAAACCCTAAACTATCCAAACAATGGCTAAAGAAATAAAATTCAACATACAGGCTCGTGAGGAGCTGAAGAAAGGCGTTGACGCTCTTGCCGACGCTGTGAAAGTGACACTTGGTCCTAAAGGCCGCAACGTTATCATCGAAAAGAAATTTGGTGCACCCCACATCACAAAAGATGGCGTGACTGTGGCAAAAGAAATCGAACTTGACAATGCTTTCGAAAACATGGGTGCCCAGCTCGTGAAGGAAGTGGCTTCCAAGACCGGCGACCAGGCCGGCGACGGCACAACCACCGCCACCGTACTTGCTCAGGCTATCGTGACCGAAGGCCTCAAGAATGTGGCTGCCGGTGCAAACCCGATGGATCTGAAGCGCGGTATTGACAAGGCCGTAAGCAAAGTTGTGGAAGGTATCCGCGCAATGAGCGAGGAGGTTGACGACGACATGGCGAAGATTGAGAATGTGGCTCGCGTTTCTGCCAACAACGATGAAGAGATCGGTCGCCTTATTGCAGAGGCTATGAAGAAAGTCAAGAAAGAGGGAGTGATCACTGTGGAAGAGGCCAAGGGTACCGATACTACTGTAGATGTAGTGGAAGGTATGCAGTTCGACCGTGGTTACATCAGCCCGTATTTCGTGACCAACTCCGAGAAGATGGAATGCGAGATGGATTCTCCCTACATCCTTCTCTACGACAAGAAGATTTCAAATCTTCAGGAAATGCTTCCTATACTTGAGGCTGTGGCCCAGTCAGGTCGTCCTCTGCTTATCATCGCAGAGGATGTGGATAACGAGGCTCTTGCAACTCTCGTGGTAAACCGTCTCCGTGGCAGCTTGAAGATTTGTGCTGTAAAAGCTCCGGGCTTTGGCGACCGTCGTAAGGAAATGCTTGAGGACATTGCCGTTCTTACAGGTGGCAACGTAATCAGCGAGGTTAAGGGTATGCAACTCAAACAGGCTACTGTTAATGACCTTGGCACTGCTGAGAAAGTTACTGTCAACAAAGATAACACCACTATAGTGAATGGAGCCGGCTCAAAGGAAAACATCGCAGCCCGTGTAAATCAGATTAAGGCTCAGATTGAAAGCACTAATTCTGAATATGACAAAGAGAAACTCCAGGAACGTCTTGCCAAACTTGCCGGTGGTGTGGCTGTGCTTTACATCGGTGCTCCATCTGAAGTTGAGATGAAGGAGAAGAAAGATCGTGTGGATGACGCTTTGAGCGCAACCCGTGCTGCTATTGCAGAGGGTATCGTGCCGGGTGGCGGCATCGCCTACATCCGTTGCCTTGACGCTCTTGCAGAACTCAAGGGTGACAACAACGATGAGACCACCGGTATTGCTATCATACGTCGCGCCATCGAGGAACCGCTCCGTCAGATTGTGGCAAACGCAGGTCTTGAGGGTGCCGTCATCGTTCAGAAGGTAAAGGAAGGTAAAGGTGATTACGGCTACAATGCACGCACCGACAGTTATGAAAACTTCCTTTCGACCGGTGTCATCGATCCTGCCAAGGTAACTCGTGTGGCACTTGAGAATGCAGCTTCCATTGCCGGCATGTTCCTCACCACTGAATGTGTCATCGCCGACAAGAAGGAAGACAATCCTGCACCGGCCATGCCTGCAGGCGGCGGTATGCCCGGCATGATGTAAATTCCTCCTTAAATAGAGAAATGAAAAAAGGACTCCAAAAGGAGTCCTTTTTTATTATGGTTTATCAACTTAGATTATAGGTTTCTCTTGACGAAGCGGAGCACATCAGCTTCTGAAACCCGATGATTGAAGAGATCTGGGAATCCATGATTACCTTCGTGGATCTTGTCGATAGTGACATTCTTCAGCGTTTTTCGCAATTCCTCCACCGTCTCAGGCGAAGTGATTGGGTCGTCCTCACCATATACCACCAATACGGGCATATCCATTTCCTTCAACTTTGCCACTGCATCAATTCCCTTTATGCTGCGGTAATATTTCTGGCTCATCTTCATACCCCAGAACTCAAAATCAGTCGGTTTGTCCTTGGTGGATTCAAGCATGGCATCAGCCGAGGCCGGAATCCCAAGTGCCGGATATATCAATATCAACCCTTTGTATCTGCCCGGATTCTCGTATGCAGTCATAGTTGACACCAGAGCCCCCTGGCTGCAACCAAGCAGCATCATTCTATTCGAATCAATATTTGGAAGACGCTCTATCATTGAAGTCACGGACTCAAGATCAGCCAACTCCGTATATACACTCATGTCGGAAGTCTTGCCCTCGCTGCGGCTATTCATGCTTCCGCCGCAGAAATCGAAATTGAATGCCGCCACCCCATTGGATGCCATACACTCTGCATATTTCTTTGTCTCAAGGTAATTTCCGTTGAATCCATGCGACATTATCACTATCGGCAACTTGCCATCCTTCATATATCTTGATTCAAACGGCAGATAGAGAGTGCCCTTGAGCAAACCGTTGGGGGTTTTCACCTCCATGTCGCTTGTACTGTAGAAATTCATGTCGCCCGCAGGTAGCCCTTCGGAAATCTCTTTAAACGCATCAAGAATCCTTGTGGGTCGGTTGTTTTCAAACGCGCCGAGCGGATAGTGTCCCTCCAATTCCGGTGCCCAGTAGAAGACACCGTGGCATTCCTTAAGCGGATAAGTGGCATCCATAAGTTTTCTCAGGAATGCGTATCCCTCGTTCGGACGTATCGCCTCATAGCCTGTCTCCACTATCATGACAGGCTTATCGTATTCCTTGCTCAGTGTCTTGATGTTTGCCACTACCTTATTCATGGTGTCGTCGTCGCTCGTAGCTCTTTTGGCTTGAAGATCCCAATATGGATACACACTCATTCCTATCATGTCGTAGCGAGCTCCGTATTTGTCCAGACCATTGAGAATGCGATGATAGCGGTCGATATCGGCTCCGCAGTCGAGATGCACTATGCAGGTGATGTCGGGAAACACCTTCTTGGCGGCAGCGTACGATTCATCCGTAAAACCTGCATACTGCTCCATGTTGGTTTGGGCGCGCCCCATATCCCAAAGCATGCCATTGGTGGTCTCATTGCCTTGCTGCATCCATTTCACATTGATTCCGTTTTTCTTAAGCAGTTCCAGAGTCTCTTTTGTGTGGTTATAGACAGCTTTCTTCATCTGCTTGTAGTTGTAATTTTTCCAGGCCTCCGGAATCGGCTGTTTGCCGGGGTCAGCCCATGAATCCGCATAATGGTAACAAAGCATTATTTCCATACCGTTGGCCTTTGCCCGCTTGGCGAGTTTAAGCACATCTTCCTTGCTGCAGAAACCACCTTGCGGATTCACCCACACTCTCAGGCGAACGGCATTCATGCCGAGTTGTTTCATCAGGGCTATGGTCTCCATTTCCTCTCCAAGGCTGTTGTAGAATTTCCCACCATGTGCCTCCGTCATTGTGGTGCCTGAGATGTCGGCTCCGAGCCAGTACGGAGTGGTGCGGACTTTTGGCCAAAGCCGTGGCATGGCATCCATCAGATATTGGGAGATATATTCGTAGGTGTGCACTCCGTTGGGAAGCACGGAGAAATGAATATTGCCTTTGTCAAAATCATCTGAATACTCAAGCAGGGGGGCATCTGTGTCAATAGACTTTATGAGACCAAGTTCCGGTTCGTAAGCAATGTCTTTGGTTCCGCTATAGGCAAGAATGTTCAGATCCTTTCCCCGATAGGGAGTTGATGCAATCTGAGAATTTAGCCATTTGGCTGCTTCTGCAGCCGATTTCTTGTTGCCGTTTTCGTCGTAGATCCAAAGATCGCCGCTTAAGGGGATATATTGGCTGAAGGCATCCGGATCGAAAGCTAACTGATACCAAGTGGAGAGCGCTCCCATGGAGAATCCCCCGAACGCACGGTGGCTCCTCGATGCGGTTATGGCACCATCATCGAACGACCGAAGATACGTGTTGTATTTCTTGCCAACCGCCGGAATCAGACTGCTCCGGACCTCTTTATTGAAGTCCCTGACATTGGCAATGGTATTGTCCATATCCTTGGAGGCACCGGTGTTTTTCGGAGGATAGTATGAAGCGCTCACTATTATCATCGGATCCATTTTCCCTTCTGCTATCAGATGGTCGGCCACCTGATTCAGTGGATAGGGAGTGCGCTTGGTTGAGAAGAATGATTCCGGATTGTCGCCACCACCATGGGCGAGATAAAGCACATTGTATCTTTTGTCCTTATCGCCGGCATCATATCCGTATGGCAGATACACAATGGCTTCCTTCTCTATGGTCTTTCCATTATAAGTAGCCTGATATTTAAGGGTGTCGATTACCCCTTTTTGGGTTGCTTCATTCGAGTATTCTTTGGGAATATTCGCCACTTTTGCTGTTTTTATATCCTTCTGTGCATGTAGCGATATCATCCCCGTGGCAAGAAGGAAAATTAATGTCAACGCTCTTTTGAATGTAATCATGATATTTTGATTTTGTTATTTCTTCTTCAAAATTACAAAAAAGATGTTTGTCTCGAAAAATATTTCATCCAAATATAGAAAAATATGTTGTACAACATATTTTTCGGGCATTTTTTAGAACTTTTATCAGTTTTCAGTGTTTTTTAAATGATGGCAAAAGAGAAAACGCCATGCTCTCCCCGGTTCTCTATGAGTAGAGAATCCATGTTTAATTTAATTTTCTAATTATGAAAAACAATTTCCTAAAGAAGGCTGCTGCGATATTCCGCACAGCAAACTATTGTGTGGCCCGTGCCGAACTTTATCTCAACGAGACCAGACACAAGTAGTAAAATTCGTAACCGCGTTCCTGAGAAGGAACGTTTTTTTGTATCAAATTTTTATCAAAAATAGTTGCTTATATCAGTCCTATCAAATACGTACGATAAGTTTCCCATTTTTCAATCAGAGGTCCACCTGAAATTGGAGGCAAAAATTTACCATTGAGCTGAAGTGCCACCATCTTGAGACCCGAAGGACACTCAAGAATTATGATGTCAAGGTGTGCGCCAAGCGGCACAATGTCATAATCTCTCCATTCCCTTGAGAGGATGCTTAAATCGGACGTTTCACAACTGCACCCATCCACTTTCATCAGCGACAGCAGCGGCATCAATGTTTCAGCATGTCCGAAATACAGATTTGCATCGAATGCCTCAGGTGACATTTCATCCAAATACATTGCGGCTTCCTTCAAGGTCTGCTCAAGCCGCCGACTATCGAGAGACTCGTCTGCATCTGCTAAAATTTTTGCCAATAACGGCGCTGTGGCTCTTCCAGCCATGTCGGAATATGGCGTGATGGCATTGCGGAGATAATGCTCAATGTTATCCACCTCCCAGCAAGACTTGAATTCATCTCCCGTCATGTATCGCTCATCAGCCCGAGGCATTCCGAAAGCCTCAAGAGACTGAAGCACATCATAAATCTCCATGGTCAGTTTCCTTAATTTTGAGTCGGAAAGACCTGCTTTTTCGCCTAATATTCTTCTTGCCGGTTCCGGCGAGACCTTGGCGTCAATGATGCTGTCATGAAGTATTTTCCATTCGCCATTGCTGCGATACCTGTCATATTCTGGATCCGCCTCGAAACAGCGAAGCAGCACGTCAAACTCCTTTCCCTCCGAAGTGTTTATCCTCACATCCGGTGACATCCATGCCAACTGGTGACAAAACTCATACATAGTCATTACCACACGTGGAACATAACTCGAAATAGCCCTCACCCTTGCATCCCGGAAAAAAGACGGCATCAGAGTGTTGAGATTCTTTGCTATTCCTTTCTCCTCTCGGCATCCCTCTTCCGACAATGCACCCCAGCGGCCATCGCTGACTTCTGAGATTCTGCAGAGAAGTTTCTCGAAGGCCACTCCTTTATTGGTTAGACTTCCTTTATCTTTACTCTCTCTGATGGCCTTCTGCAGCTTTTCAAGTTTCTTGGGAGAAGATATATATCTCGCTCCATGACGTGCCACATGTGCCAGATACACAGGATGCAATGAGTCCGGCCATATAGCTTTCTCATGCACTTCACTGAAACTGTAAGGCATCATCGTTCCCTCGTAATCTGCGGGCAGCAATTTGCATTCCGCGACATTGTTTTTTGAAAAGACAGCCAACGCTACCACAAACATCGCCATTGTAAGTATAAAATTTCTCATATTACCTTTGTTTAGAGTCCATGAATTTGAACAACCACTTACTTTAATAACAACTACATTTCCCAAATTATAGATTCCACCATGAAATTCATCAACATTGTCTTTCCATGCTGATCATCCGGAATAGAAAAAACGACAAAAAGATTGTTATATAAAAAGAGGGTAATTAACCAACCTGAACACATAACAAAATGAAAGATATAAAACAAACGCCTGTACTTTTGGTCACAGGCTATCTTGGCAGTGGAAAGACCACACTGCTCAACAATATACTCAACAACCGCAGGGGTATTAGATTTGCCGTAATTGTCAACGACATAGGAGAGGTAAACATTGATGCTGACCTTATAGCAAAAGATGGTATCGTAGGGAGTTCGGACGATTCCCTCGTCGCTCTGCAAAATGGGTGCATCTGCTGCACTCTGCAGATGGATCTGATCAATCAGATTCAGGATCTGCTTAAGGGCGACAGATTCGATTATATTGTGATTGAGGCAAGTGGAATATGCGAGCCAGAGCCAATTGCCCAGACGATTTGTTCTATTCCCACCATGAGTCCGGCCGTGATTCGCAATGGCATCCCGGTGCTTGATTGCATTGTGACAGTAGTGGATGCTCTGAGAATGCAAAGTGAGTTCGGTTCAGGAGAAAACCTCACAGTAAGAGAATATGGTGAAGAAGACTTGGAAAATCTTGTGGTGCAACAAATTGAATTCTGCAACATTATACTCTTAAACAAAATTTCGGAGGTTTCTGAAAAAGAGGCAGACATAATTCGTGCATCCATACATGCAATCCAACCAAATGCGAAGATAATAGAATGTAACTATTGCGACATAGATTTAAATGAAATACTAAACACCCACCGGTTTGATTTCGGCAAGACTGCCATCTCCGCCACGTGGATTAGAGAAATAGAGAAACCTCTCGATGAAATTGAAGACAATCATCACGGGCATCATGACCATGATGACCATGATGAAAATCACGTACACCATGACCATCACGAACATAACGAACATCATGACCATGAAGAGCACGATGAGCATAATCGACATGATGATCATAAACACCATCATCACCACCACGGAGAAGGCGAGGCAGAAGAATATGGAATATCTACATTTGTCTATTATCGTAGAAAACCATTCGACTTGAACAAATTTGATTTTTTCTGCCACCGGAACTGGCCGAAAAGCGTGATCAGATGTAAAGGTATTTGCTATTTTGCCAACGACCCTGATATGAGTTGTCTTTTTGAACAAGCGGGTGTCCAGAAACGTCTCACCGAATGCGGACAGTGGTATGCCACAGCTCCTGAGGACGAATTGGAGAGATTCTTTGAAAAGGAACCCGGATTGAAGCGTGATTGGGATCCCGAATACGGCGACCGCATGATAAAGCTTGTGTTTATTGGCAGAAATATGGACAAGGAAGCGATTACACGAGCATTGGACTTCTGCCTTGAACAATGACAACAACTGAATATGGTGCAAAAATTCCTACACTTTTTAAAGGAATTTTGCACCATCTTTATATCCTATTTTATATAATTCAACTTTCGCAAGCGAAAGTTGAAGTTTAAAAGTTTAAGGTTTAAGGTTTAGTTTATCGGTCAAGTGATCATGCGTGACCTGAATCTGAATTTTTTTGGTGACGTAGTTATTTTAAACGATGGCTCCCACAGATAAATTAAACCCTAAACTCTAAACCTTAAACACTTAAGTTGAGCTTGCGAAACTTAAGTTATATAATTATAAGGCTGAAGAGTTTAGAAGGCTGAACTGATCAGCATCAAGGTATGCCGGGAATTTCTCACGAAACGCCCTCAGCCTATCATGCGACAAAGATGCATACACAAGTCCATTCCCTTCAGGGTCCGCCACGGAAATGTCGTTGCCTTTATAGTCTATCGCAAGCGACGTTCCATCGTATTCTATGCCTTTGCTGTCGCAACCTCTGCAATCGACTCCGCACACGTAAGCCTCGTTCTCTATGGCTCGCGCCATAAGAAGTTTCTTCCATGCGTCTATGCGGGCCACAGGCCAGTTTGCCACAGCTATAAGCAGGTCATATTCGTTGCCGACATTCCGGCACCATGCCGGAAAACGGATGTCGTAGCATACCACCATTGCAATCTCCCATCCCATGTAGCGCACCTTTAGCCTTTTATTGCCGGCTGAGAGAATCTTGTCTTCCCCGGCCATTGTGAAGAGATGCTTCTTGTCGGCGAAATACTCCTCTCCGGATGGCTCGATGAAAAACGCCCGGTTGGCGAGCAGGCCTCCTGTGTCGGCGAGGAAGCTTCCGGCGATGGCTATGCCATGCCGGTGGGCAAGGCGCTTAAGAGTGTCGATAGTCGCGCCTGAATTTCGCTCGGCGAGAGCACGCACCTCCTCCTTGTCGCCGTATGGGCAACCGGTGGAGAATGTCTCTGGAAGTATCAGCAAATCGGTGGCCGGATGCACAGACTCCAGCACCTTTTCAAGATTTGACATATTCTTCTCCTTGTCGCACCAGACTATTTCCTGGGGATACAGGCAGACGTTGAGAGTTTTGCTCATGGTATGAATTTTTCTGGATAGCGGGCGGCATTGCGCCATTGGGAATAGTAGTCGCGGATGGCTTTCATGTCGGTATCCACATTTCCTGTAGGCTCATACACCTTGTCTATCATCATGCGTTTTTTGCTATAGTCGATCACTGCAAGCTGTATCGGCACCTGTGCGCCGTAAGCTATGTAGAGAAATCCGGTTTTCCACTTGTCGGTGGCACTTCGTGTACCCTCGGGGGTGACAGCCAAGTTCACATAATCCTCAGTCTTGAAGAGAGAGATCACCTTCTCAGTGAGAGAACCTGAGTTCTTGTCTTTTGACCGCGATACGGGTATCCCTCCGAAATAGCGCAACAGATATTTCAGCGGGAAGAAAAACCAAAAACTCTTCATCAGGAAATTGAATTTTCTGCCCACCGAAAGATAAGCCGAGAGTCCGAGGAGGAAATCCCAGTTGGATGTGTGAGGAGCCACGCAGATCACACATTTTTTCATAGCCGGCACATTGATGTCAAATCTCCAGCCGGCCAGTTTCAAAGCGAAGCCCCAGATATTCATACTATTTCTTATTGGCATCTTTCACTGCCTGAGGCACAGCCTCATTGAAGAGTTTCAGTGCGGCAGATATTTCGGAGTTGAAATCCTCACGGATGCGCTTGAAGAGTTTCTTGAAGAAGTCGGACTTGGCCTTGTTGTATTCTTTTTCGTCGGCAAAGGCTTTGCGTCCCTTGTCGAAGAATACGTTGGCGTTGCTTTTGGCAGCTCCGGTGGCTCCGAGCACTTTGGCCACAGCCTGTGAAATCTTGTCGCGGTCCACTCCCCTTTCGTTGTAATATACTGTCATCATTTCGTTGCAGATGGATGCGCCGACGGCTTCCACCCCCTTTTTGAATTCTTGCTTATTCATATCTCAAATTTTTGATTCTATACTATTATAACAACGATTCTTGCCATTTTGGTCATATCGAACTTTAATGCGAGTCATTTGTTTTTTAGGAGAGGATATAATAAAAAAAGAGCCTTGGGCAACTACTGAAGAGTAGAAGATCAAGGCTCATGGTATGTATATGATAAAATAACTTAATACAAAATTTGGCTTGCGACCATTCGCAAGGTGGAGTATAAGCATACGGATTCTGTGCTACGGATATCATGTTGTTCATGCCGTATGCAAAGGTCAATACCCGGGACATCTGTTTTATAAAATGCACAATGCACAATGGTTTTACGATGCAGATGCATCATTACAGATGGGTGTGGCAGTATGTCATGAATCTCTTTTCCGGCGCTCCCTGCGGGCGGCGGCAAGCAGTGGGCAACGTGTGGGCCTCAGTTCTGCAAGAGGAAACTCCATTCAATTCACAATGCACAATTCACAATGCACAATTAGAGACGTCTCATACGTCTTTGGACCCTTGATGCGGATGAACGGTGGAGTGATCCTTGAATCTTGTTTCCGGGTGCAAAGTTAATGCTAAAAAATGGGGGTTGCCCCTTATCCATGTAAGAACTAATAATAACCTAAGTTTAGGATTTAACATTCTCTTAAATATCAATATTATACTATCACGCAGAGGCGCAGAGAGGCTGAAAATTGGATATTATTTCCGTACGCACGCTCGTGATACTCGCTGGAGTTGGCAAAGAACGCAAAGCAAAGCCACCGGAGTCAGAGTTGGCGTCTTTTGCAACTCGCTTGCGAGTCTTTGCTTTAATCAATATTCAAAATATTGATTGTCAACGTCTCTGCGCCTCTGCGCGATTTTACCGATTTGTAAGAAATCAATGTATCTTGCTGAAAAATTACCAAATCCGAAACTTAAGTTAGGTATTGATGTATATACATAGACCTATACTATAAGCGTATTCTCATCAGCGTTCTGATGATTGTGCGTTGAAACTTTTTAGTCCAAATTGCGTTTTAATTTTGGGATGTTGAAAGATAATAAGACATGGGCATTGCGTCCTCATATTGTTAAGGATTTGTTATCCGGCAAAATCAAGATGGAGGATGTTAGGGAGGAAGATGTGTTCTTTGAAGTGCGCCAGAAAGGAATTGATATGAAACGGACATGAACGGCTTTCGCCAAAGGGAATGAAAAAGGTGTATGCC
>JAMPAV010000002.1 GCA_023667055.1 Muribaculum sp. | reverse complement strand
ATAAACCCATAAACCTATAAACCTATAAACCCATAAACCTATAAACCCATAAACCCATAAACCTAAATGATGGATTACAATAGCACTTTGGAATGGCTTTTTCAGCAGTTGCCGATGTTTTCGAGGACAGGTGGGGCTGCGTATAAGCCGGGACTGAAGACAAGTCAAGATATAGATGCCCACTTCGGACATCCTCATGAGAAATTCAAAAGCATACACATTGGCGGAACAAACGGCAAAGGTAGCACAAGCCATACCATAGCAGCCATACTGCAAAGCCAAGGTTACAAGACGGGGCTATACACCTCACCGCATCTTGTTGATTTCCGTGAGAGGATTAGAGTAAACGGCAAGATGATTCCGAAAGAGGATGTGATTGATTTTGTGGAAAGATACCGCACAAGCGGATATGAAGGACATCCCAGTTTCTTTGAACTGACCATGATGATGGCATTTGATTATTTTGCCAAAGAAAAAGTGGATTATGCGGTGATTGAAGTCGGCATGGGTGGACGCCTTGACTCAACCAACATAATCACGCCCATATTAAGTGTGATCACAAATATTTCAAAAGACCACACTCAATTCTTGGGCAACACGCTCGAAGCTATCGCAGCGGAAAAAGCCGGTATCATCAAGGCCGGTGTCCCGGCTGTAGTTGGGGAAGCAAAAGACTCAATAAGGGAGGTTTTTCAAGAAAAAGCAAGTGAGGAGGGCACCACAATCCTGTTTGCCGAAGATTTCTTGCCGCTGCAAAGCTGCCAGGAGAATCCGGAAGGAGGTCTCGACTGCAAGAGCCCACTCTGTGGAGATTTCCATTGTGAATTGGGAGGAGATTACCAGAAAAAAAATATCAACACTGTCTTGGCCTCCATTTATGAACTTCAGCGCATTGGGGTGGACATATCCGAAGAATCCATCAGAAAGGGTATGGAGGAAGTATGTGAACTCACCGGACTTGCCGGACGCTGGATGAAGCTGTCGGATTCTCCATTGACTGTATGCGACACAGGCCATAACGAAGCCGGATTAAGATACACAATGGAGCAACTTGAACGGACGGCTAAAGCCAAAAACGGCAAGAAGCATCTCGTGATTGGTTTTGTGGCAGACAAGGCCATTGACGATATAATAGAATTGCTTCCGAGAGATGCGGAATATTACTTCACCCAGGCAGCCATTCCGAGAGCGCTCCCGGTGGCGGATCTGCAACGTAAATTCCATGAGCACGGGATTGAAGGAAACTCCTATCCCACTCCAAAAGATGCTGCCACGGCTGCCCGTCAAAACGCCACAGCCAATGACGTGATATATATAGGAGGAAGCACATTCATCGTGGCAGACTATTTAGTAATTGAGAATTGAGAATAATTGATTCAACTTTCGCAAGCGAAAGTTGAAGTTTATAAGTTTATAAGTTTAGTTTATCGATGATATGTATTTGGTCAATTTTTTCAAGCAATTTTTGACGATATTAATCAAGCCATGAACTCCTACAGGTAAACTAAACTTTTAAACCTTAAACTTTTAAACTCTTAAGTTGAGCTTGCGAAACTTAAGTAATTGAGAATTTAGAATTTAAAAGCGGGCGAATTTCCGGATGGGAATTCGCCCGCTTGATTTTCTTCATTATCTTTTTTAGATTTTATTCATCTTCTCAAATGGGAAATCTGATATCCGACGAGAGTTAGAGTCAGTTGTCCGACGTTGGATTTTCTTCTTCCGAATTGCGGTCGAAGCGGGTTTTATTTTTAGTCTGGGCAGAATTCATATCGCTTTCCTCGTGGAGATATATTTCCTTGCCATCACTGTCCAAAACACGATATTGGAGATATGCCAACGATTCATCCGGAACAATCTTAAAACTGCGACCAAACTTTCGCCGCCATTTGCCATAAAGAGAAAACACACCCTTCTTGATATATGCTTCCACGTAAGGGTGAATATACATTATGAACTTTTTCACGTTCAGATTCTGGGTGAGATATTCAAGTTTTTCCTCCAGTTTGTCGGTGAATAACAACGATGGTTGCACCTCGCCTTTGCCAAAACAACATGGGCATGACTCTTCAGTGGTGATATCCATGGCCGGACGCACACGCTGACGGGTGATCTGCATTAGTCCGAACTTAGACAAGGGGAGTATGTTGTGACGCGCTCGGTCTTTCGACATTATGTCGCGCATGTGCTCCACAAGCTGCTGCCGATGCTCGGCCTGTGCCATATCGATGAAATCGACCACTATTATACCTCCCATGTCGCGGAGCCGCAACTGCCGGGCTATCTCATCGGCTGCCCTCAAATTCACATCAAGGGCATTTGTCTCCTGATCCTGCGAAGCCTTGCTCCGGTTGCCTGAGTTGACATCTATCACATGAAGAGCCTCTGTATGTTCGATGATAAGGTAAGCACCTGACTTAAACGAGACTGTCTTGCCAAAGGCAGACTTTATCTGACGCGTGATATTGAAATGATCGAAGATCGGAATATCCTTCGAATAAAGTTTCACCACATCTTTGCATTCCGGTGCTATCATCGACACATATCCCTGAATCTGGTCGAAGGTTTCTGCATCATTGACATAGACACTTTCAAACGTCGGATTGAAAATGTCGCGTATCACACTCACAGCCCGCGACTCTTCCTCATATATCAAGGAAGGAGGCGTGCTGATCTGCATTTTAGCTATAGATGAGTTCCATGCTTCCACAAGTGCACGCAGTTCGTTGATCAGTTCCGCCACACGTTTTCCCTCTGCAGAGGTGCGCACAATTACGCCGAAGCCTTTCGGCTTGATACTGCTTATCAGTTGCCGAAGCCTTACCTTTTCCTCCGATGACTTAATTTTTTGAGAGATTGAGATTTTGCTTCCAAAAGGAATTAGCACCATGAAGCGGCCTGTAAGCGAAAGCTCCGTGGTCAGACGTGGTCCTTTTGTAGAGATGGGTTCCTTTGCAATCTGCACAAGGAGTTTTTGCCCTGGCTGCAGCAAATCGGAGATCTTGCCCTGCTTAGGAATATCGGGCTGGATTGGAATTGAAGAGATGTCCGGAACCGTATCGGTATGTTCAAAAGCCTGTTTCAGGAATTCAGAATAGGTTGAAAACTGAGGCCCCAGATCAAGATAATGAAGAAAAGCGTCTTTCTCATAGCCAACATCCACAAATGCGGCGTTGAGACCGGGCATCAGTTTCTTTACTTTAGCAAGATACAGGTCGCCCACAGCATACACGATGTTGCGGCTTTCTTTCTGTAAAGATACCAGACGTGATTCTTCGAGCAGAGCAATGGAAATTTCCTTTGGCTGCACATCCACGAAGAGTTCGCTTTTCAACTGTTCCATTAATGGGTTAAACGTTAAGGGTTAAGAGTTGAGAGTTAAGGGTTAAGGAGTGGAGAGGGTATAAAAAAGAGGGCAAGCCGGGATTGGCACGAGAATTTACCCATCCATCCGGCTTGTCCTTATGCTTCTTGGCAGCATCCATGGTCTGCCAAAGCGCTGAGCTATGTCTGCGAAGACATCCGACACTTGTCGGATTATTTCTTCTTGTGACGATTCTTTCTCAGTCTTTTTTTACGCTTGTGCGTAGCCATCTTGTGGCCTTTTCTTTTCTTTCCGCTGGGCATAATGATTATTTTTAATGATTTCTATAAAATTTCCTTACTCCGGATATAGTCCGGATTATTTCACCATGTTGAGGAACACCTTGGAGGGCTTGAAAGCCGGGATTTTGTGTTCCGGAATCTTAATGCTTGTGTTTTGGGAGATGTTGCGTGCTGTCTTCTCCTTGCGTGTCTTGATGATGAAGCTTCCGAAGCCACGAAGATACACGTTGTTGCCTTCTGCCATGGAGTCTTTCATGACTTCCATGAAGTTTTCCACTACAGACAACACTGCAGCTTTCTCGATGCCGGTGTTGCGTGAGATTTCGTTGACGATGTCTGCCTTAGTCATTTTTCTGAAGTATTTATAAAATTTAGGATAGTTATGAATATAGCCCTGAGGACCCACAGCAAGGCCTGAAACAAGCATGTTTGCACACTCGCTCCAGTTTGCGACTGCAAATATCGTGATTTTTTTTGAAATAATAACTATATCAAGCCAAAAAAATTAACATTTTACGCAAAATTAGTATTATCTTTGCAGAAAAATACATTCAGATGGACATAAAATGGATATTTTTCGACCTTGACGATACTCTTTTCAACTTCTCAAAGGCCTCTCTCATATCCTTAAGGAAACTGTGGGAAGAAGAGGCTGAGATTAGAAACATGTATGACTCTGCAGAATCTTTCATCGATGAATATCACATCCACAACAGCCGGATGTGGGAACTCCATGAAAGCGGCAAAATCACGTCTGAGTTTCTGAAAGCGGAACGTTTCAGACTCACCATAGCCCCGGACCGCAATGATGAAGAAATCATACTCACTTCGAGAACATTCAACGACAGATACCTCCATCTACTCGGAGAATGCAACGAGGCGTGCGAGGGGGCGGAAGAAATTCTCAAAAGGCTATCGAAAAGATACCTGATAGGAGTCTTGACAAATGGATTCACCGAGGTGCAATACAGGAAACTGAGAAGTACCGGTCTCGACAGATATATACAAAGGGTAGTCATCAGCGATGAAATCGGAGTGCAAAAACCGGATGCACGACTTTTCCGGTATGCCGAAAGGGAGACTGGGGCAACCATGGAGACAGCTCTCATGATAGGCGACAACCCCAAAAACGACATACAGGGAGCACTTGATGCCGGATGGAAAGCCATATATTACGACTGCAAGGGTAAGCCTTTCGAGTCTGACTCGGAAAATTATCTCGGAAGAATCACAAGATTGTATGATGTAGTCACGCTAATGTGAGTCCATCTACATTTTCGAGGCGGGTAAGGAGGTTAGGAGCGTCGTCAAGGCGGATTGACAGGGTCATGGAGCAGGAGTTGTCGAATTGCTGGCTTACGATTTCTGCTCCGGTAGATTTCACTATTTTCATCACATCATTCATCACCATATAGGGGAATGTGAATGCAATATTCTCTTGGCGTATGCATTCCTTTACGCCGGATGCCTCAAGAGCGAGCGATGCCGCCTCTTTATAAGCCGCAATCAGACCCGGGGTGCCGAGTTTTATGCCACCGAAATATCTCACCACTCCCACTACGACATCGGTGAGTCCGAGTGAATTGATCTGTCCCAAAATGGGTTTACCGGCTGTACCGGATGGTTCGCCATTATCGTTAGCCTGCCATTCCATGCGCTCCGAACCGACCATGTAGGCCCAGCAGACATGCCTTGCGTCGTGATACTCATTCTGCAGCTGCTTCATCTTTGATTTTGCCTCATCAACCGACGACACATGATATGCAAAGGAGAGAAACCGGCTCTTTTTCTCGGTGAACTTGCCGGTTCCCTCCTTTTCTATTGTTAAAAAAGTATCAGCCATTAGCCGAAATTATAATCGGGATTATTGAGTTTCTTGGTATAAAGGAGCATCCCGGAAGCCACTTCATCTGCTTTTGCCTCGCCGAGAGACTCTTTCACTATGGCAAGAGCCCAAAGAGTGGCACTTGAAGGTCCGTTGGCCGTTACGAACTTACCTGACACCACAACTTTCTCATCAACGTATATGCCGCCGTCAACCTTCGTTTCAAAACTTGGATAGCAAGTGAACTTCTCCCCTTTCAGCAATCCGAGTTGACCGAGAATCTCACCCGGGGATGCACAGATTGCCGCTATACGCCCATTATTTGATGCAGCCTGATTGCGAAGAAGACCTTGAAGCGGGGCGAAATTATAAAGATTGCTTGCACCGGGCATTCCGCCAGGCAATATGAGCCATTCGGCATCTTTAAACATTGTGCTGTCGTAGATGACATCGGCTGTCACTCCCACTCCATGAGCTCCTTTTACGAGTAATGAGGAGGTTATCGACACTGTCTTCACTTTCATTCCGGCTCTGCGCAAAATGTCTATCACGGATATTGCCTCGATTTCCTCAAATCCATCTGCAAGAAAAACAAATGATTCCTTCATATCTTCAATGTTTAGTGTTTAAGGTTATAACAAACTGACCCATGAAGAAGTTCACTCCATGATCCCGCTATCACAAACTAAGCAATTTTTTCAATCCTGCATTTCTCACATAGCGGGCATGATGCTATGATTGGTTCGATTTTTTCTTTCATTTCGTCGTAAGACTTTCCGTAGAAATAGAGTGTGGTCCATGCCGGACTCTCCCAATAGCTACACAAACCGCCCGCACCATTCATGGCTTTCAACATTTCCTCTATCAGATTATTTATGTCGTATGTGTCATAAACTTCCTGCGGAAGATCCGTGTTGTTGCTGTGGTATGCAAGTCCCTCGAGCGTACCGGCAGGAATCTCCTCATCCGTGTCTTCGCATATCAGTATTGAGCCCTTTGCTATCCCGACTTTGTTGATCACCTCCACAAGTTGTGCCAGACGTTCATCCGACGGGTCGATGAGGTCGATCTCGATGTCGCATGATTCCACACGCCCTTCCTTCTCGTCCAAGGCGGTGCCTCCGCCCATGATTTCTCCCAGTTTCTTTTCTTTAAAAACTTTCTGGAGCTGATCTTCCAGACTTTGTCTGTGCATTGGCTGCAACGGCATATTTAGATGTAGCAGCAACTCTCTTCTTACTTCTTTTTTCTTAAATATTGAAAACATACTCATACATTTGAAGTTATTTATCAACCGGCATATTTCTCGACTACATATAAAGTTAGCTGAGGAAAATCATTTCCAACTTTCGTAATCGTGCGCTTCACGTCATCCCAGTTCAGTCCTCCGAGACCGGCTCCGATTGCCGGCAAGGCTATCGCGTCAACATTATCAGAAATCGCCAACTCACACATCTTTCTGACTGATTCCTCTATATATCTCAGTTTTGCACAAGGGTCCCACGACTTTTGGGTAGAAACTTGGCCCTGAACTGCAACGCTATCCCCTTTCCCATCGCTCCGGCACAGTTGCATCCATGTGCATAGCTTGTCACTCCCTCAATCTTAAATATATTCCCCTTCTCAATTAACTTTACCATTTTCGCATGATATTAGCGTTGCGTGTATTCAACAATTTGATATTTACTTCAGGATTCTTTGTTCCATACCTCTTCAAATTCCTCTTTTGAAATGAAATTAGCAGGGTTTTCGTCATATATATATAATGGTTGATCACACAATCCGAATTCACCCAAAACAGGGTTCTCTGTAGTAAATTTCATGATCTTTCCATTAAGTATTGTTATTTGTCGCACTGGCCAAATTCCATGAAAATGAACATAATCGATCCTTGAATATTCTTCTCCAGTATCAGAAACATCTAAAGATGCTTCTTTTGCATACCTATCGCATTTAAAATCAAGGTTTGGCAGACTTACCCACACCTGATTAAATTCATATTCAGAAATAAAAAAAGTTCCTGATGGCCATACAATTTCTGAATACTTTTTAACACATAAGCCATATGCACCTGATTTGGGAAGTTCTGTTGTTAAACTTACAACATCTCCTTTGTCAGCATCTATCACAATCTGGCGCACTACACATTCTCCATGAAAATGATAATATTTACAGCTATATTTATCTTGTACTGTGAATGGAATTTTAAGAAATCTCTCCAACATGAATCAATATTTATTTGTTAGAATTTAATTATAAATACACTTATACCTCCACCTCTAATTCTTCCAGTTAAATCCAAAGGTGTACTTCCTGACGTGTCCCTGCATGGCAATGCTGATTGATTTTTCCATGCAAAATTTCGGATGTAGGCGGTTGGATAGCACCACCCTGCCTTTATACCTTATACCGGATCAGCAAGCAATCTGCTTAATGCACTATGAATCGTATAATCTTTACCTGATTTGACTTCAATTGGCATTACACTCAATTCCGAATTACCATAAGTATCTTATCTGAACCTGATTTTAAATGAGATTCAATGTATGATTCGCTTTTCCTATATAACATGATATTTTAATTATAGAATGATGATGCAAATTTAATTAATATTTATCACTTTAACAAATTTGCCGACACTTTTCAATAGAATTTAGCGCTCATAATTGACACTTTTCAATGGAATTTAGCGCTCAAAATTGACACTCTTCAATAGAATTTAGCACTCAAAATATACACTTTTCAATAATAATGCAGCCTGAAATTGTCAAAAATTCAGGCTGCGCGTTAGCTTTGTTGTTATTGTCAGCTTTGTTGGCTGGTGAATCAGAACACGCCCTGGGCGTACATGGCCTTTGCGACTTTCAGGAAACCGGCGGTGTTGGCACCCTTCACGTAATTGACATATCCGTCGGGAGCCGTGCCATATTTCACGCATTGCTCATGAATGTCTTTCATGATTTCTTGCAACTTTTCGTCAACCTCATCTGCCGTCCACTTCATCTTCTGGGCATTCTGGGCCATCTCAAGTCCCGACACCGACACACCTCCGGCATTCGCGGCCTTACCAGGTGCGTAAAGGATCTTGGCATCAAGAAATTCCGCCACCGCTTCCCTCGTGGAAGGCATGTTGGCACCCTCGCTTACGGCAAACACACCGCCTTCGAGTAAAGCCTTTGCCTCTTCGCCATTTATCTCATTCTGTGTGGCCGAAGGCATGGCTATATCATATTTCATCAGTGTCCAAGGACGTTTGCCGCTGTGATATGGCAGATTCTCATTGGAAGCATATTCACTGATTCTTCCACGCAAATAGATTTTATGCTCGAAAAGACGTTCAAATTGGTCTTCTGTCATTCCCTCCGGGAAAAGCACTGTTCCGTCGCTGTCACTCATCGACATCACCTTCGCGCCAAGCGTCAACAGTTTCTGAGCCGTGTAAAGCGCAACATTGCCCGAACCCGAAATAGCCACCTTCTTGCCGGCAATATCGATGCCCTTGGTGGCAAGCATGTTCAGGAGGAAATACACATTGCCATATCCCGTGGCCTCCGGACGCATCAGCGAACCACCGAAATCAAGGCCCTTGCCGGTGAAAGTGCCCGTAAACTCACGTTGCATCTTCTTGTACCATCCGAACATGTATCCCACTTCGCGTCCGCCAACACCGATATCGCCTGCGGGCACATCCGTGTCAGCACCTATGTGGCGCGACAACTCCTGCATGAATGCCTGGCAGAAACGCATCACCTCCATGTCGCTTTTCCCTCGCGGAGAGAAGTCGCTACCACCCTTGGCGCCACCCATGGCAAGAGTGGTGAGAGAGTTCTTGAACGTCTGCTCGAAAGCAAGAAATTTCAGAATGGAAAGATTCACAGATGAATGGAAACGGATCCCTCCCTTGTAGGGACCTATGGCATTGTTGTGCTGGATGCGATAACCCATGTTGGTGCGTACCTTCCCCTTGTCATCAATCCATGACACACGGAATGAATAGATGCGATCCGGTATGCAAAGCCGCTCTATGAGATTGACACTCTCAAACGCCGGATATTCGTTATACACATCTTCTATGGATCCTATCACTTCCTCCACGGCCTGAAGATATTCGGGTTCATTGGGGAAACGTCGCTGCAACTCAGCAAGAAACTCTTGTGCTTTCATCTGATTGTCTTTTTATTAGATTTATTTTTATAGGGGACTCCCCTTGCATGAAAGCCACCCGGATATTATCACGATGCAAAATTAGCAAAAATATTTTATTTTTCAAAATTATATTTCATATTTCTTGAATATTTTAAATTTAACTATCTTCACAACATTTACCAAAACACTTTTTACTCACAACTATTTTTTACATGATAAAATTGTTTCTTTCAAAAATAATTCTTAACTTTGTGCCGTATATTACATTAGAAAAACAAGATGCATTTCAACTACAAAACACAACTTTTTCCGAACAAAACAATTGTAATGTCAATCATCCTGTGTCTGACAATCTCTATTTCCGGTTGTATCGACACCAATTCCTGGCAGAAAAAAGAAGGGATGATTTGGCACACCGTATGGCACGCCACTTATTACGGAAATCCGGGATTGATAGACTTGGCAATTGATTCACTCACGAAAGTTGAAAAGAGCGTCTCTGCATTCGACCCAAACTCACTGATCTCAAAAATAAACGAATCCGAACAAGGACCGGTAGATTTCCATCTATCAACTGTATATGAAATGGCCAGGGAAGTAAACCACCGAAGTGGAGGTATGTTTGACCCCACAATATCCAAGATAATCAACGCATGGGGATTCGGCAAAGACCATACGCCAAACAGTGACACAATCAATATCAACCACCTGCTTGAAACCGTAGGCATCGACAAGACATATATTCAAGACGGAATACTTCACAAACAAAACAAGGACATATCGTTCAACTTCTCGGCCTTGGCAAAAGGCTACGGCGTAGATGTGGCTGCACGCGTGCTTCGCGACAATGGATGCGAAAACCTCATGGTTGAGATTGGAGGTGAGATTGTATGCGTTGGCAACAACCCCGAAGGCAAAAAATGGAGGATACTGATTGAGACACCCGATGAGCAATTCCTGAAAGAGGTGTTCAATAGCAACAGTGCGCCCACTTTCAAAGACCCGTTGATAGTAGAACTCGATAATGAAGCCCTCGCAACCTCCGGAAATTACCGCAACTACCGAACTTCCGACGGCAAGGCTTACGGACACACCATCTCCCCACTTACCGGAAGACCTGTCACCACCGACATCCTCAGCGCTTCTGTCATCGCCCCGACATGTATGGAAGCCGATGCCATGGCCACAGCCTGTATGGCGATGGGGTCTTCCGACGGCATGACCATGCTCAACAAAAGTGGTCTCGCCGGGGCCTTCATACTGAACTCCGGTGATGTACTTGTCAACGACAAAATGAGCAAACACATAGCAATCTCTAACCAAAACAAACAATAAAACTTAACAAGAATATAAAGCCATGGACAACAGCCTATTGTCAACGATTATCATAATTGCAGTGATATTGGCATCCATTGCCGCCCTCTCGATGTATTTCAACTCCAGACTGCAGCAAATACGCAGCGACTACGACCGGCAGTCGGCTGAAAAAGAACGCAATGCAGAGCAACGCCTCGCCCGACAGCAGGAAGAGATGGAACGCAGACTCGCTCTTCAACAAAACGAAATGGAAAAACGCCTCAGGATGCAGGCGTCAAACGCCCAAGAAGAATCGAAGCTGCACTTCAGCAACATTGCTGAGGAAATTCTGAAGCGCCAGAGCGCCACACTCAAATCACAAAACAATGAACTTATAGCCAACGCACTAAATCCGGTCAAGAACAAGCTTGAGGAGTTTTCAAAGACCATCACCGAATCATACGTAAAGGAGACAGCCGACAGAAAGTCACTCTCCGACCAGATCGACAGGCTGATGCAACTCAACAGCGACATCGGTAAAGAAGCACGCAATCTCACCACAGCTCTGAAAGGGGATTCCAAGGTGCAAGGCGACTGGGGAGAAATGGTGCTTCAGACTCTTCTCGAAAGTGCCGGTATGGTGGAGGGACAGAACTTCTTCACCCAGGTCACCAAGGACGATGCCGACCAAATTCTAAAGGATGATCAGGGCAACAGATTACGTCCGGACGTTGTGGTGGCTCTTCCCGACAACCATAAGATGGTGATTGACTCCAAGGTGTCCTTGAAAGCATACACAGAATATATGTCGGCTTCTTCCGACTCTGAAAAAGAGACCGCCGGGAAGAGACATATCCGCTCGGTGATAAGTCATATAGATGAACTCGGCGACAAGAAGTATCAGAAGTATCTTCAGAAGGCGGCGGACCACGTGATGATGTTCATCCCGAATGAAGGTGCATATTATGCGGCAATGCAATTGAATCCTGACTTGTGGAAATATGCCTACGACCGGAAAGTGGTGATGGTGTCTCCCACACACCTGTTTTCCGTAATGCAGATAGTGGCACAATTATGGCAACAAGACCGACAAAACAAATATGCAATGGAGATAGCCAAAGCCGGTGGTGAACTCTATGACAAGTTTGTGGATTACTACAACGATATGGCAAAAGTGGAGAAATCTCTCAACGACGTTGTGAAAAACTTCGAGCGATGCCGCGCTGATGTGGAAAACAGGGTCGGCCTTACTGCCAAAGCTAACAAACTTAAAGAATTAGGCGCAAAAGCCTCAAAAAACCTGCCCGAATGAGACGACCCTCCCCCCTGCATATTATATTTTCCTCTTTATTCATTGCAATTATAGGTCTGGCTATCTGGTGGATGTCGGCCAATGTGGTCTGGCTCGGCGATGACCTTGACTATAAATACATGATGAAGGGGGAGATATGGCAGTCGTGGGGGAAAATAAAGACATGGCATGATTTTTGGCAATCGCAGTTCACACACTACCACCATGTGAACGGCCGGTTTGTGGCACACTCACTGGTGCAATTGTTCTGTGGAATCCTTGGCCAGCAGAAATTCGCATTATTCAACGCCATGGCTTATATGGCGTTTGCTGTTGTATTGGCAAAATGCGGACAAGTCCGTTTTGGCAGCAACTGTGGAGGTGTGTTTTCGGCAGCATGTCTCTCTGTGATATGCTTCGTGACCAAGATGATGCCAACATGCCAGATCGGCTACATCTGGGGCATGCTTGCCAATCTTCTATGGATATCCGCATTCTTCTCCAAAGGGAAGAAGTCTTGGATAACTGTAATCTTGATGTTCCTTGCCGGAATTGTTGTGGGCAACTGGCAAGAATCAATTTCAATAGGAGTTTGTGCCGGACTTGGTTGTTGGTGGCTTAGCCAATTCCTCAATCGCCACAAGACTTTCCATTCATTTTTTGACTGGCGCAGGAGCTGGAGCATGCTCGGGTATTTTATCGGCACAGCCTCCAATTGCCTCTCCCCTGCCACATTATCGAGGATGCAGACTGAAACCATTCCATTTGCCGACCAGCTTCTGGTGGTATCCTATTCGGTTCCCGCCATATTGATGCTTTTTCTGACTATTATGATTTTAGGAGTACGTCATAAACTGACTGTCGCATTCAGCTTTGATTTTGAAAATGGGAAAATCCCCAATGGCTTTCTAATCACCTCCATATTGTTTCTTCTCTTATTCAATGCAGCGATAGGCATATACTCCAACCGACAGCTATTCGGGGCAAACCTTTTTGCAGCCATTCTGATGCTTCAATTGCTTCCACGCCACAGAATGAACACGTTTTTCAACATTACCGCAGGCATTTCCGTAGCGGCGATATGGACTGTGATGTATGTGGGAATTATGGAAGTTAGGCGACAATATGATGAAATTGTGTCACTTCATAAGAAATCGGAAGACGGCGTCGTGGAATACGACAGGTTGCGCGTGATGACCATTGGCCATCCTTCTGATGCCAAATACTATGAAGACATAGTAGGGCAATTCGACAATGACCTTCACCACTCACTCATGAAGGATTTCCATCACTCTCACAGAGGCAGAACCCTGAAACTAAAACCCACCACCAAACCGGACTCTGTAAAGATTCAAAAATACGCACCGGGTCACTTCTATCTCACCACGGAAGAACCCAAGAATGGAGAGGCTTTTGAAGAAATTACAATCCACGGCCATTATTCCATCCTTGGCATCTTCAATATCCAGGCATCCCCAAGAAAACTTCAGATTACCAGATATTCCCGACGCAAAGCACCCTACGCTACCGCAATCATCATACCCGAATATCCACTCTATGTGGCAGACTCCATATCTTGGTAAGCTACGCCGCCCGACAATCACATATTGTCCCAATTCCTTAGATTCGGTTCTTTTGAAATAGATCCTATTGTTTTGGAGCCGGGACGAACCAGCCAAGAGCTACAGAGAAGTTCCAGCCGCTCAGAGGGGTGCAGTATGAAGCTGACAGCGACAGGGACGCGAACGGCAATGTTCCGACCACACTTACTCTGCCAATAAACTCTGTTTTCCGAAATGGCACACGCCACATCGACAGGTCTCTGAATTTGGAATAAGCGTAGGCCTCTCCCCTCACCTGTATTCTCGACATGGGACTCCAGATAGGAATCGCACCGACTGACACATAGTCATCTCCACGCAATTGCGACATATAGCAATTGTCGAGCGTCTCAATGGGTCCGAATGCCGTGGAGGTCATGTAATCAGTACGGGCATCTGAAAATCGGCGTCCGGCCGAAATGCCACCCTCCGCAAGCATTCCAAGTGTGAAATAGCGTCCCAAGGGGTAATAATTGTTCCAAAGGGCTTCCGCTTTCAACCTTCCCAACGATTGATGCTGTGTTTCCTCCCGATGTGAACTTAGACGCATCCCACTTATACCCAAACGAACCTTTCGCCCCGACGACGGAAATGTACGCTCGTTGAGTGTATCATATACGTATTCCAACGACAGTTTGGCATTTCTCACCCCATACTCCGTGCCATACGACAATGATATGCCGGCAAAGCCAGACTGTCCGCAACCTATCTGATACGATACCCTTCCAAACGCCGAGTGACTGACAAAGGAGGTTATGTTGTCGCTGGAAAAAAAGAATGGAAGACCATCGTAGTATTTCTTGCGCGCAAACATACCATCCAAGGATATATAAGAGGGATTATAAGCACCAAGGCGTATTTTCCCTTTTATATAGGCCGCAAAATATGACTGTCCGAGCCAAACCGACAAATAGGAATCAAGGGAATTTCGCTGAAGCGAATGAAATCCCATGCTGCCGTAAATGTAGCTCCCCACTCCTGTCGAAAGCCACCCTCCTGCTGAATATCGCCACGGATCTTTCAGTTTCGATTTCAACACGAGCGTGTTGCCGTCAGCTTCGGGTAATATCTCATCCACATCGCCTTGCGAGATAGCCTCATAATAAGACCTATACACATCGGAAAGTGTCAATTCGGTCCTTTCGTCACCCCTTCCCCTGAATACCGACAGGAGATAGCGTCGTCCGTCGCCGTCAATTCCGGGAGTTGATATGGAATCAAAAGTCACCATAGGCAATTTTGAGGCATACTCAGCACGCCGCCTGCCGACTTCATCGGGTGTCCTCCTTTCAGGCATCCGCTTCTTTATGGAATCCACAAACTGAAGACCTGTCTCGTATCCTATATGGTAGATTTCGGAAGCCTTGTCGAATGAAAGTGTTCCATACTGCGACACCGGCACCTGAATCTTTATGCCCCAGTCGGGATTCAGCGAATAGTCGTTGTTTTGAATTATCAGATTCTCCAGTTCGGTGTACATATTGTCGCCGGCCACAGCCTTCTTGTCGGGAGAGGATACCGAGACACCTATGATGAACTCCGGATGAAAATCATCATGCATCACCCCAACAGGGAAATTGTCATAAATTCCGCCATCGTAGGCAAGCACGCCATCCACTTCTATCGACTGATATACGAGAGGGAACGACATTGACCCTCTGACCGACTGACCGAGCGACCCCCTGCGGCACACCACCTTATGCTTTCCATATACATCAGAGAAAACACATCTGAACGGCACAAAAAGATTATCGAAATTTCCGTGGCACGCCTTAGTATTCTGCTCATACAGTTTGAGGAATTCTATATTCATCGGAGTTGGATTTATGATACTGGCCGGAAACACCGCTGCCTTGTCTTCCTGACGGCTGTTGCCTCCGAAACTGCCGGAGACCCAATCCGGCATTTTATCGGGCAGACTGACGAGATTCAGTCTGCCGGGATTTATCACTCCAGAACTCCAGTCAAGAAAATCGCGGGAACTCATCATGTTGATCATCGAATCCGGACTCCAGCCACACGCATACAGCGAGCCGACAATGCTTCCCATTGAAGTGCCGGCCACATAGTCGATGGGTATATCGTTGTCTTCAAGTGCCTTTATCACTCCTATATGCGCTATGCCTCGTGCGCCTCCCCCACTCAATACAAGTCCAACCTTGCCTTCGGCCTTCACAGTGAAAACCGACAGCAAGGTTGTCAATATGGCTATAAGTATGTTTTTCATAATAGTATAATGGTTTCGCAGTTATACTATCATTAACAAACTTATATCGGTTTTAGATTAATTTGAGCTTCTGCTGAATCTGGTCGATGTCTTGCTCGATGAGTTTGATCTTGCGCTCGAGATCCTTGAGCATTGAGTTTCCGGCATTGCTCTTCACGTTGAAGAAGCCCATGTTGTTCTGATAGGTCTTCAGGTCGTTGCGCTTTGCCTCAAGCTGACGCTGCAGGTAGTCACGTTCTTTCTTCACCTTTGCATCATCATCCTTGATGTCTTCGATTCTTTGCTCAAATCGTTTCATATTGTTGCGCGATTTGTGCTCGTCGAGCGAACCATATATCTTGTCGCATATCTCACGATATTCGGCACGCAGCGCATCCTTCACCTTGAAGGGGACATGACCTATTGCGTTCCACTTGTCTTGGAGTTCACGCACCTGCGGGAGCAATTCCTTGCGGTCGATATCAAGAGGAAGCTCCTTAAGTTTCGCTATCACCTCACGCTTGGCCTCAAGATTGGCATTTTCTTCCTTGCGGCGGTCGCCTGATTCCGCCTTTCTGCGCTCAAACACTGCATTGCACGCTGTGGTGAATCTATTCCACACCTCATCGGAATGGCGGCGTCCGGCACTGCCTATCTTTTTCCATTCTTCACGCAGTCGTTGCACAGTCTCCACTGCCACACTAATCTTCTCCTCGTTGGCAAGAGCCTCGGCCTTCTCGCAAAGTTCCTCTTTCAGGCGAAGATTCTCACTGTATTCCTCTTTCACCTTGTGATAATATTCGGCCTTTGATTTGAAGAAGACATCACACGCATTGCGGAAACGATTATAAAGCAATGTGTTCGACTTACGCGATGCAAATCCGGTCTCTTTCCATTGGGCCTGAAGATCCAAAACCTTCTTTGTGGCTTCCTCCCAGGCATTGAAAGCCTCCGGAAGATTTGCCACTATTGCGTCCACCTCTTCGCAGAGTTTGAGCTTTGCTTCCTCGTTGGCAGTTTCATCAGCCTTGCGCTTCTCAAAATAATCCTGATGGTGCTTTCTGACTACTGCCGAGGCCTCACGAAACTCTTCCCAAAGCGGTTCGCGGTATTCCTTGGCGACCGGGCCGATCTCGCGCCATTCGTTGTGAAGGATCATCAGTTTGTTGATGGCATCGACCACATCGTCGTTTTCTGCAAGTGCCTTGGCCTGCTCCACAAGCTGACGCTTGGCCTCGAGATTCTTCTTGAAGTCAAGGTCGCGAAGCTCCTTGTTCATCTTGAGCTGGTCATAGAAAAGCTCCACTGTGGTCTGGAACTCTTTCCAAATTCCGGTCACAGCCGTCTCCGGGAGTTCGGCCTTTTCCTTAAACTGCTTCTGAAGATCCTGAAACTTCTGGAAATTCACACCGACATTGTCAATGTCTGATGCTATCTCCTTCAGCTGGCCAAGGATAGCCTGCTTCTCGGCAAGGTTTTCCTCGCGTTCTTTCTTGTCGGCTTCAAGCCACGCGGCACGTATGTCGCGGAAACGTGCGAAGAGATCGCGCATCTCATTCTCCCCTTCATCGGGAGTGGATACAAACTCTTCCGGTTTGCCGCCTTCGGCCACAAATGCCTCAAGTTCGGCAAGTGTCTCCTTGCTTCTCAATGCGAAATACGCATTCTTGATGGCCTGGGCCTCGTGGTGCTCCGTCGCCTTTGAATTTTCTACAATTTCGCGAAGAGCCTCTATCAGTTCTTCTTTTGTCATCTCTGAAAAGCGGGGTTTCCGCTCTTCTGCACTTTCTTCAGGAGCTACGGCTCCGGTGGTGTCAGGAAGTTCCACTTCGGGAACATTCTTTACTTCGTCAGTCATGGCATGATGAGGTTATGTTATGTCCATGCCCGCAAAGGCGGGATTGAACTTGAATTGTTTAATTTTAATAGTTTATTGAATCCGATTATCTGATTTGTTAATGGTTATTCCTCTACCTTGACCGAAATGATTTTTATATCATCCGTCGGTCGGTCGTGGCTGTCAGTCTCAGCCTTCTGGATTTTCTCCACCACATCCATTCCTTCAAGCACTTCGCCAAACACGGTATATTGGTCGTCAAGATGTGGTGTGCCTCCTATTGTGGTATAATCCTTTATCATCTCCGGTGTCATCTCGGCAGGCTTCACATTTGCCTCGGTTTTCCTGATCAGTTCCTGACGCAGGTTCTCAAGACCCACGGAATCTTTGGCCAGCCTTAGAGCCCTTATGGTGTCCATGTTCTCACGCTGCAGATTCATGAAGTAAGACTGGAGCTGCTTCTGGACTGCCATCTCCTGCATACGTGCGAGTGTGGGTTCATTATATTTCTTACCGGTGACTATATAGAACTGGCTTCCGCTGCTTTCACGCATGGGATTCATCTGGTCGCCTGTGCGGGCAGCTGCCAATGCTCCATATTTATGGTAATGTTTCGGATAGATTATCTCAGCCGGGATGGTATATCCGGGATTGCCTGACCCAAGCATCGCTCCTTTCTGAGCTGTCTTGGAGTCGGGGTCGCCTGTCTGGACCATGAAGCCATCTATGACGCGATGGAAAAGCACCCCGTCATAAAATCCCTCTTTCGCCAATTTCAGGAAATTGTCGCGATGCTGAGGTGTGTCGTCATAAAGGCGTATCTTGATATCGCCTGCTGTTGTCTTGATGTCGAGTGTCGGACCCGCCGGCACTGTGTCGCTGATTACCGTTGTCGTCTCCACGGGATTTTCATTTCCTCCGTCGGGCATCTGATTGCCTGACACAATTGCAGCTGATGCAAACATTGCCAGGGCAGCAAATGCCACTACGGATATTATTACTTTCTTTTTCATCACATTCCACTTACGGGATATATACGTTTGTAGATTCTTCTGAAATTATCGTCTTGCGACTTCAATTCCTCCGCCCTCTCCATATAGTCATTGCCCCAGATGGCCTGAAGCAGCGACCCTATGTAGCGTCGTTCCCGGTCCTTCTCTATTGCTCCTTCGATCAGCGGGGTGAGACAAGAAGAAAATTTCTCACGGTCGATTGCTGATAAAAATCTTGCCGTTGACGCAAGGAATTGCCCCGAGATATCCACTCGCTTGAGATTCTCTATAAGCTCCGGCATCGATTCAAGACAAGTATCGACGTTGTTGACTATATAGTCGTATGTAGCCATTCCATCCTTATCCCCGTTAAGATTCTTCAATGTATCGTTCATAATTTTTCGATTTTGCGCCATCAAATTCCCTCTGTAAAATCCAAATTCGCGCTATCAAAGCGCAAATTTACACAAAATATTCGACATAAACGTTTTTTATTTAAAAAAAATCGTTTGTTTTAACCAAATACCGTTAAAAAACGTTTAAATATTACAATCTCTCCCTTAATTTTTACGGTTTATACTTACATAACCTATGGATGCATCCGACAAGAAAATAATCGTGATTGGCCGCCAATATGGCAGCGGTGGGCGCAAAATCGGTAAGGCTGTGGCAGATTTGCTCAAGATACCTTATTATGACAAGAGCATAATAAGCAAAGTGGCTGCCCACTATGGCTATGACCCGGCTATCCTGCTTAATGCCGATGAAAAAAAACCGTCACTTTTCGGAAGCCTTCTTCCGGGCAAATATGGCATAATCGACAATTATGCCACTTCTCCCATAAGCAAGGAATCTCTTTATGAGGCGCAGACCCACATCATACGCCAGATTTGTGAGGAGGGAAGCTGCGTGATAGTTGGTCGCACTGCCGACTACATAATGCGCGAACATCCCGGACTCATCAGCGTGTTCATACACGCACCTCTTAAATGGCGGGCTCAAAATCTTATGGGCAGAGGGGAGGCCAAAGATGAAACCGACGGAATGTACAAGGCAAAAAAGGCCGACAGCGACCGACAGGGATACTACAACTATTTCACCGGTAGAAACTGGGGAGTAGCTAACAATTATCACCTTACGATCGACGGCTCGCAATTTGACACTGATCAGATAGCCAACCTTATTTGCCAATTGGCACAAAACAAGAGGAAAGCCTGAAACAAAACGGCATTCTCAAGCGTAATATATAAGAATTAGTTGTGCAGAAGGGAGGTCTGTCGCTTCATGCCGGGCGCATGAAGAGGAAAGTCCGGGCAACTCAGAGCACCGCATTTGTCAACGACAAGCCGGCGGCGACGTCGGGGGTAATGTGACAGAAAACAACCGCCCCAATTCCTTCGGGCATTGAGGCAAGGGTGAAAAGGTGGGGTAAGAGCCCACCGGATGCCGTGGCAACACGGTATGCCGCACATCCTGCGGGTTGCAAGGCCAAATATACCGGCAGCTAAGGATTGCTCGTCCATTGCCGGGGGGTAGGCTGCTTGGCATTCTTGCCAGAGCCGTCTGGCGACAGACGGTCAAGATAAATGACAGACGGGATTGTGGCTAAGGAAACTTTCACAATCTCACATAACCCGGCTTATATCTCTTCTGCTTTTTTTACCCGGGGCGGGCTTTGCTCGCCCCATTCTTAATACTATTGAAAACATGGCTGAAAAAAAGAAAAAACCCGGGTTTATCGAAAAAACTATCGAGAAAATTGAAAGGTGCGTCAAATACTGCATCTCCGGTGTATGGTCCGACCCTCGGAAAAAGGTAAGCGTGAGGCTCATCAAGACCATCAACCTCACGGTCCAGTCGTTTCTCAACCGCGACCTCCAGATAAAGTCTATGGCAATCACCTATCAGACCGTATTTGCCATGGTCCCCGCCTTGGCGCTTCTTCTGGCCATAAGCAAGGGGTTTGGCCTGCAAGACCTGGTGCAAAATGAACTATATACCTATTTCCCATCGCAATCCAAGGCCATAGCCACAGCCCTTAAGTTTGTGGATTCTTATCTTGCCGAGGCTTCTTCGGGCATAATTGTCGGAATAGGCATAATAGTCTTGCTTTGGACCCTTATTTCTCTTCTCAGCAATATCGAGGATGCCTTCAACAATATATGGGATCTCAAATATAGCAGGAATCTGATTCAGAAGGTGAGAGATTACATAGCCATCTTCCTCCTGATTCCCGTTCTGATGATATTGAGTTCCGGCATATCCATCTTCATGTCGAGCACTATTGTAGCCGTGGTGCCGTTCAGTTTCATGACTCCGTTTGTCAACGTTTTGCTCGAACTTATTCCGGTGGTGCTTTGCTGGGCTGCATTCACTCTTTGCTTCTGGCTAATTCCCAATACAAAAGTCACATTCAAGTATGCTGCCATTTCTGGTGTCATCTGCGCTGTGGCTTTCGAGGTGCTTCAGTTGCTTTTCCTCGGAGGGCAGCTATATGTATCGAAGTACAACGCGATATATGGGTCATTCTCATTTGCCATGTTGCTTCTGATATGGCTTCAGCTCAGCTGGCTGCTGCTGCTTTCCGGCTGCGGACTGACCTACGCCATGCAAAATGTGTTTTCCTACAATTTCTTCGACAATATCACAAGCGTCTCTGAAGACTACTACCGTAAGGTACTTCTCATCATGACCGCTGTGATCTACAGGCGTTTCCACCGTGGGATGACGGCACCGACGCGCAACAGTCTGTCGCTCACCTACGGACTGCCGATAAGCCTTGTCAGCAGCATCGCCGACAGACTGACCGCATCGGGTCTGGTGCAGAAGAGCCAAAGCAAGGATGGCAATGAGGATCCGGGGCTTATTCCAACCACCGACACCGACAAAATCACGGTGAAAGATGTGGTGCGGACTGTGGAGAAGTCCGGAAAGTCTGACTTTATTCCCGAATTCAAGACCACATACTCTTCTGCACTGAAACAAATCGACGAAATTGCCAAGCGTATGTATGAAGCCTCGGGCGACATCCTTATCCGGGATGTGGATATCCGGGTGGAGATTTAGTTGTCAGTTGTCAGTTGTCAGTTTTCAGTTTTTTTGGGAAGGGGATAATTTGATTGAGAAATGGAGCAAGTATAGGATTTTTTATGTTTTGCAACATGTTTGGCTGATTTTATTTTGCAGTTTTGTTAATTTTTACTAAATTTGCGTTTGAGCGAGGTGAAAAGACCTCGCTCAAACGCATTAACAAGAAACATAAACAATCAAATATTATATGAGTTACCTGAAATTTGACAAGAACCTCATGATAAATCTGGAGCAAAGTCTTCCTAAAGAAATGCTCCGGACCAACAAATCGGGGGCTTACCATTGCACCACCATCGTGGGGTGCAACACCCGTAAGCAACACGGTCTGCTCGTGATTCCCATTCCCGAAATGGACGACAAGGCACATGTGCTCCTGTCGAGCCTCGATGAGACCGTGATACAACATGGTGCGCCGTTTAACCTTGGCATCCACCAATACGGCGACAACGTGTTCTCGCCCAACGGGCACAAATACATCAGAATGTTCGACTGCGAGACAGTCCCCACCATGACCTACAGGGTCGGCGGTGTCATCCTGACCAAACAAAAGACGTTTATCAGCAATGAGAACCGTATTCTTATAAAATACACTCTCGTGGATGCCCATTCCGACACCACGCTCCAGTTCCGTCCGATGCTCGCTTTCCGAAATGCAAACGACCTCGTACTCGAGAATGATGCCCTCAACAAGGAAATCAAAGAGGTGCCCAATGGCATTTCTTCCTGCCTCTATTCAGGATATCCGGATCTCGTGATGCAATTCAACAAACCCGTGAAATGGGTCAACGACGGCCATTGGTATAATGGAATTGAATACTATAAGGACCGCGACCGTGGCATCCCATACAAGGAGGACCTCTGGGTGCCGGGATATTTCGAACTGCCAATCAAGAAGGGTGAGAGCATAATCTTCAGCGCCGGCACTTCTGAAATAAACCCCGACGACCTTGCTGCCATGTACGACAAGGAAATCGAAGGTCGCACCCCGCGCACAAGTTTCTACAACTGCCTTAAGAACTCCGCCAAGCAGTTTTATCTCACCAACAAAACCGGCATGTACATCATGGCCGGATTCCCATGGTATAATGTCCGCGCTCGCGACGAACTGATGGCACTCCCCGGATGCACACTTGCCATCAACCATAAGGACGACTACATCCAGATAATGGACACGTTCCTCAAGGCTCTCGACAAATATATCGAGACCGGTGAAAAAGACCGCACCATAAACGAAATCGACCTGCCCGATATTCCTTTATGGACTATATGGGCAATTCAGCAGTTCCGCCGCAGCACCGACACACGCGAATGCCGCGAAAGATATGGAAAGACTGTGAAGAAACTCGTGGAAGACATCCGCAACGAGAAAATCAAGAACCTTCACCTGAATCCCAACGGTCTGCTCAGCAGCAACGGCACCGACACTCCGGTGACCTGGCTTTCAGCATCCATCAACGGTCGCCCCATCATACCGCGCTCTGGCTTCATAGTGGAATTCAATGCCCTTTGGTATAATGCCATAAGATTCCTGATTTCTCTTTACGAAGGGGAAAATGAAATGGCCGCATACATAGAAGACCTTAATGCTCTTGCTGAAAAAGTGAAGGGTGCTTTTGTAGATACTTTCCTTAACGACTACGGATATCTCTACGATTACGTCAATGGCTCTTACGCCGATGTGGAGGTTCGCCCTAACATGGTGATTGCCATTGGCCTTGAATACTCTCCACTCGACCGCAGACAACGCCGCAAGGTGCTCGACATGGCAAGCCGGGAACTCCTGACTCCCAAGGGTCTCCGCACTCTCAGCCCGAAAAGCTATGCATATCGTCCCAACTACGTGGGCGGTCCGGTGGAGCGTGAATATGCAGTGCACCAGGGTCCTGTCCGTCCATGGCTGTTCGGATTCTATGCCGATGCATATATAAAGGTGTTTGGCATAAGCGGACTTGGATTTATAGAGCGCAAACTAATCGGATATGAGGAGGACATGTCGGAAAACTGTATAGGATCGCTCAGCGAAATGTACGACGGCAATCCGCCGTTTGCCGGACGTGGCGCCGTATCTACTGCCAAAAACGTGGGCGAAATACTTCGCACCATCAAAAATGTGAAAGAACTCAACAAATTACAGAACTACGATAACTAACCAAATATGAAGGCATTAATGTTTGGGTGGGAATTCCCACCTCATATCCTTGGCGGTCTGGGCACAGCGTCATACGGACTGACCAAGGGAATGCATGCCAACGGCGACATGGACATCACTTTCGTGATACCAAAACCATGGGGCGACGAAGAAAAGGGCTTTGCCCGAATTATCGGTGCCAATTGCACTCCTGTGGCTTGGCGCGACGTTAACTGGGACTATGTGGAAAGCCGCATTGGCAAGGTCATGGACCCACAACTTTATTACGACTTGCGCGACCATATCTATGCAGACTTCAATTATATGAGGCTCAACGACCTCGGCTGCATAGAATTTTCAGGCAGATATCCCGACAATCTCATTGAGGAAATCAACAATTACTCAATCGTGGCCGGGGTAATAGCCCGCACCGTGGAATGCGATATCATTCACGCCCACGACTGGCTGACTTATCCTGCCGGTATTCATGCAAAAAATGTAACCGGCAAACCGCTCGTGATCCATGTGCACGCCACCGACTACGACCGCAGCCGTGGCAATGTCAACCCGACCGTGTTCGCCATCGAGAAAGACGGAATGGAAAACGCCGACCACATCATGTGTGTCTCCGAACTTACCCGCCAGACTGTCATCAACAAGTATGGCATCAACCCGGCCAAGGTTTCCACTGTGCATAATGCTGTGATTCCTCTTCCGCAGGAATACCTTGACCTGAAACGCCGCACTCCCGATGGCGAGAAGGTGGTGACATTCCTCGGACGTATCACCATGCAGAAAGGTCCCGAATATTTCGTGGAGTCTGCTGTCAAGGTGCTGCAGAAAGACAACAACGTGAGATTTGTCATGGCCGGAAGCGGCGACATGATGGATGCGATGATTAAACTCGTAGCTAAACGTGGCATTGCCGACAGATTCCATTTCACAGGTTTCCTTCGTGGAAAGGAAGTGTATGAGATGCTCCGCGACTCCGACGTTTACATCATGCCCTCTGTTTCCGAACCTTTCGGCATCTCGCCTCTTGAGGCCATGGAAATGGGTGTGCCGAGCATCATCTCCAAGCAATCAGGGTGTGCCGAAATTCTCACCAATGTGATCAAGACCGACTATTGGGATATCGATGCCATGGCCGACGCCATACACAGCATTCTCAACTATCCGGCTATGTACCATACTCTTCGCGACAAAGGAATTGAGGAGATTCATGGCATCACATGGGAGAAAGTAGGAAAGAAAGTAATCGACATCTACAAGGAAGTCATAGCTTCACGCAACCACTAAAAAATCAATATATTATATAAACACATTTGAACTTGAATTCAAAATTCAAAATTCAAAATTCAAAATTCAAAATTACCCACCGTTATGAAAAACGTTTGTTTTTATCTCAACATACACCAGCCATACCGCCTGAAAAGATACCGTTTCTTCGACATAGGCAACGACCATTACTATTATGATGACTTCGCCAACGAAGACATCATCAGCAACGTGGCTGAAAAAAGCTATCTGCCCGTATGCCGCACCCTCCTCGAGATGTCGAATGAATACGGTCCCGACTTCAAATGCGCTGTGTCTATCTCCGGAACCGCCATTGAGCAGCTCCAGCAAGCCGAACCTGAAGTGATTGAAATGCTCCGCAAACTTGCCGATGCCGGCACTGTGGAATTCCTCGGCGGAACTTTCGCTCACTCGCTGGCTGCCCTCGAAGATCCCGAGGAGTTCATGCGTCAGGCTAAGATTGAGGAGAAGACCATAAAGATGGTATTCGGCCAGACTCCGAAAGTGTTTGCCAACACCGAGCTTATCTTCGACGATGATATCGCCGCTTTCATTCAGTCGATGGGCTACAAGGCCGCTCTCGTGCCGGGTGCAAAGCACATACTTGGATGGAAGAGTCCTGACTATGTATATTCGTCTGCCACTGCTCCAAAACTCAAGATGTTGCTCACCAACGACAAACTCGCAGCCGACATATCCCACAATTTCAACAATACCGACTGGGCTGAATATCCTCTTACCGCAGACAAGTATGTCAACTGGCTCGCCGAACTCCCGGAGCAGGAGCAGATAGTGAACATCTACCTCAGCATGGATACTTTCGGAACGTTTATCCCTGCCAATTCCGGTATCTTCGACTTCCTGAAGGCTCTTCCGCGTTTCGGAAAGGAAAAGGGTGTTCGTTTCACTTCCCCATCTGAAGTGGTATCAAAACTTAAGGCCGTCGATAGTTTCTCCATCCCATACCCCGTGTCTTACGTGGACGGTTCCCGTGATATTTCCTCTTGGAAAGGAAATGACCTTCAGCGTGAGGCTATCAATAAACTTTACGGCATCTCCGAACGAGTTTCCCTCGTTGAAGACCGCAAGATAATTCAAGACTGGGAATACCTTCAGGGCAGCGACCACTTCTTCTACATGTCCACCGGAAATGGTGCTGACGCTGCATTCAGTCCTTACGACAGTCCGTTTGCCGCATTCACCAACTACATGAATGTGCTCGCCGACTTCCTCGTGAGAGTTCAGGAACAGTTCCCTGAGAATGTTGACAACGAGGAATTGAACTCTCTGCTTCTGACCATCAGCAACCAGAGTGCTGAGATCGAACAACTCAAGAAGGAGGTAAGCTCACTCCGCAAGAACATTCTTGAATCGGAGGATGCCAACTATGCGCCTGCCGACCTGCCTGCCGTCGAGCCGGCTCCCGCTAAAAAGAAATGCGGCAGAAAACCCGCCGCAAAGAAGGCCGCTGATAAGAAATAAGCACACATCTAAAACGCAAAACGACATTAAATCGAGGCTTCATTAATGCTATGGAGCCTCGATTTTGTTGCATAAATGATAAAAATATTAAACTAATGTAACACGCGAACTTTTTGTTTCGGAAGCGCGTTTTACTATCGAAAAGCAAGAAAATCGTTTCATGATGTTAGGTTAGTTTAAAATTGAATTATGGAAAAATTGACATACGGCTGCCTGTGAAGGTAGCCGTATTGTTTTTCTATATTTTAAGAATGAACATCGGAAGTGTGGTAAACGTTAAATAATTGAGAATTTAATATATTCAACTTTCGCAACTGAACTTGAGTTAATATATTGAAAGAACATTGGATTTTAACTTTTATTGGCATAATATTTGCTATAACTTATATATATGGTTGCCACAGGCAACCGAAACCAAGAATCTAAAATGAAACAATGCTATGGGACACAGAAACAGATTTAACCGAAATAGAAATTATAGACACAACGATATGAACAAGAATAATGAAAACGAACAGATGGACGAAAAGCCCATCGCTGAAGACAATGTGGATGAAAACGTAGTGGTCGATGGAGACTACGCTGCTGATTCTGAAGACACACAGGCTGAAGCAGAGGTCAACACCCTCGAAAACCAGCTTGTAAAACTACAAGACGAAGTAGAAAAGCAGAAAAAGGAATACCTATTCCTCGCAGCCGAGTTTGACAACTATCGCAAACGCACCCTTAAGGAAAAGGCGGAGATCATCAAGAATGGCGGAGAAAACGTATTGAAAGGCCTGCTTCCAATCATCGACGACTTTGAGAGAGGCATAAAGGCTGCAGAGGCTGACGCCAACTCAGAGTCTATGCTCGAGGGGATGAAACTCATCTACAACAAACTTGTGAAATATATGGAAAGCATGGGAGTGAAAGAAATGAACTCCACCGGCGAGGCTTTCGACGCCGACCTCCACGAAGCAATTGCCCAAGTACCCGCACCTTCAGAGGATATGAAGGGCAAAGTGCTTGACACTGTCCAAAAAGGATATATGATCAACGACAAGGTGCTCCGACACGCCAAAGTGGCAGTAGCCCAATAACAGATTATTAAAAATATAGATTATTTCAACCGGACATACCCCCGGCAAAATAAACCTATAAACCCATAAACCTATAAACCTTAAGAATTGCAAGGCGATTCTTAAAAGACATTATGGCAGAGAAAAGAGATTATTATGAAGTCTTGGGCGTGGCGAAAAACGCAACGGCCGACGAGATAAAGAAAGCATACAGGAAGAAGGCTATCCAGTATCACCCCGACAAATATTCCGACAAACCGGAAGCCGAACAGAAAGCTGCCGAGGAGAAATTCAAGGAAGCTGCGGAGGCCTACGATGTTCTGAGCGATGACAAGAAGCGTCAGCTCTACGATGCCTACGGCCACAACATGGGGCCCCAGGGATTCGGCGGCGGTGGCGGCGGAAGCTACGGCGGGTTCAGCGGATTCGGCGGTGGCGGATTCTCCATGGAAGATATCTTCGCCAACTTCGGTGATATCTTCGGCGACGCCTTCCAAGGCGCGGGTTCTTACCGCAGCTACGGAGGCGGCGGAAGGGCAAGGAAGCCTGTCAACAAGGGCACGGATCTCAGAATTACCGTAAAGGTAAACCTTAAGGATATCGCCAACGGTGTTGACAAAAAACTGAAAATACCTAAATTCGTGGCTTGTTCACATTGTAAAGGCACCGGAGCCAAGGATGGCACAGCATTCCGCACCTGTCAGCGATGCGGAGGCACCGGATATATCACACAGATGCGTCAGACATTCCTCGGGGCTCAACAGATTCAGTCGGTTTGCCCGGAATGTAATGGTGAGGGTAAGGTCATCACCGAGGAATGCAAGTATTGCCATGGCACCGGAGTTGAGAAAAAAGAAACAATCGTGGAATTCCACATTCCGGCCGGAGTTCAGGATGGGCAGACCCTTGTTCTCAAAGGCGAGGGCAATGCTCCACGTCATGGCGGCGTAAACGGCGACCTTCTTATAGTGATACAGGAAGAGAAAAATGCCGAACTCATTCGCGATGGTCAGGACCTTATCTACAATCTCATGCTCGACTTCCCGACTGCGGCTCTTGGCGGCAGCGCGGAGATTCCTCTCATCGACGGCAAGGCGAGGGTGAAGATCGCAGCAGGAACTCAACCCGGCAAGGTGCTTCGTCTGCGCGGCAAAGGTCTTCCGATGTTCCAGAACGAACACAACAAGGGCGACATCCTCGTCAATGTAATGGTATATGTACCGGAAAACCTGAGTGATGCCGAGAAGAGTGCAATAGAAAGTCTTAAAGACAGCAGCAATATCGTCCCCACTGAGTCAACTGCCAAGCGAATCTTCTCAAGACTTCGCCACATCTTCAACAAAGAGAACTTGGAGAACTAAGCATAATTGAGAATTGAGAATTTAAAATTGAGAATCTATAGCAAACGCAATAAAAAATTGAGCTAACACTTTTTGCGTGAACTATAAACATACAAAATCCGGAGCCATCAGTATGATTTCATACGAATGACTCCGGACTTTTTATTTATCGCGTGATTTATTTTCCAACCACTACTTTCTTACCGTTTACAATATATATTCCATTGGATAGGTTCTTAACCCGGCGTCCTATGAGGTCATAGATAACAAGGTTTTCACCATCAGCCTCCACTATTGAAACAGCACCCGGATCAGGCTCTATCTCTTTGGGTCGGGAGACAGCATCAAACGTTATCAATCCATCTTCAGTTTCCACAATATTCTTGATGTCGAAAGCAAGTTCCTTCTTACTCCAGCTCTCAAGCTTGGGCGCAGTCTCAAAGGTAAACTCCGTGATGTTGTCAATTCCGGGGAATGGGTCTCCCTTTCTGGTTGCCTCCGTCTTCTTATTGTCAGCCTCTATCAGATCCACACGCTGGTGAGAAGCCGTGTTGTTTACAGTATTCATATCCCAGTGGTTCTTACTGTAATCCACCCGCCACACAAGCATTCCATGATACGGGAGATATGCGTCATTGCCAATCTGCTGACGGTTTTCAAAGAAATAAAACTCATTCTTTCTCTCGGTGGGAAGCACATAAGCCTTGTTGGTGCTTGTGAAATCCTCAAGTTCCAGCGGGCCTTCCTCCATGGGAAGCATATCGATCCAACCAAGAGCTGTTTTCTCATACGATGAATAATTTGGAGGGGTCAGGCGGTCGTTATTATACGGACCCTGGTCGAGCACACTCCAGGCTCCGGGAGTAAAACCGCTGGTATAAGTGGTGACATAAAGGTCGGGCAGACCCATCACATGACTGAACTCATGCACAAAGGTGCCTATTCCGTCCGGACGCTTATAGCCGCTCGGATATTCACAGGTGCACGCATAGTGGTCAAGAACCACTCCATCATATATGTAGGTGGTGTCCGGTTCGGCCACTGAGATTTCCCATGAATGTGGCCAGACTGCATTTGCTATATTGCTGTCATGCTCTCCTTTGCCTGCATAGAACACGAACACATTGTCGATTTTGCCGTCGCCATCCCTGTCATACTGTGTGAAATCAACCTTGCCGTCAAGGCTGTCGCAGGCATGGATTACCATTTCATGCGCTCTCTTGTCGCTGCCATAGACATCATTGCCACCATAATATTTTCGCTTGTTGGGCAAAGTCACAGGTCCGAACACGTCAAAATCAGGCAAAAACTTACCACCGGAATTCTCTATAAACCAATCACGCGCCGAGCCAAGGGAGCCATGATCGGAAAAACCTTCCTCATTGAGCATTCTGTTGAAGTATTCGTAGTCTCCATATTCAAACTTCACATCATCATACTCCACTAAAATCACGAGGCCCTTTTGCTCTCCCAATACGGGAAATGATGATGTGCAGCGTCCGAAATTAAGGGGCACCACCCTTTCTTCTCCTTCATTTGAATTCTCGTCGTCTCCGGGAGTTTCCTCAGTCGATTCTCCATCCGAAGAATCTTCCGACCTTGTGGACATTTTAAATCTTGAGTCATGAAGCGCAATCTTAGAGTCTCGGTTGGCGGTCAATATTTCAGCCCACCTGTCAATCTGCGCCGAAGTCTGGAGACGCCTTGCCTCCTCCCGGTCCATATTGAATGAAGTCACAACTTTCCCGGATGCCCTTGCAATTCCGGACTCATCAAAACTCGCATATTCAAGACGTCCATCCACGTTCACTACCACAAGACCGTCGGACGTGTAGGCCACATGGCCATGCTCATCGCCAACGAGCTTGATTTGAACCTCTGTGCCATCGGGCTGTGTGAATGTCACAAATCCGGGTTTTGCCGGAATCGCCATCGCTGCCACGCTGACGCAGGCAGCTGCCGCTAATAGTAAAATTTGTTTCATTATATCGTTAGACCATTTTTTACGGAAAAATTATAAGTAGCTGTTCAAATTAAATGCATATTATCTGCGCGGGGATTTTTGAGGCATTTCCTTCACTCGAAGAAGGAGTAATGCGGGCACTACGACTGATGAGAGGGGAGGAAATGGCCAAAAAGACCAAGCAGAGAGTATGCAAGATAATCATAATTTTCAGTTTTTGATTGTATCGTTTTAATTTGAACAGCTACTTATACTTTTATAAAACGCATAGGTTGTCACCATTCGTATGAGACGGTGCCTCCAAGTGAATTAAGCGTACTGCTGTTGGAATAGTTATACCAATAATTACACGTCAGCAACTGATACGTCACTCCTATGTTGAAAGCCTGTTTCCCATTTTGGCTCACCGGAATCCTCAGTCCAAGCGAAGGCTTGAGCATGAAATATTCCGAACCGGACAAATATCCATTCTCAATGGCGAGATATTTCTTTCCAATCAGAAATGAACCTCCGGCTTTTACATCAATGAAGAATGAAGTAGAGGTCCGGGACCCGATGTTAAACCGGAAATCTGTAAAAATCGGAACCATTGCCCCACTCGACCTCACACCCTTACTTCCGAAATCTCCCTGATAATACTTGTGGACATCGGAATACACATAATCCACGCCGAGACCGGCTCCCATGAAAAACCAGTTGTTAAACTGGAAACCATGTACAGTTGAGACTCCGGCGAAACTTGCTTTCAGATTGCCTATACCTGAGGTATAGGACACGTCAACAAAACCTTTGTAGCTCGCTCCTCCCACTATGGCCGTCTGAAGGATATTGGCTGCCTGATTGACTATACTTGTATATTGAGCCGAGATTTGAGACGGAATAAATAGCGTGAAAATGGCTATTATGAATACTGTAAATTTCTTTTTCATAATAAATTGTTTTAATCATTCATACTATTTACAACAATCTCATCTTCAAAAGTATCATTGAGGATTCAAAAAATCATGTTTCGGAGAACATTTCTTCTATTTTCTTCACCGCGTGATGATAACTTGCCTTCAAAGCGCCTACCGAAGTTCCCAGTATCTCCGATATCTCCTCATATTTCATCTCATCAAAATAGCGCATATTGAAAACCAACCTCTGCTTTTCCGGCAATTTCGCCACCGCTTTCAGTAGCTCTGCCTGCAACTCATCTCCATCAAAATACTCGTCTGCCTCGAGATTGTTGAGAAGATAGGAGTCGTCTTCCGAATCCACTGAGACATTGTTGCGATTTCGCTCTTTATTGAGAAAATTGATCGATTCATTTATGGCTATCTTAAAAAGCCATGTGGAGAGTTTCGCATCGCCCCTGAAATTCTGAAGATTGTTCCAGGCTTTTAAAAACACATTCTGAAGGATGTCGTCTGCATCTTCATGACGAACCACCAGCTTACGTATTTGCCAATACACAGGCTCTCCATACATACGCATCAGCGTGTCGAAAGCCGCATGAGCGGTTTTCGGATTATGCAATTGCTCCACAAGCAACGCTTCGTCTATGGGAAGTACCTGATTAGCCATTTCGATACAAAATTAATAATTTTTGTTGGTTTTACGCAATTAAAACCCAAGTTTAACGTTTTTAAACATATCCTTTCAATTTTTTTTCTTATCGATTAAACCTTGCATCAACAATATTGTCAAAGAAATATAAGAGTTGAAAAGCTCATATAATTCTATAGTTTATTTATTAACACCCAGTAGTTTACGTTTCAATATATGAAAAATAGCAATATCCTTGAAAAAGCCGGAGGCAAGACAGGATATACAGTCCCACCCCATTATTTCGACAATGTCAGAAGCAAAATAATGGATAATCTTCCGGAATATCAGGTTCAGAAGCAACCTAAATTGTCGGCTTGGGAGAAAGTCAAACCTTATTTCTACATGGCGGCTATGTTTGCAGGCATCTGGTGCATGATGAAGATGTTTCATATCATATCCTCTACAGACCTGAGTCTTGACAACCCGCCTGAAGCAGTTGCCGTGGCAATGGCAAATGCCGACCATGCCGAATATCTATATTTCCCTAACGACAACGCTGAGTCGTTTATGCTTGAGGAGGAGTTAAGCACCAACTATTCTTCAATTGAGGATTTCAAACGGGACTTCAACGACACCGATATATAATTCAGAAATATCCAAACAAAAATGAAAAAACATATCTTACTGATTTTTTCTCTTCTCCTATGCGCCACCGCTTTCGCCCAAAAACAGGACCGTGCCAAGATGATGGAGGACATCCAGAAATTCAAGATCGATTATCTTGCACAAGAAATGTCGCTCTCTGAAAAAGAGAAAGCCGAATTTGCTCCGCTTTATAAGGAATATGACGACGAAATACGTAAATCCGGATCCGAAGCATTCAAATTCGAGCGTCAGCTGAAGAAAAAGAATGATGCCACGGATGACGACTACAAAAAACTGTCGGAACTGCAGAAAAAATCTCGAGAAAACTTCGACGCGATAACTAAAAAATACGATGAGAAGTTTGAAAAATTCCTGAGTGCCAAGCAAATCTACACAATGCACAAGGGCGAGGAGAAGTTCTTTGAAAAGATGAAGGAGATGCGCAAGAAGAATGGTGACAAAAAACACAAGGGCGGTCCCGGCAACCCCGACAAGAAAGGCGGTCACCCCGAAAAGCCCGGCGACTTTCCCCCTCCACCGGAATTATAACAAAACTCCAATTGACACATGCCAAATCAAGATGCAACATGATAAACCTTGATGAATCATGATTAATCATGCCAAATATAGACTAATATGAACAAGCTATCTGAATATATCTCTCATGCAGTTGCCCAAGTGGCAACTGCTGTGCTTTTTATAGCCGCCATCCTTAATCCGTCTGCCATGTCCGCTGCCAAGAAAAATACATCCACATCCCCCGACTTCGCCTATCCGCAGACCGTAATAAAAAACGCCGACAAGGATCTTGAAGCCGCCATCGCCTCTGGCAATTGGCAAAAGGCCAGTCTCGCAATAATCCAAACCGTAACTGCCGCAAACATCATCAGCCATGACAGTGTCACCGCCAATCTTTTGGTGATAGACAGATATGTCGAATCAGCCCCCGCTGACTGGAAACCGGCCCTTCAATTGATAGAAGCCGACATTTACAATTCCATCTACAACAATATCAGATGGAAGGCAGACCAACGGGAACTTCCCTACGACTCCATACCATCAAATCCCTACGAATGGAGCCGCGATATGTTTGCCAATAAAATTTATTCTCTTTGCAGCGAGATTACGGCAAGCAATGCAAACGACAACAAGCCGCTCAAAGACTGGTCTGGGATTCTTACAGATGCAGACATGTCAATAAAACTTGGCATGACTGTCGATGAGTTTCTTCTAAAGAAATGCAGCGACCTGCTGAATGTATATTCTGCGGAGACTGAAGATGTGATACCTTTCTTTGGAAACACCGCAGAAGCATCCACACCGGGACAGAAATGCCGTAATCTTCGCGACAAGGCCATCGACATGCTCATTGATAAATGCAGTTCAAAAGGTCAGGATATTCTTGAAGCCAATTTTCTCGTCAAAAAGGCGAACCTCTCACCTTATTCTTTACGACAGAAACTTCTTATGTCGGCCTACGAAAAACTTAAAGACACGGAAGGAAGCCAGCTTATTCTTCAGAAACTCGAATCAAACGTCTTGAGCGATGACGCTGAAGATCATCCGGATTTCATGATTGGCAAGAAGCAATATGCCGATATGCTGAAAAAGTCAATCGCACAATTTCCCAATGGCCGATATGTCAACGCCCTGAAGAATATACTAAACAACTATATCTCTCCTTCAGCAAATATTGAATACCGAAGCCAGTACCTCTCTTCAGCTGACATTTCCATGAATGTGACACTGAACAACTGCAACCAAACATATTTGCTGATATACGACTATTCCAAATATAAGAATGCCACAAAATCACCAAGCAACAGTGTGATAGCCTCAAACTGCCGCCTTGCCAAGGCGGTTAAGACAGAAGCACAAGGCACTCCACCTTTCAGCAGCAAAGTTTCTGCAAATATAGGTACTCTTCCGGCCGGCACATACGTCGTGCTACCAAGTTCGACTCCCAATGGAAAGGGTATATATCCTTCAATAGCAAAACAGACTTGGCGTCAGCCATTCTCCGTGTCTGACATTTCGGTGTTCTCTATCGATTGTCTTGATGCCACAAGCCGGGTATTTGTAGTGGATGGAAGCGACGGACATCCCATAGAAGGCGCCACTGTCAACATATATACTCGTAAGAATTACTCATCGAATAGGAATTTGGCGGCAACACTAACCACCAACAAGGAAGGTTTTGCAACTGTGACTGAGAAGAGCTGTGATGTGGAGGCCTCATATAACGGTTCGAAATGGACAAATAATCTCAGAATCTACAACACAGCCCAACGTGCAGACACGACAACAAGTAGAAAAGTAACCATTCTTCCCGACCGCAGCATCTATCACCCCGGCGACAGCGTATGTGCCGTGTTTATAGCCTATTCATCAAAAGAGAACAACCTCAGCCTTGATACAGACAAAGAATTCAAGATAGAACTTCATGACGCTAATGGCAAGACTGTAAATTCTCAGGTTGCCTCAACCGACCTTTTCGGTAGAGCGACTGTCAATTTCCGAATTCCGGAAAACGGATTGCTCGGCAACTGGAGTCTCTATGCCACCGATAGCAAGGGTAAATCTTACAACTATGCATATTTTCAGGTCGCAGACTATGTGGCGCCTACATTCTTCATAACATCAGAAGAATCGGAAAATGAAATAACTGCCGGAGAAGTAGTGAATCTGAAAGGCCTGGTACTCACCTACTCCGGAATGCCTCTTGCAAATGCCAAAGTCGATTACACGGTCAGGTATCAGCCACCACTGCGCTGGTGGGCGCCTTCAAATGCCACATACGATTCATCTGTCACTACCGACGCTGAAGGGAAATATGTGATTTCACTTCCTACCGCAAATCTAAAGAATACTCAGTTTGAGCGCGGAGTCTTCAATGTAAATGTATCAGCCACATCTCCTTCCGGAGAAACACAATCCGGTCCTTCCGTCCAATTCGGGATTGGCCAGGAATATAATATATCGACACCCTCATCAGGCATGTATTTCGATATTTCCGACAGTATTCCAGCCATAATCTTCAACGTGAAAGACATTTTGGGCAATAATGTCAAGAAAAAATTAAGTTATATCTTGAAAAATGCAGCGACCGGGCAAGTAGAGGCAGAAGGATTGTTTGAATCGCCATCACTAACGCTTCCTGTAAAAGATTACGCTTCAGCAAAATATAATCTGAACGTATCTCTACAGGATGACCCGGAGGTCGAATCTGACATTTCCTTTGTGTTTTGGAGGAATACCGACACGACAGCTCCTGAAGGTGTGAAACTGTGGATACCTCAAGCTGATATTTACGCAACACCCGGAAATCTTAGTACATGCGTCACCATAGGCTCCGGAGTCCGGAACAGATGGATTCCGATAGTACTATCCGGCAACAACAAATTAATCGATTTCAGATGGCTACATGTAGATAAAGAAAATGAAAAAGTTCCGGTTGTCTTACCCACAGGCAGCGACCGATTCATTATGGATGTAAACTTCATCTCAGACTTGGATGTGGAAAACACCCATATAAATTTCTATGGACCGGAAGTAGCCAATAGTCTTGACATAAAGACAGAATCGTTCCGCAACAAGATTTCAGCCGGAGATAATGAGCATTGGAAATTCCGGTTTGACAGGAAGTATGGTGAAGTCGGTGAAATACCGGTTATGGCTGTCATGACTGATGCGGCATTGAATCATCTGGCTCCTTTCAGATGGAATTTCGCCCCATCTGCAAACGGCTACAACCAATACTCATTCTTCAGAAACAATATGGATGCCCAAAGATACATGGATTTCAATCTGAAGAACTATAAATATCTGTCGTATAGCCAACTGTATTTCCCAAGTATAAACAATTATGGCCAAAACTGGGGATTATATGGATACGCTGTTGGCGGAGTGGTCTATGCAGAGTCTGCAAAAAATGAAGTTTTTTCCACAGTTCAACTCACATCAAGGTCGATGAACCAAATGAAAATGTCAGCCGGTGCCATGTCGGACATGTCCGATTCCGTCACAGAAGAAGTGGCCGTGGAATCAGAATATGATGGAGGGTTGGAAGAACCGATGGCTTCAGGTCCCGATCAAAATGGCGAATCCAATAAAGACGAACTCCGCGAATCGGAATGCCCCGTGGCTTTCTTCATGCCTTATCTGACCACCGACAAAGACGGCGTGGTGGATATCAATTTCACTGTGCCCAATTTCAACACAACATGGCAATTGCAATTGCTCGGATATGACGAGTCGGTTCAGACAGCTTATAAGAAACTGGAAACTGTCGCTTCAAAACCGGTGATGGTCTCAACACATTCGCCACGTTTTGTACGCACAGGCGACAAGATAGAAATCACTGCCACAATATTCAACAATACAGGATCAGTTTGCCTGGTTAGCGGTAAAATAGAATTGGTGAATCTTCTGACCGGCAGAACCATCGCAACGAAGGAATTCGAAGCACAAAATCTTGGGGCTTCAGCAAACCGCGAGATCGAAATGTTGTGGGAAGTTCCTTCAGATGTTTCTTCTGTCGGATTCCGTGCATACGCCGAAGGCAACGGACACCGCGATGGAGAGCAGGCTATCCTCCCGGTTCTGCCGTCATCTTCACCAGTGACTGAGTCCACTCCTTTCTGGCTCGCCCCTGACCAGCGGGTGTTTGAGATTCAATTGCCCAAATTCAAGAACTCCGACAAAGTTACCTTGCAGTATTGCGACAATCCAGCATGGTATTGCCTCACCGCACTCCCCGACATAATGGAGACCGATTCAAAGAGTACACTCGCAAAAGCCTTCGCCCTTTATGGCAATGCGATGGCTTTCAATCTCATCTCCTCCAATCCGGCATTGAAGAAAGGTCTTGAGACACTCCTTTCTGACCGGAACTCTGAGTTTGCTGCATTAAAGAGTAATCTTGAAAAAGACGGCAACATAAAAATCACTCAACTCAACAATACCCCATGGGTCAATGATGCAGAATCCGAAACTTTGCGCATGAGCCGTCTTTCATCATTGCTTGACAGCGATAATGCAGAGAAAGTGATTGCCGGACAAATCAACAGTCTGCAAAAACTTCAGAATCCGGAAGGGGGATGGAGCTGGTGTCCGGATATGCAACCATCAGTTTTCATCACAAGCAATATCCTATACAATTTTGCCATGATGGAAAAAGCCGGTGCCCTGGATAAATTCTCCAATACTTCCGACATGATAAAATCTGCTGTAGGTTTTGTAGATAAAGAACTCGTTGAGCAATATCGTAAATATCACAAGAAAGATGATTCACTGAGTTATCTGCTTAATTGGATGTTCACACGCAGCAGTCTTGACAAGGAGTTAATTCCAACCGGCAAGAATTCATCAGAAATGGCAACCATGATGGCAAAAGCTGCTAAGGATATCGCATCGGAATGGAAAGACTACGGCATCGGGGAGAAAGCGAAATCGGCTATTGTGCTCTGGAGAAATGGACAGAAGAAGACCGCCCTTGAGATTCTTGAATCGCTTCGCCAGTATGCAAGCGTGACTCCGCAAAAAGGCGTATGGTTTGACAATCTAAACTCCGGTTACTACGGCAGCTCGGCACTTGCCACTACCACCATGGTGCTTAAGGCATTCGCAGAAATAGAACCTGAGAACAACCTTATCGACGGACTCCGCCAATGGCTGATTCTGAGCCGACAGACAGAGGACTGGGGCAGAAACATTGTGACGGTGGAGACCATAAATGCCATACTTACATCCGGCAGCAACTGGACCACCGGCGCTGGTGCCAATGCTCCTGAATTTCAGTTGAGGGCGCGACCTGTGAAACTGCCCGAATCAGCAGCTCTCACGGGAGCATTCACGGTAAGCCTTGATGCAAAACACGCTTCGGGCAAAAAACTTAAGATTATGCGTAGCAGTAATTCTCCGGCTTGGGGCGGTGTCGTTTCGCAATACGAGGCTCCGCTGAAGGACATCAAGGCAGCAAATCTGCCGGAGATGTCGATTCGCAAGGAACTTGTGGCTTTGGTCGATGAAGGCAACGGAACGCTTGTGCCAAAATCCGGTATTACGCTGAAGAAAGGCATGAAAGTGAGAGTAACCCTAACCATTACCACCGACCGCGACATGGACTACGTGGCTCTAACTGATGAGAGGAGTGCGTGTCTGGAACCGACCGACCAACTGTCGCACTACACCGCAACCGACGGGGTATGGTACTATAAGGAGGTGCACAATGAAAACACCAATCTCTATTTTGATTTCCTCCCCAAAGGACACCACGTCATCTCTTACGATTGCACCGTGGCGCAAGACGGCTCATTCTCATGCGGAATAGCCACCTTGCAGAGCCAATACTCCCCCACCCTCGTCTGCCACTCAGCCGCCGAGATCATAGAGGTGAAATAATCGATTTTTTGCGACTACTTTTTCATGATGCAACATGATAAATCTTGATAAATCATGTTGCATCATGATTTTTTTCAAAAAAATTGTAACATTCCGGCGGCAATTCCATCCCATTATAAAAAATCGGCCCAAATCAGCAATCAAGCATGACAGAAGAGGAATTCAAAAAAGCGGTGATGCCCCATCATCAGTTGATGATGGCGGAGGCTCTACATATCCTCCAAAACCGCGATGACGCACTCGATTGTCTGCAAGATGCAATCACTGCCCTCTGGAAATCGAGGAAAACCCTCCTCTCCGTAGGAAACATACGCGCTTACTGCATCAAGACTGTTTCCAACAGGGCCATTGAGATGCTGCGACGGCAAGTTAGAACAGAGGATGAATCAAACGACAACATGATATCCGATGATCCGCCGGATGCGGCATTGGAAAGAGCCGAAAAAATGGCTCTATTGAAAAAGGCGGTCAAACTTTTACCGGAAAATGAGCGGATGGTGATAGTGATGAAAGTGTTAAAAGGAATGTCGGGTGAAGAGATAGCGGAAACCACAGGGCTATCGCACGCCAATGTCAGGGTACTGACACACCGAGCAAGACAACGACTCAAAGAGTATTTGGAAAAACATAAAGGAATATGATGGAAAAGAATTGGACTGACAAAGAACTTGACACGCTACTTCGCAACTGGAGCGAAGAGACGCTGCTACCGGAGGAAGATTCGGAGGTGACGGAGCGTTTGCTTTCGTTTTTGGATGATGACTTTGAAAACGATGACAACGACATAGAGGAAATGCTATCCGGGCAAATCCACCGGCTTGCTGAGGATGAAAGACATGGCAAAAGACGCAAGCTAATCATCACGCTGACTTCAGTTGCCGCTTCTCTTACTCTGCTTATCGCTGGAAGTATATCCATTTTCAATGAGAACACTTCCTCTTCAGATAATCGGAATGTGGTTGCATCGCTCCATGACACGACCACCATCGAGCCTGTGAGAATCATCACGGACACCATTCAGAAGATTTCACCTAAGAAACTGCAAGATGATAAAAGCTTGATTGCCAAGGCTAATATACGAAGGTCAAAACCGACAAAACAAGAAGAAATTCTTCCTGATGTCTCGACAGATGAGGACGAACTTGTGAGAACCATCTCGGAAATAAACGTGAGTTTCGGTAATTTTATGGAAAGTGCAATTACTGATATAAACGAAACCGGAATGAGAGTACTTCCTGAAAATTTAACTTTGACTGACAACCTTGACGGTTATGAATATCAGCAAAACAATATCCATGCACTGATTACAGACGGAGTAAGCAGGGTAAGTGTCATCGAATCAAACCTCATGGATGCACTTTACGAAATAAAGAATCTGAATATCAATCTGAATTTTGAAACTGAAACAAATTATTACGAAATATGAAACGAATCATTGCTTATCTAATGCTATTGCTTGCGCTTGCGATGCCAACATTGCAGGCACAGACGAACGATGAACCGCAACTGAAACTTCGACAGGGAAGCAACCTCGAGGGGTTCGACTATACCTACATCTCTCCATGGATGCTCAAATCCATGCAACAGAAGGACCAACTTACCACTTTAAAAAATATTCCGGTAAGAAAGGTGAAACATATCGAGATTCTGAAGACGGATATAAACGGTGAATACACCTCTTTCAAGTCAATCATCAACAAACTGTCCGATGAGTTGAAACTCATTGCCTACAACCGTGAAAAGGACAGCGGTGTCAAGGTTTGCGCTGAGATAACTTATCCCAAAGATGAATTTGGTTGCCCGGTTGAGACGGTCAATCGTCTTCTCGTGATTCAATGGTCAAAATACGGGAAGGCTCATTCCGTGATCTATATTGTCGGTGAACTAACCCCTCAGGAAGTAAACGACATATTCCATTTCTAACCAATACTTGCCAAGAAATCATCAATGAAACATACATTCATCGCCATTGCAACCGTACTGCTTACTGCCACAAGCATATTCGCTTTCAAACCGAAGGTTGACTATCAACCGGACTTTTTCGAAGTTAAAGATATAGAAATTCTCGACACTTGCACACGCATCAGACTGGCTCTTAAGAATCTTCCCAACTATTGGGTACAACTTGATCCTCAAGTCGATCACTATATCGTTGCCGATTGCGACACCACAAAAAAGTATAAGTGTATCGGAGCCGAAAACCTCGAATTTGAAAAACATATATATGTGCGCGAATCGGGAGAACATGAAGGTGTCCTCGTTTTTGAAAAAGTCCCTAAAGGTACCAAACTGCTCGATCTGTCAACAGAGGGCGACAAACCGACAAACGGAATATGGGGAATTCATCTTGATGAGGAGGATCCGGGCTATCCTGAAATGATAGACCCCAAAAAACTTCTCGCTGAGAAATCTTCCAAAAAATGGACAGGTCTTGATCCTGACCGTTATCCTGACATTCCTTTTTATTCGGAAGGAGGCTCAACCCTTATTCGCGGACAAATCAACAATTACCACCCAAATTATCACTTCAAAACTGTGACATTATCAACCTTCAATTATGTGAATGGAAAAAACAATGTCAACGTATGCGATATTAATCCGGATGGATCGTTCGACCTTAATGTAAAACTTGACTATCCACAATATTCCTATCTTGAGATGGGTGATCATGGACAGGAAGTCTTCCTCATGCCCGGAGATACCTTAAACATTGTCACCACTACTCTCACAGACTACACCAATTCCAAGGATGGCAATCTGAAATATTTCGGATTCCGAGGAAAACTTGATGATGCCATTATGGTAAATGTTCTTTCAGACGACATCTATTCCCATTTTGCATTGCAGGACTGCTACGACAATTTTTTTCTTCCGAATAACGCCGCTGCCGACACCATATATGCCAACAATGAGAGAATATATCAGTTTCTTGACAAAACCATCACCAATCTCCAGTCATATTTGGGAGACTTAAACGCAAGCACATTTGTCAAGGATATTCTCGCATCTTTTGTAATAGGGAACATATTGGAATGTGAAGAGGTAAATGAGTTGCATTTCCGCGATGCCAACCGGCCGGAATTTAATATCGACAGCACCGGCAACATAAAATTCAGTGAGTTCAAATCTCTTGATCTCAAACGTCTGTTTGCTCCCAAGAAAAAATTCAATCAAATCATCTACTCCAACCCGATTATGATTTGCGCAAACATGTATCTCCCCAACAGATGGCAATTCGGAGACTTGTTCTATGCATCCGGAACGGCAGCATGCGGTTCAATTGACCCATCTATGATTAAAAAGATTGAGGAACTCTTACCTGAACAACAATCAGATGATATTTCATCTGTCATGAATATATCAAGTTTTGACCTTATCAAAGAAATTGATGCTGACAATTATAATAAGACGGGGGTTGGCAACTGTTTTGCCGCCCAACTGTCGCGTGTCCATTCCCTGTTAAGTCATCTTGATATGATATTTACGCCTGAAAGGAAATCGCTCTCGAGAGCCAACAAACTTGTCAGCAATCTTTCAAGTCTCGTGGATTATCCATCACTCAACAAGGCTCTGCTTGATGCATACGCCGGTTTTGCAGAGGAAGTGGCATTATCGGAATCCAATGTGGCGAAGAAATCTGAGTATAGCACATTGAATGCTGATAAAAACGCAGATGTACTCACTGAATTAATAAAGCCCTATCTCGGAAATCTTATCTACATCGACTTCTGGGGTATCGGATGTGGTCCCTGCCGCTCCGGCATGATTGCCCAAAAGCACATTCTCGAAAGATTTGCCGACAAACCATTCAAAGCACTGTATGTTGCAGAGGATACAGATTTGGTGCGTTGCAACCGATTCCTCGAAAAGGAAGGAATCAAGGGGGAGCACATCTATGTCAGCCAAGACAATTGGAACCGGCTGCGTGCCTACTTCAACTTCTCAGTCATCCCCTTTGGAGTTCTGATCGGCAAAGATGGTCAACTGCTCAAGACACACTTCTTACTTGACAACCCCAACGGTGACAAGGAAATCGAAAGGCATCTCAAGTAAAGAGTTAAGGGGTAAGAGTTAAGGATTAAGAAGGTATCGATATGCCTTGATATTGGGATATCAAGAATTGATTTTACTATAAATTATTAATTTTGTTTGCATTAAAATAATGCAAACAGTGATTTTACTATATCATGATTAAACATAGAAATTTTTTATTTGCCATTTTCATAGCAATATCTTCATGGGTTCTGCCCCCATCAAGCAATGCCGCTTCAAACGATTCCATCTATATCAGAGGGCGGCTTAAGGAAGCTTTGGGCAAAACCGACCTTCTTGACGGTTGGGCTGTCATTCTCGACCACAATGGCAATCCCTCCGACACGGTGAAAACCAACCAAGGCCACTATTACAGGGATGGAGAATGGCAGAAAATGTCTTATTTCGGATTCATCGTGCCACGCGCTGACTCCATATACAACATTCAGGTAGGCTGTTCCAAATACACCACAAAAACCTTTACCTTTGAAGTGAATGATATCGGCAAAAGGGAATCAAGCCGGTCGATGCCAACTGTTTTTCTCGAGAAAGCCCCGCGCCAACTTGATGAACTGACAGTGACCGCCACCAAAATCAAATTCTACAACAAGGGAGATACTATTGTCTATAATGCCGATGCCTTCGAACTTGCCGAGGGTTCCATGCTTGATGCCCTCATAGCCCAACTTCCCGGAGTGGAACTCAAAGAGGGTGGACAGATAATGGTAAATGGCGAGCAGGTGGAATCTCTTCTACTCAACGGCAAGGAATTCTTTGACAATAACAACGAACTGATGCTTGAAAACATCAGTGCCTACTCCGTGAAAAATGTGGAAGTATATAAGGGTTATACCCCCGATGAGAAATGGACAAGACAAACGCATGGGGAGAAACACCTTACCATGGACGTAAAACTAAAGAGAGAGTTCAACACGGGTCTTACCGCCAATGCCCAGTTAGGTTACGGCACATCTGACCGATATATGGGGCGGCTGTTTGGCCTTTGGTTTAACAATACCACCCGACTGACCGCAATAGCCAATTTCAACAATCTCAACGACACTCGAAAGCCGGGACAGAAAGACAGTTGGAAACCGGAAATGATGCCTTCCGGCACAAGGAAATACCAGATGGCTGCTTTCGACTACAACTATACTGACGATGAGAAGAAACGATTCAGCGGTGACATAACCTTCACTCGCAACTACACCGACAACCGCACAACCACTGCCGCCACCAATTTTCTCTCCGGCGGGAACACTTACGATAATTCTTATTCAAAATCCTACAACAGCAATATCCGGCTGAGTTCATACCATTATGGTTCGTTGCGACTAAACAGATGGTTACCCGGTTATGTAGTAAAGGCCATATATCAGGATAAGGATAATGAGTCGGAGTCTCTGTCGGGTACTTTCTCTGAGGAACAGAAAGATCTGACCATTGACGCACTCAAAGCCATATATTCAGATGGAAAACCTGAGACTCTGAACTCGATACTCAACCGTGCGTCAACACGCTCCGATGGCAGGACTAAATCGGGGGAAATTCAGTTCTTCCCAAATGTGTATTACTTTCTGCCAAAGACTGACGACGACATCAGCAATGAGTTCGGAATTCGTTACCGGAGAACTAAAGAAGACATCTGGAAAGACTACACCATAAATTATGGCAACAATCCTGTTCCGGCGGATGTGAGAAGACAATATATCGACAACACGCCCCACTCCTATCTGGGAATACAGGACAACGTGACTTACAATGCCTCATTAGGAAAATTCTATCTCTCGCTCAATTATGAATACTTCTTTTCTAATGAGATAAAGGATTCCTACCAGTATGCTCTCGAACGCCTCGAAGATGCCGGAATATATGGTGTCTTGCCGGCCGGCTGGGCAAGCGCCCTCGATCACAAAAACTCCTACACATCACGGATGATAAGCAACACGCATACCATAACGCCATCTCTTTATTACTCTTTCAATTTGGGCAAAGATCGTAAACACCGTTTTTCCTTTGATTTTTCCCCAAGTTTTGCATTCAAGCACTCTCATCTCAACTATAAGCGTAATCATAAATTCCATCCCGTCAGGAAAAGTTTCTTCCTGACAACTTTGGGAAACTGGGGCGCACGAATCAATGCTTACCTTGACACAAAAGTGAATGAAAACCGTATGAGTTATAAGCATTATGTAAGTCTGCACATGTACATAACTCCCAAGGCACCAAATCTTTTTGACATGATAGAAGTTACAGATGATTCCAATCCGCTTAATATCTACATGGGAAATCCGGATTTAAAAGTGGAATATACTTTCAGACCCAGTTTAACCTATTCATATATAGGTCCTAAAACGCATCCGCTCTCAAATCATGTCAGCATAGAGTTTTCACACGTGAAAAATGCACTGACCCGCGGATTTACATACGACACATCTACAGGTATCCGCAACAGCAAGATGTATAATGTGGATGGCAACAGAAGTTTTAATGCCAACAACTCTTTCAATCTGCAATTCGGCCCTATTAATCAGTTTACCCTGACTTCAAATACAAATCTCAACATTGGAAGATATGCCGATATGATTGGCATCAACATGGAGCAACCGGAATTATCAAAAGTTGACAACAACTCTATTTCTGAGCGACTCACCTTCCAGTGGCAAATCGGCAAGCAATCGATCAGTCTTAACGGTGAGTTTATGAACCGACACAGTTTTTCAGACCGTCCGGATTTCCAGACCATCAATGCGAATCACTATTCCTACGGCATTATCGCAAATTTCAAATTGCCGTATAACATCGGGGTCAATACCGATTTCAACATCTACACCCGCAAGGGATATGGAGTGAAGGAACTCGACACTTCCGATGCAATCTGGAACGTGAGACTGACATGGACACCGCCCAAGGCAAAGCAATGGACCATAATGCTTGATGGTTTCGACATGCTCCATCAGTTATCGAATGTGAATTATGCAGTGACAGCTTCCGGGCGAACCGTAAGCTACAGCAACGCGCTTCCCCGCTACTTCATGGCCTCAATCCAATACCGTTTCCAACGCCAGCCCAAGAAAAAATAAAGATACAAGCATGGTGTTTTATTGGATGTAAATATAAAAAACAGGATACTAATCGCAATTTTTTGTAAAAATAGCGGTTATAATCGCAAAAATTTGTACCTTTGCATATCTTTAATCGTGATTTTTTGTATGGCAGTAAAAATTGACACCTTAAAAGAGATAATATTTGGATCCTCTGACCCCAATTTTACTGAGTTAAAGAATTACCTTACTTCATGCAACGCATACGAAGACCCTTCACTGGCAAAATTAAAAATCATAGATAGAGAAATCAATTCGTAACAAATAATACTACCGTAAATGAATGTGAGAAGAATAATAATGTGCCTGATGGCGGCAGCTATCGGTTTGCTGACGAGCGCAACGTGGGGAAAGAAACAATTGGTATGGGAGAATCCGGTGGCGAGGTCGGTGGCTGCCAGTTGCTCGCAAGTGGTGGAGAAAGTGGAATTCAAACCGGATGAGACTGTGGTGAAGCTGAAGGTATATTCATCCACCCCTTTCTCATACAACAAAAGCACTGAACTATATGCCGACGGCAAGACGTATGCGATGAAAAGCTACGAAGGATTTGAGCCGGGAAAATATGACAGACCGGAAAATGGTGTCGCCGACATAGTTATGCGTTTCGAGCCTCTTCCCGTCAACACCACAAACTTCACACTCAGGGAACCGGTAAATATCAAACGAGGATTCTTTATAGAGAACATCCATCCGATTACAGACAATTTCATGGAAAGCAGTCTTTGGCGGAATGATGCCACCGGCGAATGGCTGATTGGTTTCTTTCCCGAAGGAGCCGTTTATGACGGAAAATTCTGGCAATATGGCACGACTCAATTGGATAAGGACACGACCAAAGGAAAAGTAACCCTTATCAACGGTGACAAAACCATAAATGTAAACATCGGAAAACAGAAGAACCTGAATCGTCAGATCCGTATCGGGAATGAGAAACCGATAGAATGCAGTATGATTACAGGGCCGAGACTTCCGGATTATCCCTCAAAAGACCTGCGTCCTGACCTTGCAGACAATGGCTATCATCCGGGAGATTCCGTAGAGATATCTGGTTGGCTGCGAGGTCCCCGCAAGAAATCTAAACCCATAATGTTCCAGCAATACAGTATATTTGGGGAAGGTTACAAGAATAATGAAGTATTACAAGACACATTGGGATTCTTCTCAATCAAATTACCGGTTGTTAACACTCAACAGATAGATATTATCACCGACAGAGATATTATCCACCTGCCTTTCGAACCCAACCAAAAGTATTTCTTCCTGATTGATTATGCATCGGGAAAGAAAATTGTGATGGGGCCTGACGTTAGACTTCAAAATGAACTGTTGGCGAATCCTCTCGATAGATGGATGACTTACGCATCCGATTTTAAGGATATCTACAATGAATTGCTGCCTGCCATAAAAGATTTTGACAGAAAAAACAATTCAGATATGAATGAAATCATTGCTGCCAATCCCAACATATCCGAGCGTTTCAAAAATTTCAAGAAAAATAATTTGAAAGCTGATGGAGCATTTACGCTTGGGCAAGCCTATTTCAATACAGACTATTCATATCCTGCTGATATGATGCAATATGCCAAAACAAACTATATTGACAGCCTACCAAGTCCTTTGTCGGCATACCGACTTTATGACACATTTATCAACAATATATATGATGCCGCCAATTCCACTTCGGATAATAAATTAAACATCATATTCAAAATCAATGATCACACAAGCTACATGTCTTACATACTGACGGATGAAGGTGCACAAAATGCAGCGCCCTTAATCGCCAAACTGAAACAACTAAGAAAAGACAATGATTACAGTAGTAACCTTAGCGATGAGGAAATTGAACTAAAAAATGAAATATTAAGCATCGATAGCATACCACACGCAAAAATAAGTGAAGAAGAATGGATGAACATTCTTTTTAAACGAAAATTAGATATTCTCGATTCTTTAAAACTCAACAAGGAAGCTAAAGATATTTTCCTTACTCAAAATTTTTATAATGAACTTGAAAACAATATCCGCCCTCTTGCGCCCAATGACGTGGAAAACGCAAAAAAATATATTAGCAATGAAATTGGTCTCAAGACCATATTGGACCTTAACGACAAAATTACCAGACTTCAGCAAAATGACATTCCCTTACGAAACGAACGTGTGGAACTTGATTCAACTCTAATAAATGGCAAGGAACTTCTCGATAAAATTCTTGAGCCAATGCGTGGCAAGATTGTGCTTTTAGACGTATGGGGAACATGGTGTGGTCCATGCCGAGCCGCTCTCAAGGATTTCAAGGAAGAGGAGGAGCATCTGCGTAAATACGATCTCGCATATCTATTCTTGGCAAGCAGATCAAATGAATCAGCATGGAAGACCATAATAAAGGAGTATGGAATAGACGGAGACAATATATATCACTACAATCTACCGGAAACACAACAATCTGCAATAGAACTATATCTCGGTGTTACCGGGTTCCCATCATACTTTCTCGTAAACCGTGATGGAGAGGTACTTGACATAAAGGTAGATGCTCGTAATCGAAACAAGTTAGAGGAAGTCATCAAGAAACTATAGTCAGATTTCATATTTGACCTATATGAATACGTATATGGTGGGATAGGCATCGGCTGCCTATCCCACCATTCATTTTTAAGAAATTTTAATAATTTGAGGGCATAAAAATTGTTTGTTTAAGTTTTTTTTTGTATTTTTGCACTTGCATTGTGTATTAGCGCAACGCGATTCGGCCTAACTATCTGAATAAATAATTAAAACATAAACAAATATATGAATTTACTGTTGGAAATAAGCAACGGGGATCTCGCGATTACAGCGGCTCTCACCGGCATGGCATTGGTGTTTGCCGCATACTGGATTGCGCGACTGATCGGCCCTAAATCCTACTCGGTAAAGAAAGGCGAAACCTACGAATGCGGTATCCCGACCCGAGGTGAATCTATGATTCAGTTCAAAACAGGCTACTACATCTTCGCCATCCTGTTTCTCATTTTCGATGTGGAGACCATCTTCCTCTATCCCTGGGCCACCATCATGCGCAGCCTCGGACCATCCGGACTCCTTTGCATCGCTATCTTCATGTTTATTCTTATTTTAGGCCTTGCCTACGCTTGGCGGAAAGGAGCTCTCAAATGGATGTAAATGATATCAAAATCAAGTCGATGAAGACTGAGGACTTCAAAGACAACGAATACATCGAGCAACTTGTCGAAGAACTCAACGCCACCGGTGCTAACGTGGCCGTAGGCAAACTCGACCAACTTATCAACTGGGGCATCTCCAACTCCCTCTGGCCTCTGACTTTCGGCACAAGCTGCTGCGCCATCGAGTTCATGTGTCTCGGTGCCGGACGCTACGACATGGCCCGCTTCGGATTCGAGGTGGCACGCAACTCCCCCCGCCAAGCCGACTACATTATGGTGCAAGGCACCATTGTCCACAAGATGGCTCCCGCACTCCTCCGCCTCTACGACCAACTCGCAGAACCCAAATACGTCATCGCATGTGGCGGTTGCGCTGTAAGCGGTGGCCCATTCAAAAAATCTTACTGCGTAGTGGATGGCGTTGACAAGATTCTTCCCGTTGACGTATATATCCCCGGTTGCCCCCCGCGCCCGGAAGCCATGTTCTACGGTCTGATGCAGCTCCAACGTAAAATAAAGGTGCAGAGATTCTTCGGCGGTGTCAACCGCAAAGAGAAAATCAAAGACTTCTTCCGCAAGCATCCTGAAGATGCAGGCGAGTATTAATCAAATAATTGTCAACAATACACAACTTTTGAAATGAGCGTTAAAGACAATATTAGCAAGATTTGCCCGTCTGCCACATTCGAGGAAGGTGATATCCTTTTGGTAAATGTGCCTGAAAAAGACTGGCGGAAACTTGCAGAAGCACTCAAGCATAATCCCGACCTCAACTTCGATGTCCTTTCCGCCGTAGTAGGCATGGACTGGAAAGACTCTCTCGGGGTGATGTATTATTTCACTTCCACCAGCCACGACTGGCAGATGCTTTCGGTTAAGGTGGCGGTCACAGACCGTGAAAACCCCATGATCCATACTGTTTCCGACCTCTGGAAAGTAGCAAACTTCCAAGAACGCGAAGTGTATGATTTCTATGGAATAAAATTCATCAACCACCCCGACATGCGCCGATTCTTCCTGCGCAACGATTGGAAAGGATATCCTCTTCGCAAGGATTATGACGCTGACCCAAAACTGAATCCGATTCCAGAAAACGACGAAAAGAATGAGGATGACACCGTGTCTTACGTGGAAGACCCCAACGGAGTCATCAAACCAATACCCTCCAAAGTATTCGAACACCATGACTATGTGATGAATATCGGTCCGCAACACCCCTCTACCCATGGCGTCATGCGTTTCCGCGTTGCCCTCAATGGTGAGGAGGTGAAGAAGGTCGATGTCGTTTCGGGCTATATCCATCGTGGCATCGAGAAACTCTGCGAGGAACTCGGTTATCCGCAGATACTCCATTTCACCGACCGTATGGACTACATGAGCGCACACCAGAACCGCCATTGCCTGTGCGCCTGCATTGAAAAGGCTCTTGGCCTGCAGGTTCCTGACCGTGCGGTGGTGATCCGCACCATAATGGATGAGTTGATGCGCATATCAAGCCACTTGCTTGCTTTCGGCTGTACGGCTATGGACCTTGGAGCCACCACTGCTTTCTTCTATGGCTTCCGCGAACGCGAGATGGTGCTCGACATTTTTGAGAAGACCTGCGGTGCACGTATGTCGATGAACTATAATGTAATCGGAGGTGTCATAGCTGACCTGCATCCCGATTTCGTCAAGGATGTGAAGGCTCTGCTTGATGTAATGCCTAATGCCTTGAAGGAATACCATACTGTATTCTCCGGAAACCTTATTGCCAAAAACCGTCTGCACGTGGGTAAACTGCCCAAGGAAGATGCTATCAACTACGCCATAACAGGTCCTTCCGGACGCGGCTCCGGCTGGAGCAACGACTGCCGCAAGAAACACCCCTACGCTGCTTACGACCGCGTGCAATTTGAGGAGGTGCTCGAAGACGGTTGCGATTCCTACGCACGCTACATGGTCAGAATGCGCGAAATCGAACAGAGCTGCAATATTATAGCTCAGCTTATCGATAACATTCCGGAAGGCGACATCCGTGCACAGGTGCCTAAGGTCGTGAAACTCCCGGCCGGACACTGGTACACCCAGGTTGAGGCCTCCCGTGGCACTTTCGGTGTGTATATCGAAAGCGATGGTTCCAAAAATCCCTATCGTGTTCACTTCCAGAGTCCCTGCTTCAATCTTGTAGGCGTGATGGATCTCACCTGCAGAGGACACATGATTGCAGACATCATCACAATCGGTGCAGCTCTCGACTTTGTGATTCCCGACATTGACCGCTAACTAATTCAATTGTAATCGACATGTTTGATTTTAGTATAATCACAAATTGGTTCAACGACCTTTTGATAGGATGTATGCCTGAATGGGCCGCAATCCTTGTGGAATGCATCGTGATTGGTGTAATCCTGCTCGCCGCCTATTCTGTTCTGGCGATGTTCTACATTTTCTATGAACGCAAACTCTGCGCTTATTTCCAGTGTCGCCTCGGCCCGATGCGTGTTGGTCCCTGGGGTCTCCTCCAGCTTTTTGCCGATGTCATAAAAATGCTCATTAAGGAAATAATCTCCTTGAAAGACACCGACAAATTCCTCTTCAAGCTTGCGCCTTACATTGTGGTGGCAGCCTCGGTAATCACCTTCGCTTGTCTGCCTTGGGGACGCGGTCTTCAGATGATCAACTATAATATAGGAATATTCTTTATCCTTGCCATATCAAGTCTTGGCGTGATCGGTATCCTTCTCGCGGGCTGGGCTTCCAACAACAAGTATTCTCTCGTAGGCGCAATGCGAAGCGGTGCCCAGATGGTGAGCTATGAAATCTCTATGGGTCTTGCCATCATGACCATCGTATTGCTTGCAGGCACAATGAATATTAATGAACTCGTCTGGGGACAGGACAAATGCTGGTATCTTTTCCAGGGACACATACCCGCTATCATTGCATTTGTACTCTATCTGATAGCTGCTACAGCAGAGACCAACCGTGGCCCGTTCGACCTTCCTGAAGCCGAACATGAGCTTACCGCAGGTTTCCACACTGAGTATTCAGGTATCAGTTTCGGTATGTTCTACCTCTCTGAATATCTCAACCTGTTTATCGTGAGTGGAATCGCTTCACTTATGTTCCTTGGTGGCTGGATGCCGCTTCACATCGCCGGATGGGACGGTTTCAACAATGTGATGAACTATATTCCGAGCATCTTATGGTTCCTCGGCAAGGCCTTTTTCATCAGCTACATCATCATCTGGTTCAAGTGGACATTCCCACGCGTACGTATCGACCAGCTTCTTGCATTTGAATGGAAATACATGATGCCCTTCGCTCTGGCCAACCTTCTGCTCATGGCAGTTTGCGTTGCTTTCGGATGGGTGTTCTAAATGATTAAGAGTAAAGAGTTAAGAGTTAAGAGTTACGGCTTGGCTTTTGAAAACAATTAAACCTTTAAGCCGACTGAACCCGGCTTAAAGGACCAAAATAATAATTAAAAACAATTGTACTTTTGACAATTACTAAAATGAGCACAAACAAAGGAACGATCACTCAGATTATCGGCCCAGTTATCGACGTTAGTTTCGAGGGTGGCAAGGAGAACATTCCGCCCATCTACTCCGCGCTTCGCATCAAGCGTGAGAATGGTGAGGAGTTGATTCTCGAAGTCGAGCAGCATATCGGCGAGGAAACAGCACGTTGCGTCGCCATGGAATCTACCGACGGCATCCGCCGTGGTATGGAAGTAGAAAATCTCGGCCGCCCAATCGCGGTCCCGACCGGCAACCAGGTGAAGGGACGCTTGCTGAACGTCATCGGTGAACCTATCGACCACCTTCCGGAACTTGACCGCGAAAACCTTCGTGCAATCCACCAGCCGGCTCCCGCCTTTGAGGATCTCGCTATCTCCACTGAGATTCTTCTCACCGGTATCAAGGTCATCGACTTCCTCGAACCTTACACCAAAGGTGGAAAAATCGGTTTGTTCGGTGGTGCCGGTGTCGGCAAGACTGTGCTTATCCAAGAACTCATCAACAATATTGCAAAAGGACAAAGCGGTTTCTCTGTATTCACGGGCGTGGGTGAACGTACTCGCGAAGGCAACGACCTTCTCCGCGAAATGATTGAAAGCGGTGTCATGAAATATGGCAAGAAGTTTGAAGACGGCATGGCCAAGGGAGAATGGAACCTTGCTGATGTCGATATGAACGAAGTGGAGAAAAGTCAGGTGACAATGGTGTTCGGACAGATGAACGAACCGCCGGGCGCACGTCTGCGTGTGGCTCTATCCGGTCTTACTGTTGCCGAACAGTTCCGCGATGCAGAAGGCGGTGGCCAGGATATCCTCCTCTTTATCGACAACATCTTCCGTTTCACTCAGGCAGGTTCCGAGGTGTCTGCGCTTCTCGGTCGTATGCCCTCTGCAGTAGGTTATCAGCCTACCCTTGCATCTGAAATGGGTGCGCTTCAGGAACGTATCACATCAACCAAAAACGGCTCTATCACGTCTGTTCAGGCCATCTATGTGCCTGCCGATGACTTGACCGACCCGGCACCGGCCACTACTTTCTCATTCCTTGACGCAACTACGGTGCTCAACCGTAAGATTGCCGAGCTTGGTATCTACCCTGCTGTCGATCCGCTCGACTCCACATCACGTATCCTTGACCCGAACATCATCGGTGAGGAACATTACAATGTGGCTCAGCAGACAAAGCAACTTCTCCAGAAATACAACGACCTTCAGGATATCATTGCAATCCTCGGCGTGGATGAACTTAGCGACGATGACAAACTTGTGGTTGCACGGGCTCGTCGCGCACAGCGCTTCCTCAGCCAGCCTTTCCACGTGGCAGAACAGTTCACCGGCGTTCCAGGCGTGATGGTTCCGCTTCAGGAGACCATACGCGGATTCAAGATGATCCTGAGCGGCGAAATGGATGAATATCCCGAACAGGCATTCCTCAATGTCGGCACCATCGACGAGGCAATTGCCAAGGGCAAGAAGATGCTCGCTGATGTATAACAATAGCACACTGCGACAATGACTTTAGAAATAATATCCCCTCAGGAAATCGCATTCAATGGCGAGATTGAGTCTGTGACTCTGCCGGGGCAACTCGGTCTCTTCACTGTCTTGAAAAATCACGCCCCACTGATTTCCGTGCTTAATGAGGGTGTCATCACATATCGCACCCCATCCGGTGAGGAAAAGAATTTCGACATCAAGGGTGGAATCGCGGATGTGGAAAATAACGTAGTTTCGGTATGCATTTATTAAATAAAGCCATGAACAAGAAATTAGCCATATTGTTTCTTCTCATATCAATGATCGCATTCCCCTTCGGCATGAATGCCGCTGAAGAGGAAGGTGGAGTTGATGTGAAGGAAACGATATTCCACCACCTCGGCGACGGCTATGGTTGGGAAGTGCCTTTCAGCCACACTTATCGTATCCCATTGCCCGTTATTGTCAGAGCTGAGGATGGCAAATGGTTTTGCTTCAGTTCCTCAAAATTGACTGAAATTGAGGAGGTGGAGGACCATGCCACCGGAAAGACTAAGAAAGAGGCCGAACCCGTAATCTACGAGGTAAACAAAGACGGAAAGACATATCGCTTCTACACTCCTCACGTAAGTGAACATGAAGGGAAGGTGGTTGAACTCTTTCCTATTGCGGCCGATGAGCAAAAATCAATCGAAGCACAGGCCAAGGATTCAGATCTCAAGCACTATGTGGCATCAGGATATACAAACATCGATGGCAAATTCTGGCGCGAATATCGCTGCATTGACTTTTCCATTACTAAAAATGTTTTGGCTCTCTTCATAGCTGCAGCTTTGGTGATATGGATGGTGATGGGTCTCGTGAACTTCTACAAGAAGAAGGGCTACAAGGCTCCACGCAAGGGAATGGGATTCTTCGAACTATGTGTCGATTTCATCTATACAGGCGTGATCAAAAGCACTCTTGGCGACAAGGCTCAGAAATTTGCCCCCTATCTGCTGACGTGTTTCTTCTTCATCCTTATAATGAACCTTCTCGGCCTGATAGTGATATTCCCGGGTGGCGCAAACCTGACCGGCAACATCGCAATCACACTTGTGCTTGCTGTGATGACATTTGTTGTCACAAATGTCAATGGCAACAAACATTACTGGAAAGAGATATTCTGGCCTGATGTACCCATCTGGTTGAAATGCCCGCTTCCCATCATGCAGGTGATTGAAATCTTCGGTATGTTCACCAAGCCGGCTGCACTCTGCGTCCGTCTGTTTGCCAACATGATGGGCGGACACATGATTGTGATCACTCTGACATTGCTCATTTTCATTTTTGCAGCATTTGGTGCCGCCGCTGCAGGTGCATCCACAGTGGTCTCGCTTCTTTTCTCCATCTTTATGCTTGCCCTTGATGTGCTTGTAAGCTTCATCCAGGCATACGTATTCACTCTCCTTTCCACAATCTTCATATCCATGGCAGTGGAGGATCATCACGAGCATCCTGCACATGCTGAGGATGTGGCATGAAACTTTTTGAAAAATAAATAAAAACAAAAAAACAATAACATTAAATCTTCAAGATTATGATTTTAACAGCAACAGCAGGTCTCAGCGCATTCGGCGCTGCCCTCGGAGCAGGTCTTTCCGCAATCGGAGCAGGTATCGGTATCGGTAAAATCGGTGCAAGCGCAATGGAAGCAATCGCACGTCAACCTGAAAGCGCAGGCGACATTCGTTCGAACATGATCGTGATTGCAGCTCTTATCGAAGGTGTTGCACTCTTCGCAGTGATTGTATCCGCTTTGGCTCTCTTCCTCTGATCAGCATCGGTCAAGATTAAATTCTAAAAAGAATGGAATTATTCACGCCCGAATTTGGACTGGTATTCTGGATGTTTGTCGCATTCATCATCCTCTTTTTGATTCTCGCAAAATGGGGATGGCCTGTGATCATCAAGCAGATGGAAGGGCGTGCTGATGCTATCGACAAGGGAGTGGAATACGCTAAGGAGGCCAAGGACCAACTTGACCATGCCCGCGAGTCCGCCCAAAAAGTGATAGGAGAAGCTCAAGCCAAACAGGCTGAAATGTTGCGCGAGGCTGCCCAAATGAAGAGCCAGATCATCGAGGAGGCCAAGAAAGAGGCTTCGCTTGAGGCTCGCAAAGAGATGGAAGCTGCAAAAGTTGCCATCGAGCAATCACGCAAGGAAGCAGAACTCCAGTTCAGAAATGAAGTCAGCAAGTTCTCTCTCGAAATCGCTGAAAAGATGGTCAGAACCCAGCTTAAAAGCGACGACGCTCAGAAGCAACTTGTCAATAAGATGTTGGACGAAATAGAGAAAAACTAATACAATGAGCGAAGGACTGATACCGCAGCGATATGCGAAAGCTCTTTACAAACTGGCTGAGGAGAAAGGCAACACTAAGGAAGTTTATCAGGAGATGAAAACCCTGACAGAGTCTTTTGCCGCAAATCCTGAACTCCAGAAGGTGCTCTCCAATCCGTTTGTGAAACGCGAGGATAAGGCCAAACTGCTTATCACAGCAGCCGGCGAATCCGTAGAAGATGACTATCGTTCATTTGTAGAGCTAATACTCAACCGGGAACGCAGCGAATATGCCTATATGATGGCTCTCGCCTACTGCAACCTTTACCGAAAGGCAAACAACATTGCCATTGTGAAGATTATCACGGCCTCAAAACTCGATGAAGACCAACTTCACAAGATTCGCGAGATCGTCAGCAAGGCTTACCCCTCACTGAAACTCGAATTTAGTTATTCTGTCAATCCGGAACTCATCGGTGGGTTTGTGATTGATGTGGAAGACCAACGTCTTGATGCTTCGATCAAGAATGAGATCGAACAAATACGTCTAAACCTTTTAAGAAGCAATTAACAATGCTTAACCCAAGCGAAATATCAGATATTCTTAAGCAACAACTTGAAAACGTAAGTTCTCAGGTCAAGTTTGAGGAAGTAGGCACCGTCCTTAGCGTCGGCGACGGCGTGGCCCACGTCTATGGCCTCGACAATGTGAAGGCCAGCGAACTCGTGGAGTTTGAAAACGGCTCAACGGGTGTGGCACTCAACCTTGAGGAGAGCAACGTAGGTGTTGTGCTTCTCGATGATATCAATTCTATATCCGAAAACATGACGGTTCGTCGCACGGGTGAGATTGCCTCCATCCCGGTCGGCGAAGGTCTCTTCGGTCGAGTCATTAATATTCTCGGCGAACCAATCGACGGCAACGGTCCGATCGATGGAAAGTTGCTTCGTATGCCGCTCGAAAGAAAAGCTCCCGGAGTTATCTTCCGTCAGCCCGTGAAGCAACCGCTCCAGACCGGTCTAAAAGCCATCGACTCCATGATTCCTATTGGCCGCGGTCAGCGTGAGCTTATCATCGGCGACCGCCAGATCGGTAAGACTGCCATTGCTATCGACACCATTATCAACCAGCGTCAAAACTATCTTGATGGCAAACCTGTGTTCTGTATCTATGTTGCCATCGGCCAAAAGGCCTCCACCGTGGCTTCCTTGGTGCAGACCCTGAAAAAGTATGGCGCAATGGACTACACTGTAGTGGTGGCTGCCACTGCTTCCGACTCCGCTGCGATGCGCTACTACGCTCCGTTTGCCGGTGTGGCCATCGGTGAGTATATCCGCGACACCGGCCGCGATGCCCTCATCGTTTACGATGACCTCTCCAAGCAAGCTGTGGCATACCGCGAGATTTCTCTTATCCTAAAGCGCCCCTCCGGACGCGAGGCTTATCCCGGTGATATCTTTTATCTGCACTCCCGCCTTTTGGAACGTGCCGCCAAGATTATCGACAACCAGGAGGTTGCCTCTACCATGAACGACCTTCCGGAAGTTCTGAAGCCTATCGTAAAGGGTGGCGGTTCTCTCACCGCGCTTCCTATCATTGAAACCCAGGCGGGCGACGTGTCGGCTTACATTCCTACCAATGTAATCTCCATCACCGACGGACAGATCTTCCTTGAGACAGCTCTGTTCAACCAAGGTATCCGTCCCGCCGTCAACGTGGGTATCTCAGTGTCACGTGTGGGTGGTAATGCCCAGATCAAACCTATGAAGAAGGTGGCCGGTACGCTGAAAATCGACCAGGCTCAGTATCGCGAACTTGAATCTTTCACCAAGTTTGGTGGCGACATCGACCCTGTGACCGCTAAGGTTATCGACAAGGGCCGTAAAAACCAGCAGCTCCTCATCCAACCGCAATACAAACCATGGCCTGTCGAAAACCAGGTGGCTGTGATATATTGTGGTGTGAATGGTCTGATGGAAAATGTGCCCATTGAAAAGGTTCATGAGTTTGAATCCCTGTTCATCCAACTCATCGAGGCCAAATACCGCAAAGAGGTGCTTGACGAGATCAAGGCCGGCAACCTGACCGACGACGTTCAGACCAAGATCCGCGAATGCGCCGCTGAAATATCTTCAAGATATAAGAAATAACTCTTTATTACAGGCATACGCCGGATGAAACCGACGTATGCCACCAACTAAAAAAAAATAAATAAATGGCAACCCTAAGGGAACTTAAAACACGCATTGGCTCCGTGGCTTCAAGCGAGAAAATCACTGGCGCGATGAAAATGATCTCATCCGCCAAAGTGCATAAATTCGAAGCTTCGCTCAAGCAGCTCGTGCCTTACCGCAACCAGATTCAATCCATAATGGGTCATATCCTGTCGTCGGGTGTTGAATTCAGCAGTCCGCTCATTGAGCCCCGCAAGGATGTGAAGCGTATTGCAGTTGTGATTTATGGTAGCGACGATGGCCTCTGCGGTGCATACAATATCAATATTTTCAAGGCCATACTCTCCGACATCAATGCCCTGAGAGACCAGTATGGCAAAAATACCGACATCGACATCATCCCTGTCGGAAAGAAAATGGCAAAAGCTGTGGCCAAAGTGGCCGACCAACACATTCACATTGTAAGTGTGGATGGCGTTGACTCCAAAATGCCGGCAGAGAAAGTGAATGATCTCACCCATGGACTCCGCGATAAATTTTCTACGGGCTATTACGACCTGGTAAAAGTAGGATACATGAAGTATTTCTCCATGAGCCGCCAGCGTCCGCAGTTTGAACAGCTCTTCCCTCTCACAATGGAAAACCTTCTGACCGGGACTGACAAAGTCGAGGCAAACAAACTCTATATTTTCGAACCGGATGCCAACAGCATTTTCAACGCTGTGCTTCCTATGTTTGTGCTTAGCACCATGCAGGAAATCACCATACAAAACCGTGCTTCCGAACAGGCTGCCCGCGTGATGGCTATGCAGAGTGCGAACGACAACGCCAAGAAACTCCTCGAGGAACTCAACCTCGAATACAACAAGCTGCGTCAGGAAAGCATCACCACCGAACTTCTCGATATCCTCGGCGGTCAGGTGGAGAAATAAAGTAAATGGTTAAGAGTTAAGAGTAAAGGAGAAAACTAATAATTCAAAACAATATATGAGTAGTATTAAGGAATATTTTTCGTCAATTGGCAAAGGCGTAAGCAGCCTGGCGAAGGGTATGGCTGTGACCGGAAAGGAGTTGGTCACTCCCAAGATCACTGAGCAATATCCGGAAAATCGCCATACCACGCTGAAAATCGCCGACCGATTCCGCGCAGCGCTCACGCTTATAGGCGATGATGCAAATCCGCCTTACAACAAATGCATTGCGTGCGGTATTTGCCAGATGAATTGCCCTAATGGAACCATCAATCTCAAGACGAGGATGGTGGAACTCCCCGACGGCAAGAAGAAAAAAGTGCTTGACAAGTACTTTTACGACTTAGGAAGCTGCACATTCTGCATGCTTTGTGTCACAACCTGTCCGCAAGACGCACTCGAGTTCTCAAATGAGTTTGAACAGGCTGTCTTCACACGTGACAAACTTGTGCTTCAACTAAACGCTCATTCCGAGCAGACCGATGCTCAAGTGATTGAGGCTGCTTCCAAACCGAAACCGAAACCGGCCATGGATCCTGAGCAACTCGCCAAGATCAAAGCCGAGGCTCTTGCCAAGGCTGCGAAACTCAAGGCTGAGAAAGAAGCCGTCGCAAAGGCTGCTGCCGGTGGTGAAGGCTCTTCAACAGAAAAATAAACGAAACAACAACAATAACAAATGGATTCAGTAGGAAACATCATACTCTACTTCGTGGCTGCCATAGCAATGGTCATTTTCGGCTATATGGCTGTCACCACGACTAAAATCCTCCGCGCTGCAACCTATCTGCTTTTCGCACTAATCGGAACTGCCATCTTCTATTTCCAGATGGACTATCAGTTTCTGGGCGCCGTGCAGATCGCTGTCTATGCGGGTGGCATTATGGTGCTGATCGTGTTTGCAATTATCCTGACCCACAAACCCAACGACAAGACGGCTCCTCTTGCAGCCCATCGCCAGTTGGTCGGGGTCACTGCTTCTGCTTGCGGTGCCATCCTTCTGCTCGCCGCTCTCTTCACAATGCCCCTTCTTGGAGGAGTGTCTCTATCAGAAGCTATCGCAGCCGGCGGTCCCACCATCACAATGCAACAGATTGGACATGCTCTCGTGGGATCGGATAAATATCAATATTTGCTCCCCTTTGAGGCTATCAGCGTTCTTCTGCTTGCTTGCATCATCGGTGGTGTCGTAATCGCAAGAAAAAAATAACCCGAAAAAAGAATATTGTTATGGATATAAGCATTCTATATTATTTAGTGCCGAGCGTCCTGATGTTCGTTTTCGGTGTTTACGGCTTCATAACCCGTAAAAATATGATCGCAATGCTGATTTCTCTTGAGCTGATGCTCAATTCAGCTGATCTCAATTTTGTAATTTTCAACCGTTACCTTTTCCCCGGCTCGATGGAGGGCATGTTCTTCACTCTTTTTGCCATCGCTATCGCTGCCGCTGAAACTTCAATTGCAATAGCCCTTATAATCAACATATATCGAGCTATCGGAAGCACAAACGTGACGGAAATCAAAGAAATGAAATTCTAAATATTCCTAAGATATGGACATGACACTTCCAATTTTAATCCTTGCGATCCCAATTGCGATGTTCCTCATCTTGGGAATCGGAGGCGTTGTCATGCCACGCAAAGTTGCAGGCATTCTCGGTATCCTTGGCATGGGTACCACTATGGTGCTTGCCTACACTGTGGCTTTCAACTATTTCTTCAGCGGTGCCCCTGAGTTTATCAATGCTCTCGGCGACCGCCTGCAATATCAGGTGTTCGACTATACCTGGCTTGCATTTACCGACAAACTCGTGGTGAAACTCGGATTCTTGCTCGACCCGATTTCTGCCATGATGCTCGTGGTCATCACCACTATCTCTTTCATGGTGCACCTCTACTCATGGGGATACATGGAAGGCGAAAGAGGTTTCCAGCGTTACTACGCTTTCCTAAATCTCTTCTCTTTCTCCATGCTCGGTCTTGTAGTGGCCACCAACATCTTCCAGATGTATATCTTCTGGGAACTCGTGGGTGTGAGCTCATATCTGCTGATCGGTTTCTTCTATAAACTTCCTTCGGCGGTATCAGCTTCCAAGAAAGCATTTATCGTTACACGATTTGCCGACCTCGGCTTCCTTATCGGTATCCTTCTGCTCACTTTCTACACCGACACATTCAACTTCCAGACCCTTACATCCAATCCCGAACTCGTCATGCAGCAATGCGGCGGAGCCACCTTCATGGGTGCTTCAGTTATGACTTGGGCCATGATTCTCATCTTCATGGGTGGAATGGGTAAATCAGCAATGATGCCTCTCCACATCTGGCTGCCCGATGCAATGGAAGGTCCTACTCCGGTATCGGCACTTATCCACGCCGCCACCATGGTCGTGGCAGGTGTTTATCTTGTAGCAAGAATGTTCCCTTGCTACTGTCAGGTACCGGCATCGATGGACTTCGTGGGCGTTGTAGGTGCGATAACTGCATTCTACGCTGCAGTGGTGGCTTGCTGCCAGATCGATATCAAGCGCGTGCTTGCATTCTCCACCATCTCTCAGATTGCATTCATGATGGTGTCGCTTGCTGTTGCCCGCGACTACGTTCCGGAAGGTTGCCACTGGCACGCTCCAGGTCTCGGCTACATGGCTTCAATGTTCCACTTGTTCACACACGCCATGTTCAAGGCTCTTCTCTTCCTTGGTGCAGGTTGCCTTATCCACGCTGTTCACTCCAACAATTACACATCTATGGGTGGACTACGCAAATACATGCCTATTACCCACTGGACATTCCTTATCGGATGTCTCGCCATTGCAGGCATACCTCCTTTCTCGGGATTCTTCTCGAAAGACGAGATGCTTGCCGCCATGTACCAGAATGATTTCATCTGGGGCGCTTGGATGTCGATGGTGGCAGGTCTGACTGCGTTCTATATGTTCCGTCTCTACTACCTCATCTTCTGGTGGGAGGAGAATCCTCACTATGAGCACCACAAACCTCATGATGCACCTTGGCAGATGTCTCTTCCGCTGATTATCCTTGCCGCAGTAAGTTGTGTGGCCGGGTTCATACCGTTTGGAGAATACGTCACATATAACGGCGAACCATATCATATCCACCTTGAGGCATCAGTGGCTATCACAAGCGTAGCAATCGCAGTAGTAGCGATAGGACTTGCCACATGGCTATATGCAAAGAAAAACGACAAACCGGCCAAGATGCGTGCCGCTCTCCCCAACCTCTGGGAAGCTGCCCACCGCCGCTTCTACTGGGACGAGATGTATCAGTTCGTGACACACAAAATCATCTTCGGCATCATCTGCCAAAGCATCGCATGGTTTGACCGCCACGTCATCGATGCCACAATGGATGGCTTCGCAAAGATTTCCCAGAAGGCAAGCTGGTCTATACGCGGAATGCAGAATGGTCATATCCAGGCTTACGTGGCATGGTACTTATTCGGTGCTCTTGCTCTTGCCGCTTGCGTTTGGTTTGCTCTTTCATGATAATTCATATTGCTAAAAATATAAGACAATGTTTGGAAATATTTTAATTTGGTTTGTGGTCATCCCCATCCTCATGATGGCGGGACTCGGCTTCTGCCGCAATAGCAGTATGAATGCCATCCGCACGGTAATGACCATAGGTAGCACCGCACTCATGGTGCTCGGCATCTGGCTAGTGTTCGACTTCCTCGGCCAGCGTGCCGCCGGCAACGAGGCTGAAATGCTTTATCTCGGAAGCTGGCTTTGGTATGCTCCCCTCAATATCCACCTTGCAGTAGGTGTCGATGGAATTTCCGTACTCATGCTCCTTCTGAGCTGTGTTATTGTATTCGCCGGCACATTTGCATCATGGAAAATCAATCCCCTTCCGAAGAATTTCTTCCTCTGGTTCTGTCTTCTCAGCACCGGTGTGTTCGGTTTCTTCATCTCTATCGACATCTTCACGATGTTCATGTTCTATGAGGTGGCACTTATCCCGATGTATCTCCTCATCGGTGTGTGGGGCACAGGCCGCAAAGAATACAGTGCAATGAAGCTTACACTTATGCTTATGGGTGGTTCAGCATTCCTCATGCTCGGTCTCCTTGGCATATTCTGGCACTCAGGAACAGACTTGAGCAACTGCACTTGGAATATACTTGAGATCTCCCACAACGCCAACATCGACCCAAGCTGGCAGCGTCTTCTATTCTGCCTCACATTTGTCGGCTTCGGTGTGCTTGGTGCAATGTTCCCATTCCATACTTGGAGTCCCGACGGTCACGCATGTGCCCCTACAGCGGTGTCTATGCTTCACGCGGGCGTGCTTATGAAACTTGGTGGCTACGGTTGCTTCCGCATCGCCATCTTCCTTCTGCCTCAGGCTGCTAATGAATTGGCTTGGATCTTCATCGTGCTCACGGGTATCTCAATTGTATATGGTGCATTCTCGGCATGTGTCCAGACTGACCTCAAGTATATCAATGCCTACTCTTCGGTGTCACACTGCGGTATGGTACTCTTCGCAATACTTATGCTCAACACCACTGCAATGACAGGTGCTATCCTTCAGATGCTTTCTCACGGCTTGATGACAGCCCTTTTCTTTGCACTCATCGGTATGATATACGGACGTACTCACACCCGCGACATCCGTCAGATGGGCGGCCTCATGAGAATCATGCCTTACCTCGGCGTCTGCTACATGATTGCAGGTTTTGCTTCTCTCGGTCTTCCGGGTCTTTCCGGTTTTGTGGCTGAGATGACAATCTTCTTCGGTTCTTTCCAGGAAGCCGACACATTCCATCGCGTGTTCGTGATTGCGGCCACATGTTCCATCGTGATTACCGCTGTTTATATCCTCCGCGTGGTTGGAAAACTCCTTCTCGGTCCGGTTCAGGATGAACATCACCTGCAGCTCACAGATGCCACATGGTTTGAACGTCTCAGCACTGTGACTCTCATTCTCTGCATTGCAGGAATAGGTTGCTTCCCCAACTGGATCAACGAGACTATCCAGCATTCATTCACTCCGATCATCGCAGCTATTCAGTCTGTGGCTCTTTAATATTAACTTTACCTCACAATTTTAAACTCACAAAACAATGGACTATTCACAATTTGGGGCAATGATCCCCGAACTGGTTGTATTGGGAATCTTCCTTATCGTGTTCTTCATGGACACATTCGGAGGAGAAGGGGTAAAGAAAATCCTGACCCCGACCGCTGCCATCCTCTTCCTCCTCGCCACTGTGGCTATCTGGGTATCTCCCAGTTGTCCGGAAGGTATCTTTGGCGGCATGTATGTCAATGATTCTGCTTGCAAGGCAATGAAATGTATCCTCAATCTCGGTGCATTTCTCGTGATACTCCAATCATTCAAATGGACCGACAGCCCCGAAATGGAGACAAGAAAAGGTGAATACTACGAACTCCTTCTCGCCACACTCTTCGGAATGTATCTGATGGTATCCGCCCGCCATTTCCTGCTCTTCATCATAGGTCTTGAATCCGCTTCACTTCCTATGGCCGCAATGATAGCGTTCGACAAGTATCGCTATGAGAGCCACGAGGCAGGTATCAAGTATATTCTCACCGCTGTGTTCAGCAGTGCTATTCTGATGATGGGTCTTAGCTTTGTATATGCTTTCTCTGTCGGAAGTCTCTATTTCTCAGATCTTGCAGTTGCCATCAATTCAGGCTCAACGAGCGGTCTGCTCATGTTTGCCCTGGCATTCGTAATGGCAGGTATCGGTTTCAAGCTTTCGCTTGTTCCTTTCCACCTCTGGACTGCTGATGTATATCAGGGTGCCCCAACTCCGGTGACTTCATACCTTTCAGTTGTGTCAAAGGGTAGTGCTGCATTTGCATTCTTCATCATCTTCACCCAGTGCTTCGGTCAGGTTTATAGCGGTGCTTGGGAATGGATGCTCTATGCTCTGATTATCCTCACCATCACTGTCGGCAACCTCTTCGCTCTTCGCCAGAAGAACATGAAGCGATTCATGGCATTCTCATCTGTATCGCAGGCCGGTTATCTCGTGCTTGGTGTAATTGGTGCAAATGCCCTTGGTCTTGCATCCCTGATGTTCTACACCATCGTATATGTAGTCAGCAACCTTGGAGCATTCGCAGTAATCCAGACTATAGAGGACAACACCGGCAAACTCAACATGGACGACTACAACGGTCTTCACAAGACCAATCCATGGCTCAGCGTTGCTATGACACTGGCGATGTTCTCTCTTGCTGGTATTCCCCCCTTTGCAGGATTCTTCAGCAAGATTCTCATCTTCACAAGTGTGACCTCCACCGGTTCGATGGCTCTTTACATGCTTGTGCTTATCGCCCTCATCAACACTGTAATCTCCCTCTACTATTATCTATGTGTTGTGAAGGCAATGTGGATTTCACCGGAAGAACCTGTGATTGGTGAATTCAACAGCACATGTGTCGCCAAGATTGGTCTTGGACTTTGCCTTGCAGGCATTCTGCTCTTCGGACTTGTAAGCCCGATCTATGAATGGCTTGTCAACTCCGTTGCCCTCTCCAGTTGGCAACCGCTCGCCCTTCTCGGACTCTAACCCAAATCTAATAAACACACCTTAGGGGTGCGCTACGAGATGGAGCGCACCCCTAATTATATTTATAACAGCCTAATTGAAACAATAATGACTTTTGTATTGTTAATATAATAAACTAAAATTTAAACTTATGACACAAGTAGTCGTGACATTTGAGAATGATGCAGACACCTCATTTTTAAGAAAACTAATAGAAAATCTAAAAGGCGTTCTTAATGTATCCAATCCTATATATAATAGAGTTGAAGAAACTGATATGAATAAAGACTGGAAAAAGACATTACATGAATTAAGTAAATCTATTGATTCATCTATGATAGATATGTCAGATGAAAAAACTCAATATATCATGTCAAAATGAAAAACATATTCCTTGATACAAATTTCATAATTGATTGCTTTGTTCGGGAAGAATATAAGAATGATGCTCAAATATTTCTAAACAAAGTCAAAGATGAAAGATATTCAATTTACATAAGTTATTTATCTGTAGCAAATTTCGCCTATATACTGAGGAAAATACCGAAAGAGCAATTATATCAATTGATTCATAAGCTAACTACATTATTCAACATAGTTAGCAATGACGAATATCAAATAAGAAAAGTTATTGAGCTATCTGCAAGTGATTTTGAAGATGCATTGCAATACGCAGCAGCAATTACTTCTAATTGTGAATGCATAATAACTCGCAATGAAAAAGACTTCAATTTTTCAGAAATACCGGTCATGTCTTTCAATACTTTCTCGGAACGATATTTATGAGTCATGGTGAAAATAGAAAATGAGAAGCAATACAAAGGAGCTTTGAAACGAGTGGAAGAACTAATGCTATCTATACCGGAAAATACTCCTAAGAATTATCCTGAGATGGTGGAACTTGAATTATTGGGCAATCTTGTTGCAGATTATGAAGAAGAGTATTATCCAATAGGGAAACCCTCTCTGATCGATACCATTAAACTTCGCATGTATGAAATGGGCTTATCACAAGCATCTCTTGCAAAATTAATCGGTGTCAGTCCGTCAAGAATTTGTGACTATCTTTCAGGCAAATGCGAGCCTACTATGAAAGTCGGAAGAGAGATAAGCCGAAAACTAAACATAGATCCGGCCATCGTATTGGGAGTATAGCAAATTTACTTGGAGCGGTTGACGAGGGCTATGCCAAGGAAGATGAGGAGTGCGGCTACGGCCTTCTCCCATCCGAAGTCACCTACCGACATTGCCACTGCCACCACCGTCGCAAATACCGGCTGAAGATAACTGTATGCACTCACCACGGTCGGACGCAAATATCTCTGTGAAAATGGTATCATCAGATAACCGAAGAATGTCGGAATCGCAATGATATACACCAATCCCCACCAAACCTCCGGCGGAAGCATAGCAAAATCCACCTTCACAATATCAGGAATGCAGAATGGCACGTATGTCAACACCGAAATGAAAAACATCCATTTCATAAGCGTATAAGGTGAATATTTGTTGATGATACCGCTAAACCCCACATAATAGACAGCGGCACAAACCTGCGCCAACAGGCAAAGCAAATTGCCTAAAAGGGGATTTACAGCCATCGCGCTTTGAGCTGAACCGCCCACGAGTATCAGCACACCCCCGAGTCCCATCATAACGCCCGCCACCTTAATCCATGTCATTGGAAATTTCAAGAAAATCGCGGCAAGAATCATGGTAAGCATCGGAGTCATACTCCCCATGACGGATGCATCCACGGGATTGGTCAACCCCATTCCGATTATATACATGCCCTGGTTGCAACTAATCATCAGCACAGAGCAGATGATTATCTTCAGTATATCTCCTTTATCAATATGCTGGCGCGTACCCATTGACTTTGGAAGAATCCAAGAAAACAACAGGAAAAGCAACGCGCCTCCGATTATTCTAATGCCCGACAATGCTAATGATGACATTAATCCTGACAGCAACACCATCTTTGAAATCGGAGCCATCACACCCCAACCTACATTTGCGAAGAGTATCGCCAGATGCGCCTCTCCCCTCCTCCCTATGGAAAATTTATGCATTTTTTTGTTCAAATCAAATTCAGACTGCAAAATTACTGCTTTTATCACGACATTGCAAAATAATCATACACATATTTTGAAGATATGTGAAGATTTATCATCCTCGATTTTGGAATTTACAATAAATTTCGTAATTTTGTAATAATAAGATTTATTGGCACTCATGCTGAATAAGATGGGATTAAAGACATTTCAAATACCTAAAGTCATGGTAAAAATAAAGATATTATTGTCAATCATTTTAGCAACTCTCGGCTACCATCTTTCATATTCTCGTGAATACATATATACTCTTACTGACAAAGGTATTTATGAGACATGCGATGACTTGTGGTTCAAATGTATCGCGATTGATGATAGCGTCTTATGCATCTCTAACAAGTCACATACCGCCTACGTTGAAATTGTTGACCCCTCCGACAGTGTGGTCTGGAGGGAAAAATACCGAATGGCAAACGGCATGTGTGACGGGCATGCATACGTAGGGGATGATTGGAAATCGGGAGAATACAGGATGTATGTCCATACAAGAAACTCCCTTGGTCGCGGCGATATGGTGGTATATCCCAAGCGATTGCTAATAGTCAAGGAACTTCCCGAAGTACCCAAATTCCTTACGAACGCCAAAGAACGTATGAACTACATTGACATTCCGGATACAACAATTACAAATGGACTGAATGTCACGGTAAGACTTGACAGTGCGGAATACCATATCCGAAGCAAAGTGAGAGCAACTGTCAAGGTCACTGATGCAGAAGGCAATCCAGTGCGTGCGGTCTTAGCCATGAGTGTGGCTGACGCTCTTTACTCCTATCCTCCCTCTGAAATTGATATACATTCTCAGTTGTATGTGATTAAGACTGATTCCTTAAATAAAATCAATGCTGAATTTGATCCGTTTCTGTCTGATGGGGCAGTCTCTGGTCATTTAAGGTCGCGGAACAAGAAGAATACCATACCTCTTGATGGTCAGTATATAAATGTGTTTGATGATGTTGCTGAAAAAGGGGCTGTTAACATTATAAAAACTCGTGATAATGGATATTTCGAGGTGTCTCCGGAAATGGCCTCGTCTTTGAACAAAACCATCCTGCTACGACCTCTTGTCAATGAAGATTTGAAATCGAAGTTGGATATTGACAATCCTTTCCTCGACATAGAAAATATAAGAAAATCGGCAAAAGAATATCTATTTCCAGCGATCCAGAAGAATACAAGATCGAATACTCTTTGTATTGCTGATTATACAGAGAGGCACACAGTCCAACTTGACGAGGTGCTGGTTAAGGGGAAAAGTAAAAATTTCTCAAGACGGAAAAAAAAATAAATTGATGAATTACCTTGACAGTGTTGCATTGGCGAGCAGAGAAAGTGCATGGGTATGCTGCAAAGGTGATAAAACCGAAGGCATACTCAACGATTATCTACCTGGATGGACCCATCATCCAATAGACGATCCCAATTATTCATTACGACCTCCACGAAATGTAAGACCTCCAGAAAGGGGCAAGGAGTATGAGATGGTCAAAATGAAATGGAATGAGCAAAGGAACTGCTACGACTACGATCAACTTGTCTATATAGTGTATACAGGACCCCACTATTCCGATGAAGATCTGTTGTCGATGGAAAATATAAGCAAGGCTTATGCCTACTATCCCCGACGTAAGTTTAAAATTCTGAAGAAAGACAAACAGATTGACGGCATTGAGGATTGCCGCACAACATTGCAGTGGTTACCAAGGATTCAAACGGATGATAACGGAACGTTTGCAGTCGAATTCCTTACATCTGATATTAATTCCAAATTCAATCTTTCTGTTTTAAGTATATCCGAAACCGGTATTATTAATCAGATTGTTTATCCTGTCATGGTAAGATAATCAGAAACCTGTGTGAAAGCACCGGCTATTGAAAGGCATGAACAAATCAAAATTACATACGATGAATGTGACTGAAAGAACACATACAGTGAACATGACTGACTGCAAAATGATAAGGATATTGATAAGCCTTGTATGGGTTTTATCGTTGGCTACATTCATGGAATGTTTTGCCAATGATGAAATTTGTATCCCCACATCTACTTTACCGACAGAAAAAGTATATCTGCATATCGACAATACACGTTACAACAGAGGTGACAAGATTTGGTTTAAAGCATACCTTGTCAACGCAACCGGAAATACAGCCACTTCAATTTCGAAAACTCTCTATGTGGAACTGCTCAATCCCGGAGGCGAACTTATAGAACGAAAGACATACAAAGTTGAGGATGGACAAGCATACGGAGATTTTACCATCAAACACCTGCCATTCTATTCCGGTCTTTATGAATTGAGAGCCTACACAAAATATATGTTGAATTTCGGTGAAGACAACTATTTTTCACGTGTCATACCCATACTGGACAATTCAAAACAGTATAATGACAACAACTATAAATCATTAAGCAAGCGTGTAAATTCCAAATATAATATTTTAAGAAAACACCCTAAGAAAAAGAAGGAACTAAACCTTACATTTTACCCTGAAGGTGGGAGCCTTATTAAGGGCATTCCTACACGCGTAGCATTTGAAATTACAGATGAAGTAGGACATCCGCTTGACATCAAGGGAGAAGTTTTGGCCGATGACACCATAAAGATTGCAGAGCTTGAAGTAAGCCACGAAGGAAAAGGAATATTTACCTACTCGCCCACATATCGGGAAGCACAGGCCATTGTAAAATACAATGATAAGAAATATAAGTTCAAACTACCAAAACCACTGGATATGGGCTATGCCTTGTCGGTTGACAATCTGACGGATGAAAGCAACATAAAGGTCAGAATATCAAAATCCGGCGAAGAACGAAAAGATACCATTGGGGTCATTCTGTTAAGCCAAGGACAAGTGATTGACTATGCCTTTTTGGCCTCAACGTTTAAGAAACCATTGGACATTTCGTTCAGTAAAGACCTTTGCCTGCCCGGAATTTCAGAATTATTGCTTGTTGACAAAAATAGTGAGAGGATTGCAAGCAGATATATCTTTAAATACAGTGATAACACATTTCCAATAACAACATTATCCGACAAGAACCAATATGATCCGTTGCAACCCATCAATATCACCTTTTCGTTGAAACAAAAGGATGGCACACCGATAACTTCACCTTTTTCCTTATCAGTCAGGGATGGAGAGAATGAAATCAACCGGAAGCAAAATATCCTGACCGACCTTCTTCTAATGTCGGATATAAAGGGATATGTGTCTAATCCCGCTTACTACTTCGAATCGGATGATGACAAACACCGCAGGGATCTTGATCTATTGTTGATGGTGCAGGGATGGGAAAAATATCCATGGAACAATATTAGAAACCTAAATAACAACAATCTGATATACAAGCCCGAATCACGAGGAATTACCATAGATGGCACGGTTTCATATTATAATGTCAAAAAACCGAAAGGAGACATTGATGTGTCGATGATAATGACAAAGAAAGAAAAGGACAAAGAAAATGACACCTTCTTTAATGACAAATTTACCACAGACAGTCTTGGCCGATTTCACTTTATTGTAGATGTGGATGGCGATTGGAATCTCGTACTTGCAGCCAGCAAGAACCTAAAACGAAAAAATCTGACCATTTCACTGGATAACAAATTCTCTCCTAAACCGAGAAACTATAACATTCAAGAAATAAATGAAGAAATGACAGACAAAAACGCCATTACCTCAGATGACATGGATGTAGAAGTTTTACCACCGGATGAAGATCAAGCCAAGTTAAATGAACCCACAGGTGAAGACGACAAGAAACAACAAGAGGAAAAGATAACAATGCTGAAGGAGATTGAGGTCAAGGGAAAAAATTCATCCAAGTCGTACGATATATTTAGGGCTCGATCTAATTCCGTTGCTTATTATGATTTAAAAGAAAGTGTAGATCAAATGTACGACAACGGATTTTATTATTGTGATGACGTGAACACCTTCTTATGCAAAGTCAATCAAAAGTTCCAACCGATGGTGGAAGGCGGTTTCAAGTATTTGATTTATAACTGGAAGGTACCTCTCGTTGTGGTAGATTATGAAATCACTTATATTGAAGATGAATTCAGATATAATGATTTGCCCGTAGAATGGATTAAATCTGTATATGTATCTGAAGATTCAAGATTAATCTACAAGTATAGTGATCCAAGAATCACTCCTGAACTTGCTTATAAACGTTTTGGCTGCGTAGTCTTCATTGAAACCTATCCTGAAGAGGAGCGACCGACAGCTGCAGCTTATGGAGTGCGTAAGACAACACTTCATGGATATGACACTCCGACAGAATTTTACAATCCTGATTATTCCGATTATATTCCTGACGAAGAAGATCAACGGCAGACTCTCTATTGGAATCCCATGGTCACACCCGATGAAAATGGAAACGTTAAGCTGAAAATCTATAACAACAGTAAAATCACCCATCCCATTATCGATGCCCAGACTGTCACCCCATCAGGAATGATTGGCATAAGCCGATAAATAGGGAATCTCAAGTATCAATTGACAAGAATTTCAAACAGGGACCAAGAGGGAGATTGGCGGTAGGATGGGATTGAGGATGAGGGGACGATGAGGACGCAACGGTGATAGGCGGCCGAGTCCTGAGGATCGAAGATGAAACTGTCGCAATCAAAAGTGGGAGGAATTAGAGATGGCTCTATAATCTCGACTACAGAAGGGCAGCAATTGAGAATCAACTCGCCGAGCATCTTGTCATTGGCAGGAAATCGAACCTTTCGCAATGATTTGCAATCGGAAAAGGCATACGACTCTATCTCTTGAAGACTATCGGGCAAATAGACTTCCTCTAAAGAATTGCAGAAGGAAAAAGCATTGTGACCAATGTGGACAAGCCCCTCCGGAAATCGCGGATCCCGCAGTTTTTCGCAATATGTAAAGGAATTGCTACCGATATCCTCCAAAGATATGGGGAAATTGATGTATTCAAGAGATGAGCATTCGCTGAAAGCCTGAAATCCTATTTTCTTCAGTCCTTCAGGCAATCTCACCTTGCTAAGCGACGTACAGCCAAGAAAGGCATAGTCCGGAATTTCCAAAATTCCACTCCCGTCTTCGAAGTAAATCTCTTCAACATCTACCCTATCCGTAAACTGCCGTTCTTGAATCGGAGAAGATATCACAATTTTCTCACATTTTATTTCAAAACAATTGAATAAAATTATAAAAATTAACAGACTATATCTCAGCATTTTAGTTATTGATTTAAAATATTTTTAATAAAAATCTTAAATTTTTTCGATTTTTTCTAAACAATTTGCAATGCCACTTGTTGTAATAGTATAATAAATCGTTTCATGATGTTAGGTTAGTTCGAAAGTATTATGGAAAACTTACTGAAACCAGTCGCTTGTGAAAGTGGCTGTTTTTTTATGTCATTCATAAAAACAATCCTGCTTCCAATTGCTCACATTATTCATGATATATTCTGAAATCCTGTTCATTTCATTTAAATTTCTAATCGCATGATCATGATATCTGGATTGCCATTCAAATTGTAAGCTAAGTGACTTAGCATATTTTGTCACAGATCCCTTTAGAGAATTTACATATCGGCTAAGCGTAGGGACGTGCCTCTGGCACGTTGAATTTGCTCTTAATGATGGATTAGGACTTCTTTGCTGAATTGGAGAGTTTAATGAAAAATTTAAGCTATTTGGTTTTACATATATAATCGCATGAAGATGATTAGGCATTACTACAAATAAAAGGACTTCTATACATTTGTTGATTTCATTTGCAATAAATAACTGATTATAGAGGAACATACCCAGATTACTGAGATGCATCTCCGCATTTTCGATTTCACCAAAATAATGAAATCTGTTCTTCGTACAAATTGTAATAAAAAAGTAACCAGCATCGTAATCTATAAATGATGCTCTTGGTGTTTTTCTGTATTGTTTATTGTTCATATATAACTTTATCGAATAAAATCTACGTGCCAAAGGCACGTCCCTACATCTTGCAGACTGTGGTGTAATGCTCTGGAAATTCTGCGATGGCTGAGAGGGCGCAGGAGCGGGAGGGGAAGAGGCCGAAAATGGTGGAGCCTGAACCGGACATGGCAGCGTAGGAGGCTCCAAGCGCAAGCATCTTAGCCTTAATCTCGGCAAGCTGAGGATGATTAGGGAATAAAGACTCTTCAAAGTCATTTTTCATCAAACCATTCCATTCATCTACCGGGAATTTTACAATTTCACGAAGATTTATTTCCGGATAACGAGGTGTGACTCCTGCAAAGGCCTCCTTGGTAGAGATGGACAGATTGGGTTTTACAAGTGCACACCACCAGCCTGACAAATCAAGATCAATAGGATGCATCTTCTCCCCTACCCCTTCGGCATAACAAGGGGTATTGCATACGAAAAACGGACAATCTGCGCCGAGTTTCAAGGCCATATCCTCCAATTGCGAATCAGAGAATGGAGATCCATTCAACTCATTGAGCATACGCAGCACAAAAGTGGCATCGGCACTTCCTCCACCGAGTCCGGCCCCATCCGGAAGATGCTTTTCAAGACGGATTGCATATTCAGGCAATCCGGGATAATTATCCTTGAAAAGTTTCCATGCCTTATATACGAGATTCTTTTCAAGTGGACAATTTACCTCTCTACCGGTAAAGAAGAATTCAGTCTTGTCCGCCGGCGTTATCTCCAGAATATCGCAAAATGGCTCCGGATTTTGGGGAGTTCCATTGTATTTACCTACGGGATAGAATATAGTCTCGAGGTCATGATAGCCGTCAGGACGGCGGTTTACTATGTTTAGGCCAAGATTTAGCTTGGCATTGATAAAACTTATCATTTTAAGAGTTAAGAGTTAAGAATTAAGGATTTGGGGAAGAGGAGGATGAGAATGAGAGAGCGGAGAGCAAGATAACAGGTGAAAGACATCCAAAGAAGCCACTGGGTGTCTTCTACAATAAGCAGCAACCCGACAAAAAGCAACATGCCGCCCAAAGTGGAATAAAGCATCGGGCGAGTCTTGGTAAGCCCTATATAGAATCCATCATATACAAATGCTGCCGCACCGGCCACCGGTATCAGCAACACCCAGAGACGGCAATCCAACACACTGGCAATAACTGCGGAAGAATCACTCAGCAGAGATACGATTTCCTTCAATCCCACTGCATAAATGGCAACGAAAATCACCGTCACCACGCATCCCCACTTTATAAGTTTTCTGACCGACAATGTCAGCATACGCTTGTCGTCGGCTCCATGATATCGTCCGATCAAAGCCTCGCCCGTATATGCAAAACCATCCATGAAATAGGAAAAGAACATGAACAACTGCTGGATTACAGCATTTGCTCCTGTCACCACATCACCCATACGGGCACTGCAGGCATAGAGCACCATTGTGACGGCAATCAGGCAGGCCGAACGGAAAAAGAGATTGGAATTGACGCTGAACATACGTTTCCAATCCTCTGCATCTGCAAAGACATCCCGATTGAATCTCAATACAACACCATGCTTGCGGCAAAGGCGGAAAGCCATCACAATAGCCGGGACAATGATCACCCACTGTGCCGTCAGTGTGCCGAGTGCAATTCCCTTGAATCCCCAACCAAATAGATATACATAACTTAGAGTGAAAACCACATTGAGCAAGCTCACTCCGATATTGACCCACATGGCACGGTCGGTGGATTGCATTCCAACAAACCATCCCGACATCGCGGTCAGCAACATCATCGGGACCGCTCCCCAGATGCAGATGTTGAAATATTCTGCTGCAAGAGCCGATGTGCCGGCTGTCGCGCCCATCGCTCTCAACAGCAAATTCAAAATCGGCACATGAAGCAAGAGCAATATGACGCCTATCACCAGACCCAAGAACGACGAACGCAAAAGACTACTGCCCATACAGTCCGAATTTCCCGACCCGAAAGCCGTTGCCGTCAGACCGGACGTGCCTCCACGAAGGAATCCGAACAGCCAATACACCATCGACATCATTACCGAGCCTATCGCGATTGCGGCCAAATACTTCTCTTCTCCCATGTGTCCCGCCACGGCTGTGTCGCACAATCCCAACAACGGAACTGATATATTGCTTAAAACCGTCGGGACTGTCAGTCGCAATATCGTACGGTCCAAATTCGTCTTTTTCGTGATTTCTTCGTTATTCATGATGCAAAATTCATAAAAATTTATGAAACTTCCAAGGGTTATGTCGATTTTAGTTGTTTTTCCTCCCTAAATTTGTTAATTTTGCAATATGACTGAAGAATTCAACAATTTTGGCAACCATGCCGACTATATCGACAATGGTCAATGGCATCTTGCCGTAGATATCTCGCTTCATGGCTTTGGAGCCTGGCTTGTGCCTGACACAAGCCTCGGACGGACCCCAAAGACAATTGTCGTGGAAAATTGGCAACCCTCTGAAGAGGGTTTGCTCCACCGCATCGAGGATGTGGTATATGACAACCCTACTATCCTTGACGATTATTCCGCCGACATCATTATAGAAAGCAACCGTCAGCTTTGGCTCCCGACCGACCTGTACCCTACCGATGAAGACTGCGCCGAGATTCACACTAAAATCTATGGTGGCGAAGACTTTGACGTGTTGGTCAACGAATCCGGAAATGAAAAAAACACATTCACCCTCATTCCGGGTCTCAAATCCTTCATGCAGCGTTCTTTCTCAGGCGCAAGGATATGGAGCCAGCAGACTCTGCTGAAAGAAGCCGGAATGCAACCTCATGAGGCTTTCAAATGCCTCATCGACATCAGGGAAAATTCCACCGACATCATTCTTCTCGACCGAGGGGAACTGCTTTGCGCTTCAACTCATCCCTGGAAAACGGAAACTGACATTGCATATACTATTCTCAACATTCTCAACACATACGAGGCCAACTCCAAGGAAACGGATGTTGTGTTCAGTGGAATACGAGAGACCCGACAGAACATCGGGAAGACGCTCTCCCCTTTTTTCAAATCTATTAGTCAGAAAAATCATGACCTCGCCGGAAAGACCATACCAACGGCTGTCTATCTGGCAATAAACAGAAAACAGAATAATGCGAATCATTCGAGGTAAATATGGCAAAAGACGTTTCGATGTTCCTCACAACATCACGGCACGTCCCACCACAGACTTTGCCAAAGAGAATATCTTCAATGTGATTGAAAACATTGAGGATATCGAAGGCAAAAACGTGCTCGATCTCTTTGCCGGCACAGGTGCCATTAGTCTTGAATTCCTATCCAGGGGTGCCGCTTCGGTCACATCTGTGGAAATGGCCGCCACCCAAGCCAATTTTATCCGAAGCGTAAAGGAAAAACTGGGCGACAATGCCCTCCGGGTAATCCGTGGCGACGTTTTCAAGTTCATCGCTTCTGCCAAACGTCCATACGACATAGTTTTTGCCGACCCTCCCTACGATCATCCCCGTTTTGACGAGATACCGGAATTGATTCTCAATTCGCCCATCACGGCAGAGGGTACTCTTGTCATCGTCGAGCACAGTGCGAAGCACGATTTCTCACAGCTCCCCGGTTTTGAACAGCATAGAGCCTACGGCTCAGTAAATTTTTCAATTTTCAGAAAAATCAATAATGAATAAACCGACGTAGGGACGTGCCTTTGGCACGTGGCAAAAAACGCACGTGCCAAAGGCACGTCCCTACCAAGCATAATCGAAATTTATGGAAAATATAAAACTTGATAAAATAGAAGACGCTATTGAAGACTTCCGCAATGGCAAGTTTGTAATCGTCGTCGATGATGAAGACCGCGAAAATGAGGGCGACCTCATCATCGCTGCTGAAAAAATAACCCCGGAGCAGGTCAATTTCATGCTCCGCAATGCACGGGGAGTGCTTTGTGCGCCTCTCACCATCAAAAGATGCAAGGAGCTAAACCTGGGTTTTCAGGTTGAGGAAAACACTTCAATGCTCGGTACGCCATTCACCGTCACTGTCGATAAACTCGAAGGATGCTCCACCGGCGTGAGCGCCCACGACCGTGCTGCCACCCTCAATGCTCTTGCTGATCCCAAATCCACACCTGACACTTTCGGACGTCCGGGACACATAAATCCCCTATATGCACAGGACAGAGGGGTATTGGACAGGGCAGGTCACACTGAGGCCGCAGTGGATCTCGCCCGTCTTGCCGGACTCGAACCCGCTGGCGTACTTATGGAAATTATGAATGAAGACGGTTCCATGGCACGTCTTCCCCAATTAAAGAAACTCGCCGACGAATGGGGAATGCGGCTTATAAGCATTCGCGACCTCATCTCTTATCGACTCCTACACGACAATATGCTTGAGAAAGGGGAAGAAGTGGATATGCCTACTGCATACGGCCATTTCCGCCTTGTGCCATTCCGTCAGAAAGACAACGGCCTCGAGCATATAGCCCTCATAAAGGGAGAAGTAACCGATGGTGAGCCGGTATTGGTGAGAGTCCACAGCAGCTGCGCCACCGGCGACATTTTCGGCTCCATGCGCTGCGAATGTGGCGAGCAGTTGCACAAAGCCATGGAAATGATTGAGAAAGAAGGTCGTGGTGCCATCGTATATCTCAATCAGGAAGGCCGTGGAATCGGACTTATGGATAAGATAAAAGCCTATAAACTCCAGGAGGAAGGCCTCGACACAGTCGATGCCAATCTTCACCTTGGCCATAAAGCTGATGAGCGAAACTACGGTGTAGGCGCATCTATTCTCAATGCCCTTGGTATCAAGAAAATGCGTCTGCTCAGCAATAATCCGATGAAACGCATCGGTCTTGAAGGATTCGGAATTGAGATTGTGGAGAATGTCCCACTCGAGGTGCAGCCCAACAAATACAATCAATTCTACATGCACACAAAAAAGGAGCGCATGGGTCATAACCTTAAGTTTAGTTAAGAGTTAAGGGTTAAGAGTTAAGGGTTAAGGGATTATGGGGGATACAACTAATTAAATCATCGACATGAAAAAACAAATTTTCGCACTGATGGCAATCATTATGGCCATTAGCGCGAACGGGAAAAAAATGCTTGACCACACCAGTTTCGACGACTGGAAGAAAGTCACAAACCATTCCGTCAGCAATGACGGATCATGGGCTGCATTCAGTGTCAACCCACAGGAAGGCAACGGGGTGCTTACCATCCGCAACACCAAAAACAATTCCGAAATCAATATTCCGCGTGGTGCGGGTGTGTCGTTCACTGCCGACAGCCGTTGGGCAATAGCTCGTATTATTCCCTTGTTCCAGGACACCCGTAAGGCTAAAATCGACAAGAAAAAGGATTTTGACATGCCACAGGACTCTCTTGCCATAGTGGATCTGAAAACGCAATCCATCACGAAGATTCCCCTCATCAAGGGTTTCAAGACTTCCAAGTATGGCAGTGATTGGATTGCGTACCAAAGCTGCGATACCACCACTACAAAGGATATGAAACTCAAAGACAAGGATGCCGGCCTTCCATTGGTAATCCGCAATCTTGCTTCAGGAGACACTATCGTTGTCCCTTATGTCAAAAGTTACATTTTCAGCGAAGAAGGTTCACGCCTTGCCACTGTTGTCTGCCCCCCTGAGAAGGACTCCATCTTCAGCAGTGGAGTAAAGTTGTTCGATTTGACAAAGGGAAACTCTTATCAACTTGATGAGAAAAAGAAGCATTACGGCACTCCCGCTTTCTCCACGGATGGATTGAAGCTCGCCTATACTGCTACCAACGACAGCAATAAGACTGGCACTCGACGTATGCAGCTCTTTCTTGCCGATCTTACAGCCAATGCTGTCAATCCGGAAGAGATAGAAGTTGCAATCTCCACCGGACGTAAAGGTCCCAACCTTCAGCGGCCTCATGCTGAGAATCCCGAACTTCAGGAGAAATTGCTTGCCGAATGGAAAGAGAAGATGGCAAAGTCAAGAGGAGAAGATTTGTATATCAACCAATATTCTGAGCCGGTATTCAGCCACAACGGCAAGCGTCTTGTGATTGGTGTGGCTTCGGAGGTGGCTCCGGATGACACTACCCTTGTCAGTTTCGAGACTCCGGAACTTGACATCTGGCGTTGGGATGCACCGCATACCCCACCCGAAGACAACCACAACGTGGAATCAATGCGCAAGCAGACATTCCCTGTCGTGATTGATCTTGCAAGCGGACATCAGCAACTCATTGACTCCAATCCGTTGGCCACAATAGATGTGCCCAATCGTTGGGATACTGACTGGGCTCTTCTGCGCGATCCAAGCAAGGAAATAGTTAGTCAACAATGGAACTATTATGCTCCGGAAGATCTTTATGTGGTGAATGTCAATGATGGCGAGCGCCGCGAGGTGGCTACTGTCTATGCCGAAACCTCAGAACTCTCGCCTGCGGGCAAGTTCGTGTATTGGTTTAAGGATGGCAACTGGTTTGCATACGAAATTTCAACCGGCAAGACCGTAAATGTATCTGCCAACATTCCCTACCCTGTATGGGACGAGGCCGATGACCATCCCGGGGTGCGTCAGACATACGGAAGTGCTTCTTGGACAGACAATGACAACCGATTGCTTATCTATGACCGATATGATATATGGAGCGTTGACCCTGTTGGAAATGCCGCTCCTGTATGCATCACTAAAAATTATGGTCGTGAAAATGATCTTAAAATCCGTTATGTCAACACCAACGGCGCAGAACGCAGGGCTCTTGCCAATGGTGATCTTATGACTCTGACTCTTTTCAATTATAAGGATAAGCGCAATGGTTTGGCTTCCATGAAATATGGCAATGTTGCAAAACCGGAGAATGTCTTGCTCGACACTCTCAGTTTCACGCAGATACGCCAGGCTCTAAATGCATCTTCGTTCTCTTTCATTGAGGCTAATTTTGAGGTAATGCCAAACGTGTGGATTGCTCCGAAAGGTGTGTTTGCAAAGGCTTTCATGGTCAGTGATTCGAATCCTCAGGTTAAAGACTACAATTGGGGACATGCCCAGCTTGTGCATTGGTATGCCTACGATGGCACTCCGACCGACGGAGTCCTTTATGTACCTGAAGACCTTGACCCCTCAAAGAAATACCCAATGCTATGTGTATTCTATGAGACTGGTTCTGAGGATCTCTACTATCATTACAACATGGAACCGTCATGGAGCTGGGTCAACTACCCGTTCTACGTGAGCCGTGGCTATGTGGTGTTTGTGCCCGACATTCACTATAAAGCCGGAATCCCCGGAGAATGTGCCTACAATTTCGTTTGTTCTGGCGCTGAGGCTATGTGCGAGCAGTTCCCCTTCATTGACAAGGAAAGAATCGGCATCGATGGCCAGAGTTGGGGCGGTTATCAGACAGCTTATCTCGTTACCCGTACCGATATGTTTGCATGTGCCGGCAGTGGCGCACCGGTGAGCAACATGACCTCTGCTTTTGGCGGTATCCGCTGGGAAAGTGGCAACTCTCGCCAGGGTCAGTACGAACAGGGACAAAGCCGCATCGGTCGCAACCTTTGGGATGCCACGGAACTCTACATAGCCAATTCACCGGTGTTCCATGCCAACCGTGTCCACACTCCTCTTCTCATTATGCACAATGATGCCGATGGAGCGGTTCCTTGGTATCAGGGCATAGAGTTGTTTATGGCTCTTCGTCGTCTGCAAAAACCGGTTTGGATGCTGCAATATAATGGTGAGGCTCATAACTTGAAGGAACGCCGCAACCGTAAGGACATCACCATCCGCCTGCAGCAATTCTTCGACCACTACCTTAAGGGTGACCCGATGCCCGAGTGGATGAAGTCAGGCATACCCGCCGTCCGCAAGGGCCAGGAATTCGGTTACTGACCAATGCATAATGAATAAAATAATCCCTGCGTTGCTATCCACAGCGCTGGGATTATCATTGAGTGTGTATTATAATTGCTTTATAACGAAGCCTTATTTAAAATCTCAAAATCATATATACTTAAATGTATATGACAACTCTGGCATCTTCTTGCCATTGGCACTCAAATATTCCGCAGTTTCATCTCTACATACATAGAAGTCATCTATCGCTTCCTCTGCAGTATCTCCGTATCCTGCAAGACCAAAATCAGGGAAGAGTTCTTCCATATAAGCGGAATACAATCCATCAGGTCCTTTTTCTACTATTACAGTTGCCTTCATATCTCTTTTATTTCCTCGGTAAAAAACTGCAAGATTGGCGTGGGTGTCAAACACCCAGCGCCTTTCTTGCTTTGTGTTCCAATCCTTTCCCAAGTTCTTGGGACGGATGCCTCGGGATGGCAAAAATAGTATATTTTAGAAGAAAAAACAAATATTTTTGCCAAAAGATTTTGCGGATTAGAAAAATTGCTATAACTTTGCAGATGCAGACCGCCACAACAGAAGCCCCGGTCTGGGGTAAAGAGCGGCGGGATGTTGATTTTATTAATTATAAAGCGTTTATCCGCGCTGATTCTTGACCAATCGAAATTCTCGCAAAATTTCATTTAGAAGTCAGGAGTTGAGCAACGGTAGATGCCCGTGGTATGTAATATAATGCAGTTGGCAAAACACCTTGGGAAAGGTGTAGCCAAATGCTATTGTTGCATATACTGGCGTGGGCTTCTGCGTTGCCGTCCGACTTCTAAAGGGCAATGCGAGAAGCCTCGATTGGTAGGACGGTAACAGATACAGATTCCTACGCTTTTTTCATTTTTTTACATGAAAGTCCAATCCGGGGATACTACAGGACACGAAATAATTTATATGAGAATTAAACATTTACTCTTAATGGCGATAGCCCTTATGCAAGCAATGTATGTAAACGCAGCTGTAGATGATGAATTCTTCGATGAGGAAGGTTTCAAATACACAATACTTTCTGAAGACGACCACACTGTTAGCATTGCTTCCGGTAATTATTCATCTGAAAATAATGATTATATTATCATCCCGTCGGAAGTTACACATGGAGGAGTGAACTATACTGTGACAGAAATCGCGCAATCCGGATTTTCCTATACCCAAGCATACGAAATAGAAATTCCAAATACTGTTAAAATTATAAGAGAAGGTGCTTTTGAATTCTCAAGAGCCTGGTTTATTTATATATCGGAATCAGTGACAACCATAGAAGACAGAGCTTTTCATGGATCTTCTTTAAGATACATAAAAATTCCAAACTCTGTAACATCAATAGGGAAAGGTGCCTTTTACGCTAATCCTCTTCAAGAAGTTAAATTGCCTTCATCCTTAGACAAAATAAGTGACTCTCTCTTTGAATTTTGTGAAAACCTACAAATCGTTACAATACCTGAATCAGTAACCGAAATTGGGAATAGAGCTTTCGCTATATGCCGATCTTTGGAATCAATATCTATCCCTGAATCAGTAACCAAAATTGGGAATTATGCTTTCCAGGAATGCTTATCGTTGCAATCATTGACTATCCCCGAATCTGTTGTTTCCATTGGAGTTTTCGCTTTTGAAGCATGTCAGTCATTGACCTCAATAACGATTCCCAAATCTGTAGAAAACATCGGTGATGGTATTTTTGCATATTGTATAAATCTTGAAGAAATCTTAGTGGATGAAGGAAATCAAAACTTTTACTCTTCCAATGGATTGCTAATCTCATGTAATGGTTATGGTTATGGAAATAAGCTAACACTATTACAAGCCCCTGGTGCCTTAACGGAATGCTTTATACCGGATAATATTGAACTGATAGGATGCCACGCATTCTCAGGATGTAATAAACTTATTTCATTGACCATACCGGAATCTGTATATTCCATAGGTGAAACATCGTCATTCTCTAAAACAATGTATAGTGGTTTAAGTAACTCCGTGTTTTATGGTTGCACATCTCTTACAACAATAAATATCAATCGAGCAAGTCCTCCAAATATTGTATATTCGTATTCTCCTACCTCTATATTTAACGGCGTTCCCAAGGATGCAATCGTTTATGTACCCGAAGGAAGTCTAAACAATTATTTGAAGAACTACAATTGGAATTACTTCACTGATTTTAGGGAGAAAAACTTTAATTCAGTTGAATGTATTGATGTTGACAATATTGATGTCAATAAAGAATACTATCGTCTTGATGGCACACTCATTGACATCAACACTGCATCTCCCGGAATATACATCAGTAAGTCTGGATCTATGACAGAAAAAATCTTAATCAAGTAAAAAGAAATACCTTGACTTCGTCACTTTTTGAGCAATGAATTCAATATGTATTGAAATCCAACAACATATCCATTTATGTAGTGGTTTCAGGGTGACGCAAGTCATCGCAAACCGTTGCTTTTGAAATGGATTTTATTGATTTTGACTCCAATGCTGATCCGGCGAAGGCCGGTTAATGCGCGGATGGTTGCGGATTTTTTTATAAGATTTTCACTGCGTTGGAGTCAAATCATTCCCATCCAACTCCATTTGATGGCATAAATCTTTGAGGGTGACGCAACGACGAAGTCAGGAAAAGAATAACCACCAAATTGCAACAATTTAAAATCACAATGCACAATCACGGTCTCGGAAGTGATTGTGCTTTTATTTTCTATCCATCAAAAGATTCCTTATGATGCAGGATTTAGTATTTCGATTTTGTAGGAGTCGATGTTGTTGGATGCGGAGGAGTAGTTGGCTGCTATCTTGATGATGGTGCGACCCTCGTCGGCGTATGGAAGGGCATAGCCTTTTTCATCGATCTGCTGCATCCCTTTCTCGGCGGAGCCATCTGTCTTTAATTCGAATACATAGATGAGTCGGCGAGTGCGGAGCATGACATCCATCCTTGAATTACATGTTTCTTCCTCAACCCTGGGCATAAAACCAAGAGCCTTGAAAATAAGGAAAATATTGTTTTTGAAATAAATCTCCCTCTTTTTCAACTCACTGTTGCTATAGGGATTTCCCTGCAGGAAAGCCTTCAGATGCTCCATGAATTTTTCCGGTTCTCCTTTCAAGACAGCCTTTCTCATCTGCGTGAAACTGGCATCAAATTGCAATTTGTCCATACCGGAATATATCGGAAGCAGAGCCTCTGAAAAACTGACCGCAACTTCCTTATTGGGAAGACCCAACGTATATATATCTGTATCCGCATCATACCCTTTGATAGTGATATAACCGGCCTCATACATAAGGGTGACAGGATTCTGCAAATATGATTCCTTTGCCGACAATTTACTATCCACAGTCTCCAGACAATCAAGATCCGGCATAAAGAAATTGTCACGTTTTAATGCCCTGAGAAAAGAGTCGGAAGTCCCTGATTCAAACCAATAGTTGCTTATTTCCCGTTTCTTCAAAGCAAGAAGCAGACTATACGGATTATAAATGTCAGGTGATTTCTTGCTGAAATGATATCCGTCATAGTTATCCTTTAATTGTTTAAGCATATCTTCCCTACTAATTCCCAATGCATTTGCAAAGTCATCCACACCCTGCATAAGACTCCTCCTTACTTCCTCTTCCGTTATACCGCAGATAGACGAATACCTCACATCCAAGGAGATGTCCTCAAGATTGTTGGTGCCACTGAAGAGACTGGTGTGGCTGAATTTGGAAATGCCGGTTATAAAGGCGAAATATATCTCTCTATCAGCATTCTTTAATACTGTGAATAGAGACTTAAGAGTTTCACGGTAATATGTGTTGAGGTCTTCATTATCGAGCGTATTTAAAAGCAAAGCGTCATATTCATCCACGAGCACAACTGCTTTGCGGCCGTATTTTTTATGTGAGCATCTAAGCAGATTGATAAAGCGGTCGGAAAAATCTCCACCTTTATTTTCCACGCCAAAATTATCCTCATAGCCTGATATAGTCACATCAAGATACTGGTCAAGAAACTTCTTTTCTGTAACTCTTACTGCATTGAATTCGAATTTGAAGACAGGCCGAGGAGTCCAATCAACTTCGTCAGTGTCTATGTCAAGCCCATGAAATGCCTCACGACAACCGTCAAAATATGTATGCAGGGTACTAACAAACAAACTCTTACCAAAACGACGCGGACGACTTAGAAAATAGAATCCCGGATTTTCGAGCAAAAGGCGTATGTACATGGTTTTATCCACATACGCCAAATTCAATTCCCTGATCTTTGAAAAATCTTGCATCCCCGTGGGATATTTCATTGTCTCGGCCATATTATAGGTTTTTAATGAAAAAACACTCTTTAAGCATCCAAAGTTAATAAAATTCGTCTAAAAACACAAATCAGTCGGCCGAAAAATCACCTTAACTTTATTCAGTTAGTTCGCCATGGAGATTCTTCTCCATGTATTTGCCGGCGAGCTGGGCTGTGGCCCCCATGCCGAAGAGATACATCATCTTGGTGATTGCCGCTTCTGACGTGAGGTCATGACCGGAAATGATACCGGCATTCGCAAGCCCTACCCCCGCAGAATATTTCATCGGCGAAACCATTCCGTTGCTGCACTGCGACACATTCACTATCAGCAAACCATTGGCAACAGCATCACGGATACATTCAAAAAACCACGGACTGCTCGGTCCATTACCTACTCCAAATGATTTAAGCACCACGCCTTTGAGCCCCGGTATATTGAGCGTAGCCCTAACGGCACTTTCCTGTATGCCCGGAAACAAATCAAGATACACCACATTCGTGTCCATGAAATACTCCGCCTTGAATTCCTTACCCTGCGTGGGACGCAGAAGAGCCTCCTTATTGTAGGTTATGTCAAGTCCGATATGTGCCAACACCGGATAATTGCTTGACTGGAATGCATCAAAATTGTCTGCCGAGAACTTGGTGCTTCGGTTGCCACGGAGCAAAGAATTCTGGAAAAGAATGGCAACCTCCCTCACCATCGGACCGCCATCGCAATCTTTTGAAGCGGCTACCTGAAGCGCTGTAATAAGATTCTCCTCCCCATCTGTTCTAACTTCTCCAATTGGCAACTGCGAACCTGTGATAATGACCGGCTTTGTCAGATTATTAAGCATAAAACTAAGTGCAGATGCCGTGTAGGCCATTGTGTCGGTGCCATGAAGTATCACGAATCCATCATACTTGTCGTAATTGTCATCAATCACCTTGGCCATCTGTCCCCAGTGTCCCGGATTCATCTCAGCAGAATCAATCGGCACGTCAAACTGGAAATTGTCTATATCAAAATCCAGCATTTTTATTTTTGGCACATTGTCAAGCAGATGATTGAAATCGAAAGGTTCAAGAGCTTTCGTCACCGGATTCTCTATCATTCCGATAGTGCCTCCCGTATAAATCAATAATATTTTCTGTTTTCTCGTTGCCATATTCCACCGGTTTCTACTGCAAAGTTAGCAAAAATTCAAATCACTTCCAACATTTTTCCAAAAAAAATCTTTTGACTTCATCATACTATCACTAAAAGAATAATCATTTTGCCATTTCCTCATACTTTCTTCCCCCTCCAATTGAAAACTCACAACTGCTGACTGACAACTGAAGACTTCCTCATCTTGAACCTTAATCGTTTTCATACGTTTCTATTACATAGAAATGTTAAAATATGGTTTGCATGATGACGTAATCTGCAATTCAGAAATTCAAACCGTTTCCGCTATGAAAACACACTTTAAAACATGCCTTACCATTATAGCCGCTATCTGCTCTGCGGCTAATGCTTTAGCCATTCAGCCTCCCACAAAATGGCTGCGCGATTCGTTACCCAATCAATGGGAATACGTCTCGCAATACAATCAGAAACTCCCTACCGAGGATGTCTGGTGGAAAACATTTGGTGACAACGACCTGGATTCACTTATATCATTGGCTGAGCGACAAAACTTCAATGTCGCAGCTGCTGTGGCACGCATTGAGATGGCAAAGAAAACAGTGGATGCCGCAAAAGCGGCATATTTCCCTACAATCAATCTCTCGGCCGGATGGGTGAAAGGTCAGAATTCAGGTGCCACAGGTCCGGTGGTCTCTCCAACATCCGGATTCGACTACTTCTCACTCGGTGCGTCGGCTCAATGGGAAATTGACATTTTTGGTAAAATAACTCAGAATGTCAAGGTTGAAAAAGCGGCATACGATGCCACACGAGCTGAATATGACGGCGTGATGGTTTCGCTTGCTGCCAATGTGGCTAAATCCTATATCGCTCTTCGTGCCTATCAGCAAGAACTGCTGGTTGCCACCGAGCATCTCAAGGAGCAAGAAAAGGTCCTTGCCATAGTCGAGGCCCGTTTTAAAGCAGGGATAGCAAGCAAACTTGAAGTCACACAATCTGAAATTGTGGTTTCCACCACTCGTGCTTCCATCCCATCACTGATGGCGATGATTGAGTCTTCCATCAATTCCCTTGCTCTTCTCACAGGACAATACCCGGAAGATATTCACCATTGGCTTGAAGTCCCGGGGCGTCCCATTGAAATTGTATATGGAGCTAACCTTGGCGTACCTGCCGACCTTCTCCGACGTCGTCCCGATATTGTAGAAGCCGAGGCCCAACTCGCGCAATATGCCGCCATGGTGGGCGTGGCCAAGAAAGATTTCCTACCCACACTCTCCATTTCCGGGTCTGTTGGCACAGAATCGCACGAAGCAAAACATCTTTTCGGCAAACACAGCCTATACTGGCAAGTAAATCCAACTTTGAGCTGGACATTATTCGATGGCCTCGCCCGAAACTATAAGACAGCCGAGGCAAAAGCTCAACTTGAAGCTGCCGTGGATTCTTACAACTACACTGTGATGAATGCAGTGATTGAAGTACAAAATGCCACCACCACCTACTCGACATCTATTGAAACCTACAATCTCACACAAGAAGCAATCAGGCAAAGCAAGGAATCGCTGGATCTTGCCGTTGATCTTTACAAAAAGGGACTGACTCCTTTCAATAACGTTGCTGATGCCCAGATGAGCTATCTTGAAAATCAGGACTCGCAGATCACCGCACGCAAAAATGCCCTTACTGCAGTAGTCTCACTCTATCAAGCCCTTGGTGGAGGTTGGAATCAGTAGAAATGCACAATCACAGCCAATACGAACCATCTTAGAAAAAATATATTGCTATGAAAAATACACTACTTTATCTTATAGGTGCAGCAGGAGTACTCCTAACGGGACTCACCGCTTGCAAGAAAACTGACAAGACCGCAGAGAATGATTCTCTACCGGTTATCAACGTGGCAAACCCGGTGGTAGATTCCATTGTTCTTCACAAAACTTATCCCGGTCTTTTAAGCGCATCCATAAGTGCCGACATCGTCGGGAGAGTCAACGGACAACTTCTCACTAAAAACTATGACAGCGGGACATTAGTCAAGAAGGGACAGGTTTTGTTCACTATTGAACCCACCAAATATCGCCAGGCGGTTGCAGCAGCATCCGCAACTCTCGCCAACGCTAAAAGTGAATATGAATATGCCTCAAAAAATTATGAGGCATTGAAGGAGGCTCTGAAGAGTGATGCCGTTTCACAAATTGAGGTAATACAGGCTAAGTCAGACATGGAGCAAGCACAGGCTGCTATCAAAAGCGCACAAGCCGATTTGGCCCAGGCCAACCTGAATCTTTCGTATTGCACCGTCACAGCGCCATTCACCGGCTACATCACCTCCAACATTCTCAATCCGGGTGCATACATAAGTGGCGAGGGTTCTCCGGTAACTCTTTGCACGCTATACGACAATACTACAATGGTTGCCGTTTTCGATATTGAGGATGCTCAATACGAACAAATGATCTCCATGAACGGAGGAAAAGAAAACTCAATATATCGCAACATTCCTATTTCGTTCACCCAGAATCTTCCTCACACTTACACTGCTGATCTGTTCTACGAATCTCCATCTATCAACTCATCGACAGGAACCATGACACTTAAAGGTTCTATCAAGAACATCGACAATGAATTGAGAGACGGCATGTATATCACGGTGGATCTGCCATACGGAATTGACCCCAAAGCTATCATGGTCAAGGATGCATCTATCGGCACAGACCAGCTTGGTAAATATCTCTACGTTGTGAATGATTCCAACAAGGTGGTCTATACCCCTATCAAGATTGGCGAACTGTATCAAGACTCACTGCGCGTGGTCAATGAAGGCCTTAAACCCGGCGACCGCTACGTGACCGAGGCTCTTCTTTCAGTCCGCAACGGCATGGAAGTCAAACCTGAATTGGTCAAATGACGTTCTCATCGTTTTCATTGTCCTCAAATGTTTTTTTGCTATGAGATGACTTTGAAATTCAAAATTCAAAATTCCACATTCAAAATTTATTCCGTATGTTCTCAAAATTCTTCATAGAGCGACCTATTTTCGCCACGGTAATTGCGGTGATTATGGTGCTGGCGGGTGCTATGTGCTATTTCACCCTTCCTGTGGCACAGTATCCCGACATCACGCCACCCACCGTGATGGTAACTGCTTCCTACCCCGGTGCCTCAGCCACCACTGTGGCTCAGACCGTAGGTGTTCCTATCGAGCAACAGGTCAACGGCGTGGAGGGAATGCTATACATGAGCAGTAACTCCGGTTCCGATGGCAGCTACTCACTGACCATTACTTTCAAAAACGGCACAGACCTCGACCAGGCCGCAGTTGACGTTCAAAACCGTATTTCTCTTATCAGCAGCACACTACCCACCGAGGTTTCTCAACAAGGTGTAAGTGTCAACAAGGAGGCAAGCAACCAGATTATGTTTGTCGCTCTCCTTGCTGATGACCCCGAAAGATACGATGCCTTGTATCTTACCAACTATGCCGAACTAAATCTCATCAACCCCCTTAGCCGTGTGGATGGCGTAGGTGGTGTCCAGGCTTTCGGTGGAGGCAACTATAGTATGCGTATCTGGCTTGACCCCGAGGCCATGCGTATTCGCAACTTAACCCCATCCGACATTTCCGCCGCCATTCAGTCGCAAAACATTGAGGTTAGTGCGGGATCTGTAGGACAGCCCCCTTTGGATGCAAACACAGCGTTCGAATATACGCTTGTCAGCAAGGGGCGGTTGTCTTCTCCTGAGGAGTTTGGCAACATTGTCATAAAGACCGATGGCACGGAGATGCTGCGTCTTAAGGATGTTGCTACTATCGACCTCGGATCCAGCAGCTATTCCAACAGTTCCACAATCAATGGCATTTCCGGTTGTGCCATAGGCATCAACCAGTTGCCCGGTGCAAATGCCCTCGACGTCGCAAAGGGATGTGAGGAGGAACTCAACCGTCTGTCTCAATATCTGCCCGACGGAGTACACTTCTCTATTATCATGAATGCCACCGACTACGTGAAGGAATCAGTGCATGACCTTTTCATGACATTCCTTCTCACATCGCTCATCGTGATGATTGTGATTCTTATCTTCCTGCAAAACTGGCGTGCTGTCGTAATCCCGATGATTACTATCCCTGTGTCGCTTATTGCCACCTTTGCAGTGATGAAGATAATGGGGTTCTCTCTCAACACCCTTTCGCTCTTCGGCCTTGTACTTGCAATTGCCATTGTGGTCGATGATGCCATAGTTGTGGTGGAAGACTGCTCACGTCTCGTCGATGAAGGATCCATGACCCGGCATCAGGCTGCTGAAAAGGCCATGCAGGAACTCACAGGGCCTGTGGTTGGTGAGGTCCTCGTCTTGCTGTCAGTGTTCATTCCCACTGCATTCGTATCGGGAATCACCGGTCAGCTATATAAGCAGTTTGCTCTCACTATTGCAGTTTCCACTGCATTTTCAGGCTTTAATGCACTTACACTCACGCCTGCACTATGCGCTCTCTTCCTGAAGCCTCGCAAGCAGTCAAATTTCTTCATCTACCGTTGGTTCAACTATGGATGGAAGAAGTTTGAAGGACTCTACGACAAAGTGGTGGATGTGATGCTGAAACATGCCGCTATATCCCTTATCGTGTTTCTGCTACTTGCTGGTGTCGCTTTCTGGGGATTCATGAAGTGGCCTACCAGCTACATCCCGTCGGAGGATATGGGTTACTACATAACTTCCGTGCAACTTCCCACCGGTGCTTCTCTCGAACGCACTGAGAAAGTCACAAATCAGCTTGCCGCTGAAATCAAGAAAATCCCCGGTGTGAAGGATGTAATGACCATTTCCGGTTTCTCTATTATGGGTGGCGGTGCCGCTTCCAACGCTGCCACTGTGATGGTTATGCTCGAACCATGGAAAGACCGTGGCAGAAGCGAAAGCGTGGATGTGATTATTGAAAAGACCGACGAAATTGGCAGTAAAATTCAAAGTGCCTCGATTTTTGCCGTAAATCCTCCGGCTATCCCCGGCTTGGGTATGTCGGCCGGCCTTGAACTCAACCTACTTGACATAAACTCCCTCGGTGCCACTGAAATGCTGAAGGCTATCGACCAACTGCGCATTGCAGTTGACAAGGACCCTCGTTTTTCATCGCTCACCACAATGTACCAAGGCGTTGTGCCTCAATATCAATTGAATGTTGACCGCAACAAGGCCAAGAGCATGGGCATCACTCTTTCCGACATTTATACTACTCTGAGCGGATACATGGGAGGAAACTACGTCAACGACTTTGTGGAGTTCGATCGTGTATATCAGGTCCGGTTGCAAGGCGATATGGAATCGCGCGAGAATATTGAAGACGTTCTTCGTCTCTCCGTGAGAAATTCTGCCGGTGAGATGGTACCCTTCACATCTTTCGCAAGCCTCGAACCGGTGATGGGGCAAGCCACTGTGAACCGATACAATATGTATGAGTCTGCGTCCGTCACTGTCACACCGGCCAAGGGTGTATCTTCTTCCGAAGGTATTGAGGCCATGGAAGAACTTGTCAAGGAAACCTTGGGCAAAAATTATTCCTACGCCTGGACCGGTATGGCATATCAGGAAACCCAATCAGGCACCACTATCACCTTTGTCTTCATATTCGCAATCATAATGACAATCCTTGTCTTGGCAGCTCAATATGAAAGTTGGACCGACCCTATTGCCGTGATTCTTGCCACTCCTATTGCAATTCTTGGCACAGTGCTCGGATGTCTTTGCATGAACCAGTCGATCAGCGTTTACACCCAGATTGGATTGATATTGCTGATAGGTATGTCGGCAAAGAATGCAATTCTTATCGTAGAATATGCGATGGACTTCCGCAAACAAGGACAACCTATCATGCAGGCGGCTCACGATGCGGGAGTGATTCGTTTCCGTCCTATCATGATGACCGCGCTGGCATTCGTCTTTGGTGTCATGCCTATGATGTTTGCCACTGGCGCCGGTGCCAACAGCCGTATAGAACTCGGTACTGCCGTTGTATTCGGTATGGCGATGAATGCCTTTATCGGCACTCTATTCGTGCCTACCTTCTGGGACTTCATGCAGCGTCTCAACGAGAAGTACCTATCCGGCCTATTCAAGGATCCGGCTCCCGCCAACCCGCCAAAGAATCCCAATCCCGACTCCATATAAAATCAGAGGCTGCCTCCCCGGCAGCCTTTGATTATTATATCTCTCTATCATTCGTGATTGTCAGTCTTTTATTTCCCCGTGGGCAGAAACACAAAAAATACCGCTCCTATCAGGCATATAAACGCTGCTACATGATTCCAGTGTAACTTTTCGCCCGAAAGCACAAACACGGATAATATCGTGAAGACAGTCAGTGTGATTACTTCTTGCACCACCTTTAGCTGCATCATGGAGAAAGGTCCTCCATTTTCCACATAACCGATTCTGTTGGCAGGCACCATAAAACAGTATTCAAAGAGTGCGATACCCCATGACAGCAGTATCACGCAAAAAAGCGGCCAATCCTTGATCCATCCCATCTGCTGCAGTTTGAGGTGACCATACCATGCCATGGTCATAAAGGTGTTGGAGACCACAAGCAGTCCCACAGTTATCATTGCTGTCTTCATATTTGAGTTGTCTAAACCTATTTCAATTCGACTGCAAAATTACAAAAAATTTGAATACCAATGCCCGAATTAATATCAATATTCAATCTCATCCGTAAGTTTTATTATACTTTCCGCGTTTATGTGGCAAAGCCTTGAAGATGCCACTGCTGGATTCATGGCATCCTTGCCGGAAGTGTTGCTACTAAATGCTGTTTCTTCCGAATTGATATCTATGACTTTGGCAAAACCGGCTTCTTCTAATTTTTCTTTATCCTCTATTTTACCCGCTACAAGAATTACCGGAATCTTCTTTTGTTTCCCTCGCTGAAGAATCTCGAATGGAAGTTTTCCCATAAGGGTCTGAATGTCGGCACTTCCCTCCCCCGTGATTATCATATCCGCATCCTCTATTATTTTGTCAAAACCAATTGAGTCGAGCACCAGTTCTGCTCCTTTCTTTATCTTAGCACCTACGAGAGCCACAAGCCCACCCGCACATCCGCCGGCAGCTCCACTCGCCGGCGTCGTGTTAAGATCATGCCCAAATTTCTTCAGTATTATCTCCCTTATATTCTCCAGCCTTGTCTCAAGCAATTCCACCTCCACCGGATTAGCACCCTTCTGTGGCCCGAATACTCTGGCAGCCCCTTTTTCTCCGGTAAATGGAGCCGTCACATCACAAGCCAGCAAAATTTCCACATCTTTCAGTCTCGAATCAATCCCGCTGATATCAATATCTCTGATGTCATCGCCTCCAATTTCCAACGCATCCTTTGTATTGCTTGCGTTTTGTTCCGGTTCTAAAAAATCAATATTCTTTATAAATCTCACGCCAAGCGCCTCGCAAGCCCCCACGCCTCCATCCACTGTGGCAGACCCTCCCATTCCCACTACGATATTCTTCGCTCCTTCATCCATGGCCGCCAATATCAACTGCCCCACTCCGTAGGTCGTGGTCTTCATCGGATTCCGTTTATCCTCAGCAAGCAACATCAACCCCACAGCTGCCGCCATATCCATATAAGCCTTTTTATTCTCCTCATCCATCCACCACTCCGCATCCACTTCTCTCCCGTCCGGACCCTGCACTCTGCTCTTTCTCCTTTTTAACCCCTCTCTCGAAAAAGCAATGGCCGCAGCCGTACCCTCGCCGCCATCCGCCACCGGCACAGAAATCACCTCCGCACCCGGCATCCTCTCCCTCACACCCATAGCGCAAGCCTCCGAGGCCTCTCCTGACCCCAGACACCCCTTCATCGAATCAATCGCCACCACCACCTTCATATCTACAAAATTTTACTTTTTTGCTGAAGAATATGTTTCGATGCCTCATGCAGAAGATTGTTTTTATATTGAGGCGTATCCAATTTTATTCGCCAAATTGCTTCTCTGTTGGAATCGCCAATAGACCACGCCAGGCAATTTCTACGAAGTAAAAAATTGAAATAGTCTCCTTGCAATTCATCGATGCTTGCACGGGCGACATCGAGTAGCCTCATTTCCGTTTCAATAGAAGTGGAATGTCTGGCACTCCCCTCCGCGATATTAGCGACACCACATCTTGCGGCAAGCACCATTTGGTCATAAAAGCGTCTTCCCGGATCAATCCGATAATCCACAAATCTATCGCAGAAGCTTTGCGTACCCAATTGAATTATATTGGCCATTACCCAAGCATTGAGCCAAAAATATGACTGCGAAAATTTTATTTCGACTCCCATGATATTCTACTTTTAGATTTTCCACAAAATTAGTCTAAATCATCAATCCCTCCAAATTATTATCTCATTTTTTCCTCAAATGCTCTTTTTCACCAGATTTACTCTATTTATCAAGTGTTCCCACGAGTATCCAAGTGTTTCCAAGTGTTCCCTAGAGTTCCCTCGGATCCCCAAGAGTTACCATGTGTTCCCAAGAATACCCTCGCGTCCCCATGTGTTCCCAAGACTATAGTAAGCGTACAAAGTATTTGTGCATTTTCATCGCAGCCCGGAGGGCTGATTTGTATGAAAACCCCGGACTTCAAGTCCGGGGAATACCATTCAGAAGCACCGTAGTCCCGGAGGGACGCCTTGTGAAAAATGCACAAATATTTCCTGCGTTACCTATAATATCTTTCATTTCCCTTTTCTACATCAAAAATCCACATTTTCCTCCCCAAAATTTTGTAATCCCGACATTTATTCTTAACTTTGCATTTGCAGACCGCAACGCAGAGGCCCCGGTCCGGGGCAAAGCGGGCGGGATGTAGATAATTGCCACTGCCTACGCATTGGCTATAAAATTTAATATGGAAGCGTTTACTCGACACTCTTTCTTGGCTTGTTGAAACCTGGAAAACTTCAATTGGAGTCAAGAATGTAGCAAACAGTAGATGTCTGATGTAGGTATGTATATAAAATCCATAATGGCATGAAAATGTCATGTATGGATATATTGCATATTCTGCGTGAGGCCTCTGCAAGTTTGCTCGTTCTACTCCAATGGGCAATTCCAGGGCCTCAACAAGCGGAACGGGCAACGGTACGGCTCTCACGCTTCTTTTTTTCCATTAAAAGCCTATGAAGTGAGTCGAAAGGCATGTTAATATTATGAAGTCTTACTTTTACCTGTTTGCTGTAGCACTATTTAAGATGGTGTGTGCTTTCAATGCCTATTCAGACGAAGGTGATTTAAACAGTTTCATCATTGGGAATCTACGCTATGAAATAATGATGCCCGGAATAGAAGATTCCCCGGTTATGGTATCAGCAGCCAACAAAAACATTACCGGAGAAATAGAGATTCCTGCCTCAATCAATTATAATGGAAAGATTTATGATGTCTATGATTTTGGGCCGGATGCTTTTATAGATTGTATAAATATAACAAGCGTTCGTATTCCTTTGAAACAACGCTCTGGTTTTGTTTGGGGCTTTGAAAACTGCAGTAATTTGTATTCCCTCGAATTTTATGAGACACAAGAAGTTGTCAATGCTGATGCTTGTGCCATTAAAATTTATGGAAGAGCCTTCGCCAACTGTTCAAAATTAACAACTATTGAATATCCTGAAACTCGAAATATTTGGTTGAATAATAACAAAAAATACCCATCGAGAATACAATTGGATATAATCGGCGAACAAGCTTTCCTTAATTGTCATAGCCTGCAATATATGAAAATTCCATACGCAGGCAAATTCACAACAATAGGAAAAGAAGCATTTAAAGGATGTGCAGGTCTTACATCCATTGATGGTGGACGTAAAATAGATGGGGTACTATACTATCAATCAACTGCCATTGAAAGCAATGCTTTTGAAGACTGTAGCAATCTAACGAATATAAAACTAAAATTTGCTGATGAGAGATTATTTGGAACCGGAGTGTTCAAAAACTGTACAAGCCTTACAAATATTGATTTCGTGGAGGGCTTACATGGAATTCCCATGAATACGTTTGAAGGTTGCAACGGATTGATTAATCTCACCATCCCGACTTCTATCGAAGAGATTGGAGGTAGTGCATTTGCCAATTGTACCGGACTTAAGAGTGCTGTAATTCCCGAAGGAGTAAAATCTTTAGGAGGAGAAGGTGGTGCGTCAGATATATCATGGTATGGTTTTGGTGGAGTATTTTATAACTGCGAAAATCTGGAAAGTATTACAATACCCAATACCTGTAGCGAGATATGCAACGAATGCTTTAGTGGGTGTACTCAACTGAAAAATATAAATATCCCAAACACAGTCACCGTTATTGGAAACGATACTTTTAGAAGTTGCATGTCATTGAGAGAAATTTCTATTCCTGAATCAGTTCAAAGTATTGGAAACTGTGCATTCTACAATTGTTATAATCTCCAAAGCCTAAACTTGCCAAATTCCATAGAAAAAATATATACCATGGCCTTTTGCTATTGTCCAAACTTAAAAACTATTACAATTCCATCATCTATTAAATATATTGGTGATGGTGCTTTTGCAGGATGGAATCAGTGGGGTGGAGGACATTACCTGTCAGATATATATTACCTTACTGAAAAACCAATAGAATGCGGAAACTTGTTTTACAAAGACACATACGAGACTGCCACTCTTCATTGTCTTGAAGGATATGAGGAAAAATATGCTGCAACTTATCCATGGAGTCTATTTTTACATAGAGAAGAAAGCACAGTTGTTTCAGAGAACTTTGAAGTCAAAAATGACACTTTCAATGTTTATTCCACAGAAGGTGTATGCGTGATTAAAAATGCCACAAACGTTAATCTTAATTCATTAGCACCTGGAATATATATATATAAGGGTAAAAAACATGTAATTTACTAATACATCTAATCATTAGACTTACTTTTCACCTAAAAAGCACTTCAAACATTATATATTAGAGATTCACAAAATAAGACTAACAATCGGCTACAACATTGCTCGTTGTAGCCGATGTTGATTTCAAACAACTTTCATGCTTCGATGAGCCAGCCATCAAGGCGGCGGATAGTAGTGTCGAAGTTTGCGCCTATCTTGATGAGTTTCTTGCCGGTTAGATTGAATGGCAAAGTGTAGTCCTTTTCATTGATCTGAGCAAGGGCTTTTTCGGGAGTACTGTCAATCTTGAATTCCATCACATAGATATAATCATCCGTCTCCACTATCATGTCGATTCTGCCATTGCTTGTACGAAACTCCGTATGAGTATAGAATCCCATCAGTTTCATTATCGCAAACATCACGTTTTGATAATGAATCTCCTTGTCCCCCTTTACTCCCTCGTCTCCCTCGCCAAGCCTCCCAGCAATCGCATGGTCGTAGGGAATTCCGGCAAAGAAAATATTACATTTTTTCCATAAAAGCCTCCGCTCTTCCTTCCTCCACATCCATCACAAATTCTGAAATCAGCAACGAAGAATCCGAATGCCTCATATAGGAATTCATCAAGAAATCAGAGAATCCCTCCATGACTTCCTTATTAGGGAAACCTAAAATATACTGATTAAAACGAGAATTATACCCCTTGATGGTCAGATAACCTGTTTGAAAAAACAGGGGCACCGGATTTGAAAGATATATGTCGGAACCTGTCAGCATACTTTCACTGCAACGATACCCATCCAATTCCGGAATCGAAAAAGTGGCACGTTCCAATATCTTCACCAAGTCAGATGTAGTCCCGGTTCCAAACCAATAAGATCCAAACATCTTACTCTTAAATGTATTTAGCAGACAGAATGGATTATACACATCTTCTTGACTATTGGCAAAATGATAGCCGTCATAGTTCGACTTCAATTTTTCATGAATCTCTTCCTTGTTTATATTCTCATTTTTTGCAAGTGAATCAATTCCACCGTCAAAATATTGGGAAAGTTCCGCTTCCGTTATTCCACAAATAGCATTGTATTGAGGTTGAAGAGATATGTCTTCAAGATTGTTTAGGCCACTGAATATGCTCACCTTACTGAATCGTGACACCCCTGTCAACATAGCGAACTTGATATATTGATCCATCGCCTTCAAGACAGAATAGAATGCATTGAGTTTTTTCTTGAATATCTCAAGTAGTTTCTTATTCAAAATGTTGTGTACGATTGGCTGGTCGTATTCGTCGATTAAAACAACGACGTTTTTACCTGTGATCTCATTCGCTTTGAGAATCAATGCACGAAACCTCTCATCGGAACTGTTTCCTTCGAGAGAATAACCATAATAAGATTCCCATCGGCGAAGATGTTCATTAAGGATATCGTCCAACTCAGATTCCTTGTCATAAACCTTCCCTGTCAAATCAAGATGAAAAACGGGGTATTTCTCCCATTTCCATTCCATGTTTTCTATGGCGAGACCCGTGAAAAGTTCACGTTTACCCTGAAACAATGCATCAATAGTAGATAGAAGCAGACTTTTACCAAATCGCCTTGGACGACTCAAGAAATAATACTTGCCTGTACTGACCATTTCATGCACATATCTTGTCTTATCTACATACAGATATCCTTCTTCTATTATTTTTTCGAATGTTTGTATCCCAATAGGGTATTTCACTTCGCTCATGGTCACAATTCTTTAACCATCCACAAATTTACTAAACTTTTCTTTGACCAACAAATTTTCCATAAAAAAGTCCCGGTCATACATCCGCTCCAATGAATAATCAAATGAACATCCCTCTCAATTTATACGAGCGTAAGCAAACTTGTCTTGGCGGTGTAGGTCAGAAGTAGCCATTGACGCAACATTGGATCCTGTATTTTATATTCGGAGCCGGACCTTGAAATCATACCGGACTCCAAAAGTCGCTTCGCAGCCGCTTGAACTGAACTGGCAGATGTAAGCGCATATTTTTTGATAAATTGTGAGGATGTGATACCTCGCGCAATTCCTGATGAGGCAATTGCTATCAGCAATTGCTTTTGAGGTTCGTTTATACCTGAAAGTATTTCTTTATACAACGTTTCAAATGAACCGAGAATTTCCGCCAACGATTCTTCAACCATATCTATGCTGCAAATTTCTCCTGAGCTTGTTTTTGAGAATACAGTGTTGAATGTTTTCTGCAAATAGAAGGTATTGCCTTCCATTATCTGATATACGAACCTGATAGATTCTGACGAGATTCCCTTACCCGCTTCTTCAAACAGGGTTTTGGCAAATTCAGTATATTCCGACAGTTCTATTGGATTGAGTTCCATTATGGAGGCATTGTTGTAAAATGGTCGTGCGGATTCAGTAAACATTTGTCTCAATATATGAGCTTCACTTCCAGCAAAAATGAAATTTGCATTGTCAAGATGCTGAATATGCGTTCGTAAAAGTGCCTCTACATTTTTTTCATTATAGTTGCATATTTGTTGAAACTCATCAATGGCGATGAGGCATCTGTCTTCTGATTCAGATATGAACTTGAATATTTCTTCAAGCGTCAATTCAGGATTGACTATATCGCCCAACTGAAGATTGAATGTCGGCATTCCGGTTATCGGATCAAAACCGAATGATCCGGCTATTGAATGTAGAGCCGCAGCAAACTGCTTGAGCCTGCGTAATCCTGAAGGCACGAGCTTGTTGAATATTTCCCGCCCGAATAAGTATATGAATTCCTTTAAACTTGACGTTTGAAGTATGTCAATATAGAATGTCTCATATTTGCCATGAATCTCCGGATTATCATAACAATGCGATATAAGCCCCGTCTTCCCCATTCTGCGTGAGGAAATAAGCACTAAATTATTCCCATTAGTAACTTCTCTAATCAGCCGTTTTGATTCCTCCCTGCGATCGCAGAAATATTTAGTGGGTATTTTGCCTGTCGTAATGAAGGGATTGATAATCTTTCTGCTGTCTTTAATCTTCATACATACTAAAGTTTGCTTGCAAAGTTACGAAATTTATTCCAATTATACAAATCAAATTATTCAATACGCATAATTCAAATAAAATATAATATGTTTACGAACCATGAATACCACATTTTCGCATCCTAAATTGTGATAGAATTTGCAGCTTTCATGAAATTTTACTATTTTTGACACCTCAAGTAAAACAAAATCTACAGTTAAAAATATTATAGCAACATGGATCGTACCACCCGAAGATTAGTAGGCATCTTGCTCCTGATCATCTGCATCATCATTGCCCTGATTATAGAATATTTCCGCCTCAGAAAAAGAAGAAGACTAAGGGCCAAGGCTAAAGACCTCGACCCTGAAGAATATCTGGAGTATCTAAAAAATGAGTATAATGAACTGAAATTCCATTACGATACAGCCCGCTCTGAAGCCGAACAATACAAATGGTTGCGTGAAATGAAAGATGTGGAGCGCAAAATCATCCTTCATGAAAAGGAAATGAACTTGCGCAATTAATCCCCCTCCCAAAAAGTTTCCTTACTGTCAGAAATTCAAAGAAACTCCCACTGAGGCTACAAATGAATGCACCTTATAGTCGGCCGTAAACGTCGTTGGTTGGCCGGTCAGAACGTTTGTGCTCGTGTAGGAAGCATTGTCTTCACCAAGTCCGGCCACATACATCGCACCTACATTGATGCCAAGACAATCAATCGGACGGAACGTGAGTCCCAATGTGGGCTCTATCTTTGTCATGCCGGGAGTCTCCGGATTATAAAATTCACGATCGCACGGCGACAAATCAACTATCAGGCCGGCTCGCAAATCAAGTTTGGGGGTCGTTTTCCACTCCACTCCTCCACGGAAAAGCCATGAGTTATGGTAGTTCTTCTCCAGATGCTGGTCAAATTGCGGAGCTCCCTCAAAACTTATGTCGAGTGTCTTATACGCACTCCAGAATGTCAGCTGGGCATCAACATCGGCTGTCACCCTGTCATTATGCCATGAAGCACCGAATCCAAGCACTGCCGGACATGGCATTTCAGCAGAGAACTCAGTCTTCGATATGCCGTCAAGACGGGATGAAAGAATTCCGAGTATGACGGGATCCGAAGTGGAGTAAGAAACCTCCGTTTTTCCGGCCTTCACCTTCAACATGCTTTTGCTTCGGAAATTCACACCGGCTGTCACGTGACTACTGATGTCATACATTGCGCCAAGATTGACACCGCATGATATAGATGACTTACCGTTAAGAGCCACAGAAGCAGGAGTTATCATGCCAAACCGATAGTCGCTGCCCAACATCGCAAGCATAGCATCAAGCTCTTTCCCTGAAATGAGTCCCTTGTGGAGATCCACCGAACCCCAGGTTATCGTAAGACCCGCACCGACAGAAAGTCCCGGAATAATCTTCCACGACACTGTTGGCTGAACTGTGAATGCCTGGAGTTTCACCGATTGGTTAAGTGTGGCACCAGGCCAGTTGTCGGTCCAGTTTATGCCGCTTCCGTATGGTGTGTAAAGACTGATACCGGCCTTAAGATTATCTAATATGCTGAAACCTGCAAATACACTCAGCGGCGTGGATGCCTTGTTGTCGGTCTTATATGTGGAGCCATCCACCTTGGCTGACGCAGTGGCGAAAATCGCATTGAATGACGCCGACAGGTCAACATTGTCTGTCATGAATGCCATTCCGGCCGGATTAAAAAACTGGCTCTCAGCTCCGAGCTTCATGCCCGTTCCGGTATGACCCATACCCATTTGCCTCGCACTCAGCGTATTCACCTGATATCCCTCGGCTTTCATGTCAACGGATGTCGAAAGAAGTGTCATTCCCAAGACTCCGCACATTAGTAATTTCTTCTTCATAAATGTCTAAATTTTGATTAAATCAAATTACAAAATTACTAAAAAAATCCGATTTCCAAGCACAAACGACAAATTTTACCCCATTTTGAACAAAACCATTAAAAACTCTATGAACTTAGATGCATTTTACAATATTTTGTGAATGACAATTTTTTTTATTACTTTTGCATTATCTATCTCGTTTGTCTAAGATAATGAATAATAGAAACGCTGAAAAATTAGATAATGATATTCCGGTTTTATCTCCGGAACTGCTGTCTATATTGCTCAAAGATCACACCACTGGTGGCAATATCTTTTGGGCAACAGATAATTACGCCAATCGAGGTGACGGATACCAATACTTTGACCAGATTACAATTGATGCCATTACCGGCGTCAACAGCAACATCATAATTCCAAGATCTGAAAAGGCAAAACATATTCAGAAGAAACGCAGCCGCGATATGGCTGAGATATTCACCCCCTCTTGGGTCTGCAACAAAATGGTCAATATGCTTGACGAGAAATGGTTTGAAAGAACAGAAGCATTCAACAAGGAAGTAGATGATTACCCGAACCGCTCTCACACATGGATTCCAACCGAAAACAAGATTGAATTCCCCGACAGCATGACGTGGCGGGAATACATCTCACTTAATCAACTTGAAATCACATGCGGAGAAGCTCCGTTTCTCGTTAGTCGTTATGATACAGTCACCGGGGTGCATCTACCTGTGAAAATGAGAATCGGGATACTTGACCGCAAACTTCGCATAGCCGACGAGAACACACAGTCTTTCGAAGAATGGTATGACGCTGCAGTTCACGCATTAAAAGCCACATACGGCTACGAATGGCAAGGGGACAACATATTATTGGCTCGCAAAAATCTTTTCAATACAATATTAGATTATCACAGAGCAAAATTCAACTCCGAACTGCCTGCATCATACTATAAGGAAATTGCAGAGATCATTTCCTGGAATATCTGGCAGATGGATGGCCTGAAATTTGTCATTCCATGCAGTTGCCACGACGAAACCATAATAACCCCAAGATTTGGAGCAGAGGATGAAATAAAGAAAATACCTTGCCCTGGATGTAAAATGAAAAATTACTTCACACACAATGGTAAATACAGCATGATAATGGACTGGGAAGAGGGGCATCCGATTGAATTTGTATCTTTAGCAAAAAACAATAACAACAAATAATTATGAGTCAAGTACGAATAAACACCAATATACTTGACTCCATAATTATTGGCAGAGTCGAACCGCATATTTATGCCTTCTACACCCAAACGATTCCCAATTATTTGAAAGTTGGGGACACCTACCGTCCGGTTGACACTCGTCTTAAAGAATGGAGAAATGCCTTTCCCGATTTAAAACACATTTATACTCATTCTGCAAGAATAGACGATGACACTCTTTTTAGGGATTATGCCGTCCATGCCTTTTTGGAAGACATAAAATCTCGTCGTAGGCTACAACCTAATGACATACCCAACATACCATATTATTCCAATGAGTTTTTTGAAAACGCCACATCTGAAGATATCGATGAGGCGATAACAGATATTCATCAAAGCGCAAAAATGAACGACGGCAGATATCAGCTGTATTCTTCCGATCACCTGCCTAAAACTTTTACATATAAAAGAGGTAAATGCCTGACTCCTCGCAATAACCAACAAGAAGTCATTGACAATTTCAAACGAGCATTAAAGAAAGGTCGCAAGAATCTTTTGATGTATGCTGTGATGCGCTTTGGGAAATCTTTCACCTCTATATGTTGTGCAAAAGAAATGGATGCGCACCTTGTTCTTGTGGTCTCGGCAAAAGCGGATGTGAAAGATGAATGGAAGAAAACAGTTGAAAGTATAGGCAATTTTGAAGGCTACTTTTTTGCCGACAAGAAAGAGCTTTTAAGTGATAAAGCATATTTACACAACTCTCTTAAAAAAGGAAATAAGATAGTTCTTTTCCTTACACTCCAGGATTTACAGGGTGAGCGGATGAAGAAAGTCCATGAAGAAGTTTTTTCCATTTGCTGGGATTTACTAATAGTGGATGAGACACATTTTGGTGCAAGAGCTGAACAATATGGAAGGATTTTGGCGTCAAAAAAGGAAGCCAACGAGGAATTCCGACGTCAAATGAAAGATGTCGATACCCTTGACAATCTTGACAATGTTGTCAAAGAACTGAAAACAGTAGTGACAATTCATCTATCCGGCACTCCATATCGGATATTAATGGGTAGCGAGTTTCAAAAGGACGACATTATAGCATTTGTTCAATTTTCCGACATTGCTGATGCGCAAGCCGAATGGGACAAGGAGCATGAATTTGATGATGACACTCCGGAATGGGATAATCCTTATTTTGGATTCCCTCAAATGATTCGATTCGCCTTCAATCCAAATCAATCTTCTCTTGACAGAATTGCCAAGTTAAAAAGGGAAGGTGCATCCCTTTCATTCTCAGAATTGTTCCGTCCATATTCTCTTTCAGCTAAAGATGGATTCAATAAATTCATCCATGAGGATGTGGTGCTTGACTTTTTGAAAGTCATTGATGGAGTTAAAAATGACTCAAATGTATTGGGATTTCTTGACAACGAAAGAATAAAAGCAGGGAAGATGTGCCGGCATATCGTGATGGTGCTTCCATTTTGTGCCTCCTGCGATGCAATGGAACTTTTAATCAAAGAAAATCCCGACTCATTCAGGAATCTTTCTGATTATGAAGTTATAAACATTTCTGGAGTAACCAGAGACAAGCGTTTCAACGACACTGTCAATGTGAAGCAATATATCGCCCAATGCGAGTCTGAAGGGAAACGTACCATTACGCTAACTGTCAACCGTATGTTGACAGGCAACACTGTGCCGCAATGGGACACTATGCTTTTCCTTAAACAAACATCTTCACCCGAAGAGTATGATCAGGCCACCTATAGATTGCAAAACCCCTATATTGATGAATATGAAGACAATGGAAATGTCATAAAATTTAATTTGAAACCCCAGACCATTCTTGTTGACTTCGACCCCGAAAGGATGTTCCGTCTGCAAGAACGTAAAAGCCAAATCTACAACGTCAACACTGACAACAATGGTAATTCCCGTCTTAAAGAACGTATAGCCACGGAACTCCGGATTTCACCTATAATTACACTTGATCACAACAAGCTACGGGAAGTGACAGCTTCTAACATTCTTGATGCTGTAAGAAATTATTCTGAATCAAGAAGCATCCTGGATGAGGCATCCGATATGCCTATCGACATGACGCTGCTCGACAATCCAAATCTGCGTTCAGTTGTTGACACACTTAATGAAATTGATTCTAAAAAAGGATTATCTACTCCTGCAAACAAAAATACAGGGAATCAAGACAAGGATGATGTTGATTCTAAAATTTCTGATGAAACGTCATATTCTAATACGACTGAAAACGACAACAACAGGAATGACGATGAAAATAGTTTGGCAAAAAAACTATCTTCTTATTTTGCGTTGATACTTTTCTTCTCATTCCTCACAGACGATAAAGTGATAAGTCTCGAAGATATTATCAAAGTCATTGATTCATCCGAAAACAACCGACGAATTGCAAAAAATCTCGGACTTTCTGTTGATGTCTTGAAAATAATTCAATCTCAAAGCAATGGTTTTACTCTGAGCAAACTGGACTACAAGATTCAAAACACCAACTCGCTCAACCACGACAACACGAAAGAGCCTTTGGAAAGGGTAAAGACTGCACTCACAAAGTTCGGACGCATGTCCGTCTCCGAAATCGTCACGCCTCAAAGGATCGCACGAGTAATGGTAAACATATTACCTGATGACATCTTCTCAAGAGGTCCCATCATTGACATCGCTTCTAAACAGGGAGAATTTACAATTGCTCTTATTGATAGATTTGGTCAATCAATAGGATCTAAAATCTTTTCAATCTGCACTTCTAAGTTAGCTTACGAGTTTACTCGTAAGGTGTATCAACTTCTTGAAATCCCAATTCATAACATTTTTGATTCATTTACAAGTTATGATCTTATTGGTGAAGACAAGAATAAAATATTATCTATTTTACAAAACATGAATTTAGGTTCATTTATTGGCAATCCGCCTTACATGGAAATGAATAAAGGAATCGGCAATGGATCCAACCCAATCTATAATCATTTTATAGATGTCGTTCCAGAAGTATCCGGCTACGGAGTTCTTATACACCCATCTCGTTTTTTATTCAATGTTGGAAAAACTCCTAAAGAATGGAACAACAAGATTCTTTCCAATCCCAATTTCAACGTAAGAAATTATTGGACAAATTGTTCTGAAGTGTTCGACAATGTTGACGTTACTGGGGGAATTGCAACAACATTGTATAATGCAAAAGCAAAAATAGGTCCAATTGGTAACTTTTCAGCATTTGATGAGATTAGATGTATTCTTGACAAAGTTAAGGTTGATTCCAAATCCTCTTTTTCAAACATTGTCTATCCAAGGGATTTATATAAATTGACTGAAACTTCATATATAGAAAATCCTGCAATTGAAGGAAGACACAGCAAAGGACACAGATATGACTTAGGTTCATCCGCTTTCGCAGTATATCCTGAATTATTTCTAACTCAAAAGCCTGTGAATGGTGATTATTTATCCATTTATGGCAAAGACAAAAAAGGACGAGGCTATCGATGGATTAAAAAAGAATATGTGAAGACTCCGGACAACACATATTTTTATAAGATCATGATTCCTAAATCAAATGGGTCTGGTGCCATTGGAGAAGATGGCAGTACTCCTGTTGTTGGCATACCTGTCGTCGGAGAACCCGGAACCGGACATACTCTTACATTCTTAAGCATAGGTAAGTTTGACAATTCAAATCAAGCTCTGGCTTGCCTAAAATACATTAAGACCAAATTCGTAAGATTATTACTTGGTTCTTTAAAAGTCACACAAGATAATCCGCGAGAAACATGGGCTAACGTCCCCATGCAGGATTTCTCCGACAATAGCGATATCGACTGGTCTCAGTCTGTTGAGGACATAGACAAACAACTATACAAAAAATACGCCCTTACTGACGATGAAATTCAATTTGTCGAATCCATGATTAAACCAATGCAATAACAAAACCCAATATCATACCATGAAAATCAGACATCTTTTGGCATTAGTCGCATTCTCAATTGCTGGATGTATTGCATCTGCCGCCACCCCCGAACTCTATTTCGACCGCCCTGCCGATTTCTTTGAGGAGACTTTCGTCATCGGCAACGGCACTCAAGGTGCCATAGTATATGGCAACCCCCAACGTGAACGCCTTTCGCTCAACGACATTACCTTCTGGACCGGCGAACCCGACACCGCAGTCTATTCTCCCGGTGCCTACAAGGCAATCCCGGAAATTCGCGCCGCCCTCAATAAAGGTGACTACGAACTTGCCGAAAAACTTCAACTCGAAGTCCAAGGTCATTATTCCAACAACTACCAGCCCATCGGTAACCTTTTCATAGACTTTACAGACAAGTCTGAAACCACAAACTATTCCCGAAGGCTTAATCTGGAAAACGCCATAGCCTCGACATCCTATATTAAAGGCAACAACGAAATCACAACTGAATATCTCGCAACTGCTCCCGACAGCGTGATTATTGTCAGAATCTCAGCCAAGAAACCGATTGACTTCACCGTCTCCTTTGATTCTCCAATCAAGGGATACACCACTGCTGTATCGCAAACGGGAATCTTAGCTGAAGGAAAGGCTTCTTACGCATCTCTGCCTTCCTACGTGGATCTCCCCGCCGACCAGAAGATGCTTTATGATAAAAACCGTGGCATTACCTTCTGCACTGATATACGCGTAATAGCTCCAAAAGCAAAAACAATCGCTACAAAAGATGGAACGCTGGTGACAGGCGCAAAAGAAGCCACCATAATTGTGGCAATCGCCACAAGTTTCAACGGTGCCGACAAGAATCCGACATCCCAAGGTCTTGACGCGAAGGCTATTGCCATGAGAAGAGCCGAAAATGCCCTAAAAAAATCTTATTCCAGTCTCCGCAAGAATCATATTGCCGACTATGTAAGCCTCTTCTCACGCGCCAAAATCGACCTCGGCAATTCCGACCCGTCCTTGATCGAAATGCCTACAGATGTCAGGCTAAAGAACTATACCGACAACAACGCCTACGACCCGGATCTTGAAGAACTATATTTCGACTACGGTCGTTATCTGCTTATCAGTTGCTCAAGAACCCCCAAAGTACCCGCAAATCTTCAAGGTCTCTGGAACGAATACCTCCTCCCGCCATGGAGTTCAAACTACACCACCAACATCAACGTCGAGGAAAATTATTGGCCGGCCGAGGTCACCAACTTAAGCGAACTCCATCTGCCACTTCTATCTTTCATAAAGCAACTCCCGGCAACCGGCAAGGAAACCGCACGCGAATATTATGGTGTCAACCGTGGATGGTGTCTCGGCCACAATTCCGACATCTGGGCCATGACAAACCCTGTGGGCATGCACAGCGGCGACCCGCAGTGGGCAAACTGGAACATGGGTGGAGCCTGGATTGCATCTCACATCTGGGAACATTATCTGTTCACACGAGACCTTGACTTCCTGAAGGAATACTACCCTACTCTGCGCGGCGCAGCCGAATTCTGCCTTGGATGGTTGATTAAGGATGAGAATGGAAATTATATCACCTCTCCGGGCACATCCCCCGAAAACAGTTTCATTTCGCCTCAGGGCAAGAAGGCATCCACAAGCGCCGGCAATTTCTCCGACATAGCCATGATACGCCAGTGCCTTGAAGACACCAAAGCGGCTGCAAAAGTTCTCGGTACGGATGCCGCTCTTGTGAATGAAATCAACGAGAAACTCGCAAAACTTGAACCTTATAAGATTGGTGCACGCGGTCAACTCCAGGAATGGAAATACGATTTTGAAGAAGTTGACCCTCACCATCGACATCAGTCTCATCTTTATGGCCTTTATCCAGGCCACCATATCTCCCTTTCCGAAACACCCGAACTCGCCAAAGCGGCATCAAAGTCTCTTGAAATAAAAGGTGACAACACCACCGGCTGGAGCACCGGTTGGCGTGTCAACCTTCTTGCACGTCTTGCCGAAGCCGATAAGGCATACTCCATGTATCGACGTCTTCTGAAATATGTCAGTCCCGACAACTACAAAGGTGAGGATGCCCGACGAGGTGGCGGCACATACCCCAATTTGCTCGATGCCCACGCGCCATTCCAGATTGATGGCAATTTCGGTGGCACCGCCGGTGTGGCTGAAATGCTGATTCAATCCACTCCCGAATCCATCACTTTACTTCCGGCATTACCCGACGCTTGGAATAATGGCAGTTTCAAAGGATTGAAAACCCGCACAGGGGTCACTGTCGATGCCACCTGGAAAGACGGCATTGTCACTTCTTTGAATCTTTCCTCTGAGATTCCCGTTTCTCCAACAATCAATGTCAACGGGAAACAAATGCAAATTGACATCAATCCCGATGGCCCATATAGTCTTAAATTTTGAAATGAGACAAAATATTTTCTATTTTTTGCCATTTTTTAAATAAATTTTATTAACTTTGCAAAACGAGAACTATAAACCTAACACAAAGGAAACAATATGAAAAGATTCGCATTCAAAATGTTTCTCAAACCCGGTTTCGAGGCCGAGTATGAAAAACGTCACGCTGCCCTCTGGCCGGAACTGAAAAAACAAATCTCTGATTCAGGTGTCCGCAACTACTCAATCTACTGGGACAAAGACACCAATATCCTTTTTGGCTATCAGGAAGTAATCGGAGATTCCAATTCCCAAGATGCTGAGGCTGCTGATGAAATAACTCGCAAATGGTGGGACTACATGGCCGACATCATGGAGGTCAACCCCGACAACTCCCCTGTCACCATACCTATTCAGGAAGTTTTCCACCTCGACTAACATTATATCACATAGTCAATCTGTCAATCTGACAGATTGACTATATGTCAAACCGACATAGACTTAGACCATGAATAAAACATATCATCTCGCGGTGGACCTTGGGGCCACCTCCGGACGCACTATCCTCGCTTCTTTCGACGGTGAAAAAGTCGATATGAAGGAAATAGCTCGATACAACTATCCGATGCTTCCCATCGGCAACCACCAATACTGGAATCTTCCTCTTATCTACGAGCACATCGTAGAGTCTATGAAGAAATGCGCTGAAATCCTAAACGCCATGCCGGAGCCTACAAAACTTAAGACTATCGGCATCGACACTTGGGGTTGCGATGTGGCCTACTTCTACAAAGACGGCAGCATCGCTGGTCTTCCCTACTGCTATCGCGACACTCACACGGTTGGCGCCGTCGATCGCTTCTGTTCCGAATCTATGCCCAAAGAAGAGATATATGCCAAGACCGGTATTCAGTTTATGGACTTCAATACCCTTTTCCAACTTGACACAATTCGTCGCTACAATCCCGAAGTCCTGGAAGCCGCCGACAAAATTCTCTTCATTCCCGATGCCCTGTCTTATATGCTGACAGGTAAAGCCATTTGCGAAAGAACAGTTGCCTCTACCTCTCAGATGCTAAATCCCAACACTGGTGACCTCGATGAAGTTCTTCTCGCCAAAATCGGTCTTGCTCGCGATAAATTCGGCCCCATGACTGAACCGGGGACTGAAATAGGCACTCTAATTCCTAGTCTCGCCGAAATCACCGGTCTTGGCGAAGTACCCGTTGTCGCTGTTGCCGGACACGACACCGCTTCAGCCGTCGCCGCAGTTCCCACTCCCGACACTGATTACGCCTATCTCAGCTGCGGCACATGGTCGCTGCTTGGAATTGAAAACGAAGGCCCTATCATCTCCGAAAAGAGCCTCACCTACAATTTCACCAACGAAGGCGGTGTGGATGGCACAATCCGATTCCTAAAAAATATCTGTGGCCTATGGCTCTTCGAACGCTGTCGCGCTGAATTCAAGGACGCTCCCAAGGAAATATCCGAACTTGCCGCCCTCTATCTCGAAAGCGATATCGACAGCATCATCAATCCCGACGACCCCTCTTTCGCAAATCCCGAAAGCATGACAAAGGCCATTGACGCTTATTGCCTTAAGACAAACCAGAAGAAGCCCGAGACTCCCGCAGATTATATCCGGGTTGTGTATAGAAGCCTTGCCAACAGATATGGAGAAATCACCGAATGGCTACGCGAACTTTCCCCAGTGGAAATCAAACGGCTTCATGTAATCGGTGGCGGCTCCCGCAACAAGCATCTCATGCAGATGGCAGCCGATACGCTCGGCATTCCGGTAATCGCCGGTCCGGCGGAATGCACCGCACTTGGCAACGTGCTCATGCAACTTCGCGCCGACGGCTCGCTCAAATCTCTCAAGGAAATGCGCAAGGTGGCCATTGACTCCACAGAGACAATCACATACACCCCTCAGAAATAATATCATCCCGGTTGTTATTTCTCGGCAAGATATCTCTGATTACTCTGATATCTCTTATAATTAAAAAATTAACATCTAAAAAACTAATAATACATTATGAAAGAAGAACTCATCAACAAAGCCTATGAAGTGGCTCGCGAACGCTACGCAGCCATCGGCATTGACACCGAAAAAGTACTGCAGCAGATGCAGGATTTCCACCTCAGCATGCACTGCTGGCAAGCTGACGACGTTACCGGTTACGAACCTCACGAAGGTGGCCTCACCGGTGGTATCCAGGTTAATGGCAATTATCCGGGCAAAGCTCGCAACATCAACGAACTTCGTGATGACGTGCTTTATGCCATGAGCCTTATCCCGGGCAAACATCGTCTCAACCTACACGAAATTTATGGTGATTTCCAAGGCAAATATGTAGATCGCGACCAGGTGACCCCGGAACACTTCCAGAGCTGGATCGAATGGGGTAAAGCCAACGATGTCAAACTTGACTTCAACTCCACTTCCTTCTCTCATGCCAAGAGCGGCGACCTCACACTCTCAAATCCCGATAAGGGCATCCGCGACTTCTGGATCGAACACTCAAAGCGTTGCCGCGCAATTTCTCAGGCTATCGGTGAGGCTCAGCAGGATCCCTGTATCATGAACACATGGGTTCACGACGGCAGCAAGGACATCACAGTCAACCGTCTGATGTATCGTGAGCTTCTCAAAGATTCTCTCGACCAGATATTCGAACACAAATACGACTGGATGAAAGACTGCGTAGAATCTAAGGTATTCGGTATCGGCCTCGAATCTTACACCGTTGGCTCCAACGACTTCTACACTGCTTACGCTGCCAAGAACGACATGATGATCACTCTTGACACCGGCCACTTCCACCCGACCGAGAGCGTTGCCGACAAGGTCAGCGCGATGCTACTCTTCGTCCCGGAACTTATGCTCCATGTTTCCCGCCCGGTACGCTGGGACTCTGACCATGTGACTATCATGGACGACCCGACAATGGACCTCTTCAGCGAAATCGTACGTGCCGGCGCTCTCAATCGCGTTCACTACGGTCTCGATTACTTCGACGGCACACTCAACCGTATCGGTGCTTACGTCATCGGTAGCCGCGCAGCTCAGAAGTGCATGCTCCGCGCCCTTCTCGAGCCGATAGATACTCTTCGCAAATACGAACTCGAAGACAAGAAATTCCAGCGCCTCGCTCTCCTCGAAGAAGACAAGGCTCTTCCCTGGAATGCCGTCTATGACATGTTCTGCCTCCGCAACAACGTTCCTGTAGGCGAAACCTACATCAAGGAAATCGAAAAATACGAAGCTGACGTGACTTCAAAACGTTAAAATCATTTTGGCCGGCTATAAGAATTACATATTTTTATAGCCGACCTTTTTTATTTATCCTATGGACTTACTTATTGGTGTATTAATCATAGCAATAGGAGCATTCTGCCAATCAAGTTGTTATGTTCCCATCAACAAAATCAAATCCTGGAGTTGGGAAAGTTACTGGATTGTACAGGGTGTTTTCGCTTGGCTGATTTTGCCTTTCTTAGGCGCTTTGCTGGCTGTCCCGTCAGGACACTCACTTTGCGAACTTTTCTCGGAAAGTCAGTCTTTCAATATTTGGATGACCATCCTGTTTGGTGTTTTGTGGGGTGTTGGAGGTCTCACGTTCGGACTTTCCATGCGATACCTGGGTGTGGCGCTTGGTCAATCTATCGCATTGGGCACCTGTGCCGGACTTGGCACTATAATGGGACCGGTGCTTTTAAACATTTTCTTCCCCGAAAATGATCCTCTTTCCCAATTGACCTATTCGGTGATCATTGGAGTTGTGGTTACTCTTGTAGGCATTGCCATAATCGGCATCGCTGGCTCCATGAAGGCCAATTCTCTCAGCGAAGAAGAGAAGAAAGCTGCTGTCAAGGATTTCAACTTTCCTAAGGGTATCACAATAGCCCTTTTGGCCGGATTCATGAGCGGATGCTTCAATGTCGGACTTGAATTTGGCAGCGGCATTAATTTCGGCGACCTCACTCCCGATATGTTCAAGACTCTTCCCGCGACATTCCTTGTTACTCTTGGTGGTTTCGTGACAAATGCGGTATATTGCTTTTATCAGAACAGCAAGAATAAAACTTGGGGAGACTACAAAAACACATCAGTCTGGGCCAACAACTGTTTTTTCTGCTTGCTCGCCGGTGCTCTCTGGTATAGCCAATTCTTTGGGCTTGCCCTCGGAAAAGGTTTCCTCACAGAATCTCCCACATTGATGACCTTGTCATTCTGTATTCTAATGGCTTTAAACGTAGTCTTTTCAAACGTGTGGGGTATAATCCTCAATGAATGGAAGGGTTGCTCCAAGAAAACAATAACTGTCCTTATCTGTGGAATTGTCGTTCTTGTCATTTCTTGTTTCCTCCCACAGCTAATCTAATTTATTTAAGTTTCGCAAGCTTACTTAAAGTTTAGAAGTTTAATAGTTTAAAAGTTTAATTTGCCATCGGTCGAAGA
>JAMPAV010000029.1 GCA_023667055.1 Muribaculum sp. | reverse complement strand
CGCTAAGCTCCCTCTTCGACTTGCGAAAATCCCTCGCCCAAAACCGCCCCTAAGCTTTAAAAATTTTTTGAGATGGGGTCTTAGATTTAGCCGCTTGGCCACTGGATTCATGTTAAAGAAAAGTACTCTTGAACACATAATAAGTCATGACTTGTCTGAAATGTGGAATGCACTTCTCCCCGAAGAAAAGCGCATTGTCACCGACAACTTCATAATCAAACACTACAAGAAAAATCAGGTGGTGTATTCTGAAAATGAAGATCCCAAAAACCTTTGGTGTCTTCTTAAGGGTAAAGTCAAGATGTATAAGGTCGGTATTGGCGACCGAGTCCAGATTCTAAGGCTCTATAGTCCGGTTCAGTATTTCGGCTATCGTGCATATTTTGCCAACGAACCATACGTTTCTTCCGTTTCTGCAGTCGAAGAATCAGTTGTCGGCAGTCTGCCCATGGAGATTGTAGAGAAACTCGTAATGGGAAACATCAATCTCGCAATGTTTTTCATTCACGAACTTTCCAGAAACTTAGGTGGTTCGGACACAAAAATTGTAAACCTCACTCAGAAACATATTCGTGGTCGTCTGGCAGATGCTCTTCTCCAACTTCAGGACAACTATGGCTTCGAGGATGACGGCGCAACCCTTCGCATATATATGAGTCGCGAGGATCTCGCAAGTCTCAGCAACATGACCACAGCCAATGCCATTCGTACTCTCGCCGCATTCGTCAACGAAAAACTCATTCTTGTGGATGGTCGCAAGATAAAATTAATCGACGTGGACCAACTGCAAAAAATCTCAAGAAATGGATAAGAAAGGAGTCGCGATAAAAATCGCGACTCCTTTCTTATTATCACTTAAACTTATTACTTATTACTTATATCAGTATGCCGCAACCCTGATAAATGAGTTTTGAGCGGTGTCTGAGGTCATCACAAGTTCTCCATTATCCATTTCGAGATTTGCACTGTTCATTTCTGCTATGCCAGCCGGAGTAGTCTGACCGTAAGTGACAGAAAAATTACCGTTTATCGCATCACCCTTGAAAATCAACACCGTATAATCTCCACCTGCTGTTGGGGTTGCATACACCGCTGCAAGCTCTCTACGGTTGTTTGCTCCTATCACCATATTCTTGATGGGAAGATTCTCTGTCATCCATACAAATTTGTCGCGATATGCCGGTATGTCGCCTTGCGCTACATTCACGGTTGATGTTTTCACATTGCGGATTGATGTGGAGTCTCCTATCTTCACCTTACCCACATTCTGTTCCGACATTCCCGGAAGACCCGACAGTTGTTCGTATGCACTTTCAAGTGTTGTGTCTGCAAACGCTGCTATACAGGATGTCATTAGTGCCACCATGGCTATAATTATCTTTTTCATAGTCGTAATTTTTAACGTTAAGATTTAAAGTTTAGTTAGTTGAATCGTGTGTGGATTTTTTATCTCTGGGCATAATCTATTTCTATTACTTCAATCATGTCTATCTGAGGCGCCACAGCCATCTCAAGTTGCTTGCCGTCGAGACTTACATCACAATTGGCTATCGCTTCAAGGCCATCGGCATTTGTCTGCCCGTATGCTGCTGTCAATTTACCACCCTTTTCTCCGATAATGAAGAACACGTTATAGACACCTGTGTCTGACGGTTCGGAGAAAGAACATGCCATTTCCTGTTGGTTGTTGACTCCTATAAGCATATTGTCGATCGGAAGACTTTCGTATGCATTGATGAACTCATCCTGGTAGCGTGCCATGGAACCTGATACTGACTTCATTCCTGTAATCTGGACTCCGGGTGCCAAGGTGACACTGCCTACTTGTTGTTCACTCATTCCTGGAAGAGATGAAAGATAGTTGTACGCGTCGTCAAGTGAAATCTGTGCATATCCTGCAATGCTGGTTGCTACAAGCGCGATTAATGTAAGAAAAAACTTTTTCATAGTTATTAAGGGATTAAGTTAATTTGCCTTTAAAACGTGTAAAAAGTTCTAACGGTTCATAAAGAATGTTAGAACTTTTCACATTTAACAATTTTGCAACAAAAAAAATAATTGCTATGATATTTTCAACCTAATGACCTTACGGTCTATTTTTCCATTATTTCCTCTTGGAAATGAATCCAATACAATTATCTCTTTTGGAGATTTTATGCCAAGGTTAAGTGTTTTCTTATATTGGTCAAGTCTTACACCCACCGCTTTCTTTATCACTTCATCATCAAGCAATGAATTTCCTTTTTCCACCACAAGCACGAGACGCTCGCCCCATTTGGGATCAGAAACTGACGAGACACAGTAGTCAAATGCTATGAATCCACCGAGTGTGCTTTCAAGTATCTCCGGTATTATCTTCACGCCACCGCTGATGATACAATTATCGGCTCTTCCCAATATGCGGAATTGTGTTGGCGAAACAATATCTGCAAGATCCGTAGTCTCCAATTTGTCTTTTCCCGGCATATTTATCACAAGACACCCTTCCGCGCTTGCCTCTACCGAAATGCCGGGAAGCGTCTCAAACGGGATGTCACTGTCCTCATCCACCTTGCGCAGGGCAATGTGCGAGGCGGTCTCTGTCATGCCGTATGATTCCCAGGCATTCATTCCTGACAAGGATATCAGCCTTCGCAATCTTGTTGGAATGGCACTTCCTCCGATCAGTATATTTTTTATTTCAGGCATGTTTCCTGCATTGTCAAGAATCCAGAACATTTGCGACGGTACCACCGACAAAAGTGTTATGGTCTCATCTTCTTTTATATCCCGAAGCGGTCGGTTGGATGGATTTTCAGATGTGAGCTTGCAATTACCAATCTCGGCCCTTACCGTCATCATTTTTGAGGCTATATATTGGAAATCCAGACAGGTGTGAAGACGACTCGCCGAATCTATGCTAAAGAATTCGTTTGTGCGTTCGGCACTGCGCCTCATGAATTCTTTCTCCAATCTTATTTCCTTGGGAATCCCCGTGGATCCTGATGTACGGCATATCACATAATCGTCTTCGTTATGCCATTCTTTCTCGAATTCTTTCTGATCCATAATCAATAGTGCCAATCAAGTGATGAATATATATCGTCATTTATTTGTCGTGAGGCATCAGAACGTAGCCGGTCGCCGTCAAGACATAGCCTACAATCAAAATTGTTGGTGAATAAAGCCCCGGTCCCAAGACCCTGTGGTATCTTTGTGTCAAGAGTGGCAGTCCACTGGGCAAGGGCATTAAGTCCGACGTTCGATTCAAGAGCCGAAGTCACCCACCAGCCGATTCCTCTCTCTTCCGCCAATTTAATCCATGACTCGGCTCCGGAAAATCCCCCGCACAATGATGGTTTCAGGATGATATAGGCAGGATGCACCGTGTCAAGAAGTTCTTTTTTCAATTCGGCTTCATGTATCCCAATCAAAGATTCGTCAAGAGCTATTTTCAATGGCGACACCCGGCAAAGGAATGCAGTAAGTTCCCACGGCATGGAAGCGGGAATTGGCTGCTCTATGCTGTGCACACCAAGGTCAGCAAGACGCTTTAATCTTGGCAAGGCATTGTCCATCGTGAATCCTCCGTTAGCATCCACACGTATCTCAAGTTGAGAATCAGAATACTTGTTCCTTATGTATTCTATCATCTCTATTTCTTTCTTCCAGTCTATGGCGCCGATTTTCAACTTTATGCAATGAAAACCCGCTCCCACCTTCTCGTCTATCCGCTCAAGCATCTCATCAAACTTGCCCATCCATACAAGTCCGTTGATTTCTATCGAACTCTGCCCGCTTGTGAAAGATGAAGGAAAATAAATGTGCTTGCATCCTCCGGCATAGTCTCTCAGGGCTTGCTCAAATCCGAAAAGTATGCTGCTGTGGCGCGACAAATCCGTTTCTTTGTCAAGAGCCATGTTGGCAAGCAACTCTATCAACTTGTAGCCATAATTGCCATCAGCTTCCGGCGATAAGCCCGGAAAGACCGAACACTCGCCTATTCCGAATCTGTCCGGCTCCCGCTCGTCGAATACCTTGATGAAGAATGTGGGCTTCTCCGTCATTACTCCACGACTTGTACCTGCCGGCTCTTTAAACTTCAATATGTATGGTGCGTAGGCAAGTCTCATGGGAACATGGGATATTGGTCGAAATTGGGATCTCTTTTCTCAAGAAATGCATTCTTTCCTTCCTGCGCTTCATCCATCATGTAATACATCAGGGTTGCGTCACCGGCAAACTCCATCATGCCGCGCTGGCCGTCAAGTTCTGCATTGAGTGCTCGTTTTATCATTCTTATAGCAAATGGCGAACGCTTCATGATGGTGCGGCACCATTCCACTGTGGTCTCCTCAAGCTTGTCAAATGGAACAACACAGTTCACCATTCCCATCTCAAGTGCTTCCTGAGCCGTGTATTGCTTGCAGAGAAACCATATTTCACGCGCTTTCTTCTGTCCCACACAGCGGGCAAGATATGAAGAACCAAAACCGGCGTCAAAACTTCCCACCTTGGGTCCGGTCTGACCAAACCTCGCGTTGTCGGATGCTATCGAGAGGTCGCAAAGCACCTGAAGCACATTTCCCCCACCTATGGAATAACCGTTCACCATCGCTATCACCGGTTTGGGTATGCTGCGGATAGCATGATGCAGTTCCAGCACATTCAGCCGTGGCACTCCGTCTTTATCCACATAACCTCCTACACCTTTCACATTCTGGTCGCCTCCGCTGCAAAATGCCTTGTCGCCTGCTCCGGTAAGCACCACCACCCTTATGTCGCTCCGGTCCCGGCATATTTTCATTGCATCGAGCATCTCGAAATTTGTCTGTGGTCGAAACGCATTATATACTTTTGGGCGGTTGATCGTGATTTTTGCTATCCCTTCAAATTCATCAAAGAGTATATCCTCATAATCTTTTATTTTCTTCCAATCTATCATTTTCTTTATATTTTTCAAGTTCAAGTTATTATGTTTCTTAAGTTCATTCCTATTTCACAATACTTAATCAAGTTTCTCAAGCTTCGTCATGAATTTTTCACTCCCCAAAGTATCCCTTCAGTATCCTTGCACTCTCATCGGCCGGCGTTCTCACTATCAGAAGCCGAGGAAAATCAGAATCAGAATTAAGCCATTCTGTTCTGTCCTTCAGTTCTTCCATATCTGATGCCTCCTCCACTTCCAGTCCATACGCACCGGCAATTGCTCCTATATCGGGTAAATTCGACACGCAGAAATATCTCTCGAGTGTATCAGACGGCAACCCTGAGGTTGACTTGATAAACCGGAATATTCCTCCTCCTGAATTGTCCATTACTATTATGCGCATGTCGTCCGGAATATTAATGAGAGTAGATGCTCCTGAGTCGTACAGCCACGACATGTCGCCCGTAATCAGAGTCGTATGTCCTGAATAAGCATTTGCTATTCCAACAGCAGTGGCGGTGCTCCCATCGATGCCCGACACTCCCCTGTTGCAATATTCGGCATGACACTTGTGGGGTATCAGTTGTGAATATCTTACTGCCGTGCCGTTCGACACCACAAGATTGTCAAGTTCAAGATTATTGAGTATATAGTCGATTGCAGTGAGATCCGACCAGGCTGATTCCTTTATATACTTCACTGACTTAAGCTTCGCTTCTTTTCGAACCTCAAGCCATTCACCGGCATACTTGGATGCATTATCCTGAATGCCGGATGCATCGGATTCATGAAATTTCACTCTTAGCGACTTCCTATTCATCTTGCTGATAATCCCGTACATCTGTCGGAGAAAAGAAGAAGGTGTAATGTCGATAGTTTCTGTAAGCGACTGTAAGCAGTCACAGAAATAATTGGCATGCCCCACATTCCAATGTCTTCGTGGTGGAAATCTTCTGAGATATTGCTTCAGCATCCTCGACACTATTGCCCCTCCCATAGAAATCACTATATCGGGTTGCAATCTTTCCTTGTCCTCATTAGTCATCCTACACAATACGGAATCTATCATTGACGACAATGGCTGCGAATCATGAAGATTTGAGATTGTTTCCGCCATGACCGCAACATTAGGCAAAGTTGCGAACATTCTTACGGCACGGTCCAACGAATTGTCGGGTTTCATAAAACCAGCCACCAACAGTATTTTGGAATTTATGGCATCTTCTGCAAGCGACTTGAAGACTTCTCTCGGCAACGTTTCCATTGGCCTTATCTGACCCACATACCGCTCTGCATCTTCTTCGCATTCACATATATCGCCGAGTGGGTCCGAAAGTTGCACATTGATATGGACAGGGCCGGCCTTTCCATCTATAGCCTTGAGCATTGCCTCATTCACTGTGCGGTTCACTGTCCATTTCACTTCATCCGTGTATTCCCGCAAACTTCCCTGTGCGATGGCTCTTATGTCGTAACTGCCTTTCACTATGTGACTCAACACCCCATATTGTCTGATGGTCTGTGAATCATCCTGGTCTATCCATTCGCGCGGACGGTCGGCCGACACCACAATCAATGGCACTCCGGAATAATACGCTTCGGCTATCGCAGGTGAATAATTTAAGACGGCTGTGCCGGATGTACATACGAGTAATACCGGTTTTTGCTCCACAAGCGCACATCCGAGGGCCTGGAATGCTGAACTCCTCTCATCCACCACCACCTTCTTCTTGATTTCCGCGTGAGAATCGAGCGCAATCAGCAAGGGAGCATTGCGCGAGCCGGGACTGCAAAATGCCGTCTCTACTCCATGCTTTGCTATTATATCTATAATCTGTCTGCAATAGACATTCCCCGTACTCTTCATAATTTATTAAGAGGGTGTTGCAAGCAACACCCTCCCCAAAGTTTTAAATAGCTGATCTTACGACTCCCCTGTTGGAATTTTCCACGAAGTTAACTATTTCATCGCGGAAACATGAGGGTGGGCAGTTCTCTCTTATCATCTTTAGCGCATTTGTGACATTGAGGTCACTCAGATACAGTATTCTGTATATCTCCTGTATCTGTTGGATTTCTTCCGGCTTGAATCCACGGCGTTGGAGTCCGATGGAATTCAACCCTACAAATGATATAGGTTCTCTTGCCGCCTTGATAAAGGGTGGGATATCTTTGTTCACCAAGGCACCTCCCTGCAGCATCACGTTCCTGCCAATGTGGCAGAACTGATGAATGAGACTCCCTCCGCCTATAACAGCACAGTCATCCACTATCACTTCCCCTGCCATCTGCGCAGCATTCGAGATGATTACCTGATTCCCAATCTCGCAGTCGTGAGCCACATGCACATAAGCCATAAGCAGGCAATTCTCTCCTACCACTGTCTTTCCTTTGGATGCTGTGCCTCTGTGCACTGTCACACACTCTCTCAGCACCGTGCCGTTACCCACAAATGCAAACGTTTCTTCTCCTCTGAATTTTAGGTCCTGAGGCACAGCAGCCACTGTTACTCCGGGGAAAATCTTCACTCCATCTCCGATTCTTGCTCCGGGATAGATGTTCACATTGCAGTCTATCTCACAGTTGTCACCGATCACCACATCCTCATGGATTGTGGTGAAATTGCCAATTTTCACATTGTTGCCTATCCTGGCTTTGGGATGTATGCAATTTAGATTGCTCATGTTCACTTGTTCTTAATTATTTGAGCCATGAATTCTGCCTCACATACTATTTTCTCGCCCACAAAGGCGTAACCCTTCACCACCGCACACCCTCGGCGTATCTCTGTGGCAAGCGACACTGAGAGCAGCAATGTGTTGCCCGGCACCACTTTCTGCCTGAATTTTACATTGTCTATCTTCAGGAAGTAGGTGGAATATTTTTCCGGATCCTCAAGGAAATTGAGCACCAACACTCCAGCTGCCTGCGCCATCGCCTCCACTTGAAGCACTCCTGGCATTACCGGTTCTTCGGGAAAATGGCCTTGGAAGAATGGCTCGTTGACTGTCACATTCTTAACCGCTACACAATGCTTGCGGTCGATTTCTATCACCTTGTCTATCAACAGGAAGGGGTAACGATGTGGTAACAACTTCTTTATGCCGTTCACATCAATGACAGGGGCTATGTTCGGATTGTAGATCGGACTCTGCATCTCTGTATGCTTCACTTCCTTGCGCAGCATACGGGCAAATTTGTTGTTGACAGTATGACCCGGACGAATAGCCACTACCCTGCCCTTTATCGGCCTGCCTATCAACGCCATATCTCCTATGACATCTATAAGTTTGTGACGAGCCGGCTCATTGTCCCATTTCAGTGGTTTGGGATTGATATAGCCCAACTTATCCACCTTAAGATGCGGCACTTTCACAGCATCGCATATCTCGTTGATCTTTTCTTGCGAAACAGGCTGGTCGTATATCACAATACTGTTTTCAAGATCGCCACCCTTGATGAGCCCATATTGCAGCAGCTGCTCAATCTCCCTCACAAAGACAAATGTTCTTGCACTGCTAACCTCTTGATTGAACAATGCAAGGTCGTCAAGCACGGCAAACTGATTGGGAAGTATCGGCGAATTATATTCCACCATCACCTCCACACTGAAGCCTTCATCGGGATAGATTGTGATTGTGGCTCCGCTCTCATCTTTATATTGGGTCTTTTCCTTAATTATATAGTAATCTTTGTCAGCAGACAGTTCTTCAAGTCCCACTTCTTCAATTTTTGTAGTGTATTCCACTGCACTACCGTCTAAAATCGGCATCTCAGGACCATCCACCTCTATCAGGCAGTTATCCACCCCGTATGCATACAGGGCTGACATGGCATGTTCGATTGTGCTGATTCTTGCTTCCCCTTTGCCAATCACTGTGCCACGTGTGGTATCCACCACATTTTCTGCCAGGGCATCCACCACAGGCTGATTTTCGAGGTCTGTCCGTTTGAACTTTATGCCGAAATTGGCGGGGGCGGGATTGAACACGGCTGTCAGATGCTGTCCGCTGTGCAATCCTTTTCCTTCTACCTTAATAGGTGATTTGAGAGTTAACTGATTCATTATGTTGGATTAATTTATTTCGTTTTATTTCGTTATTATTTGTTTTTCCTACTGCGAAGATCATCAAAAAGTTCCTCAAGCCGGTTGATATATACAGCGTTTTTTGCAAATTTTCTTGCTTCTACTGCCGGATATCCCATTACCCGCTTCCCATCTCCTATATTACCCGGAATTCCTGATTGCGCTCCGATGTCGTTGTTGCTCCCCACTGTGATGTGTCCGGCAAACCCCACCTGTCCTCCTACTCGGTTTGAACTGCCTATCTTTGTGCTTCCGGCTATTCCGCTCTGAGCGGCAAACACATTGTTCTCCCCTATCTCTACATTGTGCGCCACCATGATAAGGTTATCAAGCTTCGTGCCCTTTCCTATTCTGGTGCAACCGAAGGTGGCTCTATCCACTGTGGTGTTGGCGCCTATCTCCACGTCGTCTTCCAGTATCACGATTCCTGTCTGCGGTATTTTCTCATATACACCTTCAGAATTGGGCGCAAAACCGAATCCGTCGCCTCCTATCACCACTCCGCTGTGCAGGATACATCTTTTCCCTATCTTGCATCCGGCATATATTCGCACACCCGGATAGATGATGCAGTTATCACCTATCTCCACTTCATCTCCTATGTAGCATTGGGGATATATCTGCACATCTTTCCCTATTGTCGCATTCTTGCCTATGTAAGAGAAAGCCCCGAGGTATGTCTCTTCCGGTATTTCTGCCCCTTCGCTTATATACACCGGCTGCTCTTTACCTTGTTTGCGTGGCTTGGCGTTCTGGATCATCCTCAGAAGTTCGGCAAGTGTTGCGTATGGATCGCAGACCTTAATCAGTGTCACATTTTTGGGATTGGGATGATCAAATTCATTAGATACCAATAAGGCTGAAGCTTCTGTGCTTTCTATATAATGAGCATATTTCGGATTTGCGATAAAAGAGAGCTGACCTTTTTCAGCCTCTTCAATTTTTGCAAATCCGAACAACTTAATAGTAGGGTCGCCTTCTACGGCTCCACTTATCATTGAGGCCAAAGCCCCTGTCGTTATTTCCATAAAAGTATTCTGTCGAGGAGGAATCTCTAATGAAAACAAATTATGTCTTTTTTCAATTTTCGCTTGCGAAACCTTAGTAATCGTAAAAAAATTTTTGAAGACTACTTAGTAATCGAAAAAATATTTTTTGAAGACTACTTACCATTGTTAAAGATTCTGCAAATTTAGTAAAAAAAAATGAATCCGCTATATAAAGAGGTAAAAAAAACTCTCACCTGAAGTTTTTTTCAAAAATTTTGAAATAAATATGCAAAATCCTTTTAAAATCTTAAAAATAATTGTTAATTTTGCAAAATTGAGTGAATAGGCATTCTTGACTATTCTTCACGTAAGTTAACAACTAACCATTTTAAACATAACAGATATGGAAATATCACACATCGAACACATCGGCATCGCCGTTCCTAACCTCGCGGAAGCGATCAAATACTACGAGTCTGTGCTTGGACTTAAATGCTACAAGCAGGAAGTAGTGGAAGACCAGAAAGTAACAACCGCTTTCTTCAAAGTAGGCGACACAAAAATCGAACTCCTTGAGGCTACAAGCCCCGACAGCACAATCGCTAAGTTCATTGAGAAAAACGGTGGCAAGGGCGGTATGCACCACATGGCTTTCGCCGTGGAAAGCGGCGTGGCTGAGGCTCTTGCCGAATGTGAGGAAAAAGGTGTGCGCCTGATCGACAAGGCTCCTCGCAAGGGTGCCGACGGCCTGCAAATCGCATTCCTGCACCCCAAATGCACTGAAGCTGTCCTCACTGAACTCTGCGAAGATCCATCTAAGAAATAACATTTCAACTTATCACAATAATGACCACTCAAGAACAAAAGATCCAGGAACTCATCGACAAACGTGCCAAGGCGCGTCTTGGCGGTGGCGAAAAGGCTATTGAGAAACAGCACGAACGCGGCAAATACACTGCCCGCGAAAGAATCGACCAACTTCTCGATGAAGGCAGCTTCGAGGAACTCGACATGTTCGTGACCCACCGAAGCACCAACTTCGGCATGGAGAAGAAACAATTCCTCGGCGACGGCGTCGTGACAGGCTTCGGCACTATAGAAGGTCGCCTTGTATATGTTTTCGCACAAGACTTCACTGTCCTCGGCGGCAGCCTTTCCGAAACCATGGCACAGAAGATTTGCAAGGTCATGGACCTCGCAATGAAGATGGGCGCTCCCGTTATTGGTCTTAACGACTCCGGCGGTGCTCGTATCCAGGAAGGTATCAATGCTCTCGCAGGTTATTCTGAGATTTTCCAACGCAACATACTTGCCTCAGGTGTGGTGCCTCAGATAAGCGCTATCCTCGGACCTTGTGCCGGCGGTGCTGTGTATTCTCCGGCTCTCACCGACTTCACTATCATGGTGAAGGGCATTTCTTATATGTTCCTTACCGGCCCTTCTGTTGTCAAGACAGTCACCGGAGAAGACGTTACCCAGGAACAGCTTGGCGGTGCTTCCGTACATGCTTCCAAATCAGGTGTCACACACTTTGCATGCGAGGATGGAGAAGAAGCCCTCAAGCTTATCCGCAAACTCATCAGCTTCATCCCGCAAAACAATATGGAGGAGACTCCGCTTGTGGCTTGCTCCGACCCCATCGACCGTCTTGAAGACAAACTCAACAATATAGTCCCCGACAGCCCGAAGAAATCATACGATATGTATGAAGTGATCGGTGCAATTATCGACAATGGAGAATTCCTTGAGGTGCAGAAAGACTACGCACGCAACATCATCTGCGGTTTCGCGCGCTTCAATGGCCAGAGCGTGGGTATCGTGGCCAACCAGCCCAAGGTTCTTGCCGGCGTACTCGACTGCAATGCATCGCGCAAAGCAGCGCGCTTCGTGCGTTTCTGTGATGCATTCAATATTCCGTTGGTGACACTCGTTGACGTTCCGGGATTCCTTCCGGGTACAGGCCAGGAATACAATGCAGTCATCCTCCACGGCGCAAAACTTCTATATGCATACGGTGAGGCTACTGTGCCTAAAGTTACGGTTACACTCCGCAAGAGCTATGGCGGCAGCCATATCGTGATGAGCTGCAAGCAGCTGCGAGGCGACATGAACTACGCTTGGCCTACTGCGGAAATCGCCGTGATGGGTGCAGAAGGTGCTGTAGGCGTGCTTTATGCCAAGGAAGCAAAAGAGCATGAAGATCCGGCCGCTTTCAAGAAGGAAAAGGAGAAGGAATACACCGATCTTTTCGCCAATCCTTACAACGCTGCAAAGTATGGCTACATCGATGACGTGATCGAACCGCGCAACACTCGTTTCCGCATCATCCGCGCACTGCAGATGCTTGCCACCAAAAAGCAGAGCAATCCGGCTAAAAAACACGGCAACATCCCTCTTTAATAAATTATACCATGCTAAAAAAATATATTATACTTGGAATCCTGAGTCTGTCGCTCAACTGCGGTTTTGCCCAGTCGGAGCTCGGTCCTGACCAGATTGACGCTCCGGTGGTTTGCACCGATTGCACCAATCCGGATTGCAACTGTCAGGATGGTAGCCCCTGCATCTGCGAAAAGGCCTGCGGACAGGAAGACCTGGAATCCTTGGCTGTTCCTTCGGAAGAGACCAATACCGTAGAGGTTAGCACCACTGCCCGCAGAATGCGTCAGCTCGAGAAAGCCAAAAATCTTGAGGAAAATGACTCCTTCGGTGGCTCACTCACCCTGATTGCAATGTGCATAGTCATCTCTGCACTTATCTTGCTCAGCCTTCTTTTCATGGGATTCGGCAAGATTTCTCAGTTCCTTCTCAACAAGGGCAAGCAGAAACACGCGGCTGAAAGAGGAAAGGAAATTGACACGGAAAACAAAGAACTGGCTTCGGGCGAGACTATCGCCGCTATCGCCATGGCTCTTGCCGAGCATTTCGGCCAGGGTCACGATATCGAAGACACTATCCTCACCATCCACCAGATCAAGAAATCTTATTCACCCTGGAACTCTAAAATTTACAACCTGCGTATGCAGCCTGAACTTCATCGCAACATCCGCAAATAACATCTACTACAATGAAAGAATATAAATATAGAATCAACGGTATGAAATTCAACGTTGAGGTTGGCGATGTCGAAGACAATCACGTGGAAGTGATCGTCAACGGTTCTCACTACAACGTTGAGCTCGAAAAAGACAGCAAGGCTGCAAGCAAGATCAATTCTGTCAAACCTGCCGCCGCTCCCAAAACTCCTTCCGGAGAGAAAGTAATATCAAAACCCGCCGCTTCAAGCGGCGCGGCCAACGCCATCAAGGCGCCACTCCCCGGCACTATCATGAGCTTCAAGGTTAAAGTGGGCGACACCGTAAACCCCGGCGACACAGTCTGCATGCTCGAGGCCATGAAGATGGAAAACGATGTGAAATCCACTATGTCCGGTACTGTACAGAAGATTCTCGTCAACGTCGGCGACTCTGTGCTTGAAGGCAACGACATCATGATCATCGGATAATAGAATTAACCTGACAAAGCATTTATAAAATGATACTTGCACAAACTTTCTGGGAATTCTTTGCCGAAAACTTCTCGACCTTCTGGAACTTCACCGGTTTCGCCAACTGCCGATATGAGAATCTAATCATGCTCGTCGTCGGTTGCTTCTTCGTATGGCTTGCCATCAAGAAGAATTTCGAACCGCTGCTCCTCGTTCCAATTGGCTTCGGTATGCTTATCGGAAATATCCCGTTTCAACCGGGCATGGAAATCGGTATCTACGAACCGGGATCCGTGCTTAATATCCTCTACAATGGTGTGGAGAAGGGATGGTATCCTCCGCTTATTTTCCTTGGCATCGGTGCCATGACAGACTTCTCTGCCCTCTTGGCCAATCCAAAACTGATGATCATCGGTGCCTGCGCTCAGTTCGGTATTTTCGGTGCCTATATGCTTGCTCTCCTGATAGGCATGGACCCGCTCTCTGCCGGTTGCGTAGCCATCATCGGTGGTGCCGACGGACCGACTGCCATTTTCACCACTTCCAAACTTAATCCCTCGCTGCTTGGTGCCGTTGCGGTGTCTGCCTACTCCTACATGGCTCTCATCCCGCTTATCCAGCCCCCTTTGATGCGACTATTCACTACTCAGAAAGAACGTCTCATCAAGATGAAACCGGCTCGCGTGGTTTCTCAAAACGAGAAGATCATCTTCCCGATCGTAGGCCTGATGCTCACTTGCTTCATTGTGCCTTCCGGTCTTCCACTTCTCGGTATGCTCTTCTTTGGAAACCTTCTTCGCGAAAGCGGCGTGACTTCCCGTCTTGCCAAGACTGCAAGCAATGCCATGACCGACATCGTTACAATTCTTCTTGGACTCACCGTAGGTGCATCCACCCAGGCTGACCTCTTCCTGACCAAGGAGACACTCTTCATCTTCGCTCTCGGTTTCATAGCATTCATCATCGCCTCTTCAGCCGGAGTTTGCTCTGTGAAGATTTTCAACCTGTTCCTTGCCAAGGATAAGAAAATCAATCCGCTCATCGGCAATGCAGGTGTATCTGCAGTGCCCATGGCAGCTCGCATCTCCAACACACTCGGTCAGGAATATGACCCCAGCAACTATCTACTCATGCACGCCATGGGACCAAACGTAGCAGGTGTGATTGGCAGTGCAGTTGCAGCTGGTGTTCTACTTGCATTCCTCGGCTAATCCGGAATCAGGTTTAATTAGGTTTAATCAAGATCAATCAAGTTTAATCAAGAGTAATCAAGAGTAATCAAGAGTAATCAAGTTTAATCAAGAGTAATCTCTTTCAATTAAATTAAACCTTAAACAATTCTCTAAATACGGTGTTACTACAATTAGTAACACCTTATTTTTATGAAAAAGACTTTACCTACCCTCATCGCATCAACGATGCTTCTTTCCGGATGCAGCGTCATGCAGAATCTTGATGCCGACCGTCTTGCACAAGGTGGCGTCAAAATAATGCAGTCAATGACCATATCGAATTCGGATATTCAATCTTACGTCAAAAGCTATGTCTCCCAGACCGATGCGCAAAGTCAGGTTCTGAGCGCAAACGATCCCTATACGAAACGTCTCAATAAAATCGTGAGCGGAATCACTTCCGTAGAAGGAATACCTCTCAATTTCAAGGTATATAAGACCAACGATATCAATGCATTCGCATGTGCCGATGGCTCTATCCGTGTCTATTCGGGCCTTATGGACGTAATGGACGATGATGAGGTGTTAGGGGTAATCGGCCACGAAATTGGCCATGTGGCTCATGAGGATACCAAGAACGCCTTCAAAAAGGCTCTCCAGACCTCCGCACTCATGGATGTCATCTCATCTACCGGAAGCACTGCCGCCGCACTCACCGGGTCGCAGGTGGGGGCAATTGCCCAGAATCTCGCACAGGCCAAATTTTCGAAAAGTCAGGAAAGCAATGCCGACGACTATGGGTATGACTTTCTGAAAGCACACGGCAAAAATCCCCGCGCCATGGTAAAGGCCTTCCAAAAGCTGAAACAGATGGAAGACTCATCCGGCAGTTCTGCATCAGCCGGTCTTGCCCAGCTGTTCTCGTCACATCCTGACATCAACAAGCGAATCCAGCGCATGGAGCAACGCTGTGTAAAGGACGGATATTAAGACCCCTAAGCCTTAAAAATTTTTTTGAGATGGGGTCTAAAAAAATTTGCCAAACTATTGTATATAATAGATAAATGTATTAAATTCGCAGTCGAATAGCAATCTACTACGAATTATAATAGTAATCAACAATGGTATATAGATTTAAACTTGTTAGTGACGAGGTCTCGAACTTCAGCCGCGAGATAGAGATTGACTCTGAATCAACCTTCCTTCAGCTTCGCAACGCAATACTCGAAAGCGTCGATTACTCCAAAGATGAGCTCGACTCCTTCTTCCTTTGCGATGAGGACTGGCAACGCCGCGAGGAAATAACCCTCGTAGAAATGGACAGCAGCAGCGACTACGACATCTGGTTGATGGAAGACACCCCCATCGATGAACTGATCGAAGATGAAGGCCAGAAACTTGTTTTCGTTTTCGACTATCTCACCGAACGAAGCTTCTTCATGGAACTGAAGGAAATTCTTCCCGGAAGATCTCTTTCCGAACCAGTTTGCACACTCAAACAAGGCAAAGCCCCACAGCAGAAGGTAGATATGGATGAATTCGATAAGCAGATTGATGCCGCTGCCATGAAGCAGGCCGCAGATGTGCTCGACGAGGACTTCTACACTGAAGGTGGTGGCTTCAACCCGGAGGATATCGCCGACTACGACGAATTCAACTTCAACTGATCCCCTCCTCCTCTCGTCCTCTCGTCTTTTAACTTTCTCACACTCTTCTCCTGATTCTATCCTCCTCTTACTCTCTCAACCTACGTCAAGCAGAAAGGCGCGACATTGGAAAAATCCATGTCGCGCCTTTCTGCTTTTCGTATTATTCAGAAAAGCCTTCGCAAAAACGACTTCTTCTCTTCAAAAGGCCGCATGTGGATACGCATCTCATCCGAATCCTTCCCAAGAAACAGTATATGATTCTTAAATACAAATGCCACCTGACGGTCAAATTCAAGCACCCCATTCAGACTGCGCAATAGAAACCGGCGAAACGGACTGAACTCCTCCTGATCCTCAAAAATCACCTCATTGTTATCCACCTTTATCCTATGGTTAGGCTTCAGAATATCTATGAAATAATTCAGATTCAAATCCTCGGGAGACTTGACTGCTTTGCTGTATTTCTTATAAATTTCCTTTATGACGCGGTCTGTAATCATAGTATAGTCGTTTATTTTTTAACTAAACTTTCTAAACAAACTGAATTTGAATGGAAAAATCTACAATATTTTGCACTTTTTCACATATCTTTGTCTATATAACGATGTTACCTCTACAATTGTTCAACCTCAAAAGTTAAAATACTATTGAATTTATAATAAACGATATTACATTTTATATACCATTATATAACAATTTTGACCTCTTGGAAACACTTTTGTACAAAAACAGACAAAAAATTAATTCAAAAATTTTTAATTTTTAAAAATTTTTTATAACTTTGCATCCGCAATAGTCCAGCAACTACCCCTTAAGGAAGTCCGGATGAAAGCTGAAACCATTTTTTTGAAAGCGTTTTTATTTTAGGCTCCCACGCTTTTATTTTTACCTGACCACCATTTGAAGCCTGTAGGAGAGCCATGGCATGTGAAACCTGACTTTGAAACTATTACGCCACATATTTATTATGTTGGCGCCGATAGCCAACTTTGGCTTGTGCGCTGACGACATGCGGATATCGCAGTCTGACTCCGTTGAGATACATTTCCACCAGTCAAAGTGGAATCTCGACAGGAATCTTGGCGGCAATGGCGTAGTTCTCGACAGCATAAACCGTAAGCTGACATTCGTACAAGGAGACTCCATCTATCAGATACGTCATGTCGATGTCACAGGAGCAGCCTCACCGGAAGGCAGCGAGAGTTTCAACAGGTTCCTGTCGGAAAAACGAGCAGAGACACTTTTCAACCATTTCAGCAAATATGGGAAACTCTCTGATGCAGACCGCAGCTTCACCTACAAAGGACGCGACTGGCAACGAGTGCTCGATATGGTGGAGGATGACCCCAAAGTGCCTTACCGCGACGAGACAATAACACTCCTCCGGAATATCATAGACACCAAGACCCGTCTGGGCCGTGACCCAAAGGATGCCCTCCCACGCCTGAAGAAATTGCGCGGCGGCGTTCCCTACTCCTATTTATATAAGAATATATTCCCGGCCGTCAGGGCCTCACGCCTTGTCGTGGATTACTCACGCCGTCTCCTCCCGAGCATTACAAGCGAAAGCCTTGAAAACCTCGTACTGTGTCATATCGACTCGATGCTCCGGCTCGATGAGTCCATTCTCAACCAGATAGACTCCGCCGCTCCAGAAATCATGGAGCAGTTGTCGGTACGCAAACCGTTTTATATGGACATTCGCACGAATATGCTCTATGATGCTGTCCTTCTTCCAAATCTTGGCGCTGAATTCTACTTGGGCAAGGATATCTCTCTTGGCGGCAACTGGATGTATGCCTGGTGGAGCAAGAATTCGAGTCATTTCTATATGAGGGCCTACGGCGGCGAACTCTTCGGCCGCTGGTGGTTTGGCAAAAAAGCGCATGCAAAACCTCTCACCGGTCATCACCTCGGTGCATACGCCCAAATCTACACCTACGACTTTGAGTTTGGGGGCGACGGCGAGATGGGTGGCAAACCCGGCGGCACACTTTGGGATAAGTTTATGTGGGGAGGAGGACTCGAATATGGATTCTCGCTTCCCATCGGTTCTCGCTTCAACATCGATTTCTCTCTGGGCATTGGATATTCCACCGGACTATACCATAAATACAAACCGTCTGACACGCATTATGTGTGGCAGTCAACCCACCGCCGACACTACTTCGGACCCACTAAGGTGGAGATAGCACTCGTATGGCTTATCGGACGCGACAACGTCAACCGCAGGAAATCACTCTCCGACATCATCGACGAATCCCTCCCCGACATTACCCCAGCGGATGTTGTCCCCTCCCCTACAGGATTCGACATGTCCCCGACAGGTATCGACTTGATTTCGACAGAAAGAAAGGAGGTGCCGCATGAATAATCTCCGCCTCCCGAAACCCCTGTTGTTCATTACTCAATACTTATTACTTGCGATATTGCCCTTGGCAATATCGCCCTCCTGCACCCACAAGGATTTCTGCTATCATCATGACCACAAGATCACCCTCAGGCTCGAATTCGACTGGCGCGACGCGCCGGATGCTGACCCCATGGGGATGGTGGTATATTTCTACCCGGACAATCCGGACGAGGGCATACCCTATCAGTTTAACTTCAGCAACACCACCGGCGGCGAGATTGCCGTGGAACCGGGCAAATACCACCTCGTCACCTACAACAACGACACTGAGTTTTCACTCAGCTACGCCACCAACGCCTTCCACACGCATCAGATTTTCACGCGCGAAGGTTCTCTCTTAGAGCCCATGGCAATGACCCGTGCCTCCCGCAACCGCAACGAAGGCATCCCTCGCCCGGAAGGCACCGACTCGCAACGTGTCGTGGTTTGTCCTGACGAGATTTGGGGCTGCACTGCCATCGACATAGAAGTCACGGAGCAAGGGGTGAGATACATCTGCATTCCTTTCGAATATAAGGACCAGTGGATAGATCTGACTCCTGTCGAAACGGAACACGTTATCACACTATACCCTCACGACCTCCTTTGCCACTACTCCTTTGAAGTGCGCAATGTCTCAGGCCTGAACAATGTGCAAAACCTCTGCGGTGCACTCACCGGAATGTCGCCGATTCTCCGCCTGCATGATGAAGAACTCGACAAAGAATGTATCACACTTCCTGTGGAGGCTCAGAAGGTCAATGACACTACTATCGAAGGAAGTTTCCTCACCTTCGGTCATCACGCCGACAACAGCGACCCCCATCTCTTCGCTCTCTATCTCCAGATGAATGACGGCACCCTACAATATAAATGCAACCTCGACAACTTCGACGTCACCGACCAGATACACGCAGCCCCCGACCGACGGCGAGTTCACTTCATCATTGATGGCCTTGAGATTGAAGGCGGAGGGAATCCCGAAGGAGGCGGAAGTGGATGGCAATCCTCCTTCGACGACTGGGGCGAAATCCACGAGGACCTCATCCTTAAATAGCCCCAATCATTTCCAAGAGCATCCCAAAATACCCAAGAGTAACCAAGAGTTCCCAAGAGTAAACAAGAGTAACCATAGAAAACCATAGAAACCATATAAAAATAATACAATTTGAATCAATAAATTAACATTAATCAAAACTAAATTATCATGAAAAAAGAAAGATTGCTTTATGCAGGCAGCATGGCAGTGGCCCTCGCCCTCGCCTCCTGCTCCTCCGACGAGCCAATCAGCCGCAACACCTCCGACGGCCTGATCTCCTACGGAGTCATCACCTCCAACCAAACCCGTGCGCTCCACTCCTTCTGCGCCAACGAAATGCCGGAAAGTTTCACCATCTGGGCCGACTACTCCGAAGGCGAAGGTACAGCCGCCACAAAGAACCTCTACATCGACGGCGACGAAGTAAAACAAATCAATGGCAATAGATACCAGTCCGATAATCTTCGCTACTGGCCGGAAGGTGATAAAGCTCTCAATTTCTATGCCTTCGTAGATGCCGACTATACCAAAAACACAGGCGAATCAGCCACATATTTTGACTATAACGACGGTGCTCCCAAATTCGAGAATTTCACTGTAAATGGTGATGTTACTAAGCAGAAGGATCTGATGTACGCAACTGTAATCGGTCAAAAGAAGAGCACAAGTTCAACCGTTGAACTCAACTTCCGTCATGCTCTCAGCCAGATCTGCTTCAAAGCTCTTAACGAGAACAGCAACCTTGAAATTACCGTAAATAGCATTTCTATAGCCAACATAGCCGGCACTGGTACTTACAATCTACCTACCGACAATTCCACCGACAACAACTACGAAAACCATACTGATGAATATGATAATCCTACAGAGACTTATCATAGAGGCTATTGGGAAGCAATTGCAGAAACTGTTCAAGATGAGACTTTCGAAGTTCCTTTTGAAGATGGTATTGTAATTGGAACCAAAACTGCGACAAATCTCTCACGTTATTCCACTGACGCTGATAAATTAGGAGCTGAAAGCAACTATTCCAATGTTCTTAACCTCATTCCTCAGAGTAGAAATGCAGCAAATTCAGTATCTGCCGATGATGGTGCTTACTTCATTCTGAATCTTTCAATCCAAAATGTTCTTAACGATCCTTCTCTTGGAGAAAACACCCAAATAGTAACAGAAGAAGAATTTTACGTTCCTGCTTCAATAGCATGGGCACAAGGACACCGCTACATCTACACTTTCAATTTTGCTAAAGATTGGACTCCCGACAACGACAATTTCACCCTCATCACTTACACCGTCAACGTTGACGACTTCATCACAGGAGAAGAACAAGAACTACCCTATCGTCAGGTAAAGATGCGCAATGCCTATACCGATGAAGAAGGTGTGTATCATCCAGCCCTTTATTTTGCCGACCGCAACATAGGCGCATCCTCTTCAGAAGATCCCGGCCTCTATTTCTTCCTCGGTGATACAGAAGGAATTTACGCTCACTTAGAATATGATGAAGATGGTGATGCCTTTACCGAGTGCTATGACAACAGCGGAAGAATTATCAAACTGAGTGATTACATGGCAAAGAAAGAGTTAGCGTGGGGAAAAGATAGTTCTTTAAGAAACTGGTACACTACAGAAAAAGAAATCAACAATAAACCAATACTTCCTTATCAATATGACGCGGCAAGGTTAATAATGGGGGATAATTGGAGGATTCCAACTATAGAGGATTTTGAATATTTGCTTACACTCGAATGGGTTAAAATAGGCACAGACAATACAGAAAAGCAAGAATCTTATAAAGGTGCAATTAAAGGATATAAAGTTATAAGTAAAGAGTGTGGAACCGAAATATTTTTTCCTCTCACCGGATTTATAGATTATACTGATTTAAACCATATTGAAAATCAAGCATATTACATTATATCATCAATTACTGATGACGATGGGGATTGGTGGTTAGATAGTTTTGGTTTTAGATGCGATGAAAATTATGATTCTAAACCACACACTGATGTTATTGATGATTTTGATAGTTATCTTATACCTATTCGCGCTGTCATCGAAAAATAGTTTCAGTCGCTGAGGGTTTCAGTCAGTCGCTGAGGGTTTGCAACCCTCAGCATCGCCCGGCGATGTCGTGGGTTACAAACTCACGACTACTAAAGAACTGAGACTACAGAAATTACAGAATAATCAATATGATCTTCGGGCGAATGAACCCGCCCGGAGATGCCATTAAAATCAACTTAAAATTCAAATACATGAAACTTACAAACCTCGCCTTCCCACTCGGGATACTCTCCATAGCTCTTTCGGCCTGCAGTGCCGACGAGCAGTTAGCTATCAACGGAGAACAAGGCACAATCAATTATTCGGTGAACGCGGCAAACCCCACCCGCGCCGCCCACTCCTTCTGTGCCAACCAAATGCCACCTTCCTTCAAAGTCTGGGCAGACTTCATCGACAATGGCTCCAATAAAATCTATATTGACGATGATGTCGTAAATCATATCAGCAACAATCAATATCAATCTGACGAACTCCGCTATTGGCCGGAAAATGTTGAATCCATGAACTTCTATGCCTACATTGATGACGAAGGCACTACAGATGCTTCCGGCACCTACTCAGAAACCTCAACATTCAAATATAATTCCGGAAATCCGAAATTTGAAAACTTCACGGTAAATACGGATGTCACTCAACAGAAAGACCTGATGTATGCCGTCGCAAGGGATGTCTATGCCAAGTCTGAGGTTGTCCTCAACTTCCGCCATGCCCTCAGCCAAATCTGCTACAAGGCTCAGAATGAAAACCCCTATCTGGAAATCACTGTGAACAGTGTCAAAATATCCGGCCTCGTCGGTAAAGGCACTTACAACTTTCCTACAAGCGGTTCCACAGACGCAAACTACACCGAACACCCCTCCCCCTCTCAGGACGATGAAACATTGACCCGTGGCAACTGGGATATCGTGTCTTCACCAACCACCGCATCTTACGATGTCTCTCTTCTCGATGCAAGTTCCAAAGGCATAACAATCGACAATTCCTCCACATATTCCACCAACCTCACCTGCGACTCACACGTTGAAAACGTTGAGACAGACGATTATGGGAAAGTTCTCAACCTAATTCCTCAGACTCGCAGTGCAGCCAACTCAATCTCTGAAAGCAGTGCTGATGGTGCTTACTTCACCCTTAACCTCTCCATCGTCAACATCGCCAAGGATAACGAAGGCAAAATAGACAAGACAGATGTAACCACCGCATCCTTTGATATCCCTGCTTCCATCAACTGGGCTGAAGGTTACCGCTACATCTACACCTTCAAAATACCCAAAGACTGGGATCCCGACAACAACGCACTCAATCCCATCACCTTCTCCGTCACCACCGACGACTACATCAACGTCAAAGACGAACTTCCTCACCAAAAAGTCCTCATGCGCTACGCCAAAGGCACTCCCGGAACATCTGACTATCAACCCGCCCTCTACTTTGCCACTACCAATATCGGAGCTTCGACTCCTTATGAAACTGGTAAATATTTTTGGTGGGGTGATCTAATGGGACATGAACTTGCTCCTAACACAATTACATCCACAAGTACTGGTGATCAAGCAGAAACGATTGATAAATTTGAATTTAAAAAAGAAAATACACAGATTACGACATCAGATTTAAACTTCAATGACCTTTTTCAAAAAGGAATCATTACCAATACTACCAATGGCGTTCTTAAATTTCAATATGATGCGGCAAGAGCTAACTGGGGAGACAATTGGAGAATTCCAACAAAAGATGAAATCATGTGGCTCGCTAATTTAGAAGAAAATGGCCGCGATTCATCAGAAGCCTTATATAAAATAGTGAAAGATAAAAATTGTAAATGGACATGGCATGATGGAAGTGGAAGCAAATACAAAAGAACAGGAATTATCATAACATCTAACGAAACAAATGGGGAAATTTTTCTTCCAACAACAGGATATTTCAAAAGCCCGGATTTTGGGAGTCTAAATAGAAGGGGCTTCTATTGGACTTCAAGTATTTCAGGAGATTATGTAGATGGCAAAAATGCAATCTATCTCAACGTTGGCTTTTATGGAGGTGCGACAAATCAAACCTTACATATCATAAATAGCTTTTATGGTCACTGCATCCGTCCTGTCTGGACCGATGAAGAAGCCATAATCTCCCATGACAATGGCCAAAGCAACTAATCCATAACCTCAAATAAAAGAAAACTACAATGAAATCTAAATATATATTTGCTTCCTTAGGCTTTATGGCTCTCGCTTTGGCTTCCTGCACCGCCGATGAGGCCATCAGAGCCATCGAAGAAAACGACTATATCTCATATAGTGTCAACGCTGCCAACCAAACCCGAGCAGCACACTCCTACTGCGGCCTCAACATGCCTCCACATTTCAATGTCTGGGCTGACTATACTGATGCCTCCAATAACACCAAACTGTATTTCGCCGATGATAAAATAAGCAGAATCTCGGTCACCAATGGCACAGGTGAATATAAGTCTGAAACACTCCGCTACTGGCCTGATGAAGAATTGAGTATGAACTTCTACGCATACGTGGATGACCAAGGCTCTTTTAATTACAATAGAACCGGTCAATCTCAATTTGCTAACTTTGAAGTAAAAGGCACAGTTGGGGATCAAAGTGACCTTATGTATGCGGTTACAAAGGGTGTATCTACAACATCCCACGACGCAGTTGCTCTCAACTTCCGCCATGCCCTGAGCCAGATCTGTTTCAAAGCACAGAATCAAAACCCAAACATCAAAATCAAAATCCACAGCGTCAGCGTCCACAATCTCTATGACACCGGCACTTTCACTTTACCTGATGCCAGCACCTCTGAAAACTACAAGCACCATGGCGATGCCGTTGAAAACTTGGTTGAGAAGACCGGTTTTGACAAAACCGAGTTTGAGGCTGGCGTGGGTTCTTGGTCTTTAACAGGAAATGCCAACGCTGAATATTCCATCACTTTTGATAAAGGTAAGGAATTATCAACTCCACTCAAAAGTGAAGAACAACCGACAACGACCGACAATCTGACTTGCCCCACCGGCGTTGCCGACACGGATTTCACGGATGTGATGATCCTCATGCCGCAGACCCGTAATGCTGCCGTTGCGCAAACTACAGGTGCGCCAACCGGAGGCGTTTATTTCAGCGTCAACCTGTCGATTGACAATGTAGCAGATGGTGTTGAGACCTCAGTAGTGACTGCGAAAGACTACTATGCACCCGCCTACATCGAATGGGAACCGGGTTACCGCTACATCTACACCTTCCGTTTCCCACGCAAATGGGACTACAAGGAAGCCACCACCCTCGAATACGACGTCACCGCCGACGACTTCATCCCCTCCGAAGGGGACCTTGATGATTCAGAATCTGTCACACAACTCCCGGATGTCACATCCTACAAGGAAATTACAATGCGCGAAGCTACTGACGATGAACCGGCAATCATCTTTGCAGATAGAAACGTGGGAGCGTTCACTCCCGGCGAATCCGGTCTGTATTTCTGGTGGGGAGACATCACTGGTTTTAAAGTTATAGATAATAAAATCTATCAATATGGAGAAACTTCTACCACAACTTTTTCATTTGATGAGAAAAACGCCAATATTTTAACTTACAACAAATCGATAGATGATTTGACTAATATTTCATGGTTAGAAAACGGTAATTTGAAGTCTTCTCAAGATGAAAATAATCGTGATGCAGCCACAAAATACATGGGTGAAGGTTGGCGTATGCCTACTATAAAAGAAATCTATTGGTTAACAAATAGAGATGAAAATGGCAATAAAATTGCAAGTGAGGATAATTATAACTGCACATGGGAATTCCTCAAAGATGGATCTACAATTATAGGTGCAAAAGTCACAAGCAAATCAACCAACAAATCTATCGAACTACCATTTACCGGATACCTAGAAAAAAATGGTTTGACAGGTACAAACGGAGGCCGATATTGGTCATCAACTCCATCAACCAATAGCAATGCTTATGGCACCAACATTCAATCCAAGGATAACTTTACAGAAGGAACAAACGATTTCATACAATTTAAAGAAACTATTGACAAGAAAGAGAAATGTCTTAATACTGAAGTCAAAGGATTTGGGAAATACAATGGGTTCATGATAAGAGCCGTCAAAAAGTCAACAAAAGAATTGAATGCTGAAAATATCGGAGACAATGTTGGAACAGAGTAAAAAATACTCACAAATCACTTACGCAACATTTAATAATAAAGATATGGGCCTGCCTTCGAAGGCAGGCCCAAATTTTAATACGAAAAAGCCGTGAAACACATCAAACTTAAACTTAAATTCTGAGAATATTCTTAGAATATTGGGACTTGATTTGCGTGAAAACAAAAAAATGATTATTTTTGTTGAATCAAATATAAACCCCGAATATGAGCAGAGTAAAATATCCAATAGGGATTCAGACCTTCGAGAAAATACGCGAGGGTAATTATCTATATGTTGATAAGACCCGGTATATTCATGAGCTTGCATCAAGCGACTCATATTATTTTCTGAGCCGTCCGCGCCGGTTTGGGAAAAGTCTTACCATAAGCACACTGCTGGCTCTCTTTGAGGGGAAACGCGAACTTTTCAAGGGTCTTGCCATCGACTCGCTCGAATGGAACTGGAAGAAGCATGAGGTGCTTCACCTGGATCTCAACGTTAAATTCTATGAAGACAAGACCAGTCTTGTCAGTATCCTTGATCGTCACCTCAGGGAATGGGAAGAAAAATACGAAATCATACCGAATAGCGATGCCTACGAAAACAGATTTGTGGAAATCATTAAAAAAGCATATTCAGTCTTTGGCCGTGGAGTGGTGATTCTTGTGGATGAATACGACAAACCACTACTCGCCACAATTGGAGACCCTGAATTGCAGAATTACTATAGAAAGCAGCTTCAGGGATTTTATGGAGTCTTGAAATCTATGGACCCATATATTCGCTTTGGTATGATTACAGGGGTATCCCGTTTCAGCAAGGTCTCCATATTCAGTGCTCTCAACAACTTGAAGGACATCTCTCTTTCCAACAAATACAACGCCATTTGCGGTATTACTGAATCAGAACTTTCAGAATATTTTGCCGAAGGCATCCGGGAAATGGCTGCGGAGGAAGGTGTATCCGTGGCCCAACTTCATGAGAGTCTGAAGTCGAATTATGACGGCTATCATTTCTCTGGAAAAGGAAAGGACATATATAATCCGTTCAGCATACTGAATGTCTTCAGCGACTTGCAGTTCGGGTCTTACTGGCTTGCTACCGGAACGACATCGTCGCTGCTTGAGGTGCTCAATGTCAATACCTACCCTCTTCAGGAACTCGAGGGGTGCAAGGCTACGGAGAATATGCTCAATGGAGCCGACATCTTCCTTTCCGACCCAATACCCTTCTTCTTCCAGACAGGCTATCTGACAATTAAGGATTATAATCCGGAATTTAAAAGATACACTCTTGGTTTTCCTAATAGGGAAGTTACTGAGGGATTCAACGACCTTGTATTAAGGACATGGATGAGAAAAGATAATCCGGCGACGTTTGTAGAAGATTTTGTCAATGATGTTCGTGATGGCAAGGCTGAAGCTTTTATGGAAAAGATAAAGTATTTCTTTGCCGGAATTCCCTATGACCATGCCAAGGGGGACAAAGCCGAAAAGGAAGACGAGGAAAATGGCATCTGCGGTTCAAGGGAGGTGCACTATCAGAATGTGCTTTATGTCATCATGAAACTGATGGGATTCTATACCAATACAGAATACCGCACAAGCAACGGTCGTATAGATATGGTGGTTCAAACCAGTGAATATGTATATGTGATGGAATTCAAGATTGACAGTTCCGCTCAGGCGGCTCTCGACCAGATTGAGGAGAAAGGGTATGCAGATCCGTTCAGGATCACCGGCAAGAAAATCTTCAGGATCGGAGCCAACTTCAACACCAAGACGCGCCGTCTTTCTGACTACATCATAGTCTGAACACTTAGGCCCCGACTCAAAAAAAATGGCAGTGGCTGGGGTCGCAGCCTTGGAGCTATTTTTGGCCTGCAGGC
>JAMPAV010000028.1 GCA_023667055.1 Muribaculum sp. | reverse complement strand
TAGCACGCTAAGCTCCCTCTTCGACTTGCGAAAATCCCTCGCTCAAAGCCGCCCCGGCCACTGCCATTTTTTTTGAGTCGGGGCCTAAAAAAGATTTGCTTATTAGGGGAAAATGTGTTACTTTTGCAAAAAATATGTGAGACATGAGCAAACAGGGCAGCTACATACGATTTGACTGGGCTATGAAGCATACTCTTCGCGACAAGGCCAACTTCGGCATTCTCGAAGGGCTTATCTCTGTGCTTCTTAATGATGAAGTGAAGATAGAGGAAATCCTTGAGAGCGAGTCGAATCAGGATGACGAAAGCGACAAGTTCAACCGCGTTGACATTAAGGCGAAAAACAGCAAGGGCCACATAATACTGGTGGAGGTCCAGCTCACCAGCCAACACTATTACCTGCAACGCATATTGTATGGCACCTGCAAGACCATCACAGAGCACATCAACCTTGGCAACAAGTATGACCAAGTCAAAAAGGTATATTCCATCAGCATCCTTTACTGTGAGTTTGGCGAGGGCGACGATTACATCTACAAGGGTGAAACCGTGTTTGAAGGTCTTCACACCAAAAACCCATTGAAAATCAAAACCCGTGAGGACGGAGTGATTGTGACGCATCTTCCGCGTGAAGTTTTTCCGGAGTATTACCTCATTCGCGTCAACGCCTTCGACAAGGTGCCGGAAAACTTCCTCGACGAGTGGATGGACTATCTCCAGAACGGTACTGTGCGCGACGACACGAAGGCCCCAGGACTGCAGCAGGTCAAGGAAAAGCTCAAGGTTCTCTCGATGACACCGGAGGAGAAACAGGCTTACGACATACACATCGACAACGTGATGCAGCAGAACGACATGTATGACACAGCCATCGAAAAGGGTCGCACCATAGGGCGGGCGCAAGGACGCGCTGAAGGACGTGCAGAAGGAAAAGCAGAGCAAACCAAACTTTTGGCCCGCAAGATGCATGAAAACGGGTTATCCACAGAGCAAATCCTGCAGATCACCGGCCTTAGCGAAAACGATTATTAAGTCCTGTCACTCTCATTTTTAATAAAAACAAGTCCGCTGATGAGGACACTCTCTTCAGCGGACTTTCATACGTATTCAACTTTCGCAAGCGAAAGTATCAGTGATTTATTCGGGGATGGCAAGCGCCACAATCGACATTGGAGGAAGTGTGACTTTTAATCCTTCTTTGGTGACCTTATAGTCTTTGAAAGCGGCTGTCTTCACCTTGTCGGGATTATCGAAGTCATTATAATCATCAGCCTTGGCAGAAGTAAGAATTTCACCTGCAATCGCAGCTTTCTTGTTTAACTTTTCGAAAGGTATCAAGACTTCAGCTTTCTCCTTAAGGTCAACGTTGGTAAGAGTCACATTGAGTACACCATCTTTCTGAGATGCAGTGGCGTTCACAATCGGCAACTCGTTGATGTCACGAGCTTTTACATCTTTTACAGATGTCTCCACCTCAAGAGGCACGAAAGTTGCATTCTGGTGGGGAGCATACATCTTAAACACATAATACGTGGGAGTAAGCACCATCTTGTCACCGCTTGTGAGCACCATCGACTGAAGCACATTGGCAATCTGGGCAATGTTTGCCATCTTCACGCGGTCTATGTGTCGGTTGAAAATATTGAGACTCAAAGCTGCCACCATGGCGTCGCGCATTGTGTTCTGCTGATACAGGTGACCGGGCGTGGTCCCGGGTTCTTCATCCCACCAGGTGCCCCATTCATCTACAAGAAGAGCCACTTTCTTATTGGGGTCATATTTACTCATGATAGAATCATGCTTCATGATGACGGGTTCGATGCCAGTGCTTTTTGCAAGGGTCCAATAGTAATCGTCATCATCAAATTTGGTAGCAGAACCTTTACTACCGGTCCAGCCCTTAACAGTATAGTAGTGAAGAGACAGCCCTTTCATGTGGTTTCGCGCCTTCTTCATAAGCACGTCGGTCCAGTTGTAGTCGTAGTCGCTGGCGCCGGACGCGATTTTGTACAGTTTGTTGCCGCTTATGTCACGACAATAGGTCTGATAGCGACGATATTCCGAAGCGTAGTCTTCCGGGGTGAAGTTGCCACCGCAGCCCCAGCTTTCGTTGCCGACACCGAGATATTTCAGTTTCCAAGGTTTCTCGCGGCCATTCTTCTTGCGAAGTTCGGCCTGAGGTCCATTTTCCGCTGTGATGTATTCCACCCATTTTGCGAGTTCCTCTACAGTGCCGCTGCCAACATTGCCACTCAAATAGGGTTCGCAACCAATCAGTTCGCAAAGATTGAAAAACTCGTGGGTTCCGAATGAATTATCCTCTACCGTACCGCCCCAGTTGTTGTTGATCATCACAGGACGGTTTTCCTTAGGTCCAATGCCGTCAACCCAATGATATTCGTCGGCAAAACAGCCTCCGGGCCAACGCATCACCGGCACTTTCAGGTCCTTGAGAGCCTGAAGCACGTCGTTGCGGTATCCATTGGTGTTTGGAATCGGAGAATCCTCGCCAACCCAAAGACCGCCATAGATACAGGTGCCGAGGTGTTCGGCAAACTGTCCGTAGATTTCAGCCGGAATAGTCACTTCCGGATTCACGTTGGCAAGGTCTAATTTCACAGTGGCATTCTCCACTGCAATGGCTGGCACACTTGCGGCAAGCAGAGCCGCTCCGGTCGCCAAAGAAGCAATTAGTTTCATATATTTTATTTTATGTTTTATGTTGTTACTGTCATAATGCAAAATTAATAAAAAAATCCAATATATATGTGAATATTCCGTTTTTTAATTAAATTTGTCATACAATATGGTATGCGATGATATTTTTTTATCCAAATACCACAATTTAATTGCGGATTAATCCTAATTTAATTTTTTAATGCTAACTTTGCATCTGAAAAAAACAACTCCAATTGAGTTTGAAGTTTGTTTCATTCGTACTAATAAGTAAAATGCAATCTAAAACATAAAAAATCCATGTACACACACGACGACAGAGTAGTCATCACACTTGATGCCGGAGGCACAAATCTGGTCTTCGGAGCAATGCGAGGATGCGAATATATAACAGAACCGGTCACTTATCCATCCAATGCCCATGACCTTGGCCTTTGTCTTGACACAATGGTAAAAGGATTTCGTGAGGTTATCAACAAAATTGAAGAGAAACCCGTGGCTATAAGTTTTGCGTTCCCCGGCCCGGCCGATTATCCCAACGGTATCATCGGAGGTTATCTTCCCAACTTCCCATCCTTCCGCGATGGAGTGGCCTTAGGTCCGTTTCTGCAGAACGAATTCGGCATCCCCGTCTTCATCAACAATGACGGCGACCTTTTTGCCTACGGCGAGGCTCTCTGCGGTGCCCTTCCTGAAATAAACCATCGTCTTGCGGAAGCAGGAAGTGACAAACGCTACCACAATCTAATTGGCTATACATTCGGCACAGGTTTTGGTGTTGGCATCGTAGTGAATGGCAAACTCAACCGTGGAGACAACTCATGTGTCGAGACGTTCTGTCTGCCTCACAAGACAAAGGAGGGTATCATCGCAGAAGAAGGAGTGGCAGTGCGAGCCATCAAGCGCGTATATGCAGAAGTATCCGGTGATTATTCCCACAATTTCGAGCCTAAAGATATATGCGAGATAGCCGATGGCAAACGCCCCGGCAATGTTCAGGCCGCAAAGAAAGCGTTTGCCGAATTTGGAGAGACCGCCGGAGATGCCATGGCCATCGCAGCCCAACTTATAGATGGAATAATAGTCATAGGGGGTGGCATAACGGCAGCACGCCATCTCATATTGCCATCGCTTCTCGAGGAATTGAGAGGATCTTTAGCCACCATAAGCGGCGACAGCGTGCGACGCGTGCAGATGGAGGTATTCAATCTCGATGACCCAAAGGAGTTCGAGACATTTGCCAAGGGCAATAAGAAAACCCTGACTGTGAGAGGCACCAACATGACGATAGAATATGATGACATGAAACGTATTGGCATCACTTTCTCCAAGTTAGGAGCAAGTAAGGCCATCTCCGCCGGTGCATACTCATTTGCTCTTTCAAAACTTGATGAAAAGGTAGAAGATTGATTATGGAGAAAATTAAGAAAGTGCCGATAGTATTCAAGCCATATCTCAAAAGTGTGATATGGGGTGGCAACAAAATTTGCGATTACAAGGGGTTGAAACAGGAGGAAGAGAAAATCGGTGAGAGTTGGGAAATTTCCGCAGTCCCTGGACACGTTTCGGTAGTGGCCGACGGCGATTATGCCGGGCTATCACTTGATGACCTCATCGAGCGTTTTGGCGTTCAACTCCTCGGTGAAAAAGTAGATAGGGATTTCAATGGCAAGTTCCCTTTGCTTTTCAAACTTATTGATGCCAACGACAACCTCTCGATTCAGGTACACCCCGACGATGCTCTCGCCATGAAACGCCACAACAGTCTCGGTAAGACCGAGATGTGGTATATCATATCCACTGAGAAAGATGCCAAGATATATTCAGGTCTCAGCCGGTCCATTACTCCGGATGAGTATGAGGCGAAGGTCGCCGATGGCAGTTTTACGGATGTCATTGCAACCCACAGTTCCTCCCCGGGAGATGTCTTCTTCCTTCCTGCCGGACGGGTGCACGCAATAGGAGCCGGAAACCTGCTTGCCGAAATACAAGAATCGAGCGACATAACCTACCGTATCTTTGACTACAATCGCCGGGATGCCAACGGCAAAACCCGTGAATTACACACCGAACTTGCCAAGGATGCAATAGACTATACCGTTTATGACAACTATAAGACCCCGGCACCCGCATCTGACATAACCAATGCAGAATTGGTGGACTGTGACTATTTCAGAATCAACCGTGTAGTGGTGAGAAATGAGACCGAACTGAGATTTTCCACCGATTCCTTCACTGTCATCATGTGTCTGGAGGGGGAAATGATGTTGAAATATCCCGAAGGGGAAATGAAAGTAGAAGCTGCTCACACTGTGCTCCTTCCGGCCGCTCTTTCTTCGGTCGATGTCTCCGGCAATGCCAAATTCCTCACCATTCAGGTCTGATCATGACATATTTAAGTTTCGCGAGTTCAACTAAAGACCCCGACCCCAAAAAGCAGCGGCCGGAGTCGCTGCCATTTTTTTGAGTCGGGACCTAAGGTTTGAAAATTTATCTTCTTAAATATCGTAGAACATGTCAAGTAGATTGCGACGATAAGATTTTGAAATCTTTATCTCCGTAATGTTGTCAAGTGGTGGGAGGAGAATGCAGTCATTGCCATTAATTATACCCACATATCTTACGTTTACAATGAATTGCTTGTGGGTGCGCACAAAGTCCGGACCATAGGCAAGTATAGTCTCTGCCGTGGTCTGACGTTTGAGAATTATTCTTTTTAGATTGGAAAAGACACATTCCCAGAGTTTCCTGTCGGAGAGATACCGGAAATAGACAATGTCGTTAGGATTAACTATGACTTTCGAATTTATCACTGAAGTGATAGACAAGAGACGAGCGTTTCCGTGGTTGCCGGAAGGTTGTATGGGAATGTTGTTGAATTGATCCTTTCCGGAATTCCCTTCGATCTTCAGATTTCTGAATCGCTTTAGAATCACGTCAAGCTCTGTAGGATCAAAAGGCTTCAAAAGAAAATCAAATACTTTGAGCGACAGGGCATCATGGATATATCTCTGATAACAAGTATAGAACACTACCTTCGTATTGTCTGGCATATTGCTTGCTTCAAACCAGGCCAACCCATTCCCGTCTGGAAACACCATGTCAAGAAAAAGAATATCAGGTTTTGATTGCTCCACAATGCTTTCTCCTTCTGGAAGAGAAGTTGCTATCCCACAGATTTTTACATCATTAAACTTTGACAATCCCTCTTTAAGCAGATTTATACTTGGCTGGTCGTCGTCGATGATGACGACCGAAATTTTTGCGGTGGTTCTATCTGGTATCATGGTTTTAAGTTACTTGGTAGTGTGATTGTTGCGCAATAGCCGTGTCTGCCATCCAATTCATAATCACTATTGACAATGAACTTGATGTTGGTGCGTTGGCGCTCATTTATAAGTCTTATGGTTTCCAACAATACTCTAAGTCCCGTTCCCGTGGATTCAGGCGACAGATTGGTTGCTCCATTGTTGAAAACGGCAACAGCAATTCTGTTTTCGTCCGCCGCTCTTACAGCAATGTTCAATATTCTCTCTTCATCTTTTGCCAGCGAGGTAAAACCGTGTTTAAATGCATTTTCCACAAGAATTTGCAACGACATTGAAGGGAAAAGGAATCTCGGGTCAATTCCGGGGTCAATTGAATATGTATATTTTAGTGGGTTTGCAGAATTGTCACCAATCACTTTTATATAGTCTTCCACAAACTTGATTTCCTCTGCAAATGGTATGAGCATTTCAGAAGCCACTATCTGTTGTTTACGAATCAATCCCACCAACGCATCAAGATGTGATGGCAGTCCATGACTTGTGCTTAAAAGTTCATGGTTTAGAGCATTGTAAATAAAATGAGGTGTCACCCGATTGCGGAGGTTTTCTTGTCTGAGACTTACTATTTTATTCATCATTTTTTCTTCTCTCAGGCGGGAATTGATTCGCCGTAATACAAAAAAGAATACCAGCCCAACAATAATTGCAATGGAGAAGGCCACCGCAGCTATCAGCATGTAGATATGTGCTTTTTGCTGAGTATTGCTTGCCTCAAGGTTTAATATCCGCTGATCGCGCTGATAGATTGAGTTGAGCGTAGATATCTGGTGCTTTAGCGTGTATGACCGAAGAGAATCATTGAGGTTGTCATAGAGCTTTCTTGTATCGAATGCTTTTCGGTAATTGCCACACTCTTGATAAAGATTCTCAAGCGACTTGAGTCTTGCCAGACGCTGTTCAAGCCTTAGAGTGTCTGAATCAGGATATCGTTTGGAAAGATCCAATGCTTTCTGATGATTTCCATCCGACACATAAGATTCAAGTTGCAGAGTATGTATGTATGAGAGTGCAACGGGATTGGGTTGTTCGGTTGAGAAATAATTTAAGGTAGAGTCAAGCAATTCCTTAGCATCAGAGGTGCGTCCGGTGTTAATGTAAATGTCTGCGATGTTTACATCTGTGAACATCTTTTCCCATCTGCTGTCGGGCATGGAATCAAGCATATTCCTAAGACGTGTGAACACTCTTTCCGCCTCAGGATATTTTTCGCTGTAATATAGAAAATTGCCATATCCTGTCAGTGTGTTGAATTTGTCGAATTGATTCATTGATTCAAATATATCCAACGATTTCTTCCACCATATTTCACTGTTGTCGAAATCGCGCATATCTGAAAAAACTCCTGCAATACCGTTGTAGAGAGGGATATAGTTTGCATCATCAAGTTCAAGAGAGTCTGCGATGTTGATTGCCCTATGATAATAAATGGCGGCACTGTCGAGTGATGATGCCATTCGCATGGCGTTGGCGTAGTTGCCATAAGCCTGAGGCAATTCTGTTGGAATACCTAATAACTCTACATTATCCACCGATTTGCGCAGATAGTATGCAGTCGAATCAGGGTTGAAATTATATTGGTCATAATATGCCCCGTGCGTCTGATATGCCTTTGCGAGTATCCGGGCTCGCTCCAGACCCGGTTTTTGGCGTTCCAGCCACTCAATGGCAGAGTCTGTAGAAGCCACTAAAAGTTCAGGATTGCCTTGATAATATGAGTTTATGCCTTGCTGCACCATGATTTCGCTCCATAATGCCGAGTCTTTCTTTTCAAGGGCTTTCGCCTTAAGACGGTCGGAAATACGAATCGCAGCTTTCAGATTCCCCGTCCGCAGGGAATCGTTTATTTCATTTATTCCATTACTCAGATTTGTATCATCCCCTTGTTTACCACACATGGTCGTGCCAAATGTGAAAAGAAAGACGACAATAATGAAGACAGTGGCGGATTTACTTGATTTCAACCTCATATTACCTTAAAGATACTTGATTCCGAGTGCAAAGTTAATCATTTTTATAATTATATTATAATTCCGATGTCAAGCTGTTGCCAATTGTTTAATAAAATTTTTCAAGTTATCACTTATTTTGGTCGTGTTGTATTCAAAAATTGGCATTTTGAGTATAAAATAAAAAAATGACAGTTTAAGATTTGACTGAGTTTTTATATCTTTGCACCCGAAATACAAATTATATCCTTTACTTAAACAGCACTTGTTGATAATGACAGATAAGCCATGATCAAAACTTAATCAACCATCTAACTTCAATATCTCAGGAATGCTTCCGGAATTTACCGAGCATTCCTTTTTTATTGCTTACAACATAAACCTCTGATTTTCACAAAGTGAAAATCAGAGGTTTATGTTGAGGTGAATGCTCGGGATAAGTGCCCATGGCGACTGCGGAGCCCAATTTACCGATATCGTGTTGCGTTTGCCATATCTCCCCTCGTATGGATAAAGATACTGGGCATATAGATGATTTCCCTTGCGGAATCTCACCACGTAGGTGTTCGGATTCACCTGCCACACGTTAACATCCCTTCCGCCTCGAGTGATTCTGCTCACCATGTATGCCAAATTGTCATGTATGGAATAGTGCGGATAATGATATGCATGGTTGTGATGTTTCGGACGATATGCAGGAGGCGACGGCGGCAGTTGAGGCCTATGTCTGTTGTGAACCTCTTTGCCATGCTTGTGGTCATGACGTTTCTTGTGATACCTCAGCTCTTTGCGGCCTTTTTCATAATCTCCACCGCAGTGGTGGTCGGCAAATGCGAGTCCTGTTCCTGATATCAAGAAGAGGGAGAGGAGTGTGCTAACTATCAAACGTCTCATGGCTCTGAAATTTGTGCTTACCTGCATGCTTGAGGTTTGCGGATTTATATTTAATATATGTAATCTCATCGTTTGCTTTATATGACAAATATTATGCAAAAGGTTTATTATATTAACAAATTTTTAGAATATGCACGTTATTCCTATCCCGGGTCTTGGTCCGGATGGGGTGGAAACTATAAATGTCGATGATAAATCAATTTTCTTCTCATACAGTTTGGCGGCAGCCCGGCTTGGATTGCCATAGAATAGTCCTAAAAATTGGTTGAGCGGATCTATAAGGAATGCCACAATGTTGCCAAGCACCTTAGATCCGGCAAGCCTATAGCCGTTTTCCACTATAATTCTCTTCAACTTATAAAATCCCTCTCCGATTAGCGATCCAACCACCGGAGTGATAAACAGGTCCTGTATTGAAGGTCTTTCCATGAATGCCTCTATGCCATATTCCCATTCCACTGTCGATATAAATGCGCTGTATAGAAACGATTGCCAGAAATTGAATCCGCAGCTTCTCGCCCCCATGAAGTAGGCAGCCCCGGCGTATGGGTGCAGAAGGTAGTTGAAATACCATTTGTCTCCGTCCCATTCCGGACCTTCCTTGATGACATGGTCTTTCCATCGCTGGAACAGTGGCACGGTCTGTATTTCTGCGCGGTTCCAGTTGGTGGCATCTTCCGGCAGACATTCCAACACAACAAGAGCTCCCACAAATGCTCCGGTGAGGGTGGCTGTGTTGATCCAAAATCGTTTCCAGTCATAGCACCGGGTCGTCAGGGAATATGGCAGGTCGTAGATGCTGAGTTTATGGCTCTTTAGATAAAACTGATCCGTAAGATCAATTGAGATGGATTCCACTGTGGGTGGTATCGGGTCAATATGTGCTGTGCAATCAAGTTGCGGAGTAAGCATTTCCTCCGAGATTGCAATGGTCATATCTGTTGGCTCATAATCATTATTATCGGTGGCAAGACATTTTGCGCTACTTAGTATCATTAGAGCCAGAAAAATTAAGGTCTTTTTCATAGCTTATAGTGTGTTTTTCATAGAAGAGGAAGACACCTCTAATATGGTGTGTTTTTCTTTGTCATTAAAACATTCAAGTGGCACTTGAGGTTTGATTGAACAACCACAGAAATGGGAAATATACAATGTTTGCAATGGCAAGTATTATATGAAAGCCAAAAGTGCATAGAAAATTTTCGTTAAATTCATTGTAATTATAAAAATTTTATTTAATTTTGGGGTCTGAAAGCACAAATTGAATCTTTCAAATGCAAAATTTGTTAATAATTTATATCATTCAATCAGCATGAAGCACTTTATTACAACAGCGCTTTTGTGTGGTTCGGCATTGGCTCTCCAGGCCCAGATCGTAGTCATCACAGACAAGGATGGCATACCACACAAATTTAAGGCAGACGACGTGCGGGAAATCACTTTCGAAAAAATCGAAGATGCCGGAGGCTATGATTTCCAGTTTGAGACTCTTACTGTCAACCCTTGGTCGAAAACAAATGTCGGTGTCTCTTTTTCACTCGGTGAAAATCTCGTTTCTCTCGACCTGTATCAACCCTCAGCCTTGTATCTTCTCCCCGGCACTTACAAAGTGGATCCGGCCTGTGGCGACTACAGTATTGATCCGGGCTATTCCACAATCGTAATTGACGGAAACAAAGAAGAACTGCAGAGCGGTGAAATGAAAGTTTCCCAAAATGGTGACGACTACGTTTTCGACATGAATTTTCTTCTTGTTTCGGGTCAGGAATTGAAGGGGAAATACAGCGGACCACTCAACGCTTATAGCCCTGTGATCAGTTTTGACCTGACCGGATGCGCATACGCCAATATGAATGAGCCTGCCTCCAACGGTTTTTACTATAACTTCAACGACAGCAACTGGAAACTTGAGATGCGCCTTGAACTGTTCTCGGATGGTACGGCTCCCTCCGCAGGGGTTTATACGTTCTCCGACACAATGGAAAACGGAACTGCTTCAAGCTACATAAATCTGTACTCACCCTACAACGAGACAACAAAATTCACAGAAGGAACAGTGAATGTCTCCGGCGAAGGTGAAAACACAGTGGTTGAAATCGAAGGCACCCTCGGAATAGGGCTCAAGATGAAAGCCAAATTCCAAGGAACGCTTCCGGCAAGACCGGTCGCAGATGTTCCGAAGGAAGTGAAATTTGACACAGTTTCGGTGGATTCTTATGGAAAGAGAAACGAAACTGTCACCCTGAGCAATGGTTCCGAAATGATTGTGCTTGATTTCTATCAGCCGGAGGCCTGGTATTTACTGCCCGGAACTTACACAATTGCCGGAGGCAATTCTGATTTTACCATTGACCCCTCTTACTCATCTTTGACAATAGATGGGGCAAAGAAAGACTTGACGGGCGGTTCGGTTGAAATAAAGCTTGAGGGTGAGGCATATACAATCTCAGGCGAGGCCGTATATACAGATGGCTCAATGAAATTCACCTACGAAGGCGTTCTTCCCAATTTTGGTCCGGTGATCAGTTTCGACCTGACCGGCTGCGCATACGCCAACGTGAATGAGCCTGCCTCCAACGGTTTTTACTATAACTTCAACGACAGCAACTGGAAACTTGAGATGCGCCTTGAACTGTTCTCGGATGGTACGGCTCCCTCCGCAGGGGTTTATACGTTCTCCGACACAATGGAAAACGGAACTGCTTCAAGCTACATAAATCTGTACTCACCCTACAACGAGACAACAAAATTCACAGAAGGAACAGTGAATGTCTCCGGCGAAGGTGAAAACACAGTGGTTGAAATCGAAGGCACCCTCGGAATAGGGCTCAAGATGAAAGCCAAATACCAAGGTACACTTCCGGCAAGACCGGTCGCAGAATAATAACCATAAGAGAAACCGATTTTATGAAAAAAATATTTATGGCTGCCACAATGGCAGTGTCTATTGCTTTTGGAGCATTCTCACAGGATGCATCCGACTATTCGCTTCTTGTGAATATGATGGATGGCAATGTTGTGGAATATGAGTTTGAAAACTGTCCTGTGGCGACATTTGAGGGTGATGAACTCGTGATAACCGACGACCTTAGTGAAGGAAGTTTGCGTTGCAACATGGCAGATATCGCTAACCTCACCATAAAGAAGCCTACTGTTGCCGTTTCAGAAATAGAGGCAGCATCTCATCTCAGGATTGCTGTCTCGAAGCAGGCCGTTTCAGTGGCCGGGCTTGCCGAAGGCGCGGAGGTTGCAGTTTTCGATATGTCCGGTGTGAAAGTCGCTTCTGCAGAAGCCGGTGCCGATGGCGTGGCAACAGTGGCTGTGGAGCAACTTGGAGCGGGAGTGTTTTTGGTTTCCATGCCCGGAAACAGTTTCAAATTTGTACGCTAACATAAGTTATCATGAAAAGAAACATAATTTCAGCTTTTGCCGTTGGTCTGATAGCTCTTACGGCATCGGCTCAATATAAGGTGGTAGTTACCACCAACGAGGGTGAAAAGTTTGAATATCCCACTTCAGGAGTGGAGAGCATCCGCTTTGAGGAAGCCCCCGTCTATACTCCGCTTTCGGTATTCATTGATGCGGAATATACATCAAAAGGGGAAAACGGCATTTACTCATTTACTTTGGCCACTGAGCAGCCCGATAGTGAAGGCAATCCGTCGCAGATTGGAGGAGTACAGATTTCCATGTCGTTGACATCTGATTTGAGCGAGAATTATCTTGACGCTGTGCTTCCTGCCGGATATTACCGAGCCGGAACAGGAGCCAACAAGGGTGAATTCAATGTTCAGAATTCAGGCATCTGGATTCGCCTTGATGAAGGCGAGGATGGTGTCCTTCTCAATCCGATTGTTGATGGCACCGTGGATGTCAGTCATGATGGCGATTCCTACGACATAAAGTTTGAATTGACTTTGCTTCAGGGAGGCTCTATAGCCCTGTCATATTCCGGCAAGATGGATTTCACTCCCGGGGCCTCTGAATATGAGAATTTCACCACCGACCAAAACATACAGTTCACCGGCGCCCAGGAAAGATATTTCGCCAACTGGTTCTATCCTTTCTGTGATGATGCCACCCTCGAGCTTTACACCGGCAGCTTCACGGCACAGGGACAGCAGACCGAAGGTTATTGGCTCAGCCTTCCCATTTTCATGCCTAAAGTGGATGACCCTAAAAATCCGGCAACTTATTTGGCTGATGGCGTGTATTCTATAGATACACGTGAAAAGGTCTTTGACAACACTGAATTGCCTTTTACCATTACGAAGGGTGGAACCGTTGACTTCTGGGGTACGATTTTCCCGGTCGGGGCTTATGCCACATACATTGACAAGTCAGGCCGCATTATGCGCGGATTTATTGAAGATGGCACAATGAAAGTGAGCAATAACGGCACCCGGTTTGACATCGACTTTACTACCGACAATGGAATCAAGATCACAGGCACATACGAGGGTTCGGTATATGTTGAAAACCGCAATGACAGTGAGAAAGCGCCGGCTATCGAAGGCACCATCGACAAGGATATAGTGTTTGATTTCATACCGGGGACTATTGGCATGAGTTATCCATTGGGCGACTATATCAAGACCGGCATATACCAGTTCCAGGTGATGATAGCCGATCCGGATATGCTTCATGGTGATTTCCTTATGATGGAACTTTCTTCTGATAAGGAAGTGCTGCCTGATGGAACCTATACGTTCAACAATGAGATTGCTCCTTTCGACGGCATAAAGGGTTATCTTGATTATGGCGGCAACACCATGTTCTCATGGTATGGCAACCTCGATGATGTCGATGAAAAGGGAGTGCAAAACTTAGTGGCTCCCGTGATGGGCGGAACCGTGACCATAAGCACAACTGCGACAAACACCAGGAAACTTGTTTTCAATCTTCTGGATGAAGACGGACACAGTATGACCGGAACTTTTGAGGGAATATTCTATGATTTTCCGTCCGATTCATACTCCCCTGAGAGAAAATCACCCTTCAAATTGGGTTCATCTGATTATGTGAAACCTGCGACGGTTTTCCCGACTGATCATGTCAGGATCGCTCGTTAATGCCTGTTAAAAGTATTCAAATAAAGCCAAAGTGGCAAACTTGCAATCCATGATTCTTGTTGGTTTAGATGAATCGGATGATTCAACACTTAAAATTATTTAGTATTATGGAATGCAATTGTAATAAGGAAAAACGTTCTTACCATTTCAACGTCACTGAGGTGGTGGATGGTAAGATCCAAGATGTGTTCAGCTTTAACTTTGGCGGCCATCACGACCTCGCCGCTTTGGCAGCGAGGGCAGAAAATGATCAGAACATGAAGCAGAAACATGCTGCAGAACTTGTATTGGGACTTCGGCTGATGCACCATGCATTGAAGAAATATCCCGATAATGCCAAGTTTGCGGCATTCCTCGCCCAGCTCAACGACTTCAAACATCAGCTGAAGGGCGACAAACCCTGCTGACATTATCGACAAACAGAAGAAAAACGGATGCAATCGCAATTGTATCCGTTTTTTTATTTATCTGCACATCTCTATACACCATATCAAGATGTATAGATCATAAGCACGATCAGAACTCATTTGTCCGAAGTTGTGACCGGTTTGCTGCCTGAAACGCAACGAGGCCTGCCTGAAGCAAGCCTCGTCTGAGCATGGATGTAAAAGATAGTTGAAGTGAAAGTTCTCATCATCCCATTCCATATCTTCATATCTGAGATCCATCTGATATATTGGGTCTTCATGTAAGGGTTCTATTTCATCAGGGATTTCGTTCACCCACTCGCTGCAGTCAATGGCGTGGATGAGCAATTGTTCTGTAAACTGAGAATCAAGGTTCTCGGACTCCGGATACGTATTGTCGTATGCAAGACAATAAGTGCTGAACAGCATCATCAGAGCCAGTATTGATATTGTCTTTTTCATGGCTGTAGTGTTTTTTCATAGCCTACGGCGCAACCATAGTCTATAGGGTTTCAGTTATAACTACAACGACTGAAAGTCGAATCAGGTTTAACTGCAAACTCCCACAAAATGCAATTTTTCAAAAAAATATGCGTTTTTTTATTGTAAGTAGCTGTTCAAATTAAAACGATACAATAAAAAAAATGAAAATCTTGCATACTATCTGCTTGGTCTTTTTGGCCAATTTCTCCCCTCTCATCAGTCGTGATGCCCGCATCACTCCTTCTTCGAGTGAAGAAATTGCCTCAAAAATCCCTGCGCACATAGTATGCATTTAATTTGAACAGCTACTTATAATTTATTCAACAGACATAAATGGAGCGATTTTTTATTTACATTTTCACAATATTGAGTGTAGTATGCTGTCCATGCATTTGCCAAGGTGAAGAATATTCTCCTCAGGTAATCAAGATATATGATGAGAGTGAAGTGCAGGAGTTGATTGATGCCGGAGTGGATATTCTGCGGCGGCGCGGCGACATTCTGCTATGTCTTGTGCCTTCGGATGGCAATGGGGAGGTGACAATACCCAACTCTTCCCGAAAGTCGCCACGATATGCAAAAGACAGATTGCTGTCTGGCAGAAGGCGTGGCTTTAATGTCCCCGCGTTGGACATGTCGGTGAAACACTTTGATGCAATTGATATATTGGAAGGCAATGGCTTTGATCAGCCTTATACCGGCAAGGGAGTGGTAGTAGGTATATGCGACATAGGTTTCGATCCGTTGCACCCTACATTTCTTGATGCCAACGGTCATTCAAGGGTGAAACGCCTCACACAGTATGTCGAGAGAGAAGGGATACGGATAGAACTCGAAGGGGATGATGCATATAGGGAATGGCGCACTGACAATGCCGATAATTATCATGCCACCCACGTTTGCGGCATTCTTGCCGGCAATGGTGCCGGCTCTCCCTACGTCGGGATAGCACGTGATGCCGATATCGTGGTCTCCACTTCCACTCTCACAGATGTGGGCCTTCTTGCCGGTGTGGAAGACATTATCGACTATGCCAAGGAAGTCGGAAAACCGGCTGTGATTAATCTTTCCATGGGCAATTATCTCGGTGCCCACGATGGGTCCGGTCTTTTTTCCCAATATCTCGATCTGTGTGCTGAAGATGCTATCATAGTGTTGTCTGCAGGCAATGAGGGCAATCGGACAAATACCCTGTATCATCAATTCACGGAGACCATGCCTGAGGTGAGTTTTAGGCTTGGCGACAGCACGAAATGGAATCAGATAGAAATGTATGGCGCCACCGATATATGGAGCGGTTCGTCGCACCCCCTTGCCATAAGAATAAATATATATGATGAGGAAACAAAGTCGGTGGTTTACTCTTATCCGGAACTAAGGCTTTGCGATTATGATTCATGCACGTTCACTTGGAATTCCGAGGATCCGGATTTCAGGGGAAATCCTTTTACCGGTTATCTTAAGGTATATGGTGGCATTGATCCGGAAAATGGACGCTACCAAGCTTTGTTGACATACGACTTTCAATCATCAGCAGTATCAGACAAAGGGTGGTCGAAGTATGTGGTGAAAGTTGATGTGATTGGCACTCCGGGCAATGATGTGGATATTTTTGCAGATGGCACCTACACACGCCTTATGGGAGTGGCCGGAAATCCGGCTCCCTCCAGTGCAATGTCAATTAGCGATCTGTCTTGCGGCTTTAATGTGATAAGTGTGGGCATGTATGGCAACCGTTCATCATGGACTGCCACAGAATCAGACGGAGAAGAAAAGAAAATTGACATGAATACAGGGTATGAAGCCGGTCAGACTGTGATATATAGCAGTTATGGCACCCTCCGCGACGGAAGATCCTTACCTTCTACCACAGCGCCCGGCGCCCCACTTGTCTCGGCCTTCAACCGTCATTATCATGATGCGCATCCTGAAGAACCATGTTGCATATCTAATGGAATTCCATGGATTTCAGAACCCGGCACTTCCATGGCATCTCCATACGTGGCCGGTTTTATTGCCACTTGGATCGAAGCAATTCCAAATCTGACTTCCAGAGATGTGATGGATGTGATTATGTCAACCAACCGTCACGATATTGATTCCCCTGACAATCCGCGAAATATCAACGGATGGTTCGACCCTCGCTCGGCATTGCTTGATTTACTCAATGAAAACGGGGTATGGAAAATAGATGACTACATAGGTATTCTTCAGCCTGACGACATCATAGATGTGTTTTCTCTCAGTGGATCCCATTTATATTGTGGGAAATACGCTGATATGCCATTTTTGAACAACGGCGTATATATGCTAAAATCTAAATTCGGCGTATCTAAAATCCTAAAGTGATTTAGGTCCCGACTCTGCAATTTTTGGGTCAGTGACATTAATTATATGCGTGGAGGGAGTTAAGATAGTTTACTCCAAAATAGGTCATTGCTATTGAGAGAACGGCAAATACAAGATATGCAAGAAAGACGCGTGGCTTCCTCAGAGGTGCGAATGACGCATGAAGTGGCAACGCATACACAAGCAACGTCACCAACGCCCATGTCTCCTTCGGATCCCACGACCAGTATTGCCCCCATGACACATTTGCCCACACGGCACCGGTGAAAATTCCTAATCCAAGCAGATACACTCCCGGATATAGCATGCATCGGGCGAGGATTTCCATCCTTGCTTCTGATGATGGCATAATAAGTCCGGCTAATGAAACCACAAATGTAAAGCCTAAGATTGCGTATGATATCATGACAAGTGTCACATGCAGCGAAAGCCAACCTGAATGCAACACCGGCATGAGCTGAGTGACCACGGGATTGGATGCCACCAAATGCGCCACAAGTGCCAGTGCACCTCCCATCAACAAACCAAGCGACATGAGAAGTATGTTTTTACGCGCAAAAAGCAGCATGAGTTCTACCATTATCACCACAAACTGCAGTGTCTCAAAAGTATTTGCTATCGGTAACCTTTTGGACAGATACCATTGGAATGCAAAACAAACCGACGAAAACACAATTGCAATAACCAATATTACAAGTGGCAAACGTCTAAGCAAACCAACATTTCTCAGGATTTGACTTGCCATACCCACAAAAAATCCTATGAAAAGCAGAATGAAAATTATTCTGGTGAACGGAATGGAATTATACAGCAACTCCGCTTTCACCCTGACATTGCTCAATGGATGCAGTTCATCAGTACGCGGCTTGATGAGATCACCGGAATAGAGAGTCAATATAATCCCCACTTTCTCATCAAGGTTCTCGACAGCCCTCACATTGTCTTGGCCAAGGGTATAATATAAACGTTCTACAAGATAATTTCCATTTTCATCAAACAATTCCGACAATGACGCATATTTCCCCTTTATGCCAAGAGCCTTACTGATATTTTTCTCCTTAATCAGAATCAGCGGCTCATTCTTCCATTTGTCAGGAAAAAGTTTGAGCGACAGGAGAACCTGTTCGGAAGTAAGTCCGCGGTATGAGGTCTTGCCATTAATTTTCAGAAGTACATCGCGCGACAGCGTATTGAATGTCACCACCCTGCCATTATAGACCACTTGTTGGTGACGCAGGCTGTCGGCAGCTGCGCGTGGCACTCCATCAATCGTCGAGGCACCAACATTGCCGGAAGCAGCAAAGATCAGTACGATACAGGCGGATATCTGCCTGAGCAATCTGCGAAAATTCCCTTTTTTCGACAATAGAATCAGCAAACCTCCGACCGCAAACATGACATATCCCGCGTATGACAGAAAAATACCGTACGGATCGTGATTGACAGCCAACACTGTGGCACCCTCGCTATCGTAGGAAAACTGGAGAAACCGATAGCCCTTGAGCTCATATATGTTGTTCATCGATACCTTCACATTCTCACCATCTATTGTCAGGTATGACACATAATCTCTTGGAACGACATCGCCCGGGTAGAATTCCGTCTCAAACCTGGTCAAGGACACTGGAGAAGGGAGCTTATGGGAATGACCTTTTCCGTCGATGAACGAATCCACAGTCTGTCCGGGTTCTATCCTGACCTTTCCTTCCACCTGAGTCTGCCAAGTGAGCAATCCTCCCCCAAGCATGGCAAGGAAAGAAAGGTGCAGCAAGAATCTACCGGCATTGCACCACATCCGTGTGGCAAACATTGACATGCCGAGTATGACGGCGAATAAAATCCATAACGCTACAAACCACCATGAGCCATAGACACGGGGAGACAAAAATGTTGTGACCGCCAATACCACGGTCACAACCATATATACTGTAAGAACCAGACGATTTTGCTTCTTCATGTATTTAAAACGGAACAAATGGAGTATTTATTGGCTTCATGGCCATACATTCCATTTCTATAAGCCATCCGGGGCGACATACCGGTGCAAGCAGAATTACATAAGGAATATCAGGAAAACGCTCCGCAAACATCTCGCTGACAACAACATAATCTGCCGGATCCCTTAAATAAACGAGCATCTGGCCCACATCCTCCCAGTCGCAGGCCGCAGCCTTCAGAAGAGCTGCAACGTTGGTCCACATCCTAAGAGTCTGCTTGCGTATGTCGCCTTCCCAGACCACATCACCGTGGCAATCTATGCTCGCCGTGCCGGATATAAACAAATGTCGCCGATCGCCATAATCCACACTTGTGGCACGCTCAAAGGCCACTCCATATTCGTATGTGGGATTCAGGTACTCAGGAGCGTTTACTTGCCGCATCTGTCCTTTAACCAGTCCTTTCACCGAATAGGAATCCATTTGTGCAGTCACGCTCTTGTCAGAATGGCGACCACCGATTCCGGTGCTTGCTATGAAACGAGTGGATGGCGTTAGTTCGAGTTCACTGAATGCACGGTTGCGACCTTCAACGACCCCCTTATAATTGACATCTACATTCTGAACAAAGAACCAGGTACGCACACAATTGTCGATAAGGCTCGCGTCAAGCTTGCGAAGCATCACTTCGGTCTTCATGAGCACATCGTAGGTTGCAGACTCAGAGTCTTTGCCCGGCAGGCAACTCTGTGCCTCAAAAACATGAGTGTATGTGCCATGATTTACCGCAAACACATTTTCAGCTCTACACCTGACATCCACATCCTCCATCATCCACACCCAAAGCGCAACTTTGGTGAGCGAAAGCGGTGGCTGCTCCACGACAGAGACAGCACAATCGGCCAATTTTGGCAATTGATTTGCCTGATTCGCAGCATCGCTGAGAAACCACCGACAGAATACAGGATGCATATTGACACCACATTCACTACACAAATCAGCAAACTCCGACTCTATCTGCCCTATCTGTTGCCTGAAGGTCAGTCTTGAGTCGGTGATATTTATTATAGCGTGTGTTTCACGGCCACCATTGGAGGAGACCAAATTCTTTCTTTTAATCATTTGCACCACTGTTTATCCAATATTGCACAAATCCGGAACTCTCGGGCGTGAGAAGGTTGGAGTGGTCAAATCTCCAGCCTTCCGACACATCTGTGGCAAGAGCCTGCCACAATGTGGAGACAGATGCATTGCCGGGAGCCACACGCATCTCACCTTCCATCACAGTAGAAGGCACATTGACCAAATTCCGGTAGGCCTCATCCGCAATCAGGTTGAGAGAAGCCGCCGACGTCCCGGTTGCCCCATGACATTGAACGCAAGTTGTGGCGAAAATATTGTGGTTAATAGCATTAAAAGGAGCAACATTTATTTCTCCGGCATTGAAAACAATATCTGTGTTGCCGTCAGCAAGATTCACATCCTTTGAAGCAAAGGTGATCACCTTCTCACGAAGACGAGTGATCACACAAACCTCGACAGAACTCACCGAGGCATCCACATTTTTAAGCACTATATCTTCAGAGCCATCTGTCAATGGTTTGGACACGGTAGCATAGTTATCGCCATCCTTAAATGCAGCGACAACGATTGCGTAGCCCGACCCATCATAATCCTTGCATCCGCTGAATTCACCCTTTACTACAACGGAAAGACCTTCCCCACCGACTACAAGGTCGTCAGGATAAATCTTCCCCTCATCACAACCGATAAGCGACAGCAACACTGCCACAATAAGCAAATATTTATAATAACTCATAAATTCCAACAGACTAAACCTATAACCTTATAAACCTATAACCTTATAAACCTATAATCAGAAAGTGTATTGAATCTGGACAGTGGCATTGTGGGTGGCAAGACCGAGATCGTCATTGTCGCGGTCGAGCTGTGTCTTGTGGCCGGTGCGTCCCATATAGCGGTACATGCCCTGAAGCTTCAGGTTGACACCCTTGAAATAGTAGTTGATACCTACAGCCGGCATATTCAGGAGACCACCCTTGTCAAGACCGTTGCGGTCGAAGAAATCATAGCGCAATGCAGGTTGCAGACGGTCGGTCACGAAATAACCGGCCTGAACATAGCCTCCCATATAATTGTAAGACTCATCGATCTTCTGTCGCTTTGTGAAACCCACATTCATGTAGTACGCCTCACCTGCAAGATAAAGACGATTGTGCATATAAGCAACCTCCAGACCCACGCGTGTGTCGTTTGTGCTCTCGTTCTCACTCTCCACATTCAAAGAAGCCGAAGCCCCGATAAGCAGACGCTTTAGATTGAGCTGGTTGGGATTGCCCTGGGTGCCTGGCATTACGCCCCATGGCTGGAAAGTGACACGTCCGGCATAAAGCAAAGAAGGTATATGCCAATCATCACTGAATGTCTTAGACGCTGTATTTACCGATGACCCGGTGCCATTGAAGATACCTACCTGATATCCCCATTTGTTCTTTATCATACCGTGGAACTCAACGCCGAGGTCGAAGCCGGTCATCATTGAAGGGGTGACTGCATTAAGCGAATGGGGCATTATCACACTGGAGGTAAGCGAAACCGGCAGTGTGGGAAACAATGTCTCGCCCAAGGTGGTAAGAGTGGCATGGGTAAAAGGTGTCTTAAACTTACCGACCCTGACAGCGAAACCATCGCTCACCTTCATGTCGGCCCAGGCCTGCTGAAGCAAAGCACCACCCGTGGCGGCAGCATTGATTGAGAGATTATATGTAATGAATCCGAATGCACGTCCGGTGAATCCGAGCACTGCGTATGGTATTGAGAAACCGGTGTTGTGCACGTGGTCCTGATTGTAGGCCGGGTCAAGACCCTCACTGTCATACCAGTTGAAATCCACGGCACTCTGCACCATAAGGTATGGTTTGAACTCAAATTTTCCATCCTTGCTTTCCCAGACGAAACCCTTTCGTCCGGCGAAGGAAACGACACCATTCTCCGTGTCCTCGTCATATTGGGCGAAGACCGGAATGGTGAGAAGAGAGAGGATAACGAATATAAATATCTTTTTCATGTGCTTGACTTAAGTTAATTTTTGCTTTGCAAAAATTGGTTTAGGGTTTAAGGTTTAGGGTTTAATTTATTGGAAATGCATTCGAGATTCATCAGACAAACCAAACACTAAACTATTTCGATTAAAGGGATTCGAGGAATCGGATGACCGCATCCCGGTCTGATTTGGACATGTTCTTGAAGAGATTTTTTGAGGCCTCACCCTCACCGCCATGCCACATTATGGCTTCCACGAAGTTGCGTGCGCGTCCGTCGTGAAGAAAATAAGTGTGACCATTCACTCTCTCCTGAAGACCTATGCCCCATAGAGGAGTGGTTCGCCATTCGTTGCCCATAGCAAGCCCAGACTGGTAATTGTCGTTGAGACCTACACCCATAATCTCGCTTCCCATGTCGTGAAGTAGGAAATCGCTGTAGGGATGGATAGTCTGTCCGCCGAGCCATGGCAATTGGGTGCCATTGAGAAGTACTGACCCGCGGCTGCGAGTGTGAAGAGTCGTCACATGGCAAAGATGGCACTTTGCCTCATAGAACTTCTGTTCACCCAACTTGACTATCGGGTCATTTACATTTCTCCTTGCAGGCACTCCAAGACACTGCATATAGAGATCCACATTCTCCATGTCTTCTGTTGACACGTCAAGTTGGTCGTATGTAAGACCCATCATGGAGCCTTCGGTCATCTGGAGCTGACCTTCGCAAATTTCTTCGGGATACCGGCTGTTGGTCACACCCATATCGCTTGAAAAGCCAAGTTCCACAGTAAGGTCGGCGTGTTGTGCCTTATTACCTGAAATTCCAAGACTTCTGACACCTCGTTCGGTGATGTAGTTGCATCTTCCGGAGATACCATATTCAGGATAATTGCTCTTCTTGGCGAGAGCTTCTATCTCATTTTGGTCGAGCGACATTATTTGTCCCATACCGACATGCCGCAAAGGTATTCTCACCGTGCAGAAGAGATCTTCGGGGTCTATGTCGCCAAGATACCAGTCAGTGATTTTGTAAGTGGGTTTGGCAAGTTCGTATGTCTCGCCGTCGGGGAAGGAGAATGTCTCATAATCCCATTTCACTTCAAATTTGCCTTCGGCTGTCACGCCATAGATCGACTGGTCATGAAGCACACGACCATATCCCTGGAAGAAAGCGCCGTTTTTGCGGGTAACATATACCAGTGCCGAGGTGAAACCGTATGGACCCGAACCATGGTCGGCCCATCCGGCGGGTTTTGTACGCCCTGCGTTGCTATGGCAGCTGCCGCAAGAATAACCTGCATATACAGGGCCCAAGCCGCCGCCATACCCATTGCCACTTGTGCGCATATCGTCATATAGACGGTCGCCTCTGTTAAATCGCGAAGCGTATGTACCACTCACCCAGTCTGCGGCAAGATCATACGCTTTCGATGAGTTGACAAAAAGTGTTGACGTTCCGGCCGACAATTCATAGCCAGCCGGAACTTCCACGTCAAGCACATCGAGTCCATCCTCGCCACAGGAGGAAAGGATGGACGCGACTAAAATATATCCTAATAACCTACTTTTCATCAGTTGTTGACTTTGCGGGGCTGTCCGTCCTTGAACAAAAGATATTCAAGAGTGTGGAAGCCTCGTACATTCTGGGCAGCCTCGACTTTGTCATCGTCATCGCCGTCGCCCCACTCAAGTTCCGAGAAATTACCGCTCTTCAGGTGATTGACAATAGCCACCTGGTCAAGAGGCCAGCTGTCCATGTTCGGGTCCAGGCCGAGTGCATCTACCGGACCGAAAAGGAAAGCCTCACTGCGTTCCCACGGCTCGCGCGCGCTTAGCCATGCATCGCAAGCTGCCTTGAAAGCGGCATCGGTGCGCTTGCTTGCAAGATCCTTGATAGATGTCAGGAGGGCGGCATTACGCTCCTTAAGAGACTTGTAAGTGGGAAGAACCACTACATCCACATAGTTTTCCACTATAGCTTTCAATTCGGCATCGTGGCTGTCGTCAAGACCATTCACCAGCGACTTAAGGTCATTGTCGAGAAGGTTGTAGAGATCGCCACAAGCATCCATGGCAGCACTTGCCTCTCCAGAGTTGATGTTGTTGCGGAATGGTTGCGGAATAGCGTAGATGGCAGAAGCTGCATTGCCGATTGCAGACTCCACTTTCTCGTTGAGCGCTGAGTTGACCGACTTCACGAGGTTGCAGAGTGAGTGCTGGGCCACGCTGCCGTCGGTGGAGCCATAGTATGAGTTGCGCACTGAATAGATGTTGTTCTGATAGTCTTCGCGTGAATGCCAGCTATACCATGATTCTACTGCGTAGAGAGCTTCAGTGGTCTTTCCGGAAACAAACAGATTGTATGGATCGCCGATTTTGGCATCACCCACCTCGCTTGCAATGTCGGAACATCCTTCAATGATTTGATCCACACAGTCGGTATAGTTCTTGTAGGCACTTGCAGCTGAAGGCTTGCGGAACTGGTCGGCGAAAGAAGCGCCTCCCTCGTAAGAAGTGGTCCAGGAGTTGTAGAGATCTTCAGCATCGCGAGCGAGCAGCTCGGCCACTCTTACAGAGTAATTGTGCCATCCGTTGGCGTTGTCTTTCGAATAGTCAAGGGCGATTGCCTCATCGAATTTTACTTCATCGTTGCCGCCATTTGGCTCATCTTTTTCATCGCTGCATGAAGTGAGAGCCACTGAGGCGAGAAGGAAACCTCCGCAGAAAAGAGCGGCGTTTCTCAGGATAGAATTGATTTTTTTCATTATTGTTGAATGTTATGAATATTTGTTTTTATCAGAGATATCAGAGCAATCAAAGATATCATCAGATTCATTACTTCTTGAAGAACCAGCCTACGTAGGCAATGCCGATGGAGAATTCATTCTCACTATTGTAGGGTCCTTTGCCAAACACCTTGTCCGTGCCTACCTGACGCATAGAGTAGTCAGCCTTCACCACTAAATTTGGAAGGGCAAACCAGTTGAGACCCACCATCCATTTGCTCACCTCCAGACGATTGTCGGCTGTGTAAGGTTTGGCTACTGATTTCTGAGGATTGAAGTATTCATAGCGGGCGAACGGCATAAAAGTCGGACATTCGGCAATGGAAAATACATTTCCGAAATTAAATCCGATTTCTGCGCCATAACTCAGGGCATTCTTAGCCACCGGGGTCAGACGGCTATAGGGCGAAGCTCCCGGCAGCCGGTTGTTGCGTTCGTTGACAGCCTTGGTGTTGCCGATATGTCCGTAGGTAAGGTCGGCTCTTGCTGTGAGGTATTTATTCTTATATTGTGCATCCCATGTGAATATTTCCACCGGAATTTTGCCATATTGACTGTAGGTCTGACTTTTGTCGGCGTTTGCACCGGCATTGTTGCAATAATAGAACGACACTCCTGTTCTGAGACCGGGCACACCGCGCCAGTCAAGTCGAGCCACATAGCCGGGCGAAGTGAAATTGTCATCCTCGAAGAAGCCCTGTTTGCCACCGGCAATCCAAGTGTCGCGGTCGAAACCATTTGCATTGACACCAGCCACTACCATTGCCTCATAGTCAAATATGCCGTAACCCTTTCCGAAAGTTCCGAACACCGAAAGGCCTGTGGCATGCCATGTGGATGGCATAAGGGCAGTCTGGCTTTCCGGACGTGTAGTTCCGAAGAAGTTTATCGGCTCATGATGGGCGTTGGTCAGGCCAATTGGAATCACCTGATGTCCGGCACGCACATTGAATTCCGGTATGATGAGACGTGTCAGGTGCAATTGTTCGAGAGCCACTTCTCCGCCTTTTTCTATTTCGGTTTCATATTCTCCATTCTCGTTATTCTCGAGTTCGACGGCCGTGCCTGTGCCACCGGCTTCGAATTCAATTTCCGCACCGATAATCCACTTCGGGGTGAATTTATAGTCAATACCCAGGGTGAACCTCGGTATTGAGATGGTGTTGCGATGTTCCTTGGTGGCTCCCTCCGCCTGAAAGCGATTGATGCCATAATCTTTAAAAGCGGCCACCACCTCTCCGTAGCTTCCGAAGCGGAACTTATTGTAGCCTGCTGTGTCAGCGAGTTGCTGGGCAGCCATTGGCATAGAGGCCAAAGCCGCGAGTGTGATCACCGCCGAAGCGGTCCTGGTTTTGATGTGCTTGCGTATCATTTCTGTGACGTTGATATTGACGTTGAATTTTGACGTTGCAAAATTACAGCCAATTTTTCACTCGGGAAATACACAAAAATTGGTAAATTTCCAATCCGGCCACTTTGAAAATTCATAAATTTTAATATTCCTATACCTATTTTGTGTTATTGATTTTTTTTGATAAAAGTATTAATTTTGCATCCGAAAACAACGCCGAAAATTGCGAGCAATTTCCGTTTAAACAATAGATATGATGTTTCACGATATATTGAAATCCACCACCGGGGCATCCTCACCTTTTATAATAGCGGGGCCATGCAGTGCAGAATCCGAGCAGCAGATGATGCAGACAGCCATGGAACTTGCCTCCTACGGCATTCCGGTGCTTCGCGCCGGCCTGTGGAAGCCGCGAACACGTCCCGGAAATTTCGAAGGAGTGGGCGACAAAGGTCTTGAATGGATGAAACATGTCAGGGAAGTGACCGGCATGGCCATGGCCACAGAGGTAGCCACCCCACATCATGTGGAGGCATGTCTTGAGGCCGGAATCGAAATTCTCTGGATTGGCACAAGGACCTCAGGCAATCCCTTTGCGATGGCCGAACTTGCCTCGGCACTTTCCGATGCCCCTGCAAATCAGATAGTATTCATAAAAAATCCCCTTTGTCCGGGACTTGACACCTGGCTTGGCGCCATAGAGCGGATACAGGGCTCCGGATTGAAAAACATCGGTGTGATACACCGCGGGTTTGCCGACTTCTCCGATTCGGTATATCGCAATCCGCCCCACTGGGAAGTTGCCCGCAAACTTCGGTCGGAGCTTCCCGGAATACCCATGATTATCGATCCATCACACATGGCAGGCAAGAGAGAACTGATACCGGGATTGATGCGTCAGGCGGTTGATTTGGGCTTCAATGCCTTCATGATAGAAAGCCACTCGGATCCAACTACTGCCCTGACTGATGCAAAACAACAACTCACGCCTGAATCACTGAGGAAACTGGTGAACACAATTTTTCCATCGATGAAGTCAAAATCTCTCAAATCAGCAATCGGGGGAGTATGACCGGTTACTGATTAGGTCTGCAAATTTGCAAATATAAAATAAATCCACTATCTTTGCCATAGTCTAACACAAATTGATATGATACAGAATCAATCTTCATATAGCCGTCACGATAGTCTGCGAGATATCATAACAGACAACAATGATATCCTGATGGTCTTGTCCAGGTTTGACATATCATTAGGCTTTGGCGACAACAGCGTGGAGCAGACATGCCGCGACAACAATGTTGACATCGACACTTTTCTCGCTGTCATAAACATCATAAGCGGCAAACGGTGGGAGGCATATAAAATATCTCTTCCATCCCTAATCGGATACCTTCGCAAATCGCATGAGCATTTCATCGATTATTCTCTTCCCCTCATCAAGAAGATGCTGATCGAAGGAATACACCAGACCACCCCGTCGGAGATTTCCATACACATCATGAACTTCTTCGACAACTATGTGGCTGAAGTGCGCAAACACATGGAATATGAAAATAATGTCATATTCAAACATGTGGAAAATCTTATCGGAGGGAATCTGGAAGACCGGCTAAAGGTGTCGGAGTTTTCCCACAGTCATGAGCATACAGCGGGGAAACTCGATGACCTTAAGGAGTTGTTTGTGTATCAATACAATCAGCAGAACAACGAGATGATCAACAATGCCCTCTACCAGATAATTCGATGCGGAAAGGATCTTGTGGAGCATTGCAATATCGAAAACAAACTGCTGTTTCCCAACATCACACTTCTTGAGCAAAATCTGATTAGCTCAAAAAAGGACGAGGAGGGAATCCGGGAATCGAATCCTCCGGCCGTAGATACCCTAAGCTCCCGCGAGCGAGAGATTGTGAAGCTGGTGGCTAAGGGGTTTTCAAATAAAGAGATAGCCGACAAGCTATGCCTTTCGTTTCATACTGTCACCACCCATCGGCGCAACATCAGCGAAAAACTCAACATTCACTCCACAGCGGCACTCGCCATCTTCGCACTGGTGCACAAGATCATTGACATTTCCGATGTGAACATGGCGGATGAATAAATTATTTCACAATTATTAGTTTTTTATCAATATTTTTTGTATTTTTGTGGATGTTTTGAAAAAACCTAACATATGCAAAAATATGATAAAGAAATTATTTGTAGCCGGACTTGCTGCCGTAATATCGATGCCAACAGCGTTTGGACAGCATTTCCAAGAGAAGATTGACCGAGGTGCGGTAATAATGTTATCCGGACGCATCCCTTATCTGTCATGGAGGAGTTTTGCGACAGACAGCCCCGAGATGTATTTTGATGTGTATCGTGATGGCAAGAAAATAAACAAGACTCCGATTGTCAACAGCAGTGACTACCGGGACGCCTCCGGCAGCATGACAAAACAATATGTCATCAAAGCAATGATTGGCGATGAAGTGGTAGATGAATTTTCTCCAATGAAGTGGTCGGCCACCCAATCTCTGACACTGAATCTGCCCGAGGGTGGCGTAGCTCCCGAAAACAGTGAATACACCTACACGCCGAATGATTGCTCTGTGGGAGATGTGGATGGCGACGGACAGTATGAACTTTTTGTGAAGTGGTATCCCACCAATGCCAAAGACAACTCTCAGTCAGGATATACAGGTAATACCATCATCGATTGCTATAAACTTGACGGAACTATGTTGTGGCGCGTGGATTTAGGCAAGAACATCCGTTCCGGCGCCCACTACACCCAGTTCATGGTGTATGACTTTGATGGCGACGGACATGCAGAGATGATCTGCAAGACAGCACCCGGCAGCGTCGATGGCACCGGACAATATGTGAATACCGTAGCCACTATAGAGGATATCAAAAAGCCCGATAACGAAAAAGACTGGAGAGTTGCCGGAGGTAGAGTCAATGGCGGTCAGGAATGGCTGACCGTATTTGACGGACAAACCGGCAAAGCCATCCATACGGTCTATTACAAACCCAACAGGAATACAAAAGTGGGCGGCGAAGCTGCCGGAACATTCGACTGGGAACCCGGAAGCAAAAGCGACACGGGCAGCTATGGCAACCGTGGCGAGAGGTATCTTGCATGTGTGGCTCACCTCGACGGCATGGATTCACCGGCAAGTGCAGTGATGTGTCGTGGATATTACACCTACGCCTATCTTTGGGCAGTGGATTTTGATGGCGAGAAATTAAGCACAAGATGGCTCCATTCATCTGATTCCGACACTAAGTATTCCGCTTTCTATAATTCCTTGCAAGTGTTTTAACATTTTTTAAGGAAAATCTGACCAA
>JAMPAV010000027.1 GCA_023667055.1 Muribaculum sp. | reverse complement strand
CCCGCTCGTCCTTTTCTCTCCGAAACAGAGGCTTGAACCCGTTTCTCTCGTAGTATTTAAGTGTATGCTCAGTATTCATTGCATCGACAAGAACATAGCGACAGCCCGTTTTGTTATCATCGGTTACAAACCATTTCTTAATAAAGTTCATGATTTGATACCCTATACAATATTCCTTTCCTTGAAATTCTTTAGCAACCGCAATTCTTCCGATAAGAACAGCCGGATATGTTCTGCCTTGTTTGTTGTATGCGATATTTTTGTGCAAGTGTCGTTTCGGGTTGTTTTGAAGATGAGTGGTTTGAATACCAGCATTAGCGAGAGTAACAAAGCCGACAACCTTAGTCACGTCGTCAGCAAGTACCCAACAATACGTTTTCCCCATTAAATCTCTTTCATACGCAAGCGCATCGTTCTAAAGGAAATCATCAAGGTCGTTTTTACCACAAGAAAATGGCTGACAGTTCGCCAAAAGACCTTCGTTGACTTTTGCGAAATGGCATTTCGCATCAATAGGAAACTCTAACTCCATCACTTTTTATCCCAAGGGAACTTGAATTCTTGAAGTTGTTTCGCAATGCGTTTAACCCACGCTTCATCTTCTGATGAAATTTGATGGCGTGGTAATTTTTCATTCTCTTCAGCTTCACGGACGAAAGCTGCGGCTATTTCACCGGTAAGTATAGGTACTTGTTTTATTGGAGTTGCCATAACTATCTTGTTTTAGAATGCAAAGGTACAAAATAATAACAAATCACACAAGCATTTTAACGTTAACGAGCCTGATTTACGTAAGATTTTGAGAGAAAAAACGAAATTAAATCGAATTAAAAATTCTAAACCGACGTTAAATTTGACTAAATTCATCCTATTTGCTTTCTTCAATATCCTCATTTAGTTCACTTTAAGTACACCTTTGACTATTGATACATATTGATTATCAACAGCTTGGCTGTCTTATAAAGTTTGTGCGCATGGAAAAGCACTCTGTCGGCTATTCTTTTGGGGGCTAAGGGGCGATGCAGTGAAATATATGACCTTTTCAAGTTCCAGACCGGGACCGAGAAAACTCTCGCACAACTTTACCATGTCAATCCAATAGAACCGCCGCCATGCAGGTTCAATGTGTTTCGTGCGTTTCAGCCCGAAATAGAAATTGAAACCGTCGATGTAGAATGTTACTCGTTTATTCTGTTCCATGTTTAATAAAAAAAGCCGCTCGTAAGCGGCCTATTCCCTACAAGAAAGTAGGGCGTTGCTTTTTCTGATGCAGAGTTACGAAATTTTCCTAACTCTACAAAATAAAAACGCCTTTTTGGCCGAAAAGTTTAATTTTTCGTCTCAATCTCAGTGTTTGTAGGGCTTCCTGCCACCTCAATCACATTAAAATCTTCGTCAACCTTGTATTGAGGCTGATTAAAAACGAGGCAAAGAAGCACGAACAAGTCCTGAATCTGCAACTTCGAATAATTAACCCTATAACCTCATAACCCCATCACCCTCAACTTTCGCAGCGCGAAAGTTGAATTCTTACATGGATAAGGGGCATCCCCGTTTTTTTCCGTACGCCCGCTTGTAATACTCGCTGGAGTTGGCAAAGAACGCAAAGCAATGTCACTGCGGTCGGACTCTGTGTACTTTGCAACTCGCTTGCGAGTCTCCGCTTTATTCAACATTCAAAATGTTGATTTCCAACACCTCTGTGCCTCCGCGCGATTTTTCCGATTGTAAGAACCAATGTATCCTGCTTATAAATTACCAAATCAGAAACTTAAGTTATTTGTATTTGCGTAAAATCAAGATTTTTCGTAACTTTACAAATTGAATGAGTGTTTACACTATAAAGACACTTTATAAAGAACGATAATCATGACTGGAAAAATAAAATATCCGATTGGAATACAAGACTTTTCGGAGATCATCAATAAAGGATCTATCTATATCGACAAGACAAAACATATTAAGTTGCTGTTGAATGATGGCAAATACTTTTTTCTGAGCCGCCCTCGTCGTTTTGGAAAGAGTCTATTTCTGAGCACCCTACAGGCCTATTTTGAAGGACGCAGGGAACTCTTCAAGGGTCTGGATATAGATTCAAAGGAAGTGGACTGGACTCCAAGACCGGTAATTAAACTGTCGCTGAATACAATAGACCCCAGATCGGAAGATTCCCTGACAAATTATCTTGGAAGTATCTTCAGAGAATACGAAAACATCTATAATATTCCTGACAATGACGATGAAATATCAAGGCGTTTTGAAGTCATAATTAATACTGCATTTAAGCAGACCGGCAGGAAAGTAGCCATACTCATAGACGAATATGATGCACCACTTCTCAACACTTTGGAAAATGATACCCTCAACAATTCCTACCGCAACACGCTCAGATCGGTATTTTCAGTGCTTAAGAATGCAGATGCATGTATCGAGTTTGCATTCATCACCGGAGTGTCGCGGTTCAGCCATACAAGTCTCTTCAGCGGTGCAAACAACCTGAAGGATATCTCTCTGGAAAACAAATATGCTGCCATCTGTGGAATCACTGAAGAGGAACTTAAGACTAACCTGATGCCCGGTATTCATGATTTTGCCGAATCCATCGGCGTTTCCGATGAGGAAATGTTTGCCATGCTGAAAGATAACTATGACGGCTATCACTTCAGCAAGAAATCCCCTGATATCTACAATCCCTTCAGTCTTCTGAATTCCCTGCAGTCGCAGGAATTGAACAACTACTGGTTTCAATCAGGCACTCCGTCCTATTTGATTTCCACTTTGAAGCGTAATGAGTTCTTCCTTCCTAATCTGGATTGCGTGGAGACAGTAGAAAACAAACTTTCCGCAAGTGGGTCTTATTTGCAAAACCCAATATCTTTAATGTATGAGACCGGTTATCTCACCATCAAGGATTTTGATTGCGAAACTGAAATTTTTACACTGACTCTTCCTAACAAAGAAGTAACCGTTAGTTTCTCAGAGGCACTTCTGCCAATTTATTCCGGAATGACAGAATTAAAATTTGATGATTGTTTTGTGCTAATCAAGAAATCTGTAATGAAAGGGGAAGCTGACAACTTCATGCGTCATCTCCAGACCTTCTTCCAAGGCAATCCCTACGCACTCACTGAACTTGACAAACGTGAGAGGTATTTCCAAAACAACATTTTCCTTATCTTCAGGGCTCTTGGATTCCGCCCGCGTGTTGAGGAGCAGACCTGCAATTCGCGTATGGACGTGATGCTGCGCACCCGCCGCTACATCTATATCTTCGAAATGAAGACCGACGGCTCCACAGACAAGGCAATGCGACAGATAGATGAAAAGGGTTATGCTCTCCCCTACCTTGATGAAGGACTCACCATCATCAAAATCGCCGCCAACTACTCCACTTCCGCCAACAACATAGACTCCTGGGAAATCGAAATCAAACCATCAATTGTTGTATAGATAATCCTTATAGACAAGAAGACTAATGATAAGTCTGAATATGTTGTAATATTGTTGCATTGTACAAATACTGTTAGATTATGAAAAAAGGAGAATGGAGAAAAGTTTTTGATAGATTTGTGGAAAGCATCCCTGAGTCTGATAGAAAATCCATTGCCGATTTTTTGTTGTCCGCCCCACAAAAGAATAAATTAGAGAAAGTAACCACTGCAGACTGGAGTAAGACCCATCCGGAAGGTATTGTATGTGGATCGGATAGATATTATGCCGATTTATGCAATCGCATCATGGATGCCCTTGCTGATAAATGGTTGGTGGCTAACGATACAGAAAAAATAAAACATGAAGTAGCCAAGATATATACAGCGTATCTTGAAGATTTTGTCAGCGATACAAAGGTATGGTCCACAATGCGAGGAATTTACAAAAAACGATATGGCTCATGGCTCCCCTTTTACGACACTGGTCATGATGAATATTATGAAGATGACATAAACATTGAAGATCTGAAATACCTCTCATGGCAATGCTTTTCAAGACTCGGACAGGAAACAGGAACCATCTATTCTCCATATAGTGATGCTGTAGAAGAATTTGCATCAATTGGATACGAAATATTAGTGGATTGTGTGGATGATGCACCTGAAGCAACGCGTGTAAGAGATTATGTAAGAAGCGCATTTGTTAAAAAGCATTATTTCCAAGTAAGATTTGTTGCCGTATGGCTAAACACAGCAAATCTGCTTACCGCTCCCTCATGGATAAAAAGTCAGATACGTAATACTGCTGAGATTCTTCATGATAAAAATAAGCACAGTCTTTCAATGGAAGACTGTATATATCATGTGGAAATGTCATATTCTTGGCTTGAATATATGTCAATGATTGGATGCAGCACTTCAAGGCTCATGTCTTCATACACATTGGCATTTGGATATGGAGAACTGTCTCAGATATTTGATAAACTGCAACATCTCAGGATGGAATCCTTTAAAATCGATGTCATAAAGAAAGATTACATCCTGATTTCCGACAAACAGGGTCGGGAATATAAACTTGCAGCAGACTCTGTCAATATTGATAAAGACATAAGAAATAGTCCGGAGAAATACATGGCCGCATCTATCACCAAATTTGACAATCGATGGTATGTCAATGGTGGCGCAGTATTTTCCGCCTACGAACTGTTTAATGTAGATCCTAATGTAAAATTCCCCGATGAAGCAATGACAAAAATCAGGGAGGCCATAAGAGAACACAATAGCCGTAAGATATTTTATTTCAAAAAATTGAAAGAAATCGCCAATGTCGTTGATATGGGTATGTTTCCAATTCCATTGATTGACACTTCACAAAAGAAACATAAGAATTTCGTTTTATTTCTAAGTGAAATCGAACCACCAGTGGTGCTAAACGACGCTTGTCAAGTTTTCAATGACGAAAACAATCCTTATTTCAAGAAGAGAGGTAACAAAGAGAAATTGAGCGAAGAATCAATGTTTGTGGTAGTTCATGGTGATGTTCCCGATGACGTGGCAAAATACATTCAGGATAATAATCTGCTCCCTTATGCATCATTATATACAATAAAAGGTGAAGAACTCAGCATGAAAGCAGCCCAGGAGAACCTAAGATTCTTGTGCGGTTTTTATAGGCAACGGCCCGATGAAACAGAACATTGACTCTTGGAAAATCAAAAAAAACTGACTCCATAAATAATCTTATTTGCAAAATCTATAAAATCCAACATATCATGAATCGAATTTTCAATCTATTGATGGCCGTTTGTCTGGCAATCGGGATTCAGGCCGCTGACAACACTGATTCTACAACGTCCCAAACCGACCGGCGGCCGCCGCTGTTCTGCGGACAGAACCAACCGGTAGGCGAAGGCAAGGGTATATTTCCGGGGAGAGTGGCTTGGGTGCATTCTCCCGGTGTGGCTTCCTGGGATGGAGAAACGGGCCTTTGGGTGGAAGACCGATGGAACAATCAGCAGATGGCTGACAACATGATTGCTGAAGCTATCACAATCCTTGCAGGAGAACCAAAACCGGCTAAGGCCTGGGGGAAAATATTCAGGGATTTCAACAAGTCGCATGGAAGAGGCAACAAAGGATACCGCAAAGGGGAATCCATTGCTATTAAACTCAACATGAACAATGCACTCACCCATCGCGACACCATAGAACTGAATTCATCACCTTTCATCACGCTTGCCCTTGTTCGTAGCCTGGTCAACGATGCAAAGGTTGACCAGAAGGATATCGTGGTATGCGAACCAAGCCGTGCCATCACCGACAGCATCTACCATAAGATACATCGCGAATTTCCAAATGTACGCTTCATCGACAATATCGGTGGCGACGGACGCGAGAAATGCGAATATTATGACGACCAAATTCTTTATTCCCAAGACAATGGCAAACTTGCCAAGGGGTTGGCAAAGTGCATCGTGGATGCCACCTATCTCATCAACAGTGCATTGCTGAAAACCCACAAGGGACCGGGCGTGACACTGACCGGTAAAAACTGGTATGGAGCCACCGACATTGCACTTGAATGGCGCAAAAACTCTCATGCCGGTTTCAGCCAGGACAAACGTCATGGCACGCCATCCTACCGCACATTCGTAGATTTCATGGGTCATAAAGACCTTGGCGGCAAAACCCTGCTTTTCCTCATCGACGGCACATATGGTTCACGCGATGTCAATGGTGCTCCCAACCCCAAATGGAAGAAAGAACCATTCAACGACGACTGGTGCTGCTCTCTGATTATGTCGCAAGACGGAGTGGCCTGCGACGCCGTGGCAATGGACCTGCTCATAAGCGAATGGCCTGATTTCGGAAGTTTCAACTATTGCGATGAATATCTGTATGAGGCAGCAAGCATACCGAACACCAATTCCGGAACCACCTACGACCCGGAAAGAGATGGCAAACCACTTGACCGGCCGCTCGGACTGTTTGAACACTGCGATGACAACCGCCATTATGAAAAACTTGACCTTCAATATCGCAAACTCAACGGTAAGAAATGATTAGAAATATTTTAGCATCGATACTATGCATTCTTGGAATGTCTTATTCATCAGTTGCTTTTTCAGAACGCATATACCTTTCAGGCACAGGTCCGGACGATGCAAAAAAATGGGATTTCTACTGTTCGGAAGGTCAGAACTCCGGCAAGTGGACCAAGATTGATGTGCCATCATGCTGGGAACTTCAGGGTTTCGGAGATTATACCTACGGACGCTTCTACAAGACCGAAGGATTGAAGCCAAGTAAAGAAACCGGAACTTACCGCACGAATTTCACTGTCCCCAAAAGTTGTAACGGCGACAGAATCCGCATCACTTTCGAAGGGGTGATGACTGATGCAAAAGTCTCCATAGATGGCAAACAGGTAGGAGACATTCATCAAGGTGGTTTTACGGAATTCTCCTACGACATCACCGACTATGTCAGGCCCGGCAAACGCCATAAGCTTGAGGTGGAAGTGAAGAAGGAATCTGACAATAAAAGTGTCAATTCGGCAGAACGACGTGCCGACTGGTGGCTTTTCGACGGTATCTACCGACCGGTATATATCGAATCAGTCCCAGCCAGCCCCATTCAGAACCTTGCCATTGATGCACGCGCCAATGGAGACCTCTATGTGAATCAGACAGGACTAACCCTTAATCTCGATGGAAGAGAAATCAACTTCGACCCTGTGGCCGGTTGTTTTCATTGCGGTGATGTGAAGACATGGGATCCGGAGCATCCAAATCTTTACTCAGCCACTTTCTCCCTGCCCGACAAAAGCCACAGCGTCACTAAGAGGATAGGATTCCGTACCATCGAGTTTCGTCCTCATGATGGCATTTATCTCAACGGCACAAAACTTGTGGTGAAAGGCACCAACCGGCATTGTTTTCATCCGGAGAGCGGTCGCACCACGAGCAAGGCACTCAGCATACAGGATGCAAAACTCATCAAGCAGATGAACATGAATGCCGTGCGCAGCCACTATCCTCCCGACAGTCATTTCCTTGATGTCTGCGACTCTATTGGTCTTCTTTATATTGATGAATTTCCCGGATGGCAGACTGCATACGATGACACCACCGCCCGCAAACTTCTTCCTGAGTTCATCTATAGAGATGTCAATCATCCATGCATATTCCTTTGGAGCAACGGCAACGAGGGAGGCTGGAACACATCGGTGGATTCCTTGTTTTATACCCTTGACCCTCAGAAACGAAGGGTGATACATCCATGGAGTGACTTTGACGAAATTGATACCCACCACTATCCTGCCTATCAAACCGGCACTTACCGAATGCAAAATGGTCAGAATGTATTTATGCCCACAGAGTTTCTCCACAGCAAATACGACAAAGGCGGCGGGGCATCCCTCGAAGATATGTGGGATCACTGGAGCCGATCGCCACTCTTCGCCGGAGGCTTCATCTGGGCTTATATTGATGAGGCTGTGAGGCGCACTGACCTTGATGGAATTCTCGACAGTGATGGAGGCAACGGTCCCGACGGCGTGCTCGACCCCTACCGCAATCCGGAAGGAAGTTTCTTCACCATCCGCGAAGTATGGAGTCCAGTCTATATCGACAGATTAAACATTACTCCTGATTTTGATGGGAAAATTCCGATTGAAAACAGAAGCCTTTTCTCTAACCTTAATGAATACGGCATGACATATTTTGTCCTATCAGAGAAAGGGAATGTGATTGATTCCGGTTTGGTCAAGCTGCCGGAAATTCTCCCCGGTGAGAAATCTTTTGCTTCGCTGCCTGTTTCCAATAATTTCTACGAAGGTGACATTTTGACTTTGACCGCGATTCGCAAAATCGAGGGTGATACTGTCTGCACATGGTCTGCTCCCATACATCGCGCTGCAGAGCAAGTCATTCCCCATACAAATGCAACCCGACTTAATGTAGATTTTAATGAGAATGGCACAATCCGCGAGATAAAGGTCAAAGACAAGGAGGTAACTCTTAATGGTGGCCCTCTTCCTGTGGGAATGCTTGCTGATTGCTATCGTCATGAGACACGGCGTGAACAGAATGGAGACATCGTCAACACATTCTTCTATCGTGGTGGCATCGACAGCATACAGTGGCGTCAGACTCAGGATGGAAAACTTTTGATGGATGCAGTGGTGCTCAACGATGAGCGCGGGCATGGCTACAAAGGCAATTTCTTGACAAAAGAGGGCAACTGGCAACTTGGACTTACATTCGACTACCCTGAGGAAAATTTCTCAAATGGCAATAAATCCGTGACATATCTTGGCAACGGTCCTTATCGCGTATGGCGAAACCGTATCAAGGGAACTCAGTTTGGTGTATGGACAAAAGAATACAACAATACTGTCACTGGAGAATACAACACTTTGAATCCACCCGTTTATCCGGAATTCAAAGGGTATCACGCCAACGTGCATTGGATGCAGTTTCCCCACTTTCGTGTGACTTCGCTCACTGATGGTCTTTTTGTCAGACTCTACACTCCGGAGGAAGCTGTAGATCAGACTCCCGGAGAAATGGGAGGAATAGATGAGGGAAAACGTAAGCAAGAACGTACCATGATAGACTTCCCTGCTGGCGACATTTCCTTCCTTCTGTCGATACCTCCCATGAGAAGCTATAAACCCCTCGAACAACTTGGACCTGCAGCACAGCCCGACAATATCCGCATCAAGAAAGGCGATGAAGGGTTCCACATCCGGCTCCTCTTCGATTTCTCAACTCCTTCGATATAAACTCTACAAAAGACCATCAATCGCCAACATAAACCTATAAACTTATAAACCCATAAACCCATAAACCTCGGCTCTCGCTGAAAGTGGGAGCCGAATTAAGCTATATAAACTTCTTTTGACTTTTTTTGAGAAACCAACCTTTTTGGCGCTTTGTTTTAAGGAAAACAAAAAAGGTTGAAACTATGAAAAAGACAATTTTACTCGTAGCCGTGGCTTTATTCTCGCTTGGCTACATGAATGCAGAAAACCCTGAGAGTAAAACAGAGAAGGCTAAAGTCTCTACTGTCACAAAGGTTAAGAATGGAGTTGTCAACGCTTATAAAAAAGTGAAAGACGGCACAGTTGAAGCCGCCGACACAGTAGGCAGTTTCTCAGCACGCACCTATAGCAAAGCCAAAGACGGCACCGTAAAGACTGCCGGGAATGTGGCCGACTTTTCCGAAAAGACCTACGACAAAGCAAAAAATGGAACCGTAAAGACTGCCGGAAAAGTGGCTGACTTCTCTGAAAATGCCTACGACAAGACTAAGAAAGAAACAGTGAAAGATGCCAAGAAAGTGGCCGACTTCTCCGAAAAGACCTACGACAAAGCAAAAGACGGCACTGTAAAGACCGCCAAGAAAGTTGGCAACTTCACCGTCAAGACCTACGACAAGGCAAAGAAAGGAATCGCCGATTTCTTCAAGAAATAACAAATAAAAAAACATCCCTAAGGGATGTTTTTTTATGCTTGCGAAAGCTGAATATACGGAATTGAAACAAGATAGCCAGATTCATTGTTATATTTGTAGAGGATGAATATTGTTATGGCAGAACGAATCTACTACCCCATCGGAGAACAAGACTTCAAGTCGCTTCGCAATGACGGATGCATATATATCGACAAAACACCGTTTATAGCAAAGATTCTTGTTCGTTCATTTCCTTATGCCTGAAGTATGTAGCTGACAAATTAGATTTAAATGAAAAAGAAACAATCCAAACCATCACGAAAAAATCCGTTTTCACAGGATTCCATCGAGTATCCCGACAAAGACACAGTCGCTGAAGCTTTAACCGAATTCTCTAATGCACTGCTCGAAAAAGCTGATGGCGATCCGGACCTTGCGATAGAACTCCTGATGAATTCCATCCGTAAGGATTTGCCCATGTTTAATGCAGAAGACTGGCAATTGACTCATCCCGACTACATCAAATGTGGGTCCGACAGTTTCTACGCCAGAATTGCATCGGAAATTTATGCTGATTTCAATGTGATTCGGACCGAGGGAAATATTCCGGATGGAACCTATTTCGTAGCCGCACAAAGCATTGCAGCATATTTGGAAGACATTATCAGCGGCACTCAAGTGTGGCAAGCTGTCAGAAACATATATAAGCGCACCTACGGAGCACAACTGCCATTCTACGAAGTGGATCCGGAGGATTATTTCGATGATGACATCAACATCCAGGACATAAAGCTTCTGTGCTGGCAGGCTTTAAGCCGTTGCGGAATTGAAGAGGACAGGGCATTCTCCCCTATAAGTCAACTGGTCAGCAAAATGAGTGAAATTGCATTCGACATCCTTGTGGAAAATTTCGACTCTGCTCCACGTGCAACCCGTGTGGCTGACCTTATAAAAAAAACATTACGGTCCGATGAATACTACCAGATTCGCACACTTGCCTCATGGCTAAGCACCAAGAATCCTCTTACCGCCACCCCATTCTCCCGTGAAGACATCCTCGACTCCGCAGATGACACTTTCGACACACTGAGTGAAAAGTTTGAAAATGGAAATTTTGATTATGAAGCAGCCGTCTATTTCGAGGAGTGCAACCGCGCTTGGCTCAAATACATGAGCCTGCTCGGATGCCACACCCGCACAATCCTCTCCGAACTCGCTTCACTTCACAAGATGCCTGCCGCCGCTGAAAAAATATCGACGGTGAAAAGATATCCATCAGACAACTACATAATCGAAGACACAAAAGGGTCGCATATCATTGTCAGGAATATGGTCGGGAAAAAGATGAATGTGGTGAGAAACTCATTTGGCAAAGGTGTGGATTGGGACTCCAGCAAATCTGCCGTGATGTCGCTTGTGAAGTTCGGCGATGAATATTACCAGAATGGACTATGCACATTTTATTCATCTGCCCCAAAATCAAAAGACGAAGTCAGCTTATCCAAATTCCCCGACCATTTATATGATATGATCGAATCATTTGTGCGCAAGATGCGTGGACGCCGCATCTTCTACTGCAAGACCCTCGAGGAAGTTTCCGACATTCTCAATCAATTCACAAGCGCAATTCCCAAGGAAGAATTCGACAAGATTCCTTTCCATCACAACTACCTCCTGATGCTTAGCAGCACCGATGGCCCGATGATCATGACCGATTGGTGTCCGGTGTTTGAAGACAAGAAAAATCCATTTTTCGGGTTGATTCCCAAAAACCTTCTCGGCGACGAGCAATTTGCCTTCATAGGAGAAGCCAGACTTCCCGACGACATAATCGAATACATAGTCAGCCACAAGCTGCTCTCCAAAGCGTACATGATCGCTTATCAGGGCAAGAGAGTGGGAAAAGCCATAGTGCAAGACAATCTTGCCTTCTGGCTCCGCTTCAGCCGGGTATCCACCAATCCCATCCCGGATTTCCTCTCCACCGACCTCTCCACCGACCCCGACGACTAAAGACTTCAACAAATGTTTTAACCTTATACATGGGAATATGGGAATATTACCTTCATTTTTATTTGCATGATTAGTAATTTTTTGCTAATTTTGCAACCACAACCTAACAAATTCAGAAATTCCTTAAATTCTATACATTAACCTAAAAAACGATTCTTTTATGTTCAAATCAGAACTAAGACGTATGTTTGCCGCCGGCTCTCTCGTCCTTGCAATGGGACTATGCGCCAACGCTCAGGCTACATACGAAAATGTGGCCGGAACTTTCTCATGGCCCGTCGGTGACGAGACATTCGCCACTCCTTCAGAAAGCGTGACCGATGCCCTCGTGGAGTCAAGCGTAAAGGTCGGCACTGACCTCACCGTCACCGACAGAAGTTATTCATTCCCGGAAAAGGATGTCAAACTGAAGTCTTACAAGCCTTCCACAAGCAATCCGGGTTGCGTTGCCGGCGACATGATCGAGTATAAGATTAAACTCAAGAAAGGTCTTTCTTTCACTCCTACATCCGTAGTATTCGATGCCGTAAAGGTCGGCACTGACAATGCTTACTTCTCTTGGAGCTATGCAATTGATGACCTTCCCGGAGACACTATCCACTACAGCGACCCGAAAAACCAAATCCGCCGCAACAACAATGTCAATGATAATGCGCCCCTCATTCACGATGAGACCATTAACGCCGATGGCCAGTCCGGACGCGAATTCGCTCTGCGTTTCTATATCTCCAGCACTGCCAACAACAAGGAGATGTGTATCGGTGACATCAAAATCAACGGTGTGGTAAGCGGAACCGAGCAGCTCCGTGCCTTCAAGGATTTCGCCATCGACTTCACAAGCGACCCATATACAGTAACCCTACCGACCGATGGTATCCTCCCGGAAGGCATCACTGTGGAAGGCACCTGGCATGATGCCCAGCACGGATATAACACAACCATTGTCACAGTGCCCGTGGATGGTCCGGTCCGCATCGGCCTAGGCCGCTGCCAATATGGCAATGGCAAAGCCACAGTGAAGAGCGGCGACAATCTACTCGCTGAAATCGGCTGCAGCGATGCCTGCAACGGTGCCGCTGAATGGGTCTATAACAGCGAGGAACCTACCACTCTCACAATAACCTCTGCAAGCTACATCCCCTTCATGTCGGTGGAAGCTTGTGAACTTCTCCCGATGATCGATGTCTCCTACTACGACACAACCGGTGAACTTCTTGGCGTGCAGACTGTACAGGGCGGATCTCCTTTCGACCTTGCATACTCTGCCACCGACCTTACAATCCCTGAAGGTCAGGCCTTCCGCGGATGGTTCTTCTCCGACCAGCAAACTGCCTCAAAATTCAAAGAAGGTGACAGCCTGCAGGAAAACACCAAGCTTTATGCACGTGCCACCAACATTGAGGTGCCCACAAGCACTTCCCGATTCATCTACGACCTCACAAAGACCTACTTCTACATCGAGGATCACGAGGCTATAGAAATCGACGGCAAATACTATAACAACCATGGCTGGCTCGTCAACAAGGGGGGTGCTGTCAAGGTCAACGTTGCCGGCAAATGCTACGTGACCATCGGCAACTGCCTCTACTCTGCTGAAAGCACCGCCATCGTCACCGACGAATCAGGCAAGACTGTAGCCGAATTCCCGGTTAAGGCCGAGGCTGACGGGGCTGAATACACTTTCAAATATGATGGTCCGGCGGGATGGCTCACAATCACTTTCCCCGAAGGCTCTTACACCCACAGCGTGGCTGTCTGGAACGTGGTTGATTTCGTGGAGTTTGACGAAGCTACAGGTTACTTCCAGATTCCCGCAAGCGATGTCAGCAGCTTCCTTCTTGCTCTGAAATCAGCCGCCGCCATCGATGGTGCCAAAATCTTCCTCCCCAACGGTCTCTATGACATGGGCGAGACTGTGCTCACCGGTGTTTCAGGCAAGAACATCTCCATCATCGGCGAATCAATGGAAGGCACCATCATCCAGAATGCTCCGGCTAAGGAAAATGAAGGCATCGGTGTCACTGCCACTCTGCTCAATACTTCTACAGACCTTTATCTCCAGGATCTAACTGTCAAGAATGCAATGCCATTCGACGGAAGCACAGGTCGCGCCGTTACCATTCAGGACAAGGGCGACCGCACCATCTGCAAGAACGTAAACCTCCACTCATATCAGGACACCTACTACAGCAACAACAACAGTGCTTACTTCTACTTTGAAGGTGGCGAAATCCATGGTGTCACTGACTATGTATGTGGTGGCGGCGACGTTTATTTCAATGGCGTGACTTTCATCAACGAACCTATAAAGGACGAGGTGACAATGGCTGCCCCCAACGGAGCCAAGAAATATGGCTATGTGCTCAACAACTGTACGATTGAAACCATCAGCAAACGTTTCAACTATGGCCGCTCATGGGGCGCATACTCCGGTCTCGCTCTTCTCAACACCAGAATCAACCAACCTGAGAAACTTATCGCCACACGCTTCATCACCGGCGGTATGAATTGTGCAGCCGACAGATTTGTGGAGTACAACACTCTCGACAGCCTTGGCAATGTCATATCTCCGGATTCGAATTATCTCAAATTCACCCACAACACCGGCGACAAGGAATATGAGACAATCCTTACAGCTGAAGAGGCCGCAGAATACGCAATCGAGAATGTATTCCCCGATTGGGATGCGGCCGCAATCGCTGCTCAGAAAGTTGTGTCCAACGTAAACGTCAAGGACAATATCCTCACTTGGGATGAGGTTGAAGGCAGTGCGGCATACGCTATTGTCAAAGACGGTGCCATAGTAGCTCTTGTCACAGAACCTGCTTACGCCATAGATGACAATGCTGCAAAATGGGCTGTACGCGCCGCCAACGAACGCGGTGGTTTCGGTCTTGCTGTCGAAGCTTCCAACACCAGCGCAGTTTCCGACATCAACGCCGAAGACATCACCGATGTGAAATACTATAATGCCCAGGGCATCCGTGTTGACGAAGACTACCGTGGACTCGTCGTGAAGGTAGCAACCACCGCTACCGGCAAGACCATCACCTCAAAGTTCACAAAATAAAAATCGGAATCATATCTAAAGAGGGCGTGTCTCATACGGGCACGCTCTCTTTATGTTTATCTATGTTTACAATAGTTCCCCTACAATCTAATCTTTCACCATGCTGCACAAACTTCTTTTTTGATTAGATTTTCCGTTTTTATGTTTTACAACATATTCGGATTTTGCTGTTTTATCAAAAATTTTCGCTAAATTGCGCCCTCAAAATAGATAAAAGTCACTCTCCTATTTGTAAACTCTTAAAAACATATACACATGAGAATCTACAAAACTAACGAAATCAAAAACATAGCACTCCTTGGTTCCAAAGGGTCGGGCAAGACAACACTTGCTGAGTCTATGCTCTTTGAATGCGGTGTCATCAAACGTCGCGGCACTGTCGGCGGCGGCAACACTGTCTCCGACTATTTCCCCGTTGAAAAAGAATATGGCTATTCTGTATTCTCAACAGTGTTTGCCGCTGAATTCAATAATAAAAAACTGAACATAATCGACTGCCCGGGTGCTGACGACTTCGTAGGCAATGCCTACACAGCCCTTGGTGTGACCGACATTGGTGTAGTCGCTGTGGATTCAGAATATGGTGTGGAAGTTGGCACTGAAAACATTGTGCGAACCTGCAACAAACTTGGCAAGCCGGTTATCTTTGCACTCAACAAGATGGATGGCGAGAAAGTGGATTACGAAAACGTCATGGAACAGCTCCGCGAACATTTCGGCAAGAAAATCGTGGCTATACAATATCCCATCAATGCAGGTCCCGGCTTCAATGCGCTCATTGACGTTCTTCTCATGAAGAAATATGAATGGGGACCGGACGGCGGCGTACCTACAATTTCAGAAATCCCGGCTGAAGAACTCGACCGAGCTAAGGAACTCAACGATATCCTAAAGGATGCCGCTGCTGCCAACGACGAAGCCCTCATGGAGAAATTCTTCGATGACCAGCCCCTTACCGAAGACGACCTCCGCATGGGTATCCGCAAGGGTCTCGTGGAAAACTCCATCTACCCCGTAATCTGTCTCAGCGCAGGCAAGGACATGGGCGTGCGCCGCATGATGGAATTCCTCGGCAATGTTTGTCCTTTCGTTGACGACATGCCGGCTCCCGAAACTACCGAAGGCGAAACCGTAAAACCCGATGCCAACGGTCCTCTCAGCGTATTCTTCTTCAAGACTTCCGTAGAGCCCCATATCGGTGAAGTTTCCTACTTCAAGGTGATGAGCGGCACTCTCAAGGCCGGAGCCGACCTCGAAAATGTGAATCGTGGAGGCAAGGAACGCCTCGCTCAGATTTTCACCGTTTGCGGTCAGATCCGCACCCCGATAGATGCTCTCGAAGCCGGAGACATAGGCGCAGCCGTGAAACTGAAAGATGTGCGCACAGGCAACACCCTCAACGAGAAGGGATGCGACTACAAGTTTGACTTCATCAAATATCCGGCTCCAAAATATACTCGTGCCATCAAGCCAGTCACTGAAAGCGATGCTGAAAAACTCGCCGGAATCCTCACCCGCATGCACGAGGAAGACCCGACATGGATTGTGGAGCAGAGCAAGGAATTGAAGCAGACCCTCGTAAAAGGTCAGGGTGAATTCCACCTCCGCACTCTCAAATGGCGTATCGAGAACAACGAAAAACTTCCCATCACGTTTGAGGAGCAGAAGATACCTTATCGTGAGACCATCACAAAGGCTGCCCGTGCCGACTATCGCCACAAGAAGCAATCAGGTGGCAGCGGACAGTTTGGCGAGGTGCATCTCATCGTGGAACCCTACACCGAAGGTATGCCCGAACCGGACAGCTACAAATTCGGCAACCAGGAATTCAAGCTCAACGTCCGCGACAAGCAGGAAATACCTCTCGACTGGGGTGGCAAACTCATCGTCTATAACTGCATCGTGGGTGGTGCAATCGATGCACGTTTCATCCCGGCTATTGTGAAAGGTCTTATGGACCGCATGGAGCAAGGTCCGCTCACCGGATCATACGCCCGCGATGTCCGCGTCATGATCTACGACGGCAAGATGCATCCGGTTGACTCCAATGAAATCTCATTCCGTCTCGCCGGACGCAACGCCTTCTCACAGGCATTCCGCGAAGCCAATCCGAAGATCCTTGAACCTATCTACGATGTAGAGGTTCACGTACCCGACGACTACATGGGCGACGTGATGAGCGAACTCCAGGGACGACGTGCCATAATCATGGGCATGGACGCTGAAAACGGCATCCAGATCCTGAAAGCTAAAGTTCCTTTGAAAGAGATGGCCAACTACAGCACTGCCCTCAGCTCAATCACAGGCGGACGCTCATCTTTCTCAATGGAGTTTGCAGGCTACGAGCTCGTTCCGGGTGATGTCCAGGAAAAACTTCTGAAGGCCTACGCCGAATCACAGACCGAAGACTAACTTCATAATACATTTACCACTAACTTATTTACCGGAAGCCCGGCATTCCTCATGGATTGCCGGGCTTTCATACCTGCGCATTATAGGGTGTTTTTAACATTTCATACCTGCGCATTATAGGGTGTTTTTAACATTTCATACCTGCGCATTATAGGGTGTTTTTAACATTTCATACCTGCGCATAATAAAATAATTGCTGATTTTTATTTGGTTATATCAAAAATTTTCATTAATTTTGTCTCTATAAAATTTTGACCCATGATATTCAAAAGAAAGATCTACAATAGACTCCTTGATTGGAAAACAAAGACAGCAGGGACGAAGGCTCTTCTTATAGAAGGAGCAAGACGTATCGGAAAATCTACAATAGCCAAGGAGTTTGGAGAGAATGAATATAAGTCAGTACTGATGATTGACTTCAATACAGCTTCTGAAACGGTCATCAATGCTTTTAGCAATTATATGAATGATCTGGACTCATTCTTTATGATTTTATCAGCAGAATATAATGTCGCTTTGCATGAAAGAAACTCGCTGATAATATTGGATGAAATCCAGCAATGTCCGAAAGCAAGACAAGCCATCAAATATCTTGTGGCCGACGGCAGATTTGATTATATCGAGACCGGGAGTCTTATATCCATCAAAGAGAAGGTGAGCGAAATCACCATCCCTTCAGAAGAAAGGAAAATATCTATGTATCCCATGGATTTCGATGAGTTCGGATGGGCTATGGGCGAAACTGCACTGATAAGCTACATACGCAAATGCTTTGAAGAGAAAAAGCCCCTTGAGCCAGGTCTTCATGCCAAAGCCATGATGCTCTTCCGACAATATATGATAGTGGGAGGAATGCCAAAGCCGCTCGACGTTTACATAAATAGTGGCAGGAACTTTGAGGCCGCAGACATGGAGAAACGAGACATACTTCAGCTTTATAGGAATGATATAATGAAAATAAAATCCGGATATAGATCGAATGTGCTTGCCATCTTTGACCAGATTCCGGCATTTCTCTCCAAAGCAGAAAGGAGAGTGACAATGAATTCATTGGAAAAAGGAGCTACATTTCCAAAATATCACGACACCTTCTTCTGGCTCGCTGATTCGATGATTGTAAACCAGTGTTTCAACTGCTTGGATCCCAACGTAGGTCTTTCTTTAAATGAAGACCGGACCTACGTGAAATGCTATATGGGTGACACCGGGTTATTGATAAGTCACACGTTTGATGAAAACGAAATTTCTGAAGCTCAACTTTATAAAGAACTGCTTCTCGGAAAACTTTCCATCAACGAGGGAATGTTTTATGAAAACGTTGTGTCTCAAATGCTTGTCGCAGCCGGACATAAATTATTTTTCTATACTCGCTATAATACTGAAAAGCATCGCAACGACATTGAAATAGATTTCTTGATTTCAAATGCAAGCAAATTGAAATATAAGATATTCCCTATTGAAGTCAAGTCAAAGGAAAAATATTCCACAACTTCATTGGATAGATTCAGCGAAATATTCCACAGCAGAATTGGACTGAGCTACGTCATTCACCCCAAAAACCTAAAAGTTGAATCAGACCGCGTCTATATACCAGCCTATATGACCTTCTGCCTATAACTTGTCAAAATTAACAAACTGAAACCGGATATGGAATAATTGACATATCCGGTTTCAAAAAAATCTTCTATTTAAACTGAAGATGGGTGATGGTAGCCATCGACTTACCTTTTTCAGGTGATGAGAAGGTGAAATAAAGAGGATGTTTGCCTTTAAGTTTGGTCACCTCACTAAGCTTCGCTGATAGTTGCAGCGGAGTCTGAGGCATTTCCTTGTCAATAATTATCTCGCCTACAGAAATGGGATTCCCCTTCCACGGAGCGGACGTATAAATCTCAATCTTACCGTCTATGCCCTGAGGGGTCATGCTCAGTATCAACTCGGCATCATCGCGTCCGTTCAGGTGGTCGAAATTGAAATACTTATATCCGAGTATCGACTCATCAGTGCAATTCACCACATTATTCACATTCAATTCATCATCATACGGATTCGAGATATCATGATGCGAAACGTATGAAGGCTCGAAATATGGTCCGGAGTAATGCATACCCGGATAGGCCTGATAGGCCCGTGTCGGGCCGGTGAAATGCGAGGCTATCGCTGCCGGATACCTTCTCAGCGGATTAAGTCCATCCGTCTCAAAACCCTCTGATGTGTATTCCGCCTCACTGATATATACCTTGCCACCTTTGCCTTCTTCAACCTTCACCTCAATGGGAGCCACCATAGCTTGGCGTGCATACTCATCAAGGCCGGTCTGACGATGATAAAACACATACCACTCACCATTTATCTCCACAATACTGCCATGCGTATTGCCATTCACAGTGGCCGTCTCAATCGGTTTTCCATCCGCATCAGTGTCTCTGCCGCGTCCGTCTATGATAGTGCCGCCGTATGTATAGGGGCCAAGAGGATTGTCGCTGTAGGCGTATGCCAACGTATAGTTGGTGCGAGGCAAACCAAAATCTCCATCCGGTGTCATGCGGCTATAGATAAATACATATTTGTCTTTAATCTTTCTAATCGATGATGCTTCAAAAAAGCAATCCGTCCCACCGGCCTCGAATCCGGTCATCAAATCTTCCACTATCTCCGTTCCGGGTTTCACAGTAGCCATGGTAGCGGGATCAAGTTCTGCCGCGTATGATTTTCCGAAACCCCAATATCCATATACCCTGCCGTCGTCATCCACAAAAACAGCCGGGTCAAATCTAAGTACGCCATCACTCTCAGCAGGTTTGTCGGCATAGAAATTCGTCACCACGAAAGGTCCGTCAGGCCGGTCGCTCTTCGCCACCATCCCGTTGCGTCCTCCGGCCTGGTTGTTGGGGTATAGCCAATATTCCTTCTTTCCATTAGGAAGAGTCTTGACCGCAACATCCGGTGCAAAAAGAACATCTCCAAGACCGTTGTCACGCAAAAGGTTTCCATTTCCGTCGGTTTTCGACTCAAATATCACCCCGTCGTATCTCCAGTTTTCAAGTGAATCCACCGGTGCTGACCACACCACCTGGTCAAGCCCGCAATACATCCACTTCAGCATGTCGTGCGACCCATAAATATACACTCTCTGTCTGCCCGGATTGTCTGGATCTTCAAACACATAAGGTTCGCCGTCGGGAATATGTTCCCACAGCGGCAGATAAGGATTCATGGCATACACTGCCGGGAGTGCCATACAGGCCGCTCCAAAAAGCAATCGTCTTAATCTCATGGCATTTTATTATTGTTTGGTTTAAGTTTTAATTTCTGTTTATATTCCATGTATATTCATGAGTATCCATGAGCACTCATGGATACTCATGAATATTATTCCTTTGCAAAATTAATAAAATTCTCCTATTCTGTTGCATCAATTCTAAAAAATTATTAATTTTGTATCCCGTTATGAAAATTGGATTTGACAACGACAAGTATCTTAAGATTCAATCCGAACACATTCAGGAGAGAATCGCTCATTTCGGCAATAAGCTCTATCTCGAGCTTGGTGGTAAACTTTTCGACGACTATCATGCCAGTCATGTGCTCCCGGGATTCCAACCCGACAGCAAGCTGCGCATGTTTCAGCAACTGAAGGATCAGGCTGAGATAGTCATCGTCATCAGTGCTCTCGACATTGAGCGCAACAAGGTGCGCGGCGATCTCGGCATCACTTACGACAAGGACGTAATCCGTCTGCGCGACGAGTTTCAGAACCTTGGTTTCTTCGTGGGCTCAGTATGCGTCACACACTACAACGGACAGATTTCCGCCGACAAGTTTCGCGCAAAACTGGAGCGCATGGGCATCACTGTCTATTACCACTATATCATCGAGGGTTATCCCACCAACGTGGATCTCATTGCCTCCGATGAGGGTTTTGGCCACAACGACTATATTGAGACGACCAGACCTCTCGTAATCGTTACGGCTCCAGGCCCCGGCAGCGGCAAAATGGCAGTATGTCTAAGCCAGCTCTACAACGAAAACAAACGCGGAGTCACAGCCGGATACGCCAAATTCGAAACTTTCCCAGTATGGAGTCTCCCACTTAAGCACCCGGTCAACATCGCTTACGAGGCTGCAACCGCTGACCTCAATGATGTCAACATGATCGATCCATTTCACCTTGAGGCCTACGGCAAGACAGCCATCAATTATAATCGCGATATCGAGATTTTCCCCGTCCTCAATACCCTCTTCGAAGGTATCTATGGCGAAAACCCATACAAATCCCCAACCGACATGGGTGTCAACATGGTCGGTTTCTGCATCAGCGATGACGAAGTTTGCTGCCGCGCTTCCAACAATGAAATAATACGCCGTTACTTCGTGGCTCTCAACAATCTGGCCAAGGGTGAGGACTGTGAATCGGAGGTAAACAAGATTGCTCTTCTTTTGAAGCAAGCCAGGATCGACCTCAGTTATCGCAAGTGCATAGCAGCAGCACGCGAACGGTCTGAAAAAAGTGGTCTCCCTTGTTCTGCAATCGAACTTCCTGACGGCACCATAATCACCGCAGAACAAAGTGCCCTGCTCGGTCCGAGCTCTGCTCTAATACTGAATGTGGTGAAGCATCTCGCAGGCATCGACCATGACACAAAACTGATTCCTCAGGCCATGATCGAACCGATCCAGCATACAAAACTATCATATTTGAAAGGCCATAACCCTCGCCTTCACAGCGATGAAGTGCTCGTGGCCCTGTCGGTATTGAGCACCCAGGATGAGAAATGCCGCCGCGCACTGGAGACGCTTTCCGAACTCGACGGTTGCCAGGCCCACTCCACCGTCATGCTTGGCGAAGTCGATCACAAGATCTTCAAGAAGCTCGGCATCAGCCTCACCTGCGACCCGGCACATAAGAATTAGCTGTCTTCGTTGTCGGTGTGTTTAAGTCCGGGGGGGGTTCACACGAAACAGCCCTCCGGGCTGCGCTGAGAAATGCACAAACACTTCGTAAGCATACTATAATTCAATAAAAAATTGAGATTTTTGAGTGTTTTTACCCAAATTTTCAATTTTTTTTTGTAACTTTGGTCAATTATTGTAGTCTAATCTAAAAAGGATGTCTTTGATGACACTTTTCATACGATTTTGGCAATCAAATTTTCAATACACAACGACAATAACAAAACATCTCAACGATATGATTAAAAAACTCTTACTTTCAGCCTTCGCAGCAAGTGCAGCCCTTTTGGCCTCGGCGGCTATCCCGCAAGTGCAGCTCCGCGACATGAATGGCAACTCCGTTGACACATCTACACTCAGCAACGATGGCAAACCTTTCGTGATTGACTTCTGGGCCACCTGGTGCAAGCCATGCGTGCGTGAACTCAAGGCCATAGCCGATGTATATGACGACTGGGTGGAAGAAACCGGCGTAAAGGTATATGCTGTCAGCCTTGACGAAGCCCAGAACGAACAGCGTGTGAAACCATTCGTTGAAAACAAAGGTTGGGAATACGAAGTGCTTCTCGACCCCAACGGCGACTTCAAGCGCCAGATGGGTGTCAGCGATCCCCCCCACGTGTTTGTGGTAGATGGCGAAGGCAACATCGTCTGGAACCATCAGGGCTACGTGGATGGTGCTGAGGAAGAAATCATCGAAGCCGTTAAGAAAGCAATGAAATAATTCGCAATGAAAAAGGTAATATTATCCCTTTCAGCACTTATCATGTCCTCCTGGGCTTTAGCACAGGAGGATTTTTCAAGTTGGCTGAAACAGGTGCGTGCCACCGGCTCCGTACAGACCGAATTTCTCATACCCTACAATTTCAAGGGCGACAAAACCGGTGAATATGAGAAGGACGTGCTCAACAACACTTACTTCGACCTTACCGTAAATGCTCCTCACGTCTCAATCGGCGCCCGCTTCCAATGGACAAAGTGGCCACTACCGGGCTACGACAAGGATTTCGGCGGCTGGGGCGTGCCATATATCTGGGGCACTGTCAATTTCAAACGTTGGCAGGCGACAGCAGGTGACTTCTATGAGCAATTCGGCTCCGGACTCATCCTGCGCACATATCAGGAACGCTCGCTCGGCGTTGACAACGCCATCCGTGGTGGCCGAATCAAATTCCAACCTACCGACGGCCTTAATATCACAGCACTTGCCGGCAAACAACGCCGCTACTGGGAATGGAATTCTTCCTGGCTTTGGGGTGCAGATGCAGAATGGAGTCTCAACGAGACATTCAAAGATAAGTTTAACAGGAAATACGGCCTGACACTCGGTTTTTCATACGTCGGAAAACATGACAAGGATGAACAGATAAAGGTGACACCTTCCGGAAGCCTCGTGCCAAACCCAACCCCGGGATATAATTACTACCTGAATCTGCCTCAAAACACCGCAGCCTTCGACGGCAGGGTGAAACTACGTGCACACGACTTCAACTTCCTCCTCGAATACGCCACCAAGAACAACGACCCAAACTCGCTCAACAATTTTACATACCGTCGCGGTCAGGCAGTATTGCTATCCGGTACATACGCAAAAAGTGGATTCTCAGCAATGCTTCAGGCAAAGCGCAGCGACAACATGGACTTCCGCTCCAAGCGCGTGATTGATGCCGACTATCTGCTGAGTTCGACAGTCAACCACCTTCCTGCTTTCACATTGACCCAGACATTCGCCTTGGCTGCCATGTATCCTTACGCCACACAGGCCGACGGTGAATGGGCATTCCAGGCTGATGTACGCTATCTTTTCAAGAAGAAAACTCCTCTTGGAGGTAAATATGGCACAAACGTTCGACTGAGTGCAAGCTACATCTCCGGCCTTGACTACTTCAAACCGGCCGGGGCAATATCCACCGACCGCGAACCCGGCACCAACCAGTATAAGTCGCCGTTCTGGAAAATAGGCTCTCTATATTACGCCGACCTTAACTTTGAACTCAACAAGAAGTTGTCGCGCACCTACCAGATGACTTTCTTCTACATGTTCCAGAAATACAACCAGACCATCGTGGAAGGACATGGCGGAATGGTGACCAGCAACATCTTCGTGTATGAAGGTCAGTGGAAGATGGCCAAGAAAGCTCAGTTGCGTTTCGAAGCCCAATATCTGCAGACCAAACAGGACAAGGGCGACTGGATTGCCGGACTTGTGGAAGTGTCGTTTGCACCGCACTGGATGGTGACACTCACCGACACATGGAACAGTGCCCGTGGCGACAACTACTATTCGGCTTTGGTCACATACAACCTGAAAGCCAACCGCTTCACCTTTGGCTATGGCAAAGTTAAGGAGGGCTACAACTGCTCGGGCGGTGTATGCCGCTGGGTTCCACAGACCGAAGGATTCAACCTAACATATAACTACACTTTCTGATGAAAGCATACCAAATATTATCAGTAATTCTCCTACTGGCCGGCTTTGCGACTGCTTGCGACAATATCTCGGAAGATGACCGCTACATTAAGGTGGAAAAACCTGTGGTCGATAATCCTCGCACTCTCCTCATAATGGAGTTTACCGGCAACAACTGCAAGAACTGTCCTAACGGTGCTTCCATGGTGGAGCAAATCAAAGAAGACGAGGGCGCCAATCGCGTCATCTCAGTAGGACTTCACCCATACGGAGACATCAACACCAACCCTGTGCCTACGATACACCCATCGAGAGGAACTCAGGATTTCCGAAGCGACGCTGCGACAGTTCTCTATGACTACTATAAGCCAAGCGGCTTTCCAAGCGCAATTTTCAACGGATTAAACATGTCCGGTTCAATTCCAGAATGGATGCAGAGAGCCTCAGAGGCACTCAAGTCATCATCAGCCATGAGCATCGAGGCTTCCTCTTCCTACGATGCAGACTCTCGTCTGCTATCTGTAGATTATCATATCGACTTCGGCAACGTAATCGACAAGAAACTGAATGTCACCGTCTGGCTTGTCGAAAACCATATCCTTGGCACCCAGACCATGCCCGATGGAAAACTCAACCTCAATTATGAGCATAATCACGTGCTTCGCGCTTCGCTCAATGGCGACTGGGGTGAATACATAGGCGACCGCTTCGATTCCGACAGCGAGGTCTCCAAAACAGCGAGCATGACCCTTAATGAGAACTGGGTAGCTGAAAACTGCCAAGTCGTAATATATGTCTATGCCGACGACAACAAGGAAGTGGAGCAAGCCATTCAGATACCGGCTGTTCCCGCTTCCGAAGAATAATCAAATTTACAATTCCTAAAGGATTTACCTCTGATCATGAAAAGATTCATCCTTTCTTTATTGTGCATCGTGCATTGTGCACTGTGTATTGTAGCGGCCGACGCTGTCCAGTGGGACATTCGTCTCGTTGGCGACAACACCGACTCTCCCAAGATCGTGGCAACTGCCACAATCGCCCCCGGCTATCATCTTTATGCCATCGACAATCCTGCCGGCGGCTCGAATCCCCTCGTTTTCTATTTCGACACCACCGGTTGCCAGACTGTAGGTTCTCCCGTTGCCGACCATCCCTACACCAAGGAATTTGACGACATTTTTGAAGTGGACCAGTATTTCTATAGCAACAAAGTGGTTTTCACCCAGAAATTAAAACCGACTGCTGCCACCTATAGCGTTGATGTCGAAATAAAGGGACAGGCTTGCAACGACTACGGATGTACTCAGGTGTTTGGTGGCAAAAGCCTTACCGGTAAAGCCCCGGCAACTGCCGCAAATCAAGGTGAGTCAAAGGTCAATGATCTCGCTCCATCAAGCGAGACAGCAGCCAAGGCTGATGCCATAGCAGAAGCCGTTGACTCCCTCCGTGATGCAAACGCTCCTCTCGAACCGGCCGTTCTCACCACAGGTGATGTCAGCAAGGAAGGCTGGTGGGCCAACGTAGAGGCCGAACTCAAGGAATTTGAAGAAGACACAGCCGCCGGCACCAACAGCAGCCTGCTTTATATCTTCATAGCAGGGTTTCTCGGAGGACTTATAGCGTTGGTCACTCCCTGCGTATGGCCAATGATACCCATGACAGTATCATTCTTCTTGAAGACCAACAAGAAGAGCCGTCGCAAAGCCATTGGTGCCGCTGCCACCTATGGTGCCAGCATCATCGTGATATATGTCGTGTTGGGACTCGCTATTTCGGCCATTTTTGGGGCTTCCGCTCTAAATAATCTTGCCACAAATGCCATCTTCAACATAATCTTCTTCCTCCTGCTCGTGGTCTTTGCCATCTCTTTCATGGGAGGCTTCGAACTCACCCTCCCCTCCAGCTGGACCAACAAGATGGACTCCAAGGTGGATTCCACCACCGGTATGCTCTCCATTTTCTTCATGGCATTCACCCTCGTGCTGGTATCTTTCAGCTGCACAGGCCCCATCATCGGCACTCTCCTTGTGGAGGCCGCCTCCACAAGCAATTTCGTCACCCCGGCCATCGGTATGTTCGGTTTCGCTCTCGCCCTCGCCCTGCCTTTCACCCTCTTCGCAATGTTCCCGACAATGCTCAACAGCATGCCCAAGTCGGGCGGCTGGATGAACACCGTGAAAGTGGTGCTCGGCTTCCTCGAACTTGCCCTTGCACTCAAGTTCCTCTCTGTGGCAGACCTCGCCTACGGATGGCGCATACTCGACCGCGAGGTGTTTGTGAGCCTATGGATTGTGATCTTCGCGCTTCTCGGAATATATCTGCTCGGCAAAATCACGTTCCCCCACGACGACAAAGTGGAGAAAATAGGAGTCACCCGCTTCCTTCTCGCCTGCATATCGCTCTCATTCTCCATCTACATGATTCCCGGCCTTTGGGGCGCACCGCTTAAGGCAATCAGCGCTTTCGCCCCTCCTACCTACACCCAGGACTTCTCCCTCTATCAGGGTGATGTCCATGCCGTGGTGGACGACTACGAGGAAGGCATGCGCCTCGGCAAGGAACTTGGCAAACCGGTGATGCTCGACTTCTCAGGCTATGGTTGCGTCAACTGCCGCAAGATGGAGGCCGCCGTCTGGACCGATCCCGAAATCAAGGCCACTATCGACGAAGACTACGTACTCGTCACCCTTATGGTGGATGAGAAGAAGGAACTCCCCTCCCCTATAAAGGTCACCGAAAAGGATGGCACAAAACGCACCCTCCGCACCTACGGCGACAAATGGAGTTATCTCCAGCGCTCCAAGTTCGGTGCCAACGCCCAGCCATTCCACGTGCTTGTTGACAACGATGGCCATCCCCTCGCGCCAGCATTCGTATATAAGGAAGACATACCGGGCTACAAGGTATTCCTCCGTCAGGGTCTCGACAACTATGCCAAAAGAAAATAACTTCCCTCTTTTCTCAAGAGTAATCAGGAGTCTTCAAGAGTAATCAAGAGTCTCCAATAATATTTGTTTATGCGAAATTTATTATCCTTTATTCTAATATTAATCGAAGCGGCCTGTGCACTAGCGCAGACCGCTTCCGATTACTATCTCCTCGCCGACTCCGCCCAATACTTCATTGGGAAAGAGGAATGGAAAGATGCCGCCCGCTGCATTCGTGAGGCTTTACGCCTCGAACCGGCAAATGTGGGGAATGTGATGCTCTTCTCCAATCTCGGACTTGCCACCGGCATGGAGGGCAAATACGGTGAGGCAATGCAATGCTTCGACATAGCTCTCTCCAGAGCCCCCAAAAGCATCCCGGTTCTCACATCAAAGGCAAAAATCCAGCTTCTTTCTTCCGACACTGAAGGAGCAATCGACACAATCGACACGATTCTTTCGCTCGACAGCACACAGCAATGGTCTCGCCAGACAAGGGGATTGCTCCGCCTGCGCCAGAAAGACTTCCGTGGCGCTTTTTCCGACTTTGATTTTCTCTATAAGAATTTTCCAAACGACTCCTGGGGACCGGGGGGTCTTGCAAAGTGCATGGAGGCACAAGGACATCCATCGGAAGCAGCCGGATACTACCGCGATGCAATCTCGCGCTCCAATGTAGATAACTCCGACCGGGTGGAATTCGAACTCGGACTGATTGAAAACCTCGGCCACACGGGCAAGCTTCAGGAAGCACTTGATATTACGAAAGATGCGCTCACCCGGAATCCAAACGAGGGCCGGCTTTATCTCTTGAGAGGCTGGATCAAGCAGAAATTACTTATCTACAGGGAGGCCGAAGCCGACAAAAAACTCGCGCTCGACTACGGCGTTGATCCCCAAATTGTTGAGCAGTTTCTGCCCTCTCAACGCTGAAAAAAGATATTTACACTCGCGCGAAAAGATATTTACACCCCCTTTTCAATTCGGATTTTTTTTAATAATTTTGCACCCGATTTCCAACCGAAGTCTAATTCAACAACCAACCGCTAATCAACGATGGACACGCTTTCACTCCACATAGAATACCTGCTGACACGTCACGACTGCGTGATAGTGCCGGGCATCGGTGCTTTCATAGCCACCGAAAAGGAAGCATCCATCGACTTCGCCAAAGGTGTCATATCTCCGTGCCAACGGCTGATTTCCTTCAACGCCGGAGTCTCATCCGACGACGGACTTTTAGCACACTCCATCGCACGAAGAGAACACATCTCATACGAACAGGCTCACCAACGGCTTGTAGTGTTTGCATCAAAGATGCGAGCCGACCTGCGCTCGGAAGGCGAATTTTCCATTGGGATGGTGGGACGGCTACTGATGGACGAGGAAGGACTGATCTCTTTCCAGCCTCGCCTATCGCGCATTCAGGCTGACATCACCCCTACCCTCTCCATCCAAAACGCGGCAACAAACCCCGACAGCAGTCGCGAAAACCTCAAGCCACGGGATACACGTCACGCACAGGAAATAGAATCCTCTTCCGACTACTACGTGATTCGGCTTAATAAACGGGCCGTACATGCAGCCGCTATGCTCATCACAATCCTCACCGTAGGCCTGTCGCTCCTCATCCCCATCAACCACGACAACACCCAGAAAGCATCCGTTGTCCCCATCCCCGACATTATATATGTACCCGATTCAGGTGAAACTCACTGCGACACCATCCGGGATGAAATCCCAGTTCAGACTTGCCCCGTCGTCACAGAAGCAACTGAAAACTGAAAATTCACTTCTTATTTACTTATCGGTTTTAGGATAACGCATAAAGAAAATGTACTTTTTTTCTGTATTGGATGGGAGTGATTTGACCCCAACGCGGATCCGGCGAAGGCCGGTTTGTGCGCGGATAGATGCGGATTTTATTAAATCTCAGATATTTGAAGTTTTTCGGCATGGCAACGCCGATCATTTTGCTTACGCAAAATTGCCGATAAAAGCCGATAGATACGGATCGCCGACTTCTGAAAAAAATTCCGAAGCAGATTCCGCAGCCATCGGCTACCATCCGGAATTTTGCAGGGCAAAATTGATCTGCATTGCCCTACTGGGTCATGTGGGAATCTTGAACCGATAA
>JAMPAV010000026.1 GCA_023667055.1 Muribaculum sp. | reverse complement strand
CCCTCGCTCAAAGCCGCCCCAGCCACTGCCATTTTTTTTGAGTCGGGGCCTAAATAAACTGAAGCATTGGGGATTGACCATTGAATAAAAGATTCAGCTCTTGAAAGACAGCGTCTCGATGGCTCTATAAGTGCTATCTCTTCTATGCAAGCATGCATGAATTTCTGCTTATCTATATAATCTTGAAGTATAATCGGAGCCAATCCTTGACCGCATCCCCAATCAATAATGGAAATGTTTCCCTTCCATACATTGTCTGGAATATGAGAAAATGCCTTCAGTAATTTCTGTCGATGAATGTCTCCATATAAACTGATGTAGCCATCAAGTTGCTTCTGCGTTTTGAGTATAGCTTTTCCATGATCAATTTGTCGTTTGATTTCGTCTTGTTCGGTTTCTGACAGTTTTTTAAAAGAAGAAATTGCTCTTGATAATATCAGATCAAAATTAAGAAGTTTCAACATGATAGCTACAAAATTTTGTCGGAAAGTATAGAATTGCAATGAAGTTGATGATTTTGTTGTGCCTGTAAGGGAGAAGTATTTGCATAGCAATAGACACATCCATGAGCACATGTGTTATATTGACCTATATCTTTACTATCCACGCAATTACACAATATACGTTGTCCTTTGTCTTTTAAGTATTTTCTTTTCTTGACAATGTGACAGGAATCAACATTAATATCCTCCTCGTTCAATTCACATTCTCCAAAAATAGAAGGCTGGATATGTTTTATTTCAAATCCCAGATACTCCATCAGACATGAATTTTGCCATGCCATTCGGGCAATCAATTCGTCATCCACACATTTGTTGTGAATAATACCATAACAACTTAGGTCAATTTTTTCCGCACAGGTTGCCAATTTGAGATTCCACTTTCTTTCTTTGTTCAAGCGAGAAAGTGAGGCAGCTAATTCCCTCATATCCGAATCCCTCCATTCTCTATAATTGACGTTATTGGCTTTCAAATTGCGTATCACTTTCATATATCCTGAAATATCTGCAAAACTGAAAACAAGTTTTTCAGTGTAATTGTAAACTTTATCTCCAATGGATTTTATCCTGTCAATCAGTATTTCGACATTGATATCATCGGTTAGGATCAATGGATCAAATCGCCATATCACTCCTTCCTTACCTAGTTTATCCGACAATGTCTTGAATGTCTCAATCCTTTGGCTCAATGATGGGACTTCAGGTTCCATCATATTTTGCTCATAATCGTTCAGTGTATATTGCACGTAGCATTTTATTCCTCTGCGATTAAGTTCGCCTAAGAATGGGATAAGGGGAGCGGGATTTTTTGACCAAAACACGATGAACCCAACATTTTTGAAAGCAACGTATGTGTCTTTGCCATTATAAGGATTGGTCCACCTGCAATAACCCTTTTCAAGTCTATCGAAAAACCAATTACTGTAAAAAGCAGGGATATCAGTAGCCCTGCTTACCGACAAAACCATTGGGGCAATTGCCTCAACGATTTTTCCATCATCTGTTGTTATTTTTATTTTACCCGTTTTCATGCTGCAAAGATAATATATCCGGAATATCAAATCCCCTTATCCTTAGCAAATTTACAAAATATAGTATGCGCACAAAGTAAATGTGCAATTACAATAGCATTGGATGGGAGAGATTTTGACTCCAACGCGAATCCGGCTTCGCCGGTTTAGGCGCGGATTTGGCGCGGATTTCTTATATTTCAATGCTTTGGTATGGCAATGCAGATTGATTTCGCTCCGCGAAATCTCGGATGGAAGCCGATGGATGCGGAATTTGCTTCGGCAATCAAAATGCACATTTACTTTGTGCGTGTACTATAAATTTCAAATATTCAATTTTGAATTGTGCCAAGTAGCACCGATTGTGAAAATGGTAATATATGGTATATGGATTACGACATAATGGTATCTAAGTCCTCGATGATCCAGCCGGTAAGGGTGCGGGCTGCTTTGGAGAAGTTGGCACCTATGAGGATTTTCTGACGAGGATCGGAAGCAAAAGGACGGGCATAGCCTTTCTCATGAATCTGGGCAAGTGCCTTCTCCGGAGTACTGTCAACCTTTAATTCAATGATGTAGATATATTGTGGTGTCTCTATTATCAAATCGCTTCGGCCTTGCGAGGAATGCAGTTCGGTGACTGCCCGGAGCCCCAACATCTTGACAAAGACAGTGAGCATTATCTGAAAATGAACCTCCTTGTCGGGTTCCTGTTCCGAACTCAATGAAGCGAACAGACTCTGCATTCGTGTCATGAATTCATCAGCCCTGCCGTGCATCAGATCAAGCATGAAATCCTGCTGGCTGTAGGAACCATACTTGTCAACCCTCATAAAGAAATATCTTGAAAGTGATGACCAGAAACCTTGAGATACCTCCTTGTTGGGGAATCCCAAGGTATAGGATTCAAGCATTTCATCATAATCCTTTATTGTCAGGTATCCCGCCTGATAAAGCAATGGTATCAGGTCATGATTCACATCAGAGATGTCACTGAGGCTTTCTTCCGTCCGCATCACTCCTTCAAGTTTTTCAATTACGTAAGGTTGCCTTTTTATCAAATTTACCAGATGACCGGAAGATCCAGATGTGAACCAATATCCCTTTAATTTGTAATTGGCAAATGCATTGAGAGTACTGAAAGGATTGTAGATGTCAGTCGCCGGCCAAGAGAAATGGTATCCGTCATAGAAGGACTTGAATCTATTCCAGGTTTCCTCCTCTGAGATGGAATTCCTTTCTGCAAACAATTTTACAGATTGTCCAAAATTGTCATGGAATTCCTTTTCGGATATGCCGCATATCTCATTATATTCAGGATTAAGCGAGATATCCCAAAGATTGTTGAGACCACTGAAAATAGAGACCTTACTGAATTTGGACACTCCTGTGATAAATACAAAGCGGATATATTCATCACATTCTTTAAGCGTGGAATAAAAGCCTCTCAAAGTTGCCTTCAGCTTTTCATGAAGGCCACTGTCATGAATACTGTCGAGCATGGGTTTGTCGTATTCATCAATCAGGACCACAACCCTTTTCCCTGTGTTTTGAAACACACTCCGGATAAGCGTCCTGAATCTGTCGCCAATATTATATCGGTCATCGCCAATAGGCAATCCAAATTCAGATTCCAGTTGCTCCAAATAGGACGAGATTTTCTTTATCAGCACATCCTGATTATCGAAGTTCGCCGCACTCAAATCAAATCTCAGCACTGGATAGGATTCCCACCTGCTTTCAAGTTGTTCGATAGCAAGTCCCTTAAAAAGTTCCTTCTTCCCTTCGAAATAAGACTGAAGTGTCGATACAAGAAGACTCTTTCCGAATCGTCTCGGACGACTTAGAAACACATAACTATAGTTATTGGCCAGTTTATAAATGATTCCCGTCTTATCCACATAAAGCATACCTTGTTCTCTTATCTTTGAAAAGGTCTGTATTCCTACAGGATATTTTATTTCCGGAAGTAGTGTGTCCATAATCGCTTAGTCTTTTCTGCAAAGTTAGTATTTTTATTGATAACAACAAAATAATCATGGAAAGTTGTATGAAAATCATACAGAGTGTATGAAGATTAGACAAAATAAGGGCGAAAGGGGGTGATTTTTTGGAATGAGTATGAGGGCTGATTAATTTTGCAGTGTGATAATAAAACTTCATCTCATAAAATACATGAAGAAAACTGCAATCATATTATTGGCAATTGTTATGGCCATGTCGGCAAAAGCGCAGATGACCCTGCAAGATTGCTTGCTGTATGCCAGCGAACACGCTCATGCCAACATAATAAACCGCCTTGACATCCGCAAGGCACAACTTGACAAGGGCATCACAGCCTCAAACCTGATGCCATACCTTGGATTTTCGTCAAACGGCAACATGAGCTTCGGACGTAACATCGACCCGGAGACTAACACCTACGACAACCGCCGTACTCTCTCCACCGGTTTCGGACTATCGCTCTCAATACCTGTTTTCGACGGCCTTGTCTCCATCAACAACCTCAAGGCTGCCAAGGTAGCGGAACTCAGGCAGATTGCATCTGCAAGAATTGAACAGGACCGGATTTCACTCGACGTGATACGGGCATTCTATAATGTGTCGTATTGCAAAGAGATGGTGGAGCAAGTGTGCAGTCAACTCGAAAGAGACAGCACCGACCTTGCAGCAACACTCCGACAGGAAGAACTCGGAACAAAAAGCGGTGCCGATGTGGCCGAACTGGAGGCAATCGTGGCAACAGACCAATATGAACTTACCAACCAGCGAAACCTTCTTGCCAAGGCATATATTGAATTGAAGGGATGTATGGGATTGGAACCAACTCCAGAACCTCTTGATATTGTGGAAACCACGTATGAGCCAAATTCATCATCCATGCTATCTCATCCGAAAATAGAGGAAGCTGAGTATGCGTTAAGCCAAAGCAGATATAGTCTGCGAGCGGCCAAAGGGTCTTTCTCCCCGCGAATATCGTTTGATGCGGGAATCTCAACCTCCTACTACAGGATGATAGGGACTGACAACATCACCCCAAACTTCAGCGAGCAATGGCGCAACAACATGGGTCAGTATCTTGGGTTTTCGTTTTCTTTCCCTCTTTTTACAGGACTTTCCAACACCAAGAAACTTAAACGAGCAAACATAGAGTTGGAGCAAAGCCGGCAGCGACTTGAACAAGTGAAATATGAGATAGAAAAAGAAACGTCTGAAGCCTCCCTCGACCTTCAGGCAGCCACTGAGGAATTGAATGCCGCAACGCGTAGGGTTGAAGCAGAAGAGATCGCCTACAAGGCAATAAGGAGGAAGTATGAAATCGGAATGTCTTCAGCCATTGACCTATACACCTCCTCCGCAAAACTTGCCCAGGCAAGAGCCAACCAAGAGGGCAAACGAATCCAACGCATCATCGCCGCCATCCTCCTCGACTACTACCATGGCTCACCATTAATTCAAAATTCAAAATTCAAAATTCAAAATTCAAAATTATCAAGATGGATACTGAAATAAAAAGAAAAAATCCGCGATTGCGGAAATATGGATGGATGGTAGCTGGAGGATTGATACTCGTCGGGGCCATTGCATGGGCCATCGTATCATCAGGCAAATCATCCTATCATGCCGACTCGAGCGGCATTCTGACCGGAGATGTTGAATTGGGACGTTTCGACGATTTCGTACGACTCACCGGACGGGTGGAGACCGGCACCATAGTGCAAGTGTCGGCACTCGAAACCGGTATCGTGGAGAAGAAATGGGTCGAGGAAGGGGCTTTCGTGAATGAAGGAGACCTCATCCTGACCCTCAACAACCCAAACCTCCGTCAGCAAATCCTTGACAGCGAATCGCAACTTGCTGAAAAACAGAATATGCTTCGCGACACTGAGTTGGCCATGGAGAAAGAAAGGTTGCAAATACGTCAGGATATACTCACCGCCAAAACAACCCTAAATCAGAAACGCAGGCTGAGCGAACAGCAGTCGGAACTCTACAAGGAGCGGCTCACTTCCCGTGAGGAATATCTCAAGGCTAAGGAGGAATACGAACTTGCATGCGAAAATCTAAAGCTCCTTGAAAACCGTCAGCGTCAGGATTCCCTCTATCGCGAGGTGCAGGTGGCAATGATGCGCGAAAGCCTTCACAACATGCAAGAAAACTTCATGCTCGTGCGCCAGCGTGCCGACAACCTCAACATACGCGCTACTCACACCGGCCAACTTGGCAGCCTGAACGCGGAATTGGGACAAAACATTCCGGCCGGGCAACAGGTAGGACAAATCAATATCCTCGACAACTACAAACTCACGGTGAGCATCGACGAACATTACATCGACCGTGTAGCACCGGGACTGACTGCCAAGGCATCAAAGAATGGCAATTCCTTCGACCTGACTCTGAAGAAGGTTTATCCTGAAGTTGCCAATGGTCAATTCAAGGCAGACCTTGTCATTGACGGGAATCTTCCGGATAAAATCAGGGTGGGACAGAGTTTTCCTGTTGATCTCGAACTTGGGGAATCCACAGAGTCAGTAATTGTGCCCCGAGGCAGTTTCTTCCAGAACACGGGCGGGAAATGGGTATATGTGATGGACAAAGACGGCAAGACGGCACATAAGCGTGATATAAGGATAGGCCGGCAGAATCCAAAATATTATGAAGTTCTGGAAGGACTTAAGCCGGGAGAGAAAATCATCATCAGCTCCTATTCGAGCTATGGCGATGCCGACAAGATAGTGTTTTAGACATCACCGCAGCCATATAGACTGAGAACAGAACAAAATATCAATGACCTTTGAAATAAACAAACTGATTTATGAAACTCGAACTTAAGAACATCGACAAAATTTTCCGCACAGAGAGCGTTCAGACACAGGCTTTGAATAATGTATCATTCAATATCAAGGATGGTGATTTTGTAGCCATCATGGGACCTTCGGGTTGTGGGAAATCGACACTTCTAAACATCCTGGGCCTACTTGACAATCCGACATCGGGTGAATATCTCCTTGATGATACCGAAGTAGGACACCTGAAGGAAAGCCAACGCACGGAGTTCCGCAAAGGTAGAATAGGATTTATATTCCAGTCGTTCAACCTGATTGAGGAAATGAACGTGCGCGACAACATAATGCTGCCGCTCAACAACCTGCCCCTTTCGCGGGATGAGAAAAACAAACGGGTGGATGAAGCCATGCGACGTATGGAAATAAGTCACCGGAGCCGCCATTATCCTTCCCAACTGTCGGGTGGCCAGCAGCAGAGAGTGGCTATAGCAAGGGCAATAGTATCGCGTCCCGGCCTTATACTTGCCGACGAACCGACCGGCAATCTTGACTCAAAAGTTGGCGCGGAGGTGATGGAACTCCTGTCGGAACTGCACCGCGAGGGAAGCACCATCGTCATGGTGACCCACTCGCTGAAGGATGCCGGATATGCCGACTATATCATCAATCTCTTCGACGGACAGATTGTGGAAACCCTTAACGACAAGATGTAATGGCCATGATGAGATTTTTTACTTCCGACCTCAGGCGCAACATCATCAAGATAGTGTGCCTCACCCTTGGTCTTGCCATAGGTTTTCTGCTTGTGGCAAAGGTATATTTCGAGGAAACCTACGATACATTCTTCCCCGACAGCGACCGCATCTACCGACTCAACGAGAGCGTGGAGATGAACGGTGAATACCGGGAATATCCCCATACAGCCGGTGCCATAGCCCCTGCTCTGAAACGCTATGCCCCTCCCGTAGAGGCTGCCACAAGATATTGCTACCTGTTTTACGATCATCCCACTATACAGGCAGAAGATGGCAGAACATATAAGCAAAACCAGGTCATTTTGGCCGACAGCTGCTTCTTCGATGTCCTTCCCACTGAAATCATTGCCGGAAATCCTAAAGAAGCACTGGGAGTGAAATCGTCAGTAATGATTCCAGAATCATTGGCAAATAAAATGGGAGACAACGTTTTGGGTAAATCAATTTGCCATCCGGATACAGACCCTGACATGAAATTTATCATCAACGGAGTTTATAAGGATTATCCTTTGAATTCCACAATACCGAATGCAATTATAGTCAGTCTTCCATCAATCGGAATGTTTATGTTCGATGGTCGCGACAACTGGATGGGCAACGACATGTATTCAAGCCTTGTACGTCTTGCTCCCGGCACTGACCCAAAGGATCTGCAGCCGTATGTGACGCAGATGATGAAAGAAAATATCGACAAGGAAACGCTCGACATGTCCAACTATAATATCCACGCCACCCCCCTTATCGGTTATCATACATCGGAGTCCTCCGTACGCACCATGAATTGGATCCTGAGTCTCCTGGCTGTCGTTATGCTTATGTGTGCCGGACTCAACTATCTGCTCATCACCATAGGACAGGTGAGCAAGAGGAGCAAGGAAATGGCCATCCGTAAATGTTACGGCACTTCTGATTCAAAAATATTCGGTCGGGTCATGGCTGAAAGCATCTTCTATCTTGCCGTTTCATTGGGACTGGCGATATTGCTTGTCTTCTGTTTTTCCGGAACATGTCAGGAACTGTTGGGCTATACTCCGGCTCAACTGCTCACGACAGGCAAGGTATGGATTGTGGAGGGTGTCGTATGCCTCGCATTGCTGGTCATCACCGGAACAATTCCTTCGTATATATATTGCCGCACCCCGGTGGCACACAGTTTTTCGGCAAAATTGCGCAACCGGAAATGGTGGAAACTTATACTTCTTTCGGTGCAATTCTTTGCAGCGTCGTTGCTGATTTGCATGTTGGCACTCATAGGCAGACAATATTCACATGTATCAAATATCGACATCGGCATTGAATATGAAAACCTTGGAATACTTCATCTCTCCAACATCCCTCAATCAACCAGGACGACTCTCGTCAACGAACTCAAAAAACTCAGTTGTGTGGAAGGTGTCGCATCTGCCGACATGAACTTCATATATGGTGGCGGAGGCAACAATGTCTGGATTGACGATGAGGAGAAACAGGTCAATATTGCGGATATGTACTACAACAACCGCGATATAATCGACGTGATGGGAATGAAACTTCTCGAAGGAACGACTTTTGATGAAGGAAATGATTCCACATCTCATCAGGTTGTAGTGGAGGAAAAATTCTACGATGTCCTTAAGAAAGCCGGTGCCAACGTGGAGAAAGGGAAACTTGTCGGCACCACATTCAAAATATCGGAGCATAGTTATGAACAGGACGGAGCTTACAACAATGAATTCACAATTTGCGGAGTCATCGGTAATATGAAGCGGGGCGGTTTTGAAAACGATTACTCCGACAGCCGTGCTGCTGTGCTGTTCCCGACAAAGAGCATATCCTCTAACCTTTATATCAGATTCAATCGACTGACACCTGAGTCTATGCAGGAGGCCCAATCGGTGTTCAACCGCATCGTTACCGACAAGGAAGCATACATCATGCCTTATCGCGAACAGGTCATGACACTGGCGCAGCCCGTGAAACGGTTTGGACTGGCGGTAATGGTGATTGGCATCTCCATCCTTGTGATTGCTCTGATCGGACTTATCGGCTACACAGCCGATGAAGTTGATGTCCGCGCCAAAGAAGTAGCTATCCGCAAGGTGTCAGGCTATTCTGCCCGTCAGATTGTCAAACTCTTCATCGCAGATATTCTTAAGATAGCCCTCCCGGCTACAATATTGGGAGGCATCGTGGCAATACCTGTAGGGAAAAAATGGATTTCGCAGTTTGCCGACCAAGCCTCATTGGGAGTGGGATTCAATATAATATGTATTTTATTGCTTTTGGTTATCATAGTATGTGTTGTGGCAACCAACACACTCTCCATAGCACGCGACAATCCCGTGAAGCATCTGCACCGGGAATAGTCTGTTAGGCAGGGGACGTGCTTCGGCATGTCCCCATTTTATTGATACACCAAGTCGAGCAGTCTGGCTGCAAATGGCGGTCGATAGTGGGAATTATCGTACAGAAGGGAGTCGGTTTCCAGTTCATTGGCATGACTTTCCGAAAAATCATAGACGGCTTCACCACCGAATATGGCTACCAGTGAATCCCTGTCGGCCGGATTGATGGTCACTTTTCGCCTGTTGGGGCCTATGATTATCCTATAGTCAGTATTGTGACTTTTGAATACAGAGGCAATCCGATGCAATACAGCCAACTTACCTGCAGTCAACACAGGCTCGGACACCGAGATAGAATCCGGTGACTCCACAAGTGGAAACCTTGAATAATAAAAGTCCGGATCTGTCTGTATCATTTTGTCAAAATCAGGGATGTATTCCTGATTATGAAGAGAGTCATATTTTATGGGTTGCGGCTCAAACAGCGAATTGCGAGCGTTATTGTGTACCTTCCCATCAATCTTATAGGGCAACCAGTTTTTGAAGAAATCAGCATTGGTGGAAGCCCTGAAAAACGTGTAGAGATACCTCCAACAAAACAACATGTCATCCGGATGCAGACAGGGAGGGTCGATTGCATAAGGTGATTCGTTTTCCTCATTTGCCATGATTATGGGGTCGAGCACTATCAAGGCATTGTTTAGATTCTTCACCTTCGTATCAAGATATTCGACTTTTCTGCCAAGAGAATAAATGCTCTCACTTGAAGAGTCGAAATGCATGGCTTTCACATCATCATGATTGTTGAGTTTTTGCCGCCATTGGTCGAAGTCGTAATATATTGATATTGAAGATCCGAATATGAAGGAATTGCAAGTATCGCCCTTTTGCAGATTCTTCTCAAATGCAGCCAAAGTAGCCACTCCCTTATTTATACTAATACGCGCAGGGAACCTAACTGGATCAGGGAAATATTCAGATGATGAATATTCATGTAGAGCCTTGAAGGGATCCACAAGAATAAAGAATATCAAGGCAACAGCCACTGGAGGCACTGCAGCGAGCAATGTCAGCCGGACGAAACGTAATATTGATTGACACCGGGATTTCATCAGAATTGGAAATATATGAATTTCATATCGATTGGTTCGCTTAGTATTATCAAGAACATGGATATATAGTATAGGGACCAGCGCACCCATTTCCTCTCAGGCATGCAATCTACGACCGAATCGCAATTTCTTCCACGCCATTCCAATGCCACAACCATTAATGCAGGAACAAGCCACCACAATTTGAGAAGCAGTTCATAACGGTTGCATAATATCACAATAAAGATACCGGCCAATACCAAAATTATGAATGAAAGTGAAACTTTATGAAAACGAACAATAATTTTGGCTACATACCACAACAAAGCCACAGCCGGAACTATAAGCCAAAGAGATTTAAGACCATCCAATATCTGATTCATACCTGAACAGCGAAATATGTAGAAACCGAAAAAGCTGAAAGCACAGGTAAGCACCATTGAAGGAAGATCAGAAAAAACAATGGGACGCTGCACCCTTGAACATGAAAACAAGAATTTTGCGGCAACATATACCAATGCCCAATAGAGTCCCCACATTACGAAATTCCAAGATGCGCCATGCCAAAGTCCGGAAATGAGAAATATGATGAAAACATTTCTAACGGTGACGACATCTCCTCTTCTGCTGCCACCGAGCGGGATATAGATGTAGTCGCGAAACCACTGCATTAGTGATATATGCCAACGGCTCCAGAATTCCACCACGTTTCGCGAGAAATATGGCAAATTGAAATTTTTCATCAACGTGATGCCCAATAAAGAAGATACACCCTTGGCTATCTCACTATAAGCGGAGAAATCGAAATAAATCACAAGACTGAACAATATAGCACCGGCAACGACCTGAAACGCGCTCATTTGCGCGGAATCAAATATCCGGTCAGCATATATCGACAGGGTATCGGATATACACACCTTCTTAACAACTCCGAGAAGGACGAGTCGCATACCGCGTACGGAAGCGGCATAATCCCACGTGCGCATATTTTCAATCTGAGGAAGGAGGTGTGAAGCACGCTCGATTGGTCCGGCCACAAGCTGAGGGAAATAAGCAATATAGGTGAAGAATGAAATAATGTTGCGGGATGGCTCTATACGTTTATGATACACATCAACCGAATAACCTATTGCCTGAAAGGTATAAAAACTAATGCCGACGGGCAAAAGAATCTCAAGAGTGAACCAGTCAAGATTAAAGCCAAACAAAGAAAAAAGTCGGGCAAGGTTTTCTCCGAAGAAATTCAGGTATTTGAAGATAAAGAGAATCAACAGATTCAGAATAATATTGCCCAACATTAACTTTTTTGCTATCCGGGCACGATGCATTCCAAGAGCCGTAAAGAAAGTGGATGCAGATGTGAGAATGATCAGGAAAAGAAACCTCCAGTCCCACCAGCCATAAAAAACATAACTTGCAAGCAGCAGCAAGGAATTTTGTAGATTCAGTTTCTTTGCCGACAGAAGCCAGTAAAGAACAAACACTATGGTGAGAAATATCGGAAAAGTCAGATTGATAAAGTCCATTTCAGTGAATGCGCAATAATAAAAATTTTGATACCCATATCTATCTAATTATAAAGTATTACCTTATATATTTCATTCAAGAAAAATTTGCCGATGCGGACAGGCGAGCAGTATTCTCGCCACATCGCGCCGAAATGTTAACGGAGGCTAACGGATGAGTCGCTGGCGGCGTTAAAGATTCATAAAAACACCCAACTTTACATTTTTGGGTGTAAAATTGGGTGTCAATTTTGCAACTGCTTGATAATCAAGCTTTATTGCGGAAAGACAGGGATTCGAACCCTGGGTACCCGAAAGGGTACAACGGTTTTCGAGACCGTCCCGATCGACCACTCCGGCATCTTTCCAAAGGGTTTGTTTCTGATAGCGAATGCAAAGTTAATAAAATTTTTCGGTATGGACAATTTTTTTTGAAGGTATTTTTGAGGAACTGTTTTTTTATTGGGTATGCCTGTTTACTCTAATGTCGCTAAATTGGCATTGTATCAAGGGGCTTGAAGCCCCTTACATAGGAGGAAAACCGATGATTTCGGCGACTAATGTAGTGACATTACTGTTTACTCTTGGGGATACATGTTTACTCTTGGGGATACATGTTTACTCTTGATGGGTGGAATCGGGGTCGGGGAAAGATTCCGAGCCGGGGGTGGAGATGTCGGGGGTGGAGTCTAAGGTGGAGACAGGGGCGGAGATGTCGGGAAGGTCTTCAGTGGATACCGGAACGATGGGGAGGTCGCGACGTGGACGCTCGCCGAAGGTGAGATAGGCACAGATATTGACACCAAGCGGACCTGTGCCGTAGCCGGGTACAAACCAGGGGTCTTGCTTCCTGCTGCTGTGAAGGCCTACACGGTACCTTACATTCCATCCGAGTGAAAAGGGCCCGGCTATTTTGACTTTGAGACCAGCAAGAATCTCGCCATATATACTTGTGCATGATTGATTGAGCAATTCTGTGGCTCCTGTCTCCTTGCCAAGTTCACTTGAGGACTTTATGTCGGTGATATCCCACTTATGTGAGGTGAAACCGAATCGGAGACCGAGATATGCCATATAGTCGGGTTTTGATTTATAGAGGAAGTTGTAGTTTATGCCGACTTTTCCGTAGAATGAAGGTTTGGCTTTGACCTTGTAGATATCGCCTGATTCGGTGTGATGCCCCCACCCCACCCCGGCTTCCACGACAGGGAAGAACCAGTTGTGGAGCGAGACCATTGCGCTGACATCGTAGCTGTAATGAGACTGACCTATGATGGAGAATATTGCATCGCCGAAGTTAACACCGATGGTGAACCCATTCCAAAGTGGATATGGAGAGCGGGGGCCGGCGTTTGTGGCAGTGTCAAGTTCGGCAAGATACAATACCGGGGTCTCGAGTCTCTCACCATGTTTGTCGTAATAGTGCAGAGTTGGTTTTTGCGGTGCTTCGTCGTCGCTATCTACCGGGGTGATTGTGCCTTTGTTGCTTTGGGCGAAGGCGGAAAGTGAGAGGATGAGAAACAACGATAGACACAGCAAACATAAGCGGGCATGAAGACTGCTTGCGACTGAAGCCGCAGGCTCCATGCTATGACGACTGCTTGCGGCTGAAGCCGCGGGCTCCATGCCATGACGACTGCTTGCGGCTGAAGCCGCAAACTCCATGCCAAGACTCGCTACCATTCTTCGCCGATTAGATAGTTGTTGCGTTCGGGAGAGTTGCGGGTGATTAATTCGCCGACAAAGCCCGTCAGGAAGAACTGGAGTCCCATGACCATGCAGGCAAGTGAGAGGTAGAAATACACCGAGTTTGTGACATAGAAATGGAAATCAGTGCTACAGATGCTGACAATCTTCAACACAAGGACCGTGAGAACAGCAAGGAATCCAATAATGAACATCAGGGAACCGAGAAGACCGAAGAGATGCATCGGTTTAATTCCAAACTTAGACTGAAACCAGAGCGTGGCGAGGTCGAGATAACCGTTTACAAAACGGTCGAGTCCAAATTTGGTCACGCCATATTTGCGGGCCTGATGATGCACCACTTTCTCCCCAATTTTCTTGTAGCCGGCATTTTTTGCGAGATAGGGTATGTAGCGGTGCATGTCGCCATATACCTCTATATGCTTTATGACTTCCTTACGATATGCCTTAAGTCCGCAGTTGAAATCATGGAGATTTTTGATGCCACTCACTTTTCGGGCGGTGGCATTGAAAAGTTTTGTTGGTATGGTTTTGCTGAGAGGGTCGTAGCGTTTTTTCTTCCAACCGGAAACGAGGTCGAATCCTTCGGAAGTAACCATACGATATAATTCAGGAATTTCGTCCGGACTATCCTGGAGGTCGGCATCCATTGTGATTACGACGTCGCCCTGTGCACGGCGGAATCCTTCGTTAAGGGCCGGAGACTTGCCGTAGTTGCGAGAGAAACTGATGAGATGCACATGGTCGTCCTCCTTTGCAAGATGACGGATTACCTGAAGAGAGTTGTCGGTGGAACCGTCGTTGACAAAGACAATTTCGTATGAGAAGCCATTATCCTTCATCACCCGTCTGATCCAGGCATGGAGTTCGGGAAGGGAATCGGCTTCGTTGTATAAAGGGATTACAACTGAGATATCCATAATTGAGAATTGAGAATTGAGAATTGAGCCCTTACCTAACCCAACAAAACGCAAGCGACAGGGCCACTTAAGATATAACAATTTTCAGGCCTCATTTTCGCTGTCTTTGGGGAGATTTTTTGCGAGAGTTAGGGTGAACTCAAGGCCTCCGGAGGGGAGATTGCGTATTGTGATGTCGCCGTTGTGGAATTGCGCTGCACTCTTCACGATTGCGAGTCCAATGCCGGTGCCCCCTTTCTTACGACTGCGTCCGGATTCCACGCGATAGAAACGGTCGAAGATGTGGTCGAGGTGTTCTTCGGGGATACCGGAGCCATTGTCGCAGATTATGATTCGATAACTGTCGGCATCTTCCTCCTGAAGGAAAATGGATATTTTGTCGGCTCCAGAATAAAGTATGGCATTGTTGATAAGGTTTGAGAAAATGGAATCGAGCAAGGGAGAGTTGCCCTTCATCATCATGACATCCGGCAGTCGGACATCAAATTCTATACCGGCATCATGAGCCTTGACGGCCAAATTGTCGGTGACTTCCTCCACTACATCGGTGAGCGACAGGATCTCAGACCTTATGGCATCGCTTCCATCGTCAAGACGGTTGAGAGTAAGGATATCCTGGACCATTCTGAGCAGCCTCTCAGAATTGGCCTTGCAACGCTTGATGAGCATATCCCTCTGGGCATCCGTGAGACGGTCTTTGTTGGCAATGAGGGTTTCGAGTTCAAGCGAAATTGCAGAGATCGGGGTCTTCAGCTCATGGTTGATGTTGTTGGTAAGATTTTTCTTGAGAGTGGCTTTATCCTGTTCCTCTCGCAGAGCGATCTGGGCCTGGAGATCACGGTCGGCCATTGTACGCTGCAGCCTGACGTAAAGGAGCACAATATTGCGGGCGATCTTGCCCATTTCATCGTTAGGAAAGGCCTCGATATCATAAATCTCCTCCCCTCTTTCAGCTTTCTGGGCAAAATTAGAAAGACGTCTGACAATTTTTCCAACCTTGTTGATAGAAAGGTAAGTGACAAGGAGGACCAGCAGATAGATCAGAATAGCATACCAGACAAGTTTTTTATCGATCTGAAGGATGTCGGCCAATTCGAGTTCATAACCGAGCGCTCCGGTGCGAGCATAAAGGTCGCCTTCCTTTAGAGTGGCATAATAGTAATAGTCAGGGGCGTCATCCTTACCTCCGTCGTCAACTTCCGTGACATTATACCCGACATGATCATCGGATTCGTTGGCCATGACGACAGATGGGAGAGCCAAGACATCAGTGACATCCTCATCTTCCACGCCCTTGTTGTCGTAAAGGATGTTGCCTTCCGAATCGAAAATAGAGAAACGGAGACGCTGAAAAGGCAGGTCGAGACCACGCTCCCAGACCTGCACATTTATAATACCGCCATCGTAATGGTCGAGAAGTTGGTGATTAAGGAGAGATAGCTGGGCATTTAGCATTTCCTTACGGAACTGCTGTTCACGAGAATACATGAAACCGAACATAGCGCCCAGACTTAGAGTCAAGATAGAGGCCACCACAAGGAAGACCTTGGTGATGTAGCTGACTGCAAAACGCACCTTTTAAAACAATTGAGAATTGGGAATTTTGAATTGGGAATTGGGAATTAGACTTTGAAGCCGTAGCCGTAGCCGGAACGGGTGACAATCATCTTGCCGTATTTGCCAATCTTGGCACGCAGGCGTGTCACGTTGACATCGACCACACGGTTGACGACCACAACCTCATCGGACCAAACCTTTTGCAGGATATCCTCGCGGGAGAAAATCTTTCCCGGGTTGCTCATGAAGAGTGAAAGGAGCTCGAATTCCTTACGTGGCATACGCACCGGCACATCATCGATGGTGCATACGATCTGGTCGAGGTCGATGACGAGCCCCTCCTCACGCAAGACTCTGCGGGGTTTTTCCTCAGCCTTTGGAGCGGCAGCCTGATAAGCCGCGCTTTGCTTGTTGCGGCGCAAGACGGACTTGATTCGGGCGAGGATATTTCGGATATTGTAGGGTTTGGTGACGTAGTCGTCGGCACCGAGATTAAGTCCGGCAATCATGTCGTCGTCGGCATTTTTTGCGGTGCAGAAGATAATAGGAATCGAGGCGGTCTTTGGGTTTCGTTTCAGCACCTTGGCCATTTCGAAACCGGACATTTTGCCCATCATGACGTCGAGTAGAAGCAGGTCGTAAGAGGGGAGGTCCATTTCGAGGGCCTCCTCAGCGGAGTATGCGGTGTCAGCCTCATACCCTTCGATTTCGAGATTTAGTTTCAGACCTTCGCAGAGGTCGGGTTCGTCATCGACAACGAGAATTCTGTAGATATCCATGGCAGAAATTTTATAATTAGGCAATTACGATACAAAGTTAGTAATTTTTTTTGAATAACTTGCAAAAAATATGCAATAAAATTTGAAATTAACATTTTATATGGATAAAGAGGACACATAATAAGGATAAAGGGACACCCAACCCGACTAAACGCAAGCATCACAGTCAACAATTGAGGGGAATTGGGTGTTTTAATTGAAATTAGACGAAAACTATAATCTTGAATATTATGAAAGCACTTTACAAATTGATGGGATTGGGTGCTGTGGCAGCAGTTGCCTCCTTTATGCCAGCAAAGAGCGAAGCATGCACCCGCGTGATATACCAAGGGGCCGACAGCCTCTATGTGATAGGGCGATCACTTGACTGGAAAACGCCAATTCCCACTAATCTTTATGTGTATCCGGCAGGCATATACAAACAGGGATCATCGTCGGCCAATGGCATCAACTGGACATCGAAATACGGTGCAGTATATGCAGTGGGATATGACGGAGGAATCACTGAGGGCATGAATGAAAAGGGACTTTCAGTGAATGGACTATTCTGCAAGGGAACGATCTATTCCGATGAGGCGCGGGAGAAAAATCCACCTATCTCGCTTGCGATGATTGTGGGGTGGCTGCTCGACAACTGTGCCACGACCCAGGAGGTTCAGGATCTTCTGACCAACACGGCGTTCAAGATTGAGGGCGCAACGTTCGACGGGGGTACAGTGTCAACACTTCACTGGGGAGTGACAGACGCGAGTGGCAAATCAATAATTTTCGAGTTTGACCATGGCAAACTTAACATCTTTGACCCCGGTGACTTTCGCGCTATGACCAACGATCCACAATGGGCATCGATGAGTGCGATCATGGAGTATTGGGACAAGATAGAAGGACAGCATTTCATGCCCGGGACAGTAAGCAGTGCCGACCGATGCGTGCGGGCAAATTATTTTGCCCATCATGTGAATCCGGTGGTAGAGGCAGACCTGGGCGCAGCTATCACGAGGTCGATACTTGTCAATTCGAGCGTGCCTTACACATACAACATAGTGGGAGAGCCAAATCTTAGCAGCACACAGTGGAGAAGCTATTCAAACCTTCGCGACAAGTTGTATTATTTCGATATTGTCACGAATCCTGGATATTACTATGTTGATTTAAAGAAGTGTGATTTGACCCCCAAGGGTAAGATACTGAAGCTCAACACCGAGCATACAGAGAATCTTGTGGGAGATGTGACCGACAGGTTTGAGAAGTCGGAAGGGTTTAAGCCGATGTACTGAAATAATTGAGAATTGAGAATTGAGAATTGAGAATTGGGAATTGAGAATTAATAGCAATGTCGCTAAATTAGCATTGTATTAAGGGGCTTGAAGCCCCTTACACAGGAGGAAAACCGATGATTTCAGTGATTATTTAGTGACATTAGAATTAATAGTTGTGGAGGGATGCGATGATGCTGCGGTTGCATAGTACGATGCGGCGAAGGCCATATACAATGCAATAGCATTCCTGAAAAGCATTGAGGACATATCTGAGGGCGGTTGCCCTGTCTTCGTCAAGAGTGTTTCTGCCGTCGTGGATCAGATTGTAAAGGCGTGAGGTGTTGTCGTACGAATCTGTCATGACGGCAGTGATGCGTGTCCTGATATCGCGCATCCCCTCGTCGTCGCCTGAATTTATGAGGCTGATGGCCTCGCTGCAGAAATTGCAGATGTCATCAATCATCGTGTCTATCAACTCGACATACTCCGAGGGGAAAGGACAATCGTAGCTTTCATCGTAATGAATGCAGACTTCAGCGAGACGCCTGAGGTTGCGATTCACATCGAAGCGGGTGTTGTTGGCAATGTTGATCCATACGGCAGTTTCGATGTAATATGCTGTGTCGATCGATTGCAGGCAGGTTTCCTGAGTCTGGACCTGATCCTTAAGTTCCACTTTCATCTCCTTTGTTTTGGCAATCTCTTCCCTAAGCCGGGCGTAGTCTTGTGCAGCGTAAGCTTCCTGGATGCTCCTGATCCGAGCACTTACGAACGACAGGAAAAGCCTGTGGTTTGATAGGATATATTCCGCAAATAGTTGATAAGCCTTAGCAGAGTCTTCGGTTTCCTTAATGGAGTGTACAATTACGGCAGTCTGGTCGTTGATGTATTCGCCTCGTCTGTGTTTGGGTTTATAAAACGACACATCGTCATCATCGAAGATAGCAAAGAACAGAAGGACTGTGATTGCACCCACGACAATGGCAGCAAGCAAGATGATAAACCAGGTACTCATGTGTAGTTTTGTTGAATTAGTACGCAAAGTTACAACAAAGACATTACATAAATGTTACAAATAGGTTTCATCTTGTTAAATTTTTGTATCAAGAAAAAAAGGACTTGACTCCCGAGCCACAAAATATTAATGCAGATGTGGTCTAAAGGACTGAGGCTATATTTCTTATTTTAGCAATTCTTTTCATGAAAGATATATCAGCTTTCGCCTTTTGCATATTGAAATCAGACTGCAAACCAAGCCAAATTTCTGCAGACCGGATGAGAAGCTTCACAAGGTGTAAGATTACTCGCTATCATCGACGATTCGATATTTTGTATAACTATCATAATTAGAAACTGATTCACAAAATTAGTAATAATTTTCTGCATTTACAAATTTGCGAATACAAATATATATACATATTATTGTGTCAATGTTGATTAATTTCGAAGTGGAATTTCAGATGACGTAAACTTACCAAACTCCGCAATGCTTGCGGAGCACAGTAACAAATATCACAGACGTTGCGTGCCGCATCTTGTCACTAAGTGAGAACGAGATATCTCCAATACAAGAAAAAGTCCCGGCATGTGGGGACATGCCGGGACAGATATGCGTATTTATAAAAGGGGAATCGATCAGAGAACCACTTTTTCGGACTTGTTGCCTGAAACCTTAACGTAGATACCTTTCTCAGGATTAGCGACGCGACGGCCAGTGAGGTCGAAGTATTGAACGCTATTTTCAGCCTCAACAATGCTTACACCTGTCACATCACCTTGATTAATGGTAAGAACAAGAGGAGTAGCAGGACAATTCATTGTGATCGTTGCTGTACGTCCTGTCACGCCTTCGGGAAGAGGATTAACTGCAAATGAAACTTTCTGATTTGCGCTGTCAATTGTGGATTTTTCAAGGTCAATCCAATCACAATCCTCCTCCAAGCCCCAAGACAGGGAAGAAATATTGTAAAGACAAGTAATATCGAAATCAACCATGCCGCCTTCTACGGGTGCAGACTTAATATCCTCGCCGTCGGCAGTCAGAGCAAACGGGAAGACCGCATCGACCATCCAGCACCAGTCGGTGACAGACATAAGGGTAGTTCTTGTATTATCCGTATAATAACTAAACGGAGAATAGGAATAGCTTTCTTCGCCATCGGCATTCAAGACAATGATGGCGTTCCTTGTATAAGGACTTTGCTCGTTGGCCGGATATGTGGCACCGGTACCTGCAATACAGTTAACAGTTACCAAATCCTCTTTGTTGAATGTCATGACGGCAATAAAACCACTGTCAACAACAATCAGGTCATCTGTCTCAAGTCCGTCCTCATCAAGAGCGAACAGATCGAAAGAGAGCGTCTGGCTTGCTGCTGAACTTGAAGCCAAAACATTTGCTGAACCGGCAGCGAGAATCTCATCAGTGATGTTACCATCCTCATTCAACTTATACAAGGTCATTTCAACTACGGTATTTTTTTTGGCCTGAATGTACATCCAACACCACATCTTGGAAATGAAATAAGGAGAAATCGGCTTATGGAAAACATTTGCATAACCGACAAATTCGACATTGCTAAAGCCAAATCCATTAGGTTCGGGTGTTGTGAAAACATCATCCACACCATTTACATATCCTTCCTGACCCGGGGCGTATGCCATACCGGCGAAGCGAGACCAACCGGCATCATCTCCGGTATCGTACATGTAGGTGGTCATACCCAGCATCACATCTCCATCTCTAAAAGAGTAATTGCAATCGCCTCCGTACGAATAACCGTAAAAATCAGGGTTCATCTGGAAAGTACCCTCATCGCCTGATTCACTGACAGCGGTAAGAACCGGAGCATCAACGTTCGAATATATTTCAGAATGGACAAGATCTATATCAGAGGAATAATCCTTACCGGCTGAATTACCTGTGAATATCGTATAAGCCCACTCAAAAGCAGACGCACCTGTGGAAGTATTGGTCCAGGTAAGAGGTGTATATGCGGGTCCCTTTCTCATTGAGAGTCCTTGGAAACCGGAAAGTTGTTCAGAAAGACCGAGAGCGAAAAGATTTTCCGGCTCCTCATAAGAAACCGAGAACCCGGCAGCCTTTGAAGCCACTTTCTTGGAAACATAGTCGTTGACACGAACTTTCTCTCCTTTCGTTTCAGTAGCAACTTTCTTAGCGGACATCGACTCACTAACGTTAGCCTTGGGAAGGTTTTCATTCAACTCAGGAGTAGCTGCAACAGAAGAAGCAACAACAGCGAACGATGAAAAAAGCAGAGCGAATTTTTTCATACTTCTTTGATTTAAGTTTATAAAATAGTTTATTAAGTTCAATTTATTATAACTGTGGAAATTACCTAATTTCCACAGTTATAGAATCATTAGAATCAGCATTGCTTGTTAAAGATAAAACAACCGGATCGATGATATGTTCGGAGGAAACTGAAAAATTAAAGTCAGCAACCGCATTAGCAAAATCATCAATAGCCTTTGTTTTCTTGGCAAATGTTGTTGCCTGTGAATTGGAAGCTGCAATATTGAAAGCCACATTATCTTTTTGTGCGGAAGTAATATCAAGATAATAAGTAGCCGCTCTTGTACCGGAGAGTTTTATATTCAGGGTCTTCCAAGTCTGACCATCATAAATATCATAACCAAAATACACACTTTCCAAAGAACGAGAAGGATAAGCCTCCCTAATACCATCGGTAAGGTTTGCAACCATGTTGACAAACTTACCTTTAAGATTTTCGAGATCAACATACCAGTTATAATCGAAAGTCTCAAACATAAAGGCATCAATATCATAAGGGCCCACTATTTTATCACCATTAGGCGACAGCAAAGAACCATCTTCTTGGAAAGAGAAAGACTCCAAAACAAGATCATCCAAAGATTCATCAGCTCTGGGGACTTCGAGAGGCTCCATGAATCTGAAACCATCCAATGTAAAAATTACGTTGCCTGAGCGAGACTGAGAAACTTCATCGCCATCTTTGGGATAAACCGAAGGAATAAAAGTATTCAAATTCTTAACAATGAAACCTTCACCATCAGCAGCAATCAGATTAAAATAGCCGAAATAAGGAACAATGAAATTTGTAGTTGCCTTTACGCTGTTAAGATATTCCTCTTCATTAGTATTGGTGTCCAAATGCCTCAGGTATATATTGTACATACGTTTCTTACCAAGCAATCTAACAGTTTTCCCATCTTCAGAAACGTCCATCACCTGAAATTCATAATCACCTTCATGACCAAAACCTGTTTCATCGATTGGACCGTTGTCACCCTGAGGTTGGTCAGCACCGGTAATATCTGCCGGATCTGCAAAGATATGGAAAAGTTTATTGTAGGAAGAAAAAGATAATACCGGACCGTTATCAGCAATCATCTTCCATAAAGAAGTTTCCTGTTGGAAAGTACCGCCTATCCACTTATGGTTGGCAGAAATTTCCACTGACCCATCCTTACTGAACCTGACAGTCATAACATATCCTTGTTCTTCGGGATTTGAAAAATATTCCATAGACCAAAGACCGCCATCAGCAGTAAGGACATCAGCGTAATCTTTCTTATACTGTTCAAGACGCTCGGCAGCAGACTGATCAAAAATATTGTTGTCATCACTGGAGCAAGCCGTCAAAGACAAAGCCACAACAGCAGCGAAATATAATAATTTTTTCATGATGATAATAATAATTAATTTGCAACAGAAGGAACTTGAATAGCATCAACTTCCTGACGCAAAGCATTTATATCAAAATCTTTTTGACGACGCTGCACTATTTCACGAAGGTCATCAAATGAAATTTTCCACTGATCAGTAAACCAATTACGAGCAATAGATTGCTTGTTTAAGATCATTTCATATCCGTCGATTTTATCCTTGTCTTCAACAGGGAAAATCTCACGTGTTTGCCTCAAGTAATCAAGATACTCCTCAACTTCGGGGACAGAAGTAAGATATTCACCATTGAGACCGATAAGTCCCATTCTGCAATCGCCAGCCAATTTTTCTCTGGAGGTCAAAAAGTAATGTATCGATTCAGGATTTGAAGGGTCATCATAGAAGTAATAGCAGAAATAATCAGCATTTTCATCATCTACATCAGCTTCAGACTCCCCTTTTTCAGTGGACCAACCCTGTTTTGCCATCCAAAGAATAAGTTCCATTTGCTCATCTGTGCGAGTCAGGTAATTGGCAATAGTCTCAGCAAAATCTTCACGAGCCTGAGACGAAGCGTATGGAGTGATGAAGCCAAGAGAAGCCACATAACCGGGCTGTCTCTGCTGCCAAGAACCCTCGTCATAACGACCGGTGGAAAGAAGATTAAAATCTGTAGGATAAGATTTGGTCTGGTGAAGGATGTGACCGAACTCATGATGCATGGTACGGAAATAATACTCATTGAGCATATTGATGTCGGAAAGATCCATTTCATTGACTTTAAAAAGAGTCACCTTCAAACCACCCTCTGCAAGACCAAGAGTTTCTGTACCAGAGTTAGGATTATATGCAGGGGAACCAACGAGATGAAGGATACGCGGGCCATAGCTCTTGATGAAATCCTTACCAGTCAGTTCATCGTATGAATCATACCAGAGATATTTAGTAAGCAGAGCAAGGTCGCGGGCATTATCAAAGGTCGCAGGCACAAGGTTATATTCCATATCGGCCTCAACATCTTCCATGAGATACTTAAAATCGACATTATAAACATCTCTAAAATTGTTGTTGAGCCACTTATCGAATTTATAAGTATATGAAGTCGGATCCGGTTCGGTACTAACGTCCGGGAAGATACTTGGACCAAGTTCTTCTTTAGAACAAGCCATGAACAGAGGTGCCAAAAATACCGGAAGAATATATCTTTTAAATTTCATGTCTATATATTTATTAGCATTAAATCTTTATCAATTAACGAATCCTGACGAGAGCGGACTTAGGCGTAAGTTTACGATCCTCATCATTTACGCGAGGGTTTGCCTTCATACCGGCCGCTTGAATTTCAGCAGGAATCTGGACAGCCTTACGTTCATCAAAGATTCCAAGATGATCTACGAAGTCCTTGCCTATCTTACGGTCAAATTCAAGGCCGAAACGCTTGATATCAAACCAGCGCATACCGGTGTGGATTTGCTCTATACGCCTGAAATGCTGAATGCATTGAAGAACACCAATTTCGTCAGGACTGCTTATAGACCAATCTGACGGACAAATCTGGTCGATATTGATAGTTTTGGCAATGCCGTATCCGGGATCTTTATCAACATAAAATCTGCGAATATTATCAATGGTAAGATCCACAAAACGATCCTCATCGCCTTCAGCGGAAGGACAATTGCGGCGCACCTTTTCCCAAATTGAAAGATCATCAACAGCACCTTGAATGTCGCCAAGGAACAATTTAGCTTCGGCGCGAGTAAGAAGGACTTCTTCACCGGTGAACTCAGACCTTGTCACGTGAGTATAACCGATGCCTGCGAGTTTGTCGGTGTATTCAAACTGCTCAGAAATATTACCGGCAAAGTATGTGCCATATTCGGATTTACCATTTGAGGCGCAAGCACCATTAAAACAGGGATGCATAGTGAAAGTGCCACCTTTACCATTTGACATGCTCCATCTAAAGCTGCTCCAAGAGGGACTCGAACCATGTATGGTAGCATTAAGGGCATCACGAATGACATGGAAACGAGCACTTGAAATAAGATGACGCCAAGCCTGTGAATAAGTAGCAATCACCAAGAGGTTGCGAGGTTTGTCACTACCCTGAGCAAAAAGTCCAAAATCTGAAATATAATAGAAATTACCGAGATTGGCAAACATGGTAGTCATATATTGATTTGGATCAACATTTTCACCACCAAATGCAGCATTGCAATGCTCAAGACATTTATCGTATTTACGAGTGAACAAATAGAAACGAGCGGCAAAAGCATCAGCAGCAGCCTTATTGAAATGGTATTTAGGAACCTCATAAATGCTGTTGTCCACAAGTTCAAGACCTGCCACAAGATCGGCTTCAATATTATCGTAAGTTTCCTTAAGAGTGCCACGTTGATAACTGGGTTTAACAGTGGTCTCAGGCTTCTTGATGTAAGGCACACCAAGAAGAGTTTCATTAGTTGCATCGCCACGATAAGGATGACAGAATACCTGGGCAAGGATGAAATGGCAATAACTGCGGATCAGAAGAGCTTCACCTTTAATTGCTTTTTGCGTGGCATCAAGGCTGCCTTCACCTTCCCACTTTTCAAGAACCTCCAAAACGGCATTAGCACCTGCTATGGCATTATAATGGCTTTCCCAAATACTTGAGGGGCTGTCGGATGAAGTGTTGCTAAGGCAAACTTCCCAAGCAAACATTTCCTCATCACCTCTATCATAAGCAGAAAGATTATAACGAAGACCATCAGCATCGGGAGCATTATTATCTTCGATATTGTCAGACATAATCTCGCAAGGCCAACCATAATTATTCTGGGGATATGACGAGACGAGAAGCATCCTTAACTTTTCAGTGGTGTCAAGTTCAACACGGGAGTCGGTCGGAGTATCGAGGAAATCACTTCCACAGGAAGAGAGACCCAACACTGCAGCCACCGAAAGGGTATATAATATATTTCTTGTTTTCATTTTCATTAAACTAATTAGAATCCGACACGAACTGTGAAAGTGAACTGTTTCGGGTTAGGCGAAGCCACACCACCGGTGTTGAAAAACTCCGGATCCTGGCCGTTAAGTTTGCTGTCAGCATAAATCAGGAACGGGTTGGTAGCGGCAAACTTCAGAGAAGCATTGCTAATACGAAGAGCTCTTGTCCACGAATCAGGGAACTGATATTGCAACGAGATTTCCTTCATGCGTATGAAGTCGCCTTTAGCAACACGCTCTGTAGAATAATTATATGCATTGTATGCCCAAGACAAATTAGAATCATTATGATATTGACGGAGGGAAGCAATAGCCGGTACATTTGTATATTTCTCATCACCGGAAGCCACCCAACGATTCATGAAATCTTTTGGCATTGCAGTCATATCAGAATAAGCAGCTGCAAACACAGGGTCAAGACGAAGTTTATTACCAAAAGCGTAGGTCATAAATACGTTAAGACTCCAGTTTTTATAAGTAAAGGTGTTACCAAAACCACCGGTGAAAGGAGGATCAACAGGTCCTTCATATACCAAATGGTCAAGATTTTCCCATTCCTGCATATTAATATCAGTAGTCGTCACTTCACCCTTTTCGTTGATCACCTGAGGAATACCATCTTCAGTAAGGCCTACGAAAGGAATCGAGAAGATAGCACGTACGGGATAACCCTGTAATGGGAAACCTGTACCCTGCACAAGGTCAATCACACGTGATCTTGAAGTAAGATCAGTAATCTTATTCTTCGCGTATGAGAATGTCAGGTCAGTGCTCCAATTAAAATCAGGAAGCTGAATGTTGTGGGTAGAGATAGTGAATTCTATACCATGGGAAGCCATAGAGGCCACGTTGGCATATTTCATAATCTCACCACCGACACCTTGCGTATAAATACGACCGATAAGATCGAAGTTGTTACGCTTATACCAGTCAACAACGAGGTTGAGTCGGTTATTTAGGAATCCGAGGTCAGCACCGATATTCAACTCATGCTTCTTCTCGTAAGTAAGTTCACCATTGGCGAGCTGACTAAGTAGAAGAGCCTGCTCATAGGCGAATGTATCTTGCTTCCAAGGACGTGAAGGATAATACACGGCGGAAGCGTTAGAAACAGATTCAAGACCTGAATCGGCAGTCAACGAGTAAGACAAACGAAGTTTTGCAGTGGCAAGAACCGGGTTTGCGAACCACGACTCAGAATCAGCATTCCACGAGCCAGATATGTTCCATGTAGGCAACCAACGGGAGTTTGAGTTTTTACCAAGTTTATTAGTGCCTTCATAACGGAATGTTCCGCTGATGATATAACGGTTATCATACATGAAGTTGGCATTAATGAAATATGCCATCAAGCGATTGGTGGAAGGAGTATATTCATAATAGTTCATATTCTCCTCATTCTGCTGCTTGAAAAGTTTCCAGTCAGTGAACGGGATGTTACCATTCTTAAAGCAGATACCCCATCCTTCATAGTTTTCATAAAGGCGGTCAACCTTCTGTGCCTCCATACCGGCGAGAGCATTCAAACGATACTTACCCTCGAAGTCACGGTCGTAGGTAGCAGTAGCGCGGAAGTCCCATTGGCTAAGAGCATTCTGGCGATGCTTCAATATACCACCATTAGGAAGAACCGAAACAGGCAGAGAGTTTGGGTCATCCGGGTCAGTGTAAAGATAAGGGTTAGAAGCACGAATAGTAGCATTTTCCGGATTAACGCCAGCCCGATAAGCCAAGGCCTGGTTGGCATCATCCATTACATAATGATTCGTATTTGCAGTACTGCGACGGAAAGAACCGAGAGCCATAAGAGAAAGTCCGGTAATGGGTTTCCAGGTAATTTCACCCTGGAACTTAACATCGGTCAGATTGACATCCATATAGTTATTCTCGAGTTCATTGAAGATATTGAAATCGGCATAATTTCTAGTGAGAATAGCATTAGGGTCAGTAGTACGGGAAGTATTTAAGGCGTATGAATATGGGTTGATATCGAAAGAGCGGTTAACAGCACCGGACACAACATCCACTTCCTGGGAAAGAGTACCAGGAGCCTTTTGATGACGATAGCTATCAGAAGTGAGCAACTTCACTTTCAAGGTTCTTGAAAGATTGTAGGAAGCATTCGCATTGAAAGTATAACGTGAAACGTCGGAAGACTTATACCAACCGTCGTCCTTCATATAAGAGAAAGAAGTATAGAACTGACCCTTGTCCGTACCGCCAGAGATGCTGACAGCGTGGTTCATCATAATATTATCGTTGAAGAGAAGGTCGAACCAGTCAGTATTTCTCATTTCCGCCTCACGAAGATAGGCATTTTTTGCAGCTTCAGTATTGGCAAGGCCAAATTGACCGGTCAAGGGATCATAAGTATTGATGAGTTTATACATAGTGCCATACACACCAGAAGTGGAAGCATTAGCAAGAGAAGCAAAAGAAAGCCAACCTTTCTCTTCCATTTCCTTATTTATACCCATCTGCTCCTGAGAGTTTGCTATATTGAAGTTACGATAATTCGGTTTCATACGGTAAGTGAACTCACCGGTGTAGTTAATGGATGTATGACCGGAGCGACCCTGTTTGGTAGTCACGACAATCACACCCGCCATAGCGCGAGCACCATATATAGAGGTTGCAGAACCGTCCTTTAGAATCTGGAACGACTCAATGTCGTCGGCATTAAGACCGGCAATTGCAGATGCAATAAGAGTCTCAGCATCACCGGAAGAAAGGTCGTCGGCAGAAATCTCCACGTTATCCTCAAGGATTACGCCGTCCACGACCCAAAGAGGCTTGTTGGTACCATAAATAGATGTTGCACCGCGAACGCGAATCTTCGGGGCGGTACCGAAAGTACCGGATACGTTCTGGACAGAGACACCAGCGGCACGACCTTCGAGAGAGCGAGAGATGTCGGCGACACCAGTCAGACGGCTCTTTTCAGCGTCGATTTTTGTAGAGGAGCCGGTAAAGAGGCGGCGGTCAACAGTACCCATACCGGTCACGACGATTTCGCCGAGCTGCTGGGCGTCAGAGACGAGGTCGATAGTCATCGGTTGCTCAGACACCTTAACCTCCGCTGTACGATAACCGACATAAGAGACTTGTAAGGTGGCCTTATTATTAGGGGCGGTAATTTTAAAGTCACCGTCCATACCAGTAGCGACGGCAGTTTTGGGTTTCCCCTTGATCATAACCGTCGCGCCGATAGCAGGTTCTCCGAGATCATCTTTGACGACACCGGTGACCACTATGTCGGCGTAAGCTCCCAGGGCACAAAGCAGACTGAGAGTCAGAAGAACTAATTGTTTTTTCATTGCACGTTCCGAAATGCGGTTGTTTTTAATTATTGACCAGAAGCGATTGCACCGAGCAATGGCACTGACCTGAGAGTTGTTATTATTTCACAAAACAAATGGCTTGCCGAGGCAAGTGAGATTTGAATAATCTTTATATAAGTAGAGAGCAGAAAAGCATACAATCTATACATATATGATTACTCGGAATGCAAAGTTACAAAAAAATTTTCTAATAATGGAAGAAAAGAAGAGATTTTTTTGTTAAAAACGAATAATAATATGTTAAAAAACATACACAAGGAAAGCAGATTTACAAAAGATTTGACAATTTGATACTAATTACATAGATTTTATATAAAATTATGCGACATATTGGGAATACAGAGGGATTTATCAAGCAAATTTTAACATTTTGACAGAGATGAGATATTTTGACATTTTAGGGGTCAAAACACCACAATTCTTTATAGTATGAGCAAAAAAAAATATGCATTTTATCTTCTGTAATGGATGGGGGTGATTTTGACTCCAATGCGAATCCGGCTTCGTCGGTTGGGGCGCGGATTTGGCGCGGATTTCTTATATTTCAATGCTTCGGCATGGCAGATTCATTTTAATCACGGAACGGCACAGAACTGGCCGTTGGCCGTCACAGAACTTGCACGGAACTTTTTCTTTGCATTCGGATGTGACTATCGGTATCTGGAACCCTAATCCCTTGCGGGATCAGATGGGTCACTTTATCTTTGCATCGTGAAAGCCGATTTGGTCAAAAGT
>JAMPAV010000025.1 GCA_023667055.1 Muribaculum sp. | reverse complement strand
TGAACCGGGAAAGGGCCTTATGTCCTATTTTTTATTTTAAATGAAAGAGCCGTGTACGTCAAAGACTCCATTTAGATTTTGTCTAAATGGAGTCTTTATGCTTAACGCGGTCTTTATCTTGCAAGCGACATATTGATTGATACTCCAAAGTTGGAGTTGGATGTCGGGAATGCCGACGATGACACAAGCGGTGTGTTCACCTGATGGTCGAAGAAGGCCGACAGCGTTATTCTCCGGCTCAATACATAGCTCGCCATGAAATTCACGGAAAAGGACTTCGTACCCTGTGTGGCTTGGGTGAAGGCCGTCTCTATTTTTCTTATCAAGCTCGAATTGTTTGCAAAATTAATGTCAAGATCAAGAGACAAATCATTGCTGACACCACCTTGCCTACTTCCGATCTTTATAATTTTGTTGAAGTTGGCTATTTTGTAGCCCGCGCCTATCGTAATCTGTCGTGAGGATGTCTCCACCACCTGTCCGGCCTGTGAATTCAGATTTAATGTACGGCTATCCACATATTGCATGTTCAACTTCAGGTCATTGTTGAGTGTCGCACTGAAGCCTATCAGCGGATTGAAACGCTCTGTAATGGCCACCGAGGAAACGTTGTATGGTGATGATGGTATCGGCGATTGGGTTGCTTCATCAAGTGTGAATCCATAATCTCCATCCACTCCAATCCAGTTCAGATACGATGTGTAGCCGCCCGTAGAATACGTACAGTTATATGCATGATTTACCGTAAACGACTTAAACCATTTCTTCATGTTGCCGAGATTGATAAATCCATCGTATGTCACCTTCCAGTTTGGAAGCATAGATGAAAGCCCCGGGAAGAGACTGAGAGTGACCTTCTTGGGGTCACTTCCGCTGTATGCCGCAAGGAAGGCCGGAATCAGCACATCACTCGAAGTCCGGCTCACACTTCCAACCTCCGGATTATACTGAGTGCCTCCAAGAGGATTTCCATCCATAAATCCGGTTTTGGGATAATACATATTCTTGTATTGATCCTCATATCTGTTTGCTATCACTGGTATATACTCGAGAAACTTATTGAATGCTTCCGAATTATACCCATCTGCGGCATTACTTGACTTCAATGCTGTTTTTATCGCCACATGTGTGCGTGTATAGTTTCCCGTGCGTGATGTTGGCATACCGCTATACATGAACTGGACCTGATTTGTACGGTTGTCGGTCAGATTGTCGGTCAATGTAATCTTAAGACCTCTTATTGGTTCCAGTGTGAGTTCAAAATGAAACTCCTGTCCCTGATTCCATACAGCCGGTGATGAATTCATTCCGTCTGTAAGCAACCATCCCCTCTCAAGAGCCTTATCCACATACGACTCATCATAGAATCCGAATGCAAAATCAAGACCCGGAGCCATCGGTCCATATTTTTGAGACTGTCCGAAAACATCTCCCACCGACGGTGCAAAAAGTGGCAGGTCGAGTGAATGGTTCTGTCTCCACCTGAATGAGAAATTTCTCGGTGCCATCAGCAGGCGAAGGCTGTGCTGAAGTATCTCCTTACCCCAGTCTGTCTTCTTCTCTTCCTTAATCTCTCTTACAGTCACATCCACTATCTCATTCAATTTTGTCAGAATTTCTATCCTGTTTTCATCCAACACCTTAGTGCGGAGTTTAAACGGCTTGTCTTTCAGTTTTGCAGTCAACGCCACATTCTTTGTCTTAAGATTGTGTACGAAGACCGTGGTGCTGTCTGCCGACAGCTGAAGACTTTTCTCTACTTTCTTCGCCGGTTTTTTCTCCTTGTCACTTGCTTTCTTTTTGCCGGTATTCAACCCTTTCTTATTGTTCTGATTACGAGCGTTGGCACCTCCTCCTCGAGCTGAAAACCTTTGATTGATTTCTTTTAGGTATTTACTGTGATTATAGAGCGTCTCGAAATTAAACTTGGCATCTGCATTCCATGTGCTCTGATTGCGGATTGTGTTACCCATATCCACATCCTGAACTTGCACACCCCTGTCCCATTGATAATTTGACGAATAGCTGACATTGGCTGTCAGATAATCAAGGAACGGGATTTTATTGAACGGTGCCTTGTAGCTGCCGGTGAACGTCTGGTTATAATTCCATGGCGTACCCAATCCCTTTATCGAGTTAAGAACCGTATCTTTCCAGTCACGGTACTTGTCCGGGAAGAGTTTCTTGTTGACTGCCCCTATCGTTTCCTCGATTCTTGCTGTAGTGTTGCTCTCAAATGAGAATGTCAGCGACTGGAGAAGATTCCAGTTGAGCGAAAGCTGGCGATCCCACAGGAAGTTCTTGCTCACTTGCACCGGCAACTGCATTCCGGCATCCGCCTCTGATCGAATCTGCTGTTCATAATAATGACGCGACATGCTCGTGAAGAACGTCAGGTTGTTGAATAGCCAGTTGATCTGCCACTCTTTCAGAAATTTATGGAATTTTGATTTGCCATTCAGCTTGGAGAAAGGTTTCCAAGGTTTGAAATATGGTGAATAAGAATACTGGAACGATCCTCTGTAGTCCGACGTATTCTCATATTCCGTTGTCGGGTCATTGTTTCGCTGCTTGTTGAAATTAAACGCCACAGTGAAGCTGGCCGGATCCCACGGCATGGCATTCTTTGATGTCACATTGAAGCGCATATTCGACAAAGCGAACGACTCTGTGACCTTCTTTGTCTCTGCATATCCTTTGATGGAGTCTTTCTCCGCTTTAGTGGTAGCAGCTGCAAGCGCATCTTTAAGCAAGATGTCCTGATCAAGCGGATTGTATTTCGGAGTGGTTGTCTCATTGCTGCGTGAGTAGTATATTGGAGCGGATAATTTCACCTTCTCCGGCACCAGTTTGCCTAAATCGCCTTGCACTGCAATATTATACTGGTCATAGTTGTCAAGGCGGCGGGCAGATAGCCCCTGGTCAACACCGCCGAAGCCGGCCGTCTCCTTATGCATGGCAAAGTTAACGGTGGCTATATCGGAGATGGCAAGGTTGGCATTCACCTTGGCGGCCCAACCCCCATCCTGATTAAACTCTGTTACTTTCAATTCATTCACCCATATCGTACCATTTTTTACGCTATTCGACTTGTTGCGGACACCGATAAGCATCGTTCGGACATCGCTCAGCGAAGGGTTGCCCATCACAGAGACGGTATTCCTCTGGTTGTTGGGATCACGCATCGAATAAAGATACCTGTAGCCTACTCCATCTCTGCCCTCCGACATCATCTTGTTTCTCTCCACCTTCGCATCTGTGAATAATTCAAAAGGAAGGTCGAGGAAGTTATTCTGCGGCCAAACCTGCCAGCGGGCGGCACTCGACATATTGTTATATACACCGGGGGCTGTAATGTCGAGAGGAATCTCATACTCATAGTAATTATTCTTGACATCTGAACCGACTCGCACGAAAATAGCGAGGTCGCCATTCTTTAGGTTTGTACGGTCATCGACATCCGCCTCGGCATGAACCCACATCTGGAGACGTTTGTAGATTCGCAAATCCATCTGTGTATTCTTGTATATGCCGCGTGCATCTCCGGGTTGCACTCCCGTGAGCTTCAGCTGGAGTGCCTGTTCATTCAGTTGGGTAGCTGTGGCTGCACTTGCGTCCTGTATTCTCGACACTCCGGGCGGCAACACATAGTTGACCGGCGTGCGTTTTGAGTTCTCCTCAATATTAACAACACTCATGTCAAGTTCCCCCTCTGCCGGCGAGTCATTTCTCGAGTTAAGGTTAAATTTGTAGTCGCGCCATTCGCCTCTTACCAGTTCGAGCGAACCAAACCTCAGGTGAGTCACCTCAGAGAAACCGGTCATAAACATACGGGCAAAACGGATGGTGGAGAAATCTGATATTCCTCCCACCACTTTCTCAGGACTTGTCAATGGTATCTTGAATTGATACCACACTGCCTCCTGGGACCCATCTCTTGTGGGTACAAGTGTCACCTGCTTGTCGGTAACGAAATTCTTTCCAACCTCGAGATCCTCCGGACGAATCGACACTTTATATTGGAAGTATCGTTCATATTCGTTCAGGGTATTGTCTTGGTTGATATCTTCCACATCAGGCACGGCGCGACTCGACTGATACTGGGGATTATCGCTTTGGTCCGGCGACAATGAGTTACCCTCCACTCCATTATAGTGTTTATAGCGGTCGAGAATCGACGTGTGCTGTGCGTCATAATAATCCGAGCGGAAGAAGTGATAGTTGTCCTGTGCCGGGTCGTTCATCACAGACAGTGGGTCTTCCTGCATCTTAGCAATTGTCTCAGAAGGGAGTTTATTGCGAAGTTTCTCCACAAAGTCAGCGTATGTGGAGAAACTGAATTCTTCCTCTGTCGGTATTCCGTCAAGACCCACGTCTTGCAGAAGTCTTGCATCAGGTGTATTCTCAAAGGCGTATGTGAGGGAGTTTTGTTTCGACACTTTGCCCCAGACCGTTTCCTCAATGAACTGGTCATTGCCATCCACAGGAAGTCCGTTCTCATAACTCTTCATTCCATCCTTCAGAATGTCTTCCGATATTTCGCCGAAGTTGAAATAAAGGTCACCGCCCGGATTTGCCGGTGCATCCTTGTCAAGGAAGGGGTCGAGAAGCCAAAACTGTATATACTCCACATTTGAAGTCTCGAAGTTGGAATTTTCAATTTTACGCATGATGCCACCCCACCGCTTCTCCGGGTTAAGAAGATAGCCTTCTGAATCTATATTGTCGGCATCCACATTGTAGGGACCACGTTCTTTAGGATAGAAAGATAGATTTAATGTCTGAATATAGTTAGCATCACCATAACTGGTCTCCCTGCCAGGGTATATTTCTCTAACCTGAATCTCTCTCACGTAGGGATTGGAAAGTTGTTTAAGGTCATTTTTCAGATATCCCGGCAACATAGAACTGTTTTTCTGTGTGAATATCCTGTCGATATAGTTCCATGCCAAGAGGGCACGGTTCTTGCCATAATCCGGATTGTTGCTCAGCGAAGCCTCCGGGAATAGGGCATCGCTTGAATTGTCCTGTGGTGTGGAGGCAAGAAACCAACTGTATGGATTTCGCAAATCCACTCCCGTCTGAGTGGTCTCGAAGTCATCTACATACGAACTACCCTGATTAGTGCCGGTCTTCTGCTTTGCCGGTATCAATTGTGCATACTCCGCCTGAAGGCTGAACGATGACGGTGCTGTGGCATTGATTGTAGGCACTTTGTTCATGAGATCTGTCAGCCACATAAACTGCTTGTTGTAGTTAAGGTTGAAACCAAACATCGTATTGTTGATGATTTCTTCGCCTATCCCTACTTTCTCTGTCAGTGACTTCTCTCCAAAATGCAGGAAGGTTCCTCCTAATGTCAGATCCTTGTTAAACTTATATTGTGCATCGAGACCCATCAGCGTCTTTCGCTGCATCGAGAACATCGACTGATTCTCCAATGTGACGCTGACATTGGTTCCAGACTCAATAATACTCTGATTTGTGATCGTGACTATACCCATGGAATAATCCACTGTATAATCACTGTTTTCCGTCAGCACTGCTCCACCGGCCGTAACAACCACAGATCCCCTCGGCACATTCATTGCGCCAAGGTTGATTTGACTGCCACGACCGGAACTATACTCGCCGGTTAGCGTAAACTTGTTTTTGTCGGCAAACTGTTTTGCCACTACAAGAGTAGAGTCGTATAGTTCTTGATAAACGTATGGTTCAGAAAGCACATCGTTGTTGATGGCTTTCCTTAGATTGCTGCCGAAAGGCTCTGCCACCGGAAAGATGATTTTGCCGTTGGCCGTCTGGATTGTGTATCCCTCTATGAAGTCGAAGATTCCATCGCTTACCGACTCTCCGTTGCTGTCTATGCGGTCAAGTCCCATCACCTGCAGCAAGGGTTTGTTGGAAATCGGTGCCACCGGAAGATATGGTATCTCAATACCGGTCGAATCGCTCAGGAACTTGATGTTCATCTTGAAATTGTTCTTCTGAATCTGATAGGCACCGAGACTATAGATGTTCTTCATCATCAGCTGCCACATCGGCAATTTGGGAGTAACCGTAGTGCCGCGAAGCATCTTAAGATACAACGCCGATTCTGTGGATGTGATATCTCCGGAAAACTCACCCACCTGGTACACCTTGCCGTTGTATGTGTATTCAAAAGCGACAGCCAACACTTCATCTGTATTCAACGCCTGTTTCAGCGATATGTATCCGAGGGCTGCATTAAGAGTATATTCGCTATTATTTAGAAGCCTTGCACTTTCAACTTTTTCAAAATCCTTTCCTCCCTCTATTCCATACGCATTGAGGGGTTTAAGAACCTCTGTCACCTGATTGATGTTGCGTGCATCAGGATATTGGCTTTTCAGTATGCTCAGCAGATTATTACTTTGGTTGGAGGGTACCGGTATAGACAGATCCGGCACCCAATAGTCATTGCCCAGACGAGTGTTCTCGCCAAGGTCCATGAATGCTACGAAGTTGCGACTTTCATCAAACTTTTGTGTTTTATTGGTAATCCACACTTCTATGCGAGTGATGTTGATACCCGATGCCACGTATGGCAGTTTGGCACAAAAGTCATCGTAATGCTGATAGAAATACTGGCTTAGGAAAAAGTGTCGGTTAGCATCATAATCAGCTGCACTTATCTCATATTCAGTGGATTGGACACCACCTTTGGTAGATATAGACTTCGATTCCGAATTCTGTTGCGAGATGAGTCCAGTAAGTGTCAGCTTGCCAAACTGCAACTTGGCCTTGGCACCAAAAAGAGCTGTACCTCCACGAATAAGACTACTCCCGGTGGTCATGCTCACATTTCCGGCCTCAAGATTCTTTATAATCTCATCTTCCTTTCCTTCATATTGAAGCTTTAGCTTCTGCGAATCGAAACTGAAAGTAGCGTCGGTGTTGTAGTTCATGTTGAACTTCATCTTGTCACCGACAGAGGCATTTATTGTGGCCTGTATTTTCTGGTTGAAGTCAAAATAGGTTTTACGCCGTGACTTTAGCGAAAGCGACGGATTGTCGGTCTTATTGCTCTTTATTCCGGCCGACAACTGCACAGAACCCTGTGTTGTCAGACGCACACCGCCAGGGCCAAAAACTTTTTCAAGCGGGCCGAGCGCGAAATTCATATCAAGGATATTGAAAGCCTCTTTGCCTTTCTGCTCAAAGTTTGCCGAGTTTTGCGAACGGAAATAGTCATACATTTCCTCCCGGTTCAGCTTATCGTGATATTCCTCAGCTGTCATCATGAACGGGGTGATGATATCCTTTTCTCCAAGCTTTGTATGAATCACATACATACCGCTCTCCGGGTCATACACGGCCTCTGTCGTAATATTCTTGGGATTCTTTAAATCTGTAGGATATTCCTTCCCCTCATAATCTTCCAGCCCGATTGACACTGTAGGACGCACCGGCGACTGAAGCTGCACTGAGTCTCCTCCCCTTACGTTAGTATCCGGCACAGGAGGCGGGGGCGGCGGCGTCAAAGTTGATTTTGTATATTGGGAGAAAGATACAAGAGATATTGCCAGCACTGATATCAGTGCCGCCACCACACGGATCTGGATTTTGTTGTAATTGCGTCTATTCAAATTGCTAAAGCCTAAATGTCATAACGCACACCAATCTCCACCCAAACAACTAACAACTAAAAGCTAAAAACTCACAACATCGTCAGTGCCAGTTTTATAGCCTTCTCTGTAGTCACATTGGGGTTGTCGGTGAAGATTTTCTTCAGTGCCGTGCGGCTTGCCTGTGGATTAAATCCGAGCATCACAAGCGCAGCCTTCGCATCGTCGAATGTCTCCCCGGCAACAGGCGTACTTGAAATTAACGTTATATCCGTGGCTTTTATTTTATCTTTTAGATCCACAATTATTCTTTGTGCCGTTTTTCCGCCTATTCCCTTGACGCTTTTCAATGATGCCGGCTTATCATTGGCTATCGAGTCTATAAGTTGATCCTCTGTCAAAGAAGACATTATCAAGCGTGCCGTGTTAGGTCCGACACCGCTGACTCCAATCAGCATCCGGAACAATTCCCTCGACTGTTTCGACAAGAAACCATACAACTCATGAGCGTCCTCTCTAATAGACTCGTGAATATAGAGTTTAGCCTGCTTCAGCTGCTGCAGTTTGGCATAATCCATCAGCGTTATGTTAACACCATACCCTACTCCGGCACACTCCATCACAGCAAGTGTCGGCTCCAACTCACCTATCGCACTATTTAAATATTCTATCATACCTTTTCTATATATAAATCTCAAATGACATTGATATTTTGTCGTATGCCCCCGCCTGAATGGCTGTGGCATTGGCTTATCTCATCAACTTCAACAATAAACTCCAAACCAAAATTCTTGCAAATTTACTAAATTGTTGCTAATTTTGCAACATGAATCAGACCTACAATTCGCAACTACTTGACAACGCAGTCGCAGAACTTGGTAAACTTCCAGGCATTGGCAGAAAAACAGCCTTGCGACTCGCCCTCCATATACTTCGGCAAGATGAAATTGATGCGGTAGCCCTCGGTGAAGCCATTATCAATATGAGGAAAAACATCAAATACTGCAGCGTTTGTCATAATATCTCAGAAAAAGACATCTGCGACATCTGCTCCGACAAAAGCCGCGACTCAGCCATCATCTGCGTGGTGGAAAACGTCAAGGATCTTATAACCATAGAATCCACCCACGAGCACTCCGGACTTTACCATGTGCTGGGCGGTGTCATTTCACCTCTTGAGGGAATCTCTCCATCCGACCTCGAGATTAACTCCCTCGTGGAGAGGGTTGCTTCCGGTGGTATTAAAGAAGTAATTCTTGCCTTGAGCCCAACAATGGAAGGTGATACCACTAACTTCTATATCTCTCGTAAACTCGCACCCTATAATGTAGAAATCAGCATGCTTGCACGAGGCGTGAGCATAGGCAACGACCTCGAATACACTGACGAATTTACCCTCGGTCGATCCATTGTCAACCGAGTACCCTACAAATAATTCACATCTGAATAAATAATCCATATCAGAGGATGAATGATATAGAATCCAAAATAAGATTGAGGGCTGTGGAGCCGGAGGATGCAGATTTCATGTATGAAGTGGAGTCAGACCCGGCCGCATGGAAATATTCCGACTATGTGGCTCCTCTCAGCAGGGAACTTCTGAGGCAATACGCACTCACCTACGATGCAGACCCTCTGCGAAGCGGCCAGATACGATTAATAATAGAGAGGAACGGGAATCCAATAGGAATTGCAGACCTCTTTGATATATCAGCACGACATCTCCGTGGCGACACAGGCATTTATGTCGCTGCTGAATACAGAAATGCCGGAATTGGCGTTACGGCCCTGAATCTGCTCAAACAATATAGCAAAGAGAGATTGGGACTTCATCAGCTAAATGCAAGCATCTCCAAACCAAACGAGGGGGCTTTGCGTTGTTACAAAAAAGCGGGATTTATCGAAACAGGAACGAGACCTGAATGGTGGCGAATTGCCGACGGATACGAAGATGTCGTTTTACTAATGTATAATCTTTAACAATAAGCTGATGAAAAGAATTCTACTTGGATTAGGAATGGCGTCCTTAGCCATGGGATTATCAATTGAGTCGTGGTCACAAAGATACGTGGGCGGTGACATTTCTCTTCTTCCTGAATATGAGAAGGCCGGAGCGATTTATAAAACACACGATGGAGAACCGGTCAATGATTTGCTTCCATGGCTTCATGAGCAAGGAATGAATGCCATGAGGGTTCGTCTGTTTGTGAATCCCGAAGACCACAAGGCCAATTATCCTTCCAAGTATGATGCAAATGCCTGTCAGGACCTTGAATACATCACCCCTCTTTGTAAGAGAATCGTTGACGATGGATTTGATCTCATGCTTGATTTCCATTATTCCGACACATGGGCAGACCCTGCAAAGCAGTGGACCCCTGAATCATGGAAAGGTCTTACGGATGAGCAACTTTATCAAAAGATATACGACTACACCAAGGAATGTCTGCAATCTCTTAAAGCAGCCGGAGTAACCCCGGCATTCATTCAACCCGGCAATGAAATAAGCTACGGTATGCTGTGGGGAGCGGAGAATGCACCATCTTCATCGCTCAAAAAGACTTATATGGGCAGTGACGCCAATTGGCAAAGACTTGGCACTCTTCTCAACAATGCCATAAAGGCTTGCCGTGAGGAGTGTCCGGATGCCAAAATTATCCTGCATACGGAACGAGTGGCACAACCCGACGTGCTTAAGAACTTTTACCAACAAATGAAGAAGATGAATGTGGATTATGACATTATCGGTCTCAGTTATTATCCTTACTGGCATGGCGACATGACAGCTCTCGGAAAAGCTCTTTCATCAATGCAAACCAATTTCCCCGACAAAAATATCATGATAGTGGAGACCGGCTATTCATATAAGTGGGAAGTTCCGGGTACGGATCATGACAATACAGACAAATGGCCATACAGCGATGCCGGTCAAGACAAATTCGCCAAAGACCTTGTCGCAACACTCGAACAGTACGAAAATGTGGATGGACTATTCTGGTGGTGGATGGAATACAATGCCTACAACACCTCGCTGTCGGGATGGTATAACGCCCCTCTGTTTGACAGCTCAACCGGTTGCGCCACATCTGCTCTTAAGACAATTTGCTCTTACGCCAAAGATTCCTCCGTGGGAGAACTCGGATCCGACACATTCCATGGCAATGAAGTATGGTATGACCTCAATGGCAGAATTGTCAGGGACCTGAATGCTCCCGGCTTAAGGATATCTCACGATAAGAAAATGATGGTGAGATAATACAAAACACACAAAATCATATTAAGGGGTTAGAGGTTGTCAGCGAATATTGGCTATACTGATAATGTCGGCAAATACGCCTGCTGCTGTCACCTCAGCCCCGGCACCATACCCCTTGATTTCCATGGGGTATTTTTTATATCTGTCCGTCGTAAGCAAAATTACATTGTTGCTACCCTCCAGATTATAAAAAGGATGAGTAGCATCAACGCTCCTCAGAGACACGCTTGTCTTACCTTCATCGAGAGTGGCCACAAAGCGGAACTTACATCCTTTAGCCTCCTCAACTTCTCTCATGCGTTCAAACTCAACATCCATAGAGCGAAGATTACCTATAAAGTCAGAAGCATTGCCTTCAAAAAGTTTCTCAGGAACAAACAGTTTCTTATCAACATCGGCCTGCTCCACTACATATCCGGCTTCGCGAGCCAAAATCACAATTTTTCTCACCACGTCCATTCCTGAAAGGTCAATACGAGGATCAGGCTCGGCATATCCGGCACCACGCGACATTTCCACGGCCTTGCTCAAAGGAATATCCTTAGAAAGGACATCAAAAATGTAATTGAGCGTACCCGAAACCACAGCCTCTATCTTCAATATCTTATCGCCTGAATTTATCAAGGAATTGATGGTGTTGATAATAGGGAGACCTGCACCAACATTTGTCTCGAAAAGATATTTCACATCACGCTCTCTTGCGGTGTTTTTCAATCTTATATAAGAGGGATAGGACGATGAAGCGGCAATCTTGTTGGCTGTGACTACATTGACGTTATGTTGAAGAAGATCTTGATATAGATTTGCTATCTCTGCAGATGCCGTGCAATCCACGAAGACAGAATTATACAGATTCATTTTCAACACTTCATCTTTTATCATGCCGGGCGAAGCAATAATTCCACCATTAAGAAGTTTGCTATAGTCGTTGACATCAAGGCCCTCTTTATCAAAGATAGCCTTACGGCTTGAAGCAATACCAACAACGTTTATCAGCAGATTTTTCTCCTTTTTCAATTTTTCCTGCTGACGTGCAATCTGCCTGAGAAGGCTACCACCGACATTGCCTACGCCTGCCACAAACACATTAAGCACTTGACTTTCTGAAAGGAAGAATGAATCATGGATCACATTGAGAGTCTTAGTAAGGCTTTTCTTATCAATCACGAAAGAGATGTTGGTCTGTGCCGCACCCTGAGCACAAGCTATCACATCAATACCATTGCGACCAACAGTATTGAACAATTTTCCCGCTATGCCTGTGCAATGACGCATATTCTCACCAACCACTGCAACAGTGGCCAAATCATGCTGCACCGCAACATCGTTGAACATACCATCGGCAAGTTCCACTGCAAATTCCGTCTTAAGTGTTTCCGCCGCCAATTCCGCATCCGCATTGCGAACGGCAATAGTGGTGTTGTTTTCACTGGCAGCCTGCGAGACGAGGAAGACACTCACACCCTTACCGGTAAGAGCATTGAAAATCCGTGAATTTACACCGATAACTCCAACCATGCAGAGACTACTGATGGTCACTAAGGCTGTGTCGTTGATCGATGATATGCCCTTGATGACTTTGTCGGTGGGAACTTTTTCGTTGCTTATAAGAGTGCCCGGCGCATCCGGATTGAACGTATTTTTCACCTTTATCGGTATATTCTTGTGATACACAGGATAAATAGTAGGCGGATATATAACCTTTGCCCCGAAATTACAAAGTTCCATAGCTTCGGTAAAGGTAAGTTGCGGAATCACGTATGCATGCGGTATGACCCGTGGATCAGCAGTCATAAATCCATCCACGTCGGTCCATATTTCAAGGATATCCGCATTGAGAGCCGCAGCCAAAATTGAGGCAGTATAGTCACTGCCGCCGCGCCCGAGATTTGTTATCTCTCCTCTGGCATCTTTTGCTATGAAGCCACCGCAAACGGCCGTGGTCCATTCTTTTGATAAAAGTTCTTCGGCTATCAACGTGTTGGTGAGATCCGTGTCAAGAATTTCTTCGGAATGAGGACCCTGTTTTGTTCTAATGAATTTAGTGGAGTCAAAATGAGTCGCACCTTCTATAACGGAGGTGACTATGACACTCGACATTCGCTCGCCATAACTGACAATTATCTTCTGAGCGCGAGGTGAAAGATCGTGCAGTAGCATCACACCTTTATATATATTGGCAAGTTCCTCAAGCATGGTGCGAATCATGCCGTGAACCATTTCTCTTTTTTCTGACGGCACAATGCTGTCGATTACCACCTCGTGTCGCTTAACTATATTGGCATATTGCTCAAGATATTTCACATTGTCTTCCTTGGCAAGACGTGCTGTTGACAGCAGCAAATCGGTGATTCCTCCTAATGCAGAAACCACCACAACTTTTCTCCCGGGAGTATTCTCCACAATCGACTTAACATTAGACAGGCTTTCGGGAGTGGCCACTGATGACCCTCCAAACTTCAGAACTTTCATCGGTTTTCAAAAATTTTCAACAAAATTATAAAAAATTCGTGAATCCAACAAATCATCTTCCCTCTCATTTGTTATATCCATATAGGATAAATAGCAAAAGATAACTTATTTTTTAATTAAACTCTCACGATAGGCATCATCGGGTGAAATAGCTTCGCTTTCTTGCTTATGTTGCTTACGTTTTGTTCAGGTAATAAAGATTCTACTATGATTGCCACTCTACTTGTAATTTTCATCCTCGGCTATCTGCTGATTGCTTGCGAACATGTCATCGGTGTCAACAAAGCCACGTTCGCGTTAATAATGTGTTCGCTTCTATGGGCGGTCTATGCAATGACCGGACATGACCCATCCCTATCCAACGATCTCATAGAGGCTCTCGGCGACACTTGTGAAATCGTCGTATTTCTTATCGGCGCCATGACTATCGTCGAACTTATCGACCGCTATGGAGGTTTCAGGGTGATTACCAATCACATTCATGCTGAAAACAAGAAGAAACTGATGTGGATTATGACTCTCTTCGCTTTCTTCCTGTCAGCGGTTCTCGACAATATGACCACAACTATAATCATGGTCATGATGCTTCGACGCATGATAAAGGACCGCGACGAACGCTGGATCTACGCATGCGTGATCGTGCTCGCTGCAAACGCAGGAGGCGCCTGGTCTCCAATTGGTGATATCACCACCATCATGCTCTGGATGAAGAATTATGTATCTTCCGTTGACCTCATAGTAAACCTTCTCCTGCCCTCGCTCGTCTCTGTCTGTGTCCCCGTATTGATTGCTTCACATATTATTCCCAAGACAACCGTGGAGCCTCTCAATACCCAGGATCAAAACGTAGGCTACGACCTTTATGCTGAAAGGCCTCATCTTTCAGTCTTAATTCTTTGCTGTGGTGTCGCAGCGTTACTTTTTGTCCCTGTATTCAAAACCATAACCCATCTTCCACCTTACATGGGTATTCTTCTCTCGCTCGGCATTCTTTGGCTACTAACTGAATTACTCGTTCGTCATTTCAAACTTGACGGGAAAATCGAGGGTCGCGTTTCTCAGGTTATACGTAGCATTGACATGTCAACGATACTTTTCTTCCTCGGTATCCTGATGGCTGTGGCAGCACTCAGTCAGGCGGGCATTCTCAGTAATCTTGCCGCGTGGCTCAACCATAAATTCCATGATGTCTATGTAATCAACGGAATAATCGGCATTCTCTCTTCCATCGTGGACAATGTCCCCCTCGTAGCTGCATGCATGGAGATGTATCCGGTCGCCAACGACACTCTTATTGCAGCCTCACCTGATCCCTCTTTCACTGCTCTCTTTGTTGAAGATGGTCTGTTTTGGCATCTGCTCACATTCTGTGCCGGTGTCGGCGGTAGCCTGCTCATCATCGGCTCTGCTGCAGGTGTAGTCGCCATGGGAATTGAAAAGATACCATTCACCTGGTATCTCAAGAAAATCACATGGCTTGCCCTAATCGGATATCTATCAGGTATAGCCGTCATCTGGCTCGAGACCCTCATCTTATGACCCTACGATCTCACCCCCCAAAAAAACTCAACTTTCGCAAGCGAAGGTTGAGTTTTTTTTTATAAAGTTTGCACATTTAAAATTTTTATTGTAATTTTGCAGTGTGTTACTACACTAACACACTAAAACAATCAAAGGTTAATGATTAAAGATGTTATAAACTATGATCAAAACAAATCATCTTAGTTTCCGTTATTCCGGAAGCAATAGCGATTCAATCTCCGACATGAGTATGGAGATTTCATCGGGTAAGATTGTCGGTCTGCTCGGCGCCAATGGTGCAGGCAAAAGCACTCTGCTTTATCTCTTGAGCGGTCTTCTGAAACCTAAATCCGGTGAAATAGATGTGGAAGGATTCTATCCATGGTGCCGAACTCCTGAATTCTTACGCAATTTGTTCATTGTTCCTGAAGAAATAGATCTTCCGTCAATCTCTTTAGAATCTTATGTAACGGCTTATTCCCCTTTCTATCCTAATTTTTCTATAGAGTCAATGCGCAAGGCCCTCTCCCACTTCAATCTTACTCCCGAAATTCATCTCGGCTCTCTCTCAATGGGTCAGAAAAAGAAGGCATTTCTTGCATTTGCCCTTGCATGCCACACCCCAATCTTGCTGATGGACGAACCCACCAACGGACTTGACATCCCGGGCAAAAGTGAATTCCGGCGTGTTTTGATTGACACTATGGATGATTCCCGCACCATTATAATTTCAACTCACCAAGTGCGCGACCTCGAGCAACTCCTTGACCACGTGTTGATAATGGATAAGAATGGAATTCTGCTAAATGATTCCATAGCCAATCTACAGGATAGATATTACTTCGGCATTTCATCAACTCATCCGGATGTTCCGCTCCTTTGGGAAGAGCAAGTTATGGGAGGATTCGCATATATTAAACCTCGCACGCCGGAAGAGACCGAAACTGAAGTAAATCTCGAATGCCTTTTCAACTACATCCACTCTAATTAATAATTAGTTATGAATAAAATAATAATTTCTGAGAACCCAACATTCTCATTCCCCAGGTTTTGGCAGTTGCTCAAATCCGATCTCCGTATAAATCAACCGAAATTTATCAGAATCACGCTATCCACAATCGGTTGCTTTCTGACCGTAGCAATTCTTGTGTCGGTCTTCGCAATCAATGCTCTTGATGAAATGAAGATATCCATACCTGTCGGTTGGAGTTCAACCCCTGAAAGTATTGCCACGTGGATCAAGATGAAATATCTGGGCTATTATTCCATGGCGTCATTCTTTATTTTCAGCATCGGTATGACTATATATGGTTCTCTGACGTTTGTCAGCATGAACAGCAAAAATGGCAGAATTTCCACACTGATGATGCCGGCATCCATGCTTGAGAAATATGCTGTCCGTTTTCTTGAATATACTATAGGTGGTTTGCTTATCATGATTGCCGGCTACGCGCTTGGACTGCTTGTAGAATTCATTTCTTTCGCCGGCAACGACATTTTTGCTGTCGAAAATAATGATATGCTGACAATCAGTAAAAACTCATGGCATGAGATTTTTATAGTGTCAACCATATTCGGCCTTGCCATTTTGTTTGGAAATGCTTTCTATGCCTTGGGAAGTTCAATATGGCCTCGCTCTTCTTGGATTAAGACCTGGGTTTGCCAACAGATTATTGGCGTTATATTCCTGTTTGCAGGGGCCTTCGGTTTGTTTAAGATTGTGTCTAATTTTATAAACTGGCTCGACAAAATCGACACGACATCAATCAATGAGAATGCAATTTTCTGGACTTATGTCGTTATATTTATAGCGTTGATTGCCGGATGCTGGGCCTTAGCATGGTGGAGATTCCGTAACACCCAGATTGTGCAACGCTTCATGAAAAAATAACATCTATGACTGAAACTGACAATAGACCAATTTATATACGTCTGGCAGACAGGATTTGCGACATGATACTCACCCATGATTATCATGCCATGGACAAGATACCGAGCATACGCGATTATGCCGTGGCACAGCAGGTGAATCCTGCAACTGCTGCCCGTGCATTTGAGACGCTCGAACGTCAGGGAATCATATTCAACAAACGAGGGCTCGGATCCTTCATCTCCCCGGACGCTGAAGAAATAATAAAGAAACTGAGACTTGAGACAATGCTAAGTTCAGAAAGTAAACTTTTCTTCCAGCGACTCTCTATTCTCGGCGTCACCCCTGACCAACTCCGCAGCATGTATGCCGACTATCTCTCTTGACCAATGGCTATGCCATTGGCCGCGAGCAGCTGCCGGGCTTTCTCATAGCCGGCAGCTACTTTCTCCGGATAATGGGCATCTGTGGAGATTATCACTTTGGCATTATACTTCTTAAGCAACGGCCACCACCTCAAAGCCGGAAAAAAACGTCCCGACGATGGGTATTTCTTGGTGTTTATCTCTATCGTCACCCCCTTTTCTACTGCTTTGGCAATTACCTTCTCCACCAATCCGCTATACCAGTCTTTGTCTTCAAGCAACGGATTGGCGACACTTCCATTGTCGCCGATCTTGTCAAGATGACCGATTATGTCAAATCCACCGGCCTCAAGCATCTCCATCTCCATGGCAAAATATGTCTCAACCACATAGCGGTGATCACCTTGGAATTCTGAATTAAGATATTTCAAGAATCTTTCAGCCGGTCCGTCGCAATCCACCGGTACTCCATCACGCTTACGGACAAAATGAACCGAGCCTATCCGGTAATCAAGAGGCAGATTACGAAAATAGTCAATATGCGGACCAAATTCAGATGATAAGTAATCAATCTCCATTCCGGTGAGTATCTTCATCCTGCCGGAATATACCTTTTTAAGTCGTGCTGACTCGCATATATAAGAGTCAACATCTTCTGCTTTCATATTAGCTCCTGACTCACAACATATTGGGCTATGCGGTGATATGCCCCAAACGTTAAATCCCGCCTCATACGCTGCCGACGCTATTTCATCCATTGATGCACGCCCATCGCAAAATTCCGTGTGACTGTGTAAGTTGATCATTATTGATTGCTGCTTGTAGTTTGTCAGTTCTCCGCTAAAATCACTGCGTTACGCATTTTTTTTAGCTTGTCTCGTTGCCGCTCTATTGCTTTCTCCAAATCATAAATCTGGTTTTTCAAGGCCTGCGAAGCAACCCTTCCTTCTGAATGATATTTCTTCCTCAATGATGAAAGTTGCTCACAGTTTTCTATAAACTCGGACTCAGCATTCAGATATTTAGAAAGACTACGCTTGGCAGCTGCTGATTTCAAGTCGGACAGATGCTTGATCATTCTTCCTCCCGGAAACGGAAATTTAATTTCATTTGTATCGGTCAATACTTGTTTATTTCCTCGTTCCTTAATATCGCTGATCACCATTGCATAGTCCTTCTCAGGATTCTGAGTTATCTTGATATCGTCTATTCTTGCCAATGCCACTATATCCTCCTCTTCATCAGGATTGTAATTTTTTCTGACATCATTTGTATAAAAGACATAGACCGACACTTTACCATCCAACTGATTCCTATCAGTAACCCACCAGCCTATGCCGTTTTCTTCATCTATAGCAATCATATATTCATTATAGGGCGAATTAAATGGATATCCAAGTCCTGTCGGCTGTCGATATTTCCCCGTAGAAGGGTCCTTTGTAGCAACAAACAGATCCAAACCACCCATGCTTCCATCCCCGTCTCCGGCAAAATATAGGGTCATACCATCAGTTAGCATAAAGGGGTTTCTCAAATTACCTCCGTCGTTTAATACAGTCCCTGATGAAATGGGAGTCTCCCATGACCCGTCTATCAGTCTTGTTGATTCATATAATTTTGAAATGCCCTCCTCTCCCGTCTCGGTCCACATCACAAAATCTCCCGATGAAGAATTAAAAGTATAGTCTGAATCATTATAATGATCCGGTATCGGCAGATTACCGGGAGGCAGCAACCTACCTTCATTTGCAGGCAGTGGTATTCCTGACACATAATCTCCGGCAGGGACATCTATCCTGTCGATTATCTCAAGTTTTTGCACATTCTCAAGCGAACTTTCTGCTATCTGAAGCTGTCGCTCATATTTTTCAAGAAGATTTTCTCCATCCGGATCCGGCCGCTTATCTAATGCCTTGGCATATTTTGCATACAGTTCGGAGGCAAGCTCAAAATCGTAATTGAGAAAGGCCTCATGCCCTTCCTCAAGATAATCGGCAGAGTATGCATCAACGGCCCAAAAGACCTGCATATATATTCCAATAAGTATATATATTTTTTTTATCTTCATTTCTTGTATGTCGTTTTATATCTAAACAACAAAATTAGCAAAAAATTTTGTCAATACATAATAAATCTTCAGTAATTATTACTATTAGAAATTTAATCATAAAAATTATTGGTATCTTTCATGTGTTGACAGTAACATTATTCGTCACCTATAGAAGTTGTGTTTGCGAAACTTAAGTTTTTTTTGTAATTTTGCATTCCAATAGATGCTACCATAAAATAAGCAATATCTAAAATATGATTACAGCCTCCCAAAAGAAAAAAGAGAACATTGCCGAATATCTTATATATATGTGGCAAATTGAAGATCTAATTCGTGCCTTCAATCTGGACATTGACAAAATACGCGATAATATCATTGACAAGTACACAAACCTTTCTGATGTCCAACGTAAAGAAATGATTGATTGGTATGAGTCCCTGATAGATATGATGCGTAGAGAAGATGTGACAGAAAAAGGCCATCTTCAACTCAATAAAAACGTAATCATTTCTTTGGATGACCTCAACGCCCGCCTAATTAAAGATACAAGATATTCAAAATACGCAACTGAATATTACAAAATTCTTCCGCTAATTGTAGATCTTCGCTCAAAAGCCGGAGAAAACAAATCAGGAGAAATTGAAACACTATTCAATTTTCTTTATGGTATATTGCTACTGCGTATGCAAGGTAAGGAGATATCAAAAGAGACTCTGGATGCAGCATCTGAAGTGTCTCATTTTCTTGGGACTTTAGCTGCTTATTACAAAAAAGACTTTAACAACGAACTTGATCTGGAATAATGTCAGAAGAACTTAACAAAGAAATAGCACGAAGAAGGACTTTCGCGATAATATCCCACCCTGATGCGGGTAAAACCACACTTACTGAAAAACTTCTTCTTTTCGGAGGGGCTATACATGTGGCCGGGGCTGTCAAAAGCAATAAGATTAAGAAAACAGCCACTTCCGACTGGATGGAAATCGAGAAACAGCGTGGTATTTCTGTCGCTACATCTGTCATGGGTTTCAACTACAAAGAATATAAAATCAATATTCTTGATACTCCGGGACACCAGGATTTTGCTGAAGACACTTTCCGCACTCTCACCGCTGTGGATTCTGTAATAATCGTTGTCGATGTGGCAAAAGGTGTGGAGACACAAACCCGACGACTCATGGAGGTCTGCAGGATGCGCAACACTCCGGTGATTATTTTTGTCAACAAACTGGACCGGGAAGGACGAGACCCTTTCGATATCCTGGACGAACTTGAGCAGGAACTCAAAATTTCGGTGAGACCACTATCCTGGCCTATTAACATCGGTGAAAAGTTTAAAGGTGTGTATAACATATACGAACACGGTCTCGACCTTTTCACCCCCTCTAAGCAAACTATAAGCGAACGTGTGGAAATTGATGATGTAAACTCTCCTGTGGTTGACAAACTTGTTGGAGAGGCTGATGCATCCAAATTACGTGAAGACATCGAATTGATTGAAGGTGTCTATCCTGAATTTGACAAAGATTCTTATCTTAAAGGTGAGGTAGCACCGGTATTTTTCGGTTCTGCGCTTAATACTTTTGGCGTGAAGGAACTTCTTGACTGTTTCTGCGAGATTGCACCACAACCTCTTCCCATTGAGGCAATAGAGCGTGAAGTGCGTCCACAAGAAGAAGGTTTCTCTGGATTTGTATTCAAAATTCATGCCAACATGGACCCTAATCATCGTAGTTGCATTGCATTTGTCAAGATTTGCAGTGGCAAATTTGAAAGGAACGTCAACTATAAACATGTTCGCCTCAACAAGATGCTCAAATTTGCAGCACCAACAGCATTTATGGCTCAAAAAAAGAATATCGTGGATGAAGCTTATCCCGGAGATATTGTTGGCATTCCGGATACCGGGAACTTTAAAATAGGCGACACTCTTACATCCGGCGAAGAATTGCATTTCAAGGGACTTCCTTCATTTTCTCCCGAGATGTTCAAATATCTTGAAAATGCCGACCCCATGAAAGCGAAGCAACTCGATAAAGGAATAAATCAACTTATGGACGAAGGTGTGGCACAGATGTTTACAAACCAATTTAATGGCAGAAAGATTATTGGCACTGTCGGACAACTTCAATTTGAGGTGATTCAATATCGTCTTTTACATGAATATGGAGCGCAATGCAGGTGGGAACCTATCAGCCTTTATAAAGCATGTTGGATAGAGAGCGATGACGAGCAAGCATTGGAAGCCTTCAAGAAACGTAAATATCAATTTATGGCAAAAGATAAAGATGGAAGAGATGTTTTTATGGCCGACAGCAACTACGTGCTCCAGATGGCACAAAGTGACTTTCCTAAGATTCGCTTCCACTTTACTTCCGAATTCCCCATCAAATCTTCCAAGTAATACCGGCCTGGAAAAAGCATCTGATATAAAAAGCGACCGCATAGAGCGGTCGCTTTTTTTTGCAAATTATAACATTATCGCATTTTTTGCAATCTTTTCATGATTTTTCTTGGTAATATTCCAAATTATTTGTAATTTTGCAGTGTTTTTGGTAAAAAAAGATTCAAAATGGCCACTATAAACGCCATTCCACTTACAGGTAAAACAGGAAAACACTATGTCTGAAAGATCTCGCGGAAATAATAACAGGTCAAGTATTAGGATAAATGCTGCTTCGTATGGTCTATATTCACCGGAATATGAACATGATGGCTGCGGTGTAGGTCTTGTGGTGAAAATTGACGGCAGCAAACACCATTCAATCGTTGACCAAGGACTTAAAGTCCTTGAAAACATGGCCCACCGTGGAGCGGAGGGAGCCGACAGCAAATCGGGCGACGGTGCCGGAATAATGGTACAGATTCCTCATGAATACATTCTGCTGAATGGTATTCCGGTACCAGAAAAAGGACGCTATGGCGTCGGAATGGTTTTTCTCCCGAAAGACGAATGTGACCGCACTGCATTTGAAAAATTAATCGACCGCCGCATCAAGGAGCAGGGATTGTTTCTCATGCATTCGCGTGAAGTGCCGGTAGATTCATCTGTACTCGGTCATGATGCACTTATATCCGAACCAATTGTCAGACAATACTTCATAGTGGGATGCGACAATCAGCAACGTCTCGAAAATCTTCTTTATATCATACGCAAGAGGATTGAAAACGATGTTGTTGAAGACGAGACGATTGCCGACAAGAATTCTTGCTATATATGCAGCCTCTCCACCAGAACATTGATTTACAAGGGAATGCTCACGTCAAAGCAACTACGTCTTTACTATAAAGACCTGCAGAGTCCCTACTTCACAAGCGCGATTGCCCTTGTACACTCAAGATTCTCCACAAACACCTTTCCTCAATGGAAACTTGCTCAGCCTTTTCGCCTTATTGGACACAATGGGGAGATAAACACCATAAAAGGCAACCGCTTCTGGATGTCAACTCGCGAGGCTGTGATAGAATCAGGTGAAATAGGCAACATGAGCAATATCGGAGATGTCATACAACCCGGCATGAGCGACAGCGCGTCGTTTGACAACGCCTTAGAATTCTTCGTCCGTTCGGGAATGACTCTGCCTCATGCGCTGACAATGCTTGTGCCGGAAAGTTGCAACGCACAGAATCCGCTTTCCAGAAGACTCCTTGCATTTTATGAATACCATTCCATCTTCATGGCACCTTGGGATGGACCGGCAGCCATAATTTTTTCCGATGGAAGATATGCCGGAGGTATGCTCGACCGAAATGGTCTCCGACCGGCCCGCGTGGTTGTGACAAAAAGTGGAGAAATGATTATTGCTTCCGAAACCGGTGTTCTGTCGATTCCTCCAGAGGATATTGAACGCAAATCACGTCTGAAACCGGGCAAAATCCTTATGGTTGACACGGAAGAAGGCAAAATCATCGTGGATTGCGAGATAAAGAAGCAACTTGCCTCCGAACACCCTTACACCGAATGGATAGCGCAAAACAGAATAATACTCAATGATATCAACAGCGGACGAAAGGTATCGCACACTGTGGAGGATTTCGAACGTATGAAAATCGCTTTCGGCTACAGCACTGAAGACATTGAGCGAATCATAAAGCCTATGGCGGATGCAGCCCAAGAACCTGTGGCTTCCATGGGGAATGATGCCCCTCCGGCAGTGCTCTCTGATATGCCGCAGCGTTTCTTCAATTATTTCCGACAGATATTTGCGCAGGTCACCAACCCTCCTATCGACCCTATCAGAGAGGAACTTGTGATGTCGCTTACAAGTTATGTAGGCTCCGTAAGGAAAAACATTCTTCATCCATCGGCAGAACTATGCCGCGTCGTGAAAATGGATTCACCTGTTATTTCCGATAGCGAACTTGACAAACTCAGGCATCTGCAATACAAAGGTTTCAACACGCTGACTATTCCCATCGTGTTTGATGCGGAAGGTGGAGTGGATGCCCTTGAAAGAGCTATAGAACATATATGTTCGCTTGCTGAGGATGCAGTAGATAGAGGCTATAACTATATGGTGCTCTCCGACCGCCAGGTGAATGCCCGCCACGCACCTATACCGTCCCTGCTTGCCTTATCGGCTGTCCACCGTCATCTTGTTGCCCGCAGAAAACGTTCGCAGATTGCCATCATCGTGGAAAGCGGTGAAATTTGTGAGGTGATGCACGTGGCTCTCCTCATGGGATATGGGGCAAGCGCGGTAAACCCATATATGGCTTTTGCCATTCTTAAACAGCTCGTAGATGACAAACAACTTCAACTCGACTACCAAGGGGCTGAACAGCACTATATAAAGGCTGTCAACAAAGGTATTCTGAAAATAATGTCGAAGATGGGAATCTCCACCATAAGGAGCTATCGCGGCTGCGCCCTGTTTGAACCACTCGGGGTGAGTTCTCGTCTTCTCAACCGCTATATGGGCGGAGGTGTATCCCCGATTGAGGGAATAGGCATCGAGGATGTGGCAACCGACATATTGCGCAACCATCATCTTGCTTTTAGCGAAGACAAGACTCCTGAACTATCAGATTTCGGAATCTACCGCTATCGGCGGGATGGCGAGCGACACGCATGGAATCCGCAGGTGGTGAAGTCTCTTCAGCAGGCTGTTTTCTCAGGAGACTATGAGAAATTCAAGGAGTTTGAATCACTGGTGGAAAACCGCGAAGCACCAATTTTGCTTCGTGACCTGATTGAGGTGGAGAGCGACCGCTCCCCCATCACTATCGATGAGGTAGAGAGCGAAGAAAGCATCATGCGACGCTTCTGCACCGAAGCTATGTCGTTTGGCGCTATCAGTAAGGAAGCTCATGAAGCGCTTGCCATCGCCATGAATAAAATCGGGGGCATGAGCAACACCGGCGAGGGCGGGGAGGATCCCGAACGCAACACCGTAAGGGAAGACGGCACTTGGGCACGAAGCAGTGTGAAACAGGTTGCTTCAGGACGCTTCGGTGTGGACGCAGAGTATCTTGTAAACGCTGATGAAATTCAGATCAAGGTGGCTCAGGGAGCAAAACCCGGAGAGGGTGGCCAGTTGCCGGGATTCAAGGTTGACGAGATGATTGCAAAGACGCGCCGCTCGCAACCTGGTGTGACTCTCATTTCGCCCCCTCCTCACCACGACATCTATTCCATCGAAGATCTCGCCCAACTGATTTTCGATCTGAGGAATCTTAATCCGGATGCATTGGTAAGCGTGAAGTTGGTGGCTGAGAGTGGTGTGGGCACGATTGCCGCCGGCGTGGCAAAGGCAAAGGCCGACAAGATACTGATCAGCGGATGCGACGGTGGCACCGGGGCAAGTCCGGCAAGTTCGATGAAACACGCCGGAGTACCGGCTGAAATCGGCCTGTCAGAAATACAACAGACTCTTGTAGTGAATAATCTTCGCGGCAAGGTGCGAATGCAGGTGGATGGACAGATGAAGAGTCCCCACGACGTGATGATAATGGCAATGCTGGGTGCTGAGGAATTCGGATTCGGTACGGCCGCATTGGTGGTGCTCGGCTGCTGCATGGCACGTGTATGTCACACCAACACCTGTCCCAAGGGAGTGGCCACGCAGAATGCTGAATTGCGAAAGAAATTCATCGGAAGATATGAATATTTAATCACCTACTTCTCCTTTATGGCCCGCCGGGTTCGTGAGCATCTTGCTGAAATGGGATACAGGAGTCTTGATGAGATAGTTGGCAGAGCAGACCTGCTTCGCATGAAAAAGCAAAAAGGCAACAGCAAACTTGCCGGTCTTGACTATTCCCGTCTCTTCCATACCCCTGTCACCGATGGATCTGCGGCACTGCATTTTGTGGAAAATCAAGACCACAAAATCAATGGAGTCAAAGACAGTGCTTTACTTCAGTTGATAAGCAATGCTGTTGATTCATGCCAACCTATTGCTTTGGGGATGCCGATTGTAAATACAGACCGCTCTGTGGGATGTATGCTGAGCGGCTATATCACGAAACGTTTTGGAGGAGAAGGACTGCCTGAAGATAGCGTGAAACTTACGTTCACCGGCTCTGCCGGACAGAGTTTCGGTGCATTCCTTTGCAAGGGTGTCACCTTGAAACTTGAAGGTGATGCCAACGACTATCTGGGCAAAGGTCTGTCGGGTGGTCGCATAATAGTTGTTCCTCCGCGTGATGCAACATTTGCTGCCGAACAGAACACAATAGCCGGAAACACGCTACTTTATGGTGCAACTGCCGGAGAACTGTTTGTCAACGGACGAGTAGGTGAACGGTTTGCGGTACGCAACAGCGGAGCTTTGGCAGTGGTGGAAGGAGTTGGCAGTCATGCCTGCGAGTATATGACCGGTGGCACTGTGGTAGTGCTTGGCAAGATTGGCCAGAATTTTGCGGCAGGTATGAGTGCCGGAACAGCCTACATCTGGAATGCCCGCGGAGATGCTGATGCACACATCAACATGGATATGGTGGAAATTTCCCTTATGGAATCAGACGAGGACAAACTGCATCTGAAATCGCTGATAGAGCTTCACTACAGGCACACCAAGAGTGCCCTTGCCTGGCGAATGCTTGACGACTGGGATTCTTACCTGCCCCAATTCCTCAAAGTAAAACCTGTGTGACCACTCTTTAATCAATTCCTGCAATTAAATGTGATTTTATAATTGCAGGAATTTTCGTTAATTTTGCATTTGAAAACCGTAGGCATGGCAAAAGTCATTACGCATAATTCACAGGCATTTGAGAGTTTCAGTTTTGAGCCCCTCACTCATTGCATATCCTCTATTCATTCCGCATTGCAGACATCGGTGGTTAATACAATTAATAGATTTGCAACAATTAGAAACCGGCTGATCGGTCTTTATATTGTGGAATATGAGCAATGTGGAAATGACCGCGCCCAATATGGTGCAAGATTACTACCGAATATTGTCACACTTGTTAAAACCAAGGGCATTAACGTTACTCTTTTACAAAATGCTCGAAACTTCTATTTGACATATCCACAATTAGCAGAGATGGTTAATCCAATTTATCCGATGCTGTCGGATAAATTGGGAACATCCCTTTTACCACTTGATCAACTTTCATATACAGTTTATAAAGGGCCGCAATATTCTGACGAAAATCTGTTATCAATGGAAAATATAGCAAAGGATGAGTCATATTATCCGAGGCACAGATTTCAATTGCCATCTCAGGAAGACCTGTCGTTGATTTTGGAAGATTTCCGAAACACACTCTTGTGGCTGCCACGTTCCCAGACCGATGACAACGGTGAGTTTTCCATTGAGTTCCTCACATCAGACATAAAATCAACCTTCAGATTGCAAATTTCAATAATAACTCCAAAGGTATCCGATATGACCACACAAACTGAATTCTTCAAGGTGATATAGATTTGACAAATATCTTTGGTTGCCCATGAATATTTCTAAGTTTTTTTGCGGTAGTATGCGTATAAAAGTAAAAATATATTTGTTAATATAGATATAAAATATTACTTTTGCGATATGGATATAAAACTTTTAGAAATCTTGAAAAACTATTTCAAGTCTGCACCGATAAGTAGAGCCTGGATTTTCGGTTCTTTTTCTCGTGGTGAAGAGTCTCCCAAAAGTGATCTGGATATTTTAGTGGAATTGAACAAAGGTGCCAAGTTAGGGTTTGGATTTTTTAAAATGGCAAGAGACTTAGAGACTATTAGCGGACGGAATGTTGATCTCGTTGAGTGTAATATGCTTGACCCACACATTGTTCCTTTTGTGAATAAAGATAGGATTCTAATTTATGAGAGATAAAGACAGAGATGAATTGAGACTTATCCATATTCGTGAGGCTTGTGAAAGAATAAAATCATACTTTCCCTTGAATGCAGTTCCTGTATTAGACAAAAAATCAATTGAATTTTTTGGATTGGTAAAGAATTTGGAAATCATAGGGGAGGCATCTTATATGTTGACACAAGATTTTATTGCAAATCATCCTCAGACTGAGTGGAATGATATGATACGTATGAGACACCTCATGGTACACGGATACTATCATATAAGTCCTGAAATAGTCAAAGATATTGTTGAGACAGAAATTGAAAAACTTCAATTACAAATTATTTCATATTTGGAAGAATTTGATTAAAGTTAATATCATAAGTAGCTGTTCAAATTAAATATCGACCAACTCAGAAAAGACACACTGACCTTTAGACCCCATATCATGGACAACAAGCGTGGAAACCTCTTGCCAACTATCGTATTATTGTTAGCTATAGCCATCGGTTGCTGCCAGTCTGCATTAGCACGTGAATATATACACGTACTTACAAGTAAGGGTATATATGAGACTTGCGAGGACCTTTGGTTCAAGTGCATCGTGTTTGATGACAGCACCTTGCAAATGTCCAACCGTTCCCACACGGCATACGTTGAGATTGTTGACCCATCCGACAGTGTTGTGTGGAGGGAGAAATACCGGATGGCCAACGGTATGTGCGACGGACATGTCTATGTCGGGGACAACTGGAAGTCGGGGCAATACCGGATGTTCGTGCATACACGGAATTCTCTCGGACGTGGAGACAAGATTGTATATCCAAAACGGCTTCTCGTGGTCAGTGAACTTCCGGAGGTGCCGGAATTTCTTGCTGCCGCAAAAGAGCGGATGCACTACAAAGACATTCCCGACACAACAGAAACGGACAAGCTGGACGTCACAGTAACGTTAGACAGCGCCGAATACCATACCAGAAGCAAAGTCAAGGCAACAGTAAGGGTCACCGATGCGGATGGAAATCCGGTGCGTGCCGTGATAGCCATGAGTGTTGCCGATGCGCTTTATTCCTATCCGCCGGCCGATGTTGACATACATTCGCAGGTTTATGGAATCATAAATGACAAAGCAAGAACCGAGGATCGTAGATTCGAACCATTCCTGTCTGATGCTCCGGTATCCGGTTTTCTAAAATCAAAACGTAAGAAAAACACAATACCTGTTGAGGGTCAATATATAAACGTGTTTGATGATATTGCCGAGAAGGGTGTGCTTAATATCACAAACACATACACCGATGGATATTTCGAGGTTTCATCTGAAATGGCATCATCACTTGGAAAGACCTTGCTGATGAAACCGCTTGTAGATGAAGACATGAAACCGCGATTGGAATTTGGGGAACCTTTCAGGGATATATCTGAAATGAGAAAGGGTGCATCCGAAAGATATTATCCTGTTTTACGCAAAAGGCAGGATAGTGAATCTACAGACACTATGGATTATTCCGGGCGTCGCACAGTGCAACTGGAGGAATTAGTAGTCAAAGCAAAAGGTAGCCGTTTCCCTAAAAGGAACAAGGTAATGGGATATCTTGACAGTCTTGCACTGGATTTGGAAACTGCATGGACCTGTGGTTGCCCGGCTGGTTTTGGCACGACTTTTTTGAATGATTACAAGAAAGGATATACACACCATCCTGATGGATACGGAACTCCACATAAAATTGGCAAACCTAAGAGAGGGGTTACTTACGAATTGATAAAATATTCCGGTGGAACGAAAGATGACTATGTTTTGGATATACAATATATAGAATATAAAGGTCCCCAATATTCAGAAGAGGAACTGCTTCGTATGCAGGGACTCTGGAAAACTGAAGGGTATTATCCGAGGCACAGATTTCAATTGCCATCTCAGGAAGACCTTTCATTTGGTTTGGAAGATTTCCGAAACACCCTCTTGTGGCTTCCACGTTCCCAGACCGATGACAACGGTGAGTTTTCCATTGAGTTTCCCACATCAGACATAAAATCAACCTTCAAATTGCAGTTTTCAATAATAACTCCAGACGTATCCGATATGACCACAAAAGCAGAATTCTTCAGAGTTAGATAGTAAAATAATATTTTTGTGAAGATTTTGGATAAAAATTGTATATAATCCAATTTTTTTGATTACCTTTGCAAACTTTTACGCTAAAAAAGGCGATTTGACAGTCATTTTTTTGTCAAAAAACGCCCCATATTTGCACAAAAGTCTAATCTACAATTGTTCGGAAATACTTCAACAAAATGCAAATCAACAACATCACAGTGAAATTTGCTACTCCCGACGAAGCCAAACATGCCGACACTATCGTGAGACTCATTTATGAGTCTGCTCTCCAACGCGGTACCGGCATCGCCAAACGAACACCCGAATATATTGCCCAGAAAATCAACAGCGGCAAAAGCGTGGTGGCACTCGATGGCGACAGATTGGTCGGGTTTAGCTACATCGAAAGCTGGGGACATGGAGATTTCGTGGCGACTTCCGGATTGATTGTCGACCCAGACTACCGTCATCTTGGCCTTGCCGGCGCCATCA
>JAMPAV010000024.1 GCA_023667055.1 Muribaculum sp. | reverse complement strand
TTACAAACCCTGCGGAACATGGAATGCAATTCGATGTTTCGCATACATTGAAATAAATAATCTCATAAATAGAGAACCGTAAGCACACCTTAACCGGCTTTAGTAACGTCATGCAAAAGTTCACAGATAGGAAAATCCACGCAAATAGACGTAGTTAAATTATCCTAACGAAGATATAAAATTGCAAAATCATTTTCCGTTGATTTCTGCTATTTACATATAAAGTACACTTTTAGTACACTTTAAGTGGAATATAAACACTGTATATCAATGTATTAACTACTATTTTATTTATTCGGTTTTGATATAGCAAGTAGTATTGAAAAGATTCTTGAGAATGTGGTATGGTTGCATCTGTTGACTCAGGAATTTCATGTCACCGTTGGCCAATTGAGGGCTGGAGAAATTGACTTTGTTGCTTCAAAGGGAAGTCAAAGAATTTATGTTCAGGTCACATATATTATGCGTTCGGAGGAGACTGTAGAGCGTGAGTTTGGAAATCTAATGAAAATTAAAGATAATTATCCAAAATATCTGGTCTCGATGGAACCTATTGTAGGTGAATCCAAGGATTATCCGGGTATAATCCATATCCACCTTCGTGATTTTTTGAAAAAGACATTTTAGAAAGATATTGCGAAAGTTGAATTAATTTACTGATATAGTCAATCCGACTACATAGCTGTGCGGAACATCATTGATCAAGTTGTGAGTATTTACCTTATTGTATTTGACTCGGCAAGGCAATGCTGATTGATTTAGCAAGCGAAATCCGGATGGAAGCCGATGGATACGGAACGCTGACTACTGAAAATAATTCCCTCCATGTGCAGTTATACAAAAAAATTCTCAAAAACACCATATTTTAAGAAAACTTCAGAGTGGAAAAATTTGTAACTAAATTAAGAAAATATTAATTTTGTAAATCAATAAGTAAAAAGACAAAAAAATGACGCAATTAGTAGTGACATTGGAAAATGGAGCTGACAGCTCTTTTCTAAGCAAGATTATAGAGAATCTAAAAGGAGTGATAGGTGTATCTTCTCAAGTAATTAATACAGCAAATATTCAAGATAAAAAGACCGAAGAATGGATCAAGAAGATGCGGAGTCTTAGTAAGAAGATTGACAAGTCAGTAATAGACGGATCAGACGAACGCACTCAATACATTTTATCTAAATGAAACGCATATTTCTTGATACAAACTTCATCCTTGACTATCTTGTAAGAGATGAATATAGATTGCAGGCTGAAGAGTTTATGGAGATTTGCGCCAGAGCTGGATACAAGTTTTTCATAAGCTATCTTTCCGTTGCAAATTTTGCATACATTGTCAGAAAATTACCAAAAGAAGACCTATATGGTCTTCTTTTGACAATCACAGAACTTTTTGAAGTCGTCCCTAATGACTCAGAGCAATTAAAAAAGGCTATTGAGTTAAAACAGAATGATTTTGAGGATGCCTTACAATATCAAACAGCAATTGCTTCTAAATGCGATTGCATTATTACTCGAAATGAAAAGGATTTTTCCTTTTCAAAGTTACCGGTATTGTCTGCCCGAATGTTTCTGGAAAGATACTCATGAAACAATTAAAAATTAATACATTCATTTATATGAACAATATGGAGAGGGAATTGTTGGGAATTAAAAACGAGGAACGGAAATACTATGAAAAGCATCAAGATAATATTAATGGCGATTGCCATGACGCTCACGACGACACTTTCCGCGAGCGCCGACAAGTATTCCATCAATCGCAGTGATCTTCCACAGACGGCCCAGGATTTTCTGACAAAGCATTTCCCCAAGAGCCGGGTAAGTATGGTGAAGACCGACAATCACTTCCTGAAGCCGACTGACTACGATGTAAAACTTGTGAACGGAACCAAGATAGAGTTTGACCGCAAAGGCAACTGGACATCAGTGGATTGCAAATCGAAGGAAGTGCCGGAATCCTTGATATTGAAACCAATCAGGAATTACATATCAAAGAATTTTCCGGGCACATTCGTCGTTTCGATAGAGAAGAAAACCACATATTTTGAGGTCGAGCTTAATGACGGGATTGAATTGAAATTCGACCGACTTGGTGGTTTCAAAAGTATGAAAATGGATGATTAGCGGCGCTTGGGCTGGCGGTGGAAGCGGTACTGGATGGATAGCATCACGTAGCGAGGCAGCGCGTTGCTGTAGCTGACAACCCGTCCGGTGGCTGTCACTGCATAGTTGACGTTGGAAAGCTGATGCAGCATGTCGAAGCCATCGAGCATGAAAGTCCATTGCTTCGCCTTCGGCGGTGTCCAGGTGAGCCGGGCGTTCCATATAGCATCGGAGGTGTCGAGTTCCTTCACTCCATAACCACGTCGGGTGTAGATGTTGAAGTCGGTGTTGAAACCGATGTTGAAGGGAAGCTTGAAGTTCGCCACTACCCCATAACTGAAATGATTGGCGTTGATGGTCTGGAAATCAGGGCGTGACGAGAAACTGTGTCGGTTGAGAAACTCTCCGTTAAGGCTAATCGACTGCTTTCCTATCTGCCATGAGAACGAAAGGCGTTCGGAGATGGTGTTGTTGTCAACCTTCGACAAGGTAGGTTCCTGACCGTTGACCCCTATCATGTCAGCATACTTTGCAATCGTAAGGTTTGTTCTTGAATCAATCGTAAACTGATTGATTGGGCCAAACTGCAGACTGAACTCGTCGGAGATGGAGAAATCACGGTTGCCATCTACATTATACATCTTGTTGGTCCTTACGCCGGTCGTGGTATCGTAGGTATAGCCACGGGTCAGCGCATTCTTGGTAATGCCAAAACTTGCAGAGACCACATTCATTAGCGGATGACTGGCCGGGCCGTTGAATTGGTATCTGATATCAGGGCGGAATGTATATTCTACCTTCAAATCAGGATTACCCACATAAATGTTCAGGGGATTTGAATCATCTGTGATGCTTACCATATCGAAAACGTCCGGAGCCTTGGGGGTAATGTTCATCGAGACATCGATATCATGTTTGCTTGTCAGATATCCCTGTTCCGAAATCTTTGAACCAAGCATAGCCGTGAATCTTGCATCCCACCCACCCATGGTGGCCAGGAAAAAGCTTTTTCTCACCGGATAGAAATGATTGTTTCTCTCGTAGTCAAAATGTGAATGTTTGATTGCAAATTCCGGTGCCAGATAAAATATTATAAAGCTGTTCTTACTTCTTTTGTTGTATGATAGAGATGGCGAGATAGTGTGGGTGTTGTTGATTAGTCGAGAAGTGTATGAGTTGTTTGGGTCCAGGGTACTTGTCCACCCTGAAGGCAAAACTCCGTAAACACCCATGTCCTCAAGTCGATCAAGTGCATATTGATATGAGTCTTTCACTTCATCAAGGAAACGATACTCATAATTCAGTTTGAAACGGAAATTACCGAACAGGGCATAATATGTCAGGTTGTTCATCAAGGTAAGGGCCGTGTGGGGATTATTGTCGATATACTGACGGCGTACATCCGCAGGTATCGGATTGTTACCATAATTTACGGTGTAGTCTTTCCACATATCCTCTTTGAAACTTTTATATTGGACTCCGAATTCATTGCTTACATTATCCTCTGTCTTGGGTATGAAATATGTGATACCCGGGAAAAACTGTATCTCGCTTTGCTTGGTGCTTCCGTCGGAGCGAGTGGAGGCACGGTTGAGAATGGCATTTAGCGTCTCCTTGCTTCCATCGGAATATATTGCGCGGAGAGCATCGATTGTCATGTTCTGTTGCTCCTCAGAGAATGCACCCGAAAGAGATTCAGCGTCATTATCGCGCTTGATGTAGTAGCCTTTCATCACGTAAGTCGGCATCCACTTTTTACCTCTGAAAGTACCATAGTTTCTTGTGCTGAGTTTCAGATTTCTGTTTTTGGTGTTGGCAAATGAATTCTCGTATGTGTTTCCGCTCGTGAGGAAGTTGGTGGTGGCTGTCGTGGTACGGTTGTCGTTGTCGGTACATTCAATGGAGAGGTCTCCCCTCACGTAGTTGGTCTCGTCCGAATTCATATAATTGTAGTCGAAGGAAGCCATCTTGTATTTTCTTGTGCCGGAAGGCATCATTTCCGGTTTCCAGGAATCCTTCTGACCCGGTTTGCGGGTATCATTGAGGTTGTTGACATTTCCCAATAGAGTCAGACGGGTTGTACTGTTGAACCAAAGGCCAAACAGACGGCCCATATATCTGTCGGAGGTTCCATAGCCGGCCTGGGCGTTTGCTGTCAATCCGGTGTTGAATTCCCGTTTCAGTTTCACGTCCATGGTGAGATGTTTATTGCCGGTGTCAAGTCCTCTGAGTTTTTCTTCTGTGGTGTTGCCTTTATATACCTCAACGTTCTTTACGGAGTAGGCACCTATGTTTTCGAGCATCAGTTCGTTGTTGTCGTCAAAAAACTCACGGCCATTCAGGAGCAAGGATTCCACCTGCTCGCCATTCACAAGAATCTGACCGCCCTCTTTCAGTTCCACACCGGGAAGCTGGGTGATGAGGGCATCGAGCATCGAACCCTCGGCTAATTCGAAAGCATCGGCATTATACACCACAGTGTCGCCACGGTTGTAGAACTTGATTTTGGTGGCTGTTACTGTGACTTCATCCAGTTCACGCGGAGCGCGGTCGAGATAAACCGTCGGGATCTCACGCCATTCCTCCCGTTTGCCCACATCCTTGACCTCGTATGAGATTGTTTTGGCAGTGTATTTAGGGCAACTGAGCTGGATATAATATATGGAATCAGTTTTGGGTACGGTGAATCCAAAAACTGACATTCGTATTATCTCATCATTTCTATAGGCCAAGCCTTTGTCGGTTTGTACAGAATCTGTGGGATTACCCTCTTTGTCGAGCATTACAGCCCAACCATCGGTGAGGTCATTTTTCCCCAATGACTCTTTCAGTCTTCCCCTGATGTAGATTGAGTCATTGCGTGACTGGGCATAGATGTCAAAGCATTCCGCAGTGAGGGTCATTAAGATTAATGTAAAAAGCAGGCGGAGTGGAATCCGGGTGTGTCTCATGATAAAATTGAATTTTGTTGTTATTGTCTATTATTGCAGACGCATCTTTACTGAAATAGATTTAAAAAATTCCGTTTTGTTACAAATTTTATAAAAAAATTGATTCCGCAACCGGCAATGCTGCTGATTGCGGAATCTGACTATAGTCTAAAAACATGGATTATTCTTTCTTTGCGGATTCAGGTTCCTTTACATTCTCCTGAAGTCTGAAGTTGACCGGCAGAGTGAAGAAGCAACTTACAGGTTTGCCTTGCACTGAACCGGGAGTCCATTTAGGCATAGAATTTACAACACGCAGAGCTTCTTGATCAAGCGACGGATCTACACCCTTCACTATCGATGGTTCCATAACTTCGCCATCTTTGGATATGATAAACTTTACAATTACCCTTCCCTGAATATTTTTCATCATTGCCTCTTCCGGATACCTTGTATTATAGGCAAGATACTTCAGCATTTCTTCCATGCCCCCCGGATATTCCGGAACTTTGTCAACTGCAGTAAATACCTCTTTGTTTGAAGTTCCATTGGATGGCGAGGCATCATCGTTTTTGAGAGTTATTATGATATTACCTTTTTGGGGATTGGTTTGATCCGGTCTTTCTACACTTATACTTTCAATGTTGTTGGGATTTAATTTTTCAGCAACTGCAGCAGGCATCTCAACACCATTTACGAAATATGTAATTTCAGATTTATTGTTCGAGGCAGAACTTTCATCGGTAAGTTTCGCATCCGGATTCGCTGGGGCCACAACCTGCATTTCGTCAAGTTGCTTAAGCATCATTGTTTCTACCGACACTGGATCTTCACCTTTCTTGTAATAACCGACTGCAACGACCTTGACAGGTTCTTCCGTTGTCGTTTCGTCAGCTTTGACTTGTGCATCTGAAGAAAAATTGCTAACTTTGCTGTCGGAAACGGCAAGGAGTTTTGCGCTTTCGGTTTCCGAAATGACATCGGCCACTGCCGGAATGTCGGTGATTGCCAGCGCGACTATCGCAGCCGGGATCACGGCGATGCCCGCGAGGCGACGCATCCGTGAGGGTTTTGATTTGTACATCATGGTAACACGTTTTTTAAGTTTACTGTGGTTCAGGCTGTTGGCGGGTGACGGGAATCTCTTGCCGACAGCCTTCTCTATTTATAAATATTGATAATTTCTCATATCTGTGCCTGATGCTATCACAGCAGCATCAGCCTGATATTCATGTATGCTCTTCAACTCCTCAATCATAAGCCATGCCGCGGGATTATACCAAAGGAAGATGGCTATGACATTGCCCAGCATCTGGTCGATCCAATGATTCTTGCGGAGGTGAGTCATCTCATGTATGAGTATCTCATTCTTGCTTTTCTCGTAATCGTCGCGTGAGATGACAATATATCTCATGAAACTGAAAGGTGAAAACCTCCGGTCGTCGGTCAGCACAAGTATGTAACCATTGTCGAGCCTCAGATTCTCCCTGTTTCTTGCAAAAAGAAATATTCTTGCCACGCTGGCAATCAACCTTATAGTTGCCGCCACTACCCCTATGAAATATATCCAAAGAATCGCCTGAAGCCATACCGGAGTTTGCTCAACTGCCTTCTGTACAGTGGAGATTATGCCGAAGTTTGATTCAACGTCAATGGTGACTACGGTCGCTTGTGGAGCCGACCATTGAATACTCCTTGCAGCCGGATATGCAATGGGGGCAATCAACGCCATGGCATAGATGGCATATATCATAGCCCGGTTCAGGGCAAACTGCCGTTCGCCTGCCATAGTGAATTTGTATGCGATGTAGAGAAGTATCAGGATTATACTCGACACTAAAGAATATGAGAAGATTGCGCCCATGTTGAGAATTAGGAATTAGGAGTGAGGAATTAGGAATTAGGAATTAGGAATTATTTTTGCTTTCTATCAAGTTGATGATTTCGCGGAGTTCGTCGGCGGAGATTTTTTCATCTTCTGCGAGGGCTGAGACAACGTTGCGGTAAGAATTGCCGAAATAGTTGCGGATTACCTCAGCCAATGACCTGTCTCTGAAATCTTCCTTCTTAGCCACCGCACTAAATCGATGGGAGGTTCCGAATTCTTCATGCATCACATATCCCTTGCCTTCCAGGATGCGGACGGTGGTGGCCACTGTATTGAAATGAGGTTTCGGTTCCGGATAATGTTCGAGTATCTCGCGCACGAACAGAGGTCCGTTGTCCCAAAGGATGTTCATTATCACGGCCTCCTTGTCGGTCAATGTCTGTGGTTTTCTTCCGGCTTTCATCTTCTTTGTAATTTTGAATGTTGAATTTGGAATTTTGAATACGTCGCAAAGTTACAACTAATTTTTTAATTATACAACTAATTTATTAGTTGTAAATGTTAATAATTGTTAACAGTAATGGTAGGGACGTGCCTTTGGCACGTAGCGTGGAAATCCAACGTGCCAAAGGCACGTCCCTACGCAAAGAATTCAATGTATGGTGTTTTTAGGGTTGCCGTCAAGGAACGCAGCTACATTTTCCGTAGCAATGTCCATCAGACGGACACGAGCTTCCCTGGTGGCCCATGCTATATGAGGCGTGATGAAGCAGTTGCGAGCAGTCAGCAATGGATTGTCTTCTTTCGGAGGTTCGGACGACAGCACATCGACTCCGGCAGCATATATGACCTCATCATTTAGGGCATCGGCGAGATCTTGCTCATTGACAAGAGGTCCACGTCCGGTATTGATAAGAATGGCGGTCGGTTTCATTTGTCTCAGTCTGTCGCGATTCACCATTTCCTTTGTGGTGTCGGTCAGCGGGCAATGCAGGCTCACTATGTCGGCAGTGGAAAATATATCGTCCAATGATGCTTTCTCAATGCCTGAGGGAAGTTGAGACTGCTCTTTGCTCGTGAAGACCTTTGCTTTCATACCAAAGGCAAGGGCAATTCTCGCAGTGGCACTACCGGTATTGCCAAGTCCCACGATACCGATGGTTTTCCCGGCAAGTTCCGTTAGAGGAGTATCCCAATAGCAGAAATCGGGGTTTGAAGACCACCTGCCCTTTCGGTTTTCCTCAGCATAGTGGCCTACTCGCTGTGTGATGTTCAGGATATGGGCAAAAACCATCTGTGCTACCGAATCAGTGCTATATGCAGGAATATTTGTCACCACAACCCCTCTATTATTGGCAGCTTCCACGTCCACAACGTTGTAACCGGTGGCTAAAACACCTATATATTTCAGATTTGGAAGGGATTTGATGGTGTCTGAGTTTAGCACCACCTTATTGGTCAAAAGGACGTCGGCATCCTTTGCCCTCTCCATCAGTTCAGCAGGAGAAGTTCTGTCATACACTGTCAAATCGCCCAACTTTTCCATCCCATTCCACGACAAATCCCCGGGATTTGCCGCATATCCATCCAATACTACAATCTTCATACTTTATAATCGTTATCGAAATTCTTAGTTTACACTACTTTCGGCTTTTATATTTCGATGATATCCAATATGTTTATAATCACAGAACGTTCACGGAACTGAATTCACAGAACCTCACAGAACTTTTTGACACTTCTCCGTCTAATTCACAGACCGCTGGTTTCCTGACGGAAACTGGAACTTACACAGAACGCTGTCGGTGTCAGAGGGACTCACGACGTTCTGTGACCCATCTGATCCCTTTTGGGATTAGAGTTCGAGACCAATGATATTGAAAAAGTTCTGTGTAAGTTCTGTGACGGCCAAAGGCCAGTGACAGTTCTGTGTTTAAAACTATTCATAATTTTAAAATTTGTTATAGACAATTTATCAAATCAGTAACTTGAGTATTTTTATTTTGAGGAATAAACATGACTGAGGATGGCACGGACATCCTTGGCTGAAGGATTTACGAGAATTATTTCCCCCTGCGGATTCACAAGAATTACCTTGCCACCGGCACCCGGACACCTATATTTTGCCCAGATGGAATTCTTGTCGTCAAGTTCCACAAGATTCAACCATGGATAACCGTCTTTTTCTATAGCCTTTGCCATGTTGAAAGTGTTTCCAGTTTCTCGTGCCAACCCCACTATTTTGAATCCTTTGGGTGAAAATTCCTCATATACGGGTATCATGGATTTGGATGTTCTTCTGCAACCACCACACCATGAAGCCCAGAGGTCGATAAGCGCATAATGCCCATCGATTTCCTCGCTAAGCGTATGCATCACTCCATCAAGGTCCGGTGCGGAAAAATCATTGTAGCGATTGCCGGGTATTGGTTCAACCGTCGTGCCAATAACCTCAAAGTATTGACTATACGGATGTCCCGGAAACTTGCCGGCATAGTTTTGGTGATATGCGTCAACAAGTGCACTGCCGTCTTCTGCTTCCCATAATTTTTTCTGGAGAATGAATAGACCGGCGAGATTGTCAAGATCAATGGCTTTTTTGATCAGACTTTGAACACTTCCATTTTTCATCCAGTCCATCAAGTCGTCAAATGCTTTCCTACCCTCGGGTGTCAGCAAATCACCGGATTCATTGAGTGCTCTCATTCTTGCGGCAAGCGAGTCTTTTTCTTCGGGATGTGCCTTCAGTCGGTCTTCAATCTCGTAATATTCGGGTATGTAATAAGATTTTGAATCATAAAGCGAATCATATCTTGCATTGGTGGGATGATTCTCCACTATATTTACCCAATGGTCATGGGCTACGGCATAGTCATGGGTAAGCGTGCCCTCCGTGGCCTTGACAATAACCCTTTCTATCTCCCCATCTTTAACAGGGAAATCCACTGAGACATCCGCGTTTTCACTGAAGAAAAAACCTGAAGTCCATGAACCTTTGAGAAAACCAAATTCATCCATGATCTCGTATGCTTCCTGCAAATCGGAATACACATCAGCAGTGAATCTTCCATCTTTCACCGGTATCCACTTCACTCCTTCCAGTGAATTTCCGGCTTGTGCCTTAGACAACTGCAAAACTGTTTCCTGTTTTGGATAAGTTCCGGAGATATGGGTGTGATATCTTGAAATTGGATTATTGCCTGAGACATCGATACCGTAAGCCGCTTCAATATTCCCGCTGAGATTGACAAGAGTATCTGAAGGAAGAAGAGGTTCAAATACAACCGAAAACTCGTGTTGCCCCGATTCAGGCATTGTCTGTCGTTTGCCAAACTCATAGTTTTCCACTCCGAGGAGTTTATACGGCCGGCTACTTATGTCGCCATCAAGTTTCAGGGTGTCTTGAGAACACCAATAGTTTGGCAGGTTTACAAACATCAGGTTCAAACGAGTAGCGGTATCAGTGATTTCCACTGACCTCACTATAAGCCTATCAAATGAATTCGATCGGCACTGTGGATTCTGCACCACACGTCCAAACGCAGTCAAGGGAAATGCCAACAGCATCAAAAAGACATATCGTTTCATCGCAAAAACATATTAATTTTGTGATTTATTATTCTATATAAGAAACAATTTTCTCTTTGAAATCAGGTGTATGTCCTGTAATTATATCTTTGATTATACCCTCCGGATCTATCACGACCTTGGTTGGGTATCCCTGAATATAGTATTCCTCCAAAATGGGATTGCCACTTGGGCAATACACATTCACCCACGGCAAATCATATTTCGCCACGCCTTCTTTCCATGCTTCCTCACTCTCGTTGCAGTCAATGCCGATAATTTCAACTTTATCTTTATATTTGGAATATATCTCCTTCAACTCTGGAAAACCTTTTATGCACCACGGACACCAGCTGCCCCAAAAATCAAGAATAATCCATTTTCCTTTAAAATCTGATAGTGACACATCTGAACCATTTAAATTTTTTAGCATAAACTTAGGTGCAACAAAGTTTCCGGATGATAGATTCTTTTGTCCGGATTCCTGTGCCAACATTTTCTTGACGCCTTCAAACTTGGCATTTAGGATAGGGAAAATAATAGAATTTTTAGCATTTTCAGGCAGATGTTCATATTCAATAATGAAATCTTTCCCATGAAGAGTCATAACTGCATAACCCACATCAGGATTTGAAATATTTCTTTCTATATAGTTTTTTAAATCATTGAAATAGTCATTTTCTATAGCAATCATTTCTTCCTTAGACTTAAGGTCGCCGGTTGTCAAACTCTTTCGTCTTTCATCGAATTTCATAGAGATTTCTTTAACCTCGTTCATGCATTCCAAAAGAGGCGTTCCGGATATTGTATAATCGAAGGGAGAGATAGAGTTGATATCAACAGTTATTTTATCTTCAGGAGATGCAAAAACATCTATAAAATCGCGCTTGGTAACAGGAATACCGTAACGGCTGCCTCCTGTGACAGTATCTATCCTAAGAGTGACTTTCCCGCCAATAATTGGAATAGTTTCTTCTACCAATCCACGTTCTGAACTATCTTTAGCATTTGCCAGTTTTATTATTGGCGCATGATATAGAAATATGGAATCGGCCTTGAAATCTGATGGAAAATTAATTGTTATGTCGGCGTATGTGTCAAAAAATATAGCTGTCAAAAACAATGACGCTACAATTGCAATCTTTTTCATGGTAGAATCCGGTTATTTAAAAATTTGTCAATTATGTACATGGCATCTGAAGAATTGAAATTTCTTGCAACAATTCTTCCTTCGGGATCAAAGAGTATCAGCTGAGGTATAGACCTGAAAGAATATTTGCCCATAGGCTTCATGCCACAATCGTATATCTGCGCCCATTTGTACCCATGTTTTTTTGCAGCTTCCAAAGATTTGGATATTTCATCCGAAATGGCGGCTCCAACAATCATAAACTCCGAACTGTCTTTATACTTTTCATACAATGGAATCAAATATTCCGTACCACCGGCTATACAAGGTTTACACCAACTCGCCCAAAAATCTAAAAGTACATATTTCCCTTTGCCCACATAATCGGAAAGATTAGATTCTGTGCCATCAGCATTTTTTCCCACAATGTCTTCGAATGTTTCTCCAATCCAGGTCTTTTTTAAGTTCTGCATCGTTTCGTTATACTCAGGGTAAAAGTCTAACTGCTTTACATTGTCGCTCAACTTTGCAGACATCTCATCCCAGTCGTATGGAGACCCGAACAATGCCAATTCTTGAATAAAGTATTCTCCTATGCCATCATCCGAATGTTCTTCAATTGCTTTTTTGAACAGCTCGATTCTTTTACCGTAATCTTCTTCTTCAAAGTATTTATTGCATTCAAGAAACTTTCTTGTAAGTGTCCCTCCGCTAACGGGATACCTGTTTTCTGTATTTACATATATGGTATCAGCTTCAAGCACAAGAAATATATGTTCAGCCTTGGTCCTCCCTATGTTTGTCACTTGAATTGTAGCATAGGCATTTCTTTCAATTTTTCCCGTAAGGAAAGCTTTACCATTGACTATTGTTGCATCATTCAACATGATCATATCGCCTCTGTCTCGCATTATAACTTCACCACCCTCAAAGAGAGGATCGAAAGAGGTAAGTTCGATGAAATAGTCAAACGCGTGGCATGCCAGACAAAAAGAACTCAGCAAAAAAATCATGATACTCTTCTTCATAATACAGTAGGTGTTAATATTGATGGAAACTTTGAATACACCACAAAATTAAAACTAATTTATTAATTTTGCAACTAATTTACTAGTTTATAATATTAATAAACGTTAATGTTACATCAAAGTATAAACTTTGCTGTTAGACCATTATATATTTTCGATTATGGAATTAATTTCAGTCAAAGAAAGGTGGTATTTATCAGCAATATCTTGAGGATTAATTCCAAACGATGCCATCATTCGAATACTATTCTTTCTTTCTTCCTCTCTTCCTTTTTCTTCGCCTTTCTTGATTCCTTCCTCTCTACCTTTTTTGATTCCTTCTTTCAGTTTGTAGTCCATACAGTTCTGGAAATCGCGGTAGATCTTCAGGTCCTCGTCGTACGCAAGTCGCTGTGCCTTGTCAAGGTTGGCATAGTTGGTGACTGACTCAAGTCTCTTGAATATCTTGTGCTGCTGCTCAAATGCAATGCTATTAGTGGTTTCCATATTCTTTATGTTATAAATCCAGTAATCGAATATTCCTTTACATTCCTCCTCATTCTTAGTGAAACGAGGAAGCTGTATATATATAAAACGCAGTTTGTCAGATACGGGTTTATTGGTATCCAGGTCACACAGGGCAACATCCGTTCTTACTTCCGCTCCGAGTATATCCATCTTGAAATTCAGGAATGACACGACATATACCGGCTGAAACTCATAGCACCACTCCTTGCCGGACTGCGCCTGCGATACGACTGAACGAGAGGCATAATAAATGCTCCTATCTACGAAATAAGACTGCTGGGCATTTTGCATCTCTACAATGAAATGCCGTCCACTTGATGTGTGGCATTTTATATCGTAGATTACACCTCGCTGCGACTCAGGACTTCGGGGCAGTTCCTTGTCAAGGTAGGTGACATCGATGATGGTTTCATGCCCCGGTTCATCGATGAAGAGTGTGTTTAGAAAATCTATAAGAAGATCCTTGTTTTTCTCCTGTCCGAATATGTATTTGAATCCGAAATCAGTGAATGGACTTATCCTTTTTGTCATAATTATTAATTTTTCACAAATTTACTATTTCTTTCTCATATATGCAAATGAAATAGTGAGGTTTGGTTATTTTTTCTGGAGGTTGAAGGAACTGGTGGAGAACCATGATCCTTCCCAAGAATGTGATGGCGTGACATTGGTCACTCCGTAGGTAAGAATGCTGTCAGGGCCGACCGTGATATCATCGATTACAACTTCCGACCATCCATATCCCTTCTTGTCATTGGCTTTGTATATCGCTTTCAGATAACCATGGTCAGGTCTCTTGTGCAAAGAATCAGCTTCGATAGCATCCTTGGCATCTTGCCATATCGATCCTCCACGATTACCACAAACCGGAATTTCCGAAGCATATCGCATACCTTTGCCATTGACTGCAAATATTTCCACACCCCTGCCATCAGTACGTCCGGCAGCCTTCAGCATATACACACCCGGAGCCACCTTTTCATGCCTGACAATCTCATACTCCATCACCTCTCGGTTATCCTTGGTGCCGGCATGAGGATAACGGATATCGGAATCATTATAATACTTGTCGCTCCTTGTGTATCCGCCTCTCAGATTTTTGTCTCTGACAATGGTCCAACCCCTGCTTTCAAGAAACTCTCTGTCAAGCGCCAATTTCTCAGCTTCCCGTTGCAAATGAGCCTCATAACTTCTTGACCCATATTTGACACTCACGTTGCTGACAATATTGGTAGAAGTAGATATGAATACAACGAGGGCAATCACCCATACCGCCACACTTGCCACTCTAAGCCAACTGCTCATTGGCTTGATATTACCCATCAAATGAAGCACACAGTGGCACACGCCATACAAAGTCAGAATCAACATTATCAGCAAACTTGCACCACACAATGACACCATCCACATTGGATTGCTCGTCACCACTGCATACAAGGGAAAATTATCATTCAAGATTTCTTTCAGTTCTCCCCAAGGTGCCGACATAGCACCGGCAAGACTTATAATGACCCCGATTATGGCAAGGATACAGAATATCGCCAATATGATTAGCAAACCGTACACGAACCATCTCAAAAACGATACGACTCCCTTTGAGAATCCATTTTCAGAGGCAAAGGTCCCGGTGCGCTCTATCATCTCACGTGTAGTGTTCAGGAATTCCTGGCAAATGTTTGACGCATTCACCGGTTTTCCCTTCATCTGAAGTCTTTCAGCAGGAGTCACCGCCAAAGGTATGCAAATCCAGCAGACTATATATGCAGCTGCAATGATTCCAAATGTAGGCCATATCAATATCAGGGCAAGCAGCCTGAGCCAAAGTGGATTTATACCCCAGTAGCTTCCAAAACCGGCACAGACACCGGCTATAAACTTATGATCCGGATCCCGGAACAGTTTTTTCTTTGTCGCGGCATGCATTTCACAAGGTTCTTGTGATGCATCCGAGTGAGTGTCAACATCCACCGACTCTTCATCCATACAAAACATCTCTTCAGGATTTCCGATTCGTCCTATGATGTCGTTGACATGCTCAATACTTATTGCCTCCACTCCGGAATTCATCAGTTCCGACATAAGTTCTGCAGCCCTCGACTCAATATCGTCAGCGATTTCCTTGCCATCGGGTTGGCGTGAGAAGTAATCACGCATGTTGAGAAGATAGGCATTCAGCATTGCGTATGCATCCTCGTCCATCGGATATAAAGTTCCGAATATATTGACAGTAATGTTCTTTTTCATGATTCAGTTTTCAGTTAAATTGATAATTGTTTGTTGTCTCTGCCGATTTGATTGTCCTTATGGAATTGTCCAGGCTGCACCATACTTCGTCGAGTTGCCTGAGAAAGTCCTCCCCCTCTGCAGTAAGGGCATAATACTTTCTCGGCGGCCCCTGTGTGGATTCCCTCCACTCGTAGCATAGAAGCCCATCCTTCCTCAGCCTCGTCAAGAGTGGATAGAGAGTCCCCTCCACCACTATCAGTTCGGCCTCCTTGAGTCGGGTGATGATGTCGCTCGTGTAGCATGCTTCCCTGCGCAGAAGAAGCATCACGCAATACTCCAGCATCCCTTTCCGCATCTGCGATTTGGCGTTGTCGATGTTCATGGTCCTTAATTAATTATTTTACAGTTATTTTATCCTATTGTCACAATAACATATTGCCAATATTACATCTTGGTATCATGAGAAATTCAGATTGATTTTTATTTCAACGCTGCAAAGTTAATAAAATTTATAGTACTATGCAATACCAAGTACTATAAAAATCATATTTTCTCTCAAAAATTTTTATTTTAACATAAGCATTTACAATTTAAAGCAGATGACAGCGTTGATTAAATACACTAATACTTTAATTCTTGGATATGATTCGCAAATTGATTGTAAGTTCTTTAGCAATATTAATGGGAAGTCCCACCGTTTTGGCTGCTGATTCCGAAAAGGACTCCTACTTTGGCATCAAGGCCGGATTCGATGTCAATATTCCGGGCAAATGGCACTATGATGATGGTTCTGTCAAGATGTACAGAAATGGCTGTGGATTCAATATCGGAGGTGTTTATAATGCATGGCTTGGCAAAGGATTTTACTTGGAACCCGGCATATCGCTATATTATGATTCTTACTCCCATTACGAGTTATATTCAGGCGAAGGTTTGCAATCAGATAAGGATCCGAGTCTTTCTAAGATAGGTCTTAGAATCCCTGTTGTCGTAGGGTATGAGTTTGGCATAACTGATAAATACTCCATGACAATCTTCACCGGCCCTGAACTGAATTATTCATTTTCCGGCAAATATAAAGTAAAAGACAAGGAATTGTGGGGTGATTTAGTCGATTCACCTTTTGACGTCCACAGAAGAATTGATTGCGCATGGAAAGTGGGAGTTGGTTTCCCCATCTATAGTTTCACTCTAAGTTTTGAAGGAGACATAGGCATGACCAATCTGATGAAAAGCTCCAACCTCAAATTCCGTGAAAATCGCTTCACAATTGCCGGTGCCTATTATTTCTAAAAGCGCAATTTCACATATTTTAATGCTACTTGGTTGGGCGTTTGACATTTTTTTGGTAACTTTGCAATTTGATGGCAACTTCAAAAAAACATGCCACTCGTGTTACCTTATGAAATTTAAACGCTTTATAATTCTGACTCTCATAGCTGTAATATCTCTCGGAGTTTCCGATTGGACCGGCATGTCAAATATCATTGGCACGCAAGGGCTGGAATCATTCCATGTTTCTGCGGCCAAAAGGAAATCGAAAAAGAAATCCTCCAAAAGAACGAAGAAACGGACATCTAAAAGAAAAGTCACGTCTTCAAAAAGAGCTACAGCCACAGTCCCACCCGTAGAGACTCCAAGCAACGATTCGTTAACTCTTTTCGTCAATGAAAATCTCATAAAACTTATTCCACAATCTCACAACCCCGGTGGCCTGCGTGTAAACAGCGTGAAGACAGACTCTATCGGACATAAAAGCATTCTAAACCTAAACGAGAACTTCACATATCTCCCAATCAACTCCGAATACATAGAACTCCTTGAGAAAAATGCAGCTGAATCCATGCCCGACTCTCTGTCCGATTTCAAAATTGAGCTTAAGGTCAGCGGCAAACCTCTCTCATACTATATCAACACTATCGACAAATTGCCGAAAGAATACCGTGAAAACGTCCCCTTTGTGCGCCCGGCCACTCCCCTATCAGATATTACAAAGGGAATGCAGGGCGACAACGTTGCCCTATGGCATAGCCATGGTAAATACTACAAATCATCCGGCAGTGGATGGTATTGGCAGCGAGGATTCCTTTTCCAAGCCATTGAAGACACTTACACTTTGGGATATATTCTTCCATACGTAGTGCCGATGCTTGAAAATGCAGGTGCTTATGTCATGCTTCCTCGCGAGCGCGATATCAATCCTCTGGAAGTGATTGTAGATAACGATCAGCCTGACGAATCTACAGTGCTGTATTCACAATCGACTTACGGCGAATCTGATGGCAAATACAAATGGGAAACCGGCGAGGGTGAAGGTTTCATCTATGACCTTCCCGATTTCCGCGACACAGAAAATCCATTTGAGAACGGCTCATATCGTCAGGTCAAAACCACAACCGGCGACAACATATCAAATGCTGTGTGGGCTGCTGATATACCGGAATCTCGCGAATACGCTATATATGTCAGCTATAAATCCTTGCCAAATTCTGCCGAAGATGCACTCTATACAATAAATTATGATGGTGGCAGTGATGAGATACTCGTAAATCAGAAACTCGGCGGTGGCACCTGGATCTATCTCGGAACATATCCTCTGGAAAAAGGACTCGATATGGACCGACCGGTTGTCAGCCTCTCCAATCATTCTCAAAAAGGTGGAAACACTGTTGTCACTGCCGATGCTGTAAAAATCGGTGGCGGCATGGGCAACATAGCGCGCTCACCTAAACGCAGCGACGTTTTCTGGAATAATGTAATTGAATCTTCCGATACGGATTCAATTGACAATGTCGGAATTGAAATAGAGGGATTTCTTGATGAAGACGAATCTAAAATTTCATCATCTGATTTGAGAAATCCGGAATCAGTAAATCCTTTCAAAAAAGAAACCCAGACAGCGACTGCGTCCGAACCAATCTTCAAGACTTCCGGTCTTCCAAGATGGATGGAAGGTGCCAGATATTGGCTTCATTGGGCCGGTATGCCCGACAGCATTTATGCTCCTTACGGAGGTACTGACGACTACAAGGACGACTACACCAACCGCGGACTCTGGGTCAACTATCTTGCCGGAGGCAGCAGAGTGCTCCCGAATGAAAAAGGTCTTGGCATACCAATTGATGTCGTAATGGCTCTGCATAGCGATGCCGGCAAACGTGCTGATGATTCATTTGTGGGTACTCTCGGCATTTACTTCACCAATGGCAATGCTAATTATTCCGATGGCACTCCACGCAAAAACTCCCGCACACTGACCGACATGCTTATGCGGCAGATCACCGGTGACATACGAGTTAACTTTGAGCCTAACTGGACTCGTCGGTCTATGTGGGACAAAACATACGTTGAAGCAAGAGTACCGGAAGTTCCTACTTCTCTTATCGAACTTCTCAGCCATCAAAACTTTGCAGACATGCAATATGGCAATGATCCACGCTTCCGCTTCACTGTCGGACGTGCCATATATAAGGCTCTTGCCAGATTTGTAGGCGAGCGCAAGGACCGGAAAGTCGTAATCCAACCTTTACCCGTGCATAACTTCGCCATTCAGAAAACCGGGAAAAAGACATACAGGCTTTCATGGCAAGCTACTCCTGACGCAACCGAACCTACTGCGATGCCGGAAGGTTATCTTATCATGGAGAGAAGCGGCGATGACATGAGTTTCCACAAGGTGGCTGAAACGTCAAAAACTCACTTCGACATTCAGGCTGACGACGATGAGATTCACTCTTTCCGCATAATTGCATTCAACGATGGCGGACGTTCTTTCCCTTCTGAGACACTCGCATTCAGGTATGCAGGCAACGATAGCGAGCCTGTGCTTATCATCAACGGGTTCACTCGCGTGAGCGGTCCGGCTATCATCAAGGAGGGCAATTTAGCCGGCTTTGATACTGCCGGCGATTTTGGAGTCCCATATATTTACGACGTTTCTTTCACAGGTCCACAGACCGAATTCAACCGCAATGCAGGAGAGGCGTTTGGAAAAAGCAGCGACAGATATGTGTCAGATATCATCGCAGGCAACACTTTCGATTTTCCGGCCATACATGGCAAGGCCATTGAGGCATCGGGCAGAGGATTTGTCAGCACAAGTGTTGGGGCTGTGGAGCAAGGGAGCGTGAATCTTCAGCACTATAAAGTCATTGATCTCATTCTTGGAAGTCAGAAAGCAACTATTATGGGCACAGGCCAAAATGGAGCTGAGTTCATAGCCTTCCCCCGCAAGCTGAGAAGCGCCATTTCCTCTTTTCAGGAAAAGGGTGGCAGATTGCTCGTAAGCGGGCAATATGTTGCTTCTGACCTTTCCGACACACGTGGTGATCTCGATGCCGCCAAATGGGGACGAGAGGTTCTTGGCATACAATTTCTTGATTCTGTGACTCCCACAGTCTCCGGTAGAATTGATGGGCTCCAATCTCCTCTTAAGTCAAATCTTAAGCAGCGTCGATATTCTTATTCCAACACTCTTAACGACAAACAATACATTGTGCAACACCCTGATGCTCTCATCGCATCGCCCGATGCTGATGAAGCAGCTCCATTTCTTCGCTTCAGCGACACCGACAATATAGCCGGACTCCTGACCCGTAATGGCAAAAGCCGCAAGGCTATAATGAGTGTGCCGTTCGAATCAATCTCTGATCCAAACCAGCGAATCCTTCTGATGAAGGAACTTCTCGACTGGCTGGAAAAATAATTCATCGCCCATGATTCAATTTGAAAACATATCCCAACTAAGGGAAGCCATTTTTCACAATGGCCTCGACCAATTCATCATCATCAAGATAGGCCATAAAGAGGTGCGTCTGTATGAAAACGCCGAACTCCGTATGCGTCAGCTCGCCGAGACTTGCGACATGCCACTCACCTACTCCTGGTACCGAGAAGTGGATGGCCACAATACTGTTACCGACCATCCTACAATTGATTATCAACTCGGATCTCTGAGAGACGATTTTGACTTTGGATCCGTGATCATGCTCAACACCACCGATGTAATCAGCGCAACAGAAGATTTTGGTGCTGAGCTCGACTGTCTTCCCGATGGCGGATGGTATGCGCTGCGCCTTAAATTGCTTGCCGGAAGAGGTGCACTTTGCATCAACGAGTATCTATACGTTCAGTCAAAAACCGACTTCCGGCTCAGCGGAGAGCAACAACATGATTACGTCGATCCGCGCAATGCGGAATATCAGGCTGTCATGGAAGCCGTATGCACAGAGCATCTCAGATATCTCAACGCTCTCGTGCCTGAGCCAAAACCAGCTGAAATAGGAGCCTCGCTTTTCTCTGTTGAGGCAAGCGTGGTGATTCCGGTCCGCAACAGGGTCTCCACAATCATGGATGCTGTAAATTCCGCTCTGTCCCAGCTCACAGACTTCCCCTTCAACGTAATAGTAATCGACAACGGAAGCACCGACGGTACACGCGCCGCTCTTCACTCAATTCCAGACCAGCGTCTCCACATCATTGAGGCGGAACCCGACGAGGGCCTTGGCATCGGAGGCTGCTGGAACAAGGCCATTCAATCAGAGCTATGTGGAAGATTCGCCGTTCAGCTTGACTCTGACGACACTTACTCCCGGCCAGACACCCTTCAGCGGATAATAGATAAATTCTATGAGGAAAACTGCGCAATGGTAGTGGGCAGCTATACGCTGACGGACTATGACCTCAACGAGATTCCGCCGGGACTGATATCCCATTCGGAATGGACTCCGGAGAACGGTCCCAACAATGCCCTCCGTATAAATGGTTTTGGGGCACCACGCGCATTCTACACTCCCATCGCACGTGAGATTTTATTCCCAAATGTAAGCTATGGAGAAGACTATGCCATGGCACTGAGAATTTCCCGGACATGGAAAGTCGGACGAATATTTGATTCTATATATAATTGCCGCCGGTGGAAAGGCAACAGTGATGCGGCTTTACCTATCGAAAAAATCAACGAAAACAACATCTATAAAGATTTCATACGCACCATCGAACTTCTTGCACGAATCCACGAGAATTTCGACAACGATGACCATGACGACGAAACATCCTCATAAACCATAATCCTAAATCTTCACCACAAAGATGGATATAGATTTCATCGAATCGCAGATTTCACATTGGCCCTTGGCCAGACAAAACTATCAGGCTCTCGGCAAAACAGAACGACGTCAGATAAGACTCGGACACCTCACTGTCGGCATCCAGCATAATCCGGCAAGGATTGTTTCAACCGCTGCAAAGACTGACTCCAATGCCATAGCAAACCGGCCCTGTTTCCTCTGCAATGAAAATCGGCCGCCAGAGCAGTCTCCCATTGATTTTATCAATGGATGGGAACTGCTGCTTAATCCGTTTCCTATATTCCCTACCCATTTCACCATAGTGAGTAAAACTCACATTCCGCAAACCGGTTTTCCGCTCGACATGGTGCTGATGGCTGAAAAACTACCCGGTCACACCATTTTTTTCAACGGTAGAAGAGCCGGTGCATCATGTCCCGACCATCTGCATTGTCAGGCCGTAAAGACCCACGAACTTCCACTAATGTTGCTCGTTGAGAAGAATCATGTCCCTGACGGTGACAATTCAAATCTTATAGCAACGCCATATTCAATTGGCCTTGACTTCCCTTTTGAGTTCAAAAGTATAATCGTGACTCCTGATTTGGAAGGCATGAGAATTATGTCTGACCTTGAGGAAATTGTTGGCAACGAATTTATAGGGGATGGCCGAATCAATGCATTTGTATGGATTGACACCAAAGGCTTTCTTCGGATTGTGGCCGTGCCAAGAAATGCCCATCGCCCCTCCTGCTATGGAAACGAAGAAGGACAAATGATGATTTCACCAGGATGTATCGATATGGCCGGAGTCATCATCACTCCACGAAAACAAGACTTCGACTCCATTACCGAGCCGCAATTACGCCGGATATACTCCGAATGCGGTATCAGACCTACAAACTAACACATAACTTGAAAACCCTAAACACTCTCAAATCACTTAAATGAAAAAATATTTGTGCAAATCAGAGGAATTTGTTAATTTTGCACATTAATTAAGTCAACTATGGATATGACCCAATGCCATGTCCTGATAAAACTAAAGAAAATGAGAAAGAACATAGTTGCCGGCAACTGGAAAATGAACACCACTCTTGCCGAGGGCGTTGAACTCGCCGATGCTGTTAACTCAGCTCTCAAAGCTAAAAAAGCAAACTGCGACGTTGTGATTTGCGTGCCGTTCACTCATCTCACTTCCGTACATGGTGTCATTGATGCCGAGCTCCTTGGACTTGGAGCTGAAAACTGCTCTGAGCATGAAAGCGGTGCATACACAGGTGAAGTCAGCGCTCCAATGGTGAAAAGCACAGGTGCATCGCATGTAATACTCGGCCACAGCGAACGTCGTCAATATTTCGGTGAAACAAACGAACAGCTTCTTGCAAAGACCAAACTTGCGCTTGCAAATGGTCTAACTCCGATTTTCTGTGTAGGCGAGGTGCTTGAGCAACGCGAAAACGGCACCTACAACGATGTCGTTGCCAGCCAGGTTGAAGCTCTTTTCGAACTCTCAGCCGATGATTTTGCAAAAATCGTGATAGCTTACGAGCCGGTTTGGGCAATAGGCACAGGCAAAACAGCTACTGCAGACCAGGCACAAGACATGCACGCCCACATTCGTGGCGTAATCGCCGAAAAATATGGCAAGGAACTTGCCGACAACACTTCCATCCTTTATGGTGGCAGTTGCAAACCCTCCAACGCCAAGGAACTCTTCGCCAAACCTGATGTTGATGGCGGACTTATTGGTGGCGCAGCTTTGAAGGCTGACTCCTTCATGGGTATTGTAGAAGCTTTTGATTAATCAGATATGAGCGTTAGATTCAGAAAATACTTGGTAATTCTTATCCTGGCAGCCGCAGTGCTGCCGGGATGGGAATCACACACCTATGCCGACACTACTCCGGATGAAAACATCGTGCAGCGGATTGAAAATGAATCTGACGGCAATGTGATAATTGAAATCAATCAGGAACTGCTTGAGCAAATACTGACAGATCCTGACCTCGGTGTAAAGAAAAAGGTTTCTAAGGATCCAAACGCTCCTCTTAACGGCTACAGGATTCAAGTGTTCAGTGATGCTCGCAATCAAAGTTCACTCGAGGCCAGGGCAAAGGCAAGAGGAAATGCCATTGTGGCAAGATTCCCCAAATATAGAGGTCAGGTTTACACTTTCTCAAGCGCTCCAAACTGGTACACCCGCATTGGCAACTTCCGCTCGGAGGAAGATGCCCGTAAAGCCCTCGATGAACTTAAAAGAAGTTTCCCTAATTTCAGCTCAGAAATGAGAGTTGTGAAATCTAAAATCAACGCAAGATGATGAAATTTGAACATGACGAAAATCTGATAGCTGAAATAGCCGACCACTATCGTGAGATACTCAGGCTTATTGGAGAAGATCCGGAAAGAGAAGGTCTAAAGAAAACACCGGTAAGAGCAGCCAAGGCTCTTGTCGATATTACCAATGGATATCGGCAGAATCCGCTTGAAATAGCACGGAAGGCGATATTCGAACATGCCGGTTCGCGAATTGTCATCGTACGCGACATAGAATTCTATAGCATGTGCGAACACCATATTCTTCCATTCTTCGGTAAGGTGACAATTGGCTATATTCCAAAAGGCAAAATGATCGGACTTTCAAAACTTGCCAGAATTGTGGAGTCTTTCGCCCGGCGTCTGCAGGTTCAGGAAAGGCTTACTTCACAAGTTTGCAATCTGCTTGCTGAGGCTATGCCTACTGAAGGTGTAATTGTGGCATGCACAGCCGAACACCTTTGCATGAAAATGCGTGGTGTAGAGAAGCAACACAGTGCCACAACCACTTTCGACTATTGCGGACGTTTTGCCGAAGATCCGGCTCTTCGCGATGAATTCCTTCGATTAATAGGAGGCAACGTCTAAATTCCGGACCTACAGGTTCAGTATTTCTATTATGCGCGACTCCGTCAGCCCCCTCTTTTGTGCATAATCCAACAATTGATCTGAAGCAATTGCGCCCACCATGAAATAATGCGAATCGGGATTGGAGATATAAAGTCCACTCACGGTTGACGAAGGCGAAATGGCACCGTTATCGGTAAGAACAACCTTTTTGCCACTTTCCGGCAGCAGCAAATCGAAAACTGTCTTATTGAGCAACTGATCCGGAAGCATCGGATATCCCATGGCAGGACGAATGCCTGCATATTCACCTCTTAGAATACGTGCAACATCCATATTTTCATTTGGAGAATATCCCCAATATTCTTTGCGGACAAGATAATGCATATATTCCGATGATGCCTCTGCCAGACGATCGGCAAGCGACTGAAGAAGCAAACTTTTATAAGTGTTTCCACTGTCAGACAGACGTTTGACCTCCGAGTCAATATAACGACCGGCACCAGCCATAAAAACCCCCACATAATCGTCCGAACCCACAAAATCTGAAAGCGACAAAAAATCCGAATCTTTTTTTTGCTGACGAAGCACCGGTATAGCTCTCCCCTCAATGAAAATCACATCGCTTGATGCAGAAACATATTCTGCGCAAGAAATCTGATCTGAAGAAAACGCCGGAAGAATCCTTACAATTCCAAAACCGTCATATTTCCCACTATAGGCAATTTCCTTCAGACACTCCTTGGCATCTGATATCAAGGCATCTGATTCCTTATTTATTTCACATCCGCAATTGCATACATGTCCATGCAGCCCCCATGCATGTAGCAACATTTTCCAATTGATGAATGACTCAATTTCATCTATACTGAAATTTCTCACTAACAGATTTCCAATGCCACACGCCGGTTGCACTGAATGGAAATCACGACGCTTTTCTTTTCCACGGCTCCTTGCTTCTTCTATCGATACAAACTCATCGTTTTTCGATGCATACTCCAGTCTCATTCTGGCCTGACTCTCCTTCAATTCCCTGATGAAATCAGTCTTTTCCTCAGGATTCAACAGTTTCGACGCTACAAGAGGATTTTGAGAAGCATCCTTCATTTGCATGACCGGTCCGCAATATTCCGGAGCGATTTTAAGGGCTGTATGCAATGTGGAAGTAGTTGCACCGCCTACAAGTAGTGGTATGTCAAGCCCTGCAGCCTTAAGAGTCCTGGCCGTAGTGGTCATTTCCGCCAAAGATGGGGTTATCAAGCCTGACAGACAAATAATATCAGGTTTTTCGCGCAATGCCGTTTCCACTATTGTTTCCGCAGGTACCATCACGCCAAGGTCTATAACCTCAAAATTGTTGCAACCAAGCACTATGGAGACAATATTCTTACCTATATCGTGCACATCACCTTTTACGGTGGCCAAAAGCACCTTGCCCGCTCTTTTCCCTTCTCCATCAGCGACATCCGAAAGCAATAGCGGTTTTAGATGATCCACTGCCATCTTCATCACCCTCGCTGTCTTCACCACCTGCGGCAAAAACATCTTCCCTTCACCGAACAAATCCCCTACTTTCCGCATGCCTTCCATAAGAGGGCCTTCTACTATATCAACAGCCTTCACGCTCTTTGACAACTCATCCAAATCCTCATATAGGGAATCTGATTTACCGGCTATTATTGAATTTTTGAGTCTTTTCTCAGCAGGAATCGACATGTCTCTCGCCTCCTCAGAACATTTCATTTTAGCGTTCGCCTCCTCAGAGGCTGCATATTCCGACAATTCTTCGGCAGCCTCCGTCCGCTGTGAAAGCACCACATCCTCGATAAGTGAGCGCAAATCATGGTCAATCTCCTCGTATGTCAATGCAGCAGATGGATTCATTATAGCCATATCAAGACCGGCGGCTATTGCATGGTAAAGAAACACAGTGTGCATTGCCTCCCTAAGGACATTCTTCCCACGGAAAGCAAACGACAGATTGCTGACACCGCCGCTTGTTCTCGCGCCTGGCAGATTTTGTTTTATCCACCTTACAGCCTTTATAAAGTCTATGCCATATCGTGCATGTTCTTCAAGTCCTGTGGCCACTGCCATTACATTGACATCGAAAATTATATCTTCCGGAATGAAACCACACTTTTCAGTAAGCAGCCGGTATGCTCTCTCGCTTATAGCAATTTTTCTCTCGTATGTGTCGGCCTGGCCATCCTCATCAAAAGCCATCACAACCACTGCTGCTCCAAGTTCCCGTATGCGTTTGGCTTTTCTCACGAAAGATTCCTCTCCTTCTTTAAGTGATATGGAATTGACTATTGACTTGCCCTGTAAATTCTTCAACGCCGACTCAATGACATCCCAGTTGGAGGAATCTACCATGACCGGCACTCGTGCCACTTCCGGTTCGCTGGCATACAATCGTAGGAAGTGAGTCATTTCCGCCACAGCATCTATCAATGGATCATCCATGTTTATGTCAATCACCGATGCTCCTGATTCCACTTGATGCGCTGCAATCCGAATGGCCTCATCATAATTTTTCTCTTTTATCAGACGGAGAAACTTACGCGACCCGGCTACATTACACCTCTCCCCTATCACCATGAAATTATTTTCCGGTCGCACTTCGAGAATGTCTATTCCGGACAAACGTAACGCCGGTTCAAACTTTGCGGGAATATGCGGACGCGCATTCTCGGCAACCTTCCTCAAAGCTGCAATGTGTTCCGGTGTCGTCCCACAGCAACCACCTATGATATTGACAGCTCTTGCGTCAAGCATCGGACGCAATTCCTCTGCAAAATCCTCCGGAGAAACATTATAATTGCCAAGGGCATCCGGCAATCCGGCATTGGGATGGGATGATACATAATGAGGGGAGCCTGCGCCAAGCGACTTCACAGTGGCTATCATGTCTTTAGGTCCGAAACTGCAGTTTAGTCCGATGCTGACCACATTAGGATATCCTTCGATAGAAGCGACAAAAGCCTCAATAGTCTGTCCGCACAATAATCTTCCACTCTTGTTGGAGATTGTAGCCGAAACCATTATCGGAATTTTCACTTCATATTCATTCATGGCTTTTTGTGCGGCATCAAGACCTGCCTTAAGATTTAAAGTGTCGAATGCTGTCTCGAATAGCAAAAGATCCACTCCTCCTTCTATTAGTCCCGCGCACTGATCAAAATAGGCTGAATACAATTCATCGTATGAGATGTTGCGGGCTGCCGGATCCGATACATCAGGACTCATTGTAGCCGATTTGTTGGTGGGACCAATCGAGCCGGCCACCAATGCTCTTCCACCCCGGCCTATATGTAAACTATTTTCAGAAGATTTTCTTGCAATTAAAGCACCCGACCTATTGATTTCCCTGATGAGGGCATGATCGTTGTGCAAATCATAATCGGCGAGGGATATGGCATTGGCATTGAAAGTGTTGGTGCATATAATGTCGGCTCCTGCCATAAGATATGAATTATGTATCTCTCCGATTATCTCCGGATGTGTGAGACATAGCAGATCATTGCATCCGGCAAGACGCGCCGGATGACCTTCAAACCTGTTCCCTCTGAAATCATCATCCGTAAGATTATATCGCTGTATCATGGTGCCCATGGCTCCATCAAGGACCAACACCCTATTACCTATCAGTGTGCAGAAACTCTTTATATCCATCTTCAACCTGACCAATTAAAAAATTTTGGAGGCTATTCGAGCCACTCCGTCGCTTATTCCCATAGTGTAAAAGTGGATGCCTGGCACACCTTTATCAATTAGCTCACCACATTGCCGCTCACACCATTTTGTTCCTATTTCCTTAACCTCTGCATCACAACTGCAGTCTCTTATCTGCGACGCAAGCTCCTCCGGAATATCAGTGCGGAATATCTTCGGAAGTACCGTCAGCTGACTCTTCTTATAAATTGGCTTTATTCCGGGTATGACAGGAACCTTGATTCCCTCTGCCCTGCATCTATCTACAAGTTCAAAATACTTCTTATTGTCATAAAACATCTGGGTGATGAAGTAGTCGGCACCGTTGTCGGCCTTCATTTTCATGAAATGTATGTCAGATTCCATGTTTGGTGCTTCTTCATGTTTTTCAGGATAACATGCCATGCCGTAGGAAAACGGTGTCTCTATTCCCTGTATCGACATGTCGTCCAGCCCTACTCCCTTGTTGAAAAGATTGATCTGCCGTTGCAAATCCGTGGCATGTTCATGATAATTTTCTTTGTCCTCCGGCAAACATGCACCTTTGTCGTCTCCTCTCAGCAGCATCAGATTATTGATGCCAAGAAAATTCAGATCAAGCAAGGCATACTCCGTTTCCTCTTTGGTAAATCCCCTGCAAATGATATGAGGCACCGGAATCAAACCGTAACGGTTTTGGATGGCTGCCGAGACAGCCACAGTACCGGGACGCTTCACCACACTCACTCTTCGGTGAGTACCGTTGGGGAGTGGTTTATAGACGTATTCACTGTGATGTGAAGTGATGTTGACAAATTGAGGATTATACTTCTTCAGTCTCTCTATAATGTCAAACACCTTATATATGCTGTTGCCCTTTAGAGGTGGTAAAATCTCAAATGAGAAAAACGGTGATTTGTTTCCTTCTATAATATCGATTATTTTTCGCATAATTCTCCAATCATATCACATCTTTATAATCCATCAATATAAATCCGGCGACTATATCGAAAATCTTAAAATTAACAAAGCACCAACGACGCCGCTCCAAGCAAAGCGGCATCAGCATCACATAAAGACGATGTCAGTATCTTAACTCTTCCACGATATAGATGCAACACAGATTCCTCGAATGCTTCACTCATCGGCTCCGTGAGTAATTTACCCGATTGTGCCACTCCCCCGAAAAGTATTATTGCATCCGGATCCGTGAAAGCAGCATATTCAGCTGCAGCCTTTCCAAGACATCTTCCCGTGAATTCAAACACCTTCCTTGCCATCACATCTCCCGATTTGGCAGCCATGGCTATCATCTTTGCCGACATGTGTTTTTCGTCAATCACGCGCAAAATAGACGGCATGTCTGATTCTTTCATCATGCGGTGGGCCGTTTCGACTATTCCTCTCGCTGATGCCACTGTCTCAAGGCATCCCTCTCGTCCGCATCCGCATACTCGTCCTTTGGCGAATGGAAATGTGATGTGACCAAGTTCTGTTGCAAAGCCCCTCGACCCGCACAATAGATGACCGTTGCATACCACTCCTCCCCCGACTCCCGTGCCTAAAGTCAACACGATGAAATTATCCATTCCTTTTGCTACCCCGTAAGCCCGTTCGCCAATTGCGGCCGCATTGGCATCGTTATTGATTCGCACTGGCATATCAAGTCTTGTCTCCATCAAGTCCACAAGTGGTATTGGTGGAGTCCAGGGCAAGTTGGTGGCACCCTCTATGCAACCGGATGATGCATTCGCACTCGGTGCTCCAATACCCATTCCGGCAACTTTACCTGTAAGATCATGTTTGTCAATCATGACAGAAACACCTTGTGCCAGCGTGTCAGCCCATTCCTCCATAGAGGATAAATCGGTGGGGAAGGCATTCTTTTCCAATATATTTCCACCATTATCCACCAATGCATAGACAGTGTTGGTGCCTCCAAGATCTACACCGACAGTGAATTGTTTGCCAAGTATTTTCTGTTCCATTGAATCCAAGTTCAAATACTTCAACTTTAGTTCCATCTTCAACCATTAAAATCATCTGAAAATTAGACTCAAATCATCTCAAGCCAATTTATAGAACCTGACTTAAGGCTTTGGGGGCTGTTTACTAAATGCGGTCGTATTCGTTAATTGTTAATAATTTAAGTTTCGCAAGCTCACTTAAAGTTTAGAAGTTTAATAGTTTAA
>JAMPAV010000023.1 GCA_023667055.1 Muribaculum sp. | reverse complement strand
AAACTCCTAAACTTTTAACGTTTTAAACCTCAACTTTCGCTTGCGAAAGTTGAATTAAAAAGACACGCGTCCCCGTAAGAGAGGAATCTGTAGTCATGATCCAAAGCTTCTTTATAAATTTTTTTCCAAAGGGGATTCTCCAGATTGTCGCCGTCAAGCAGACTGCTGACAAGCAATAGCAGTGTGGATTGCGGCTGGTGGAAATTTGTCACCATGCCGCTGACAATGCGCCAATTGAAACCGGGGGCTATCATGATGGCAGTGGAAGCAGTGAGCCTTTCCTCCCCGCGCTTATCCATATAATCCTCCAATGCCTTCAACGCCTCTATTGTTGTTGTCAATGTTGTCGGTGTTGTCGATGTTGTCGGAGTTGTCGATGTTGTCGGAGTTGTCGATGTTGTCGGTGTTGTCGGTGTTGTCGGTGTTGTCGATGTTGTCGGTGTTGTCGGTGTTGTCAATGTTGTCGATGTTGTCGATGCTGTCGATGCTGTCGGTGTTGTCGGTGTTGTCGATGTTGTCGGTGTTGTCGATGTTTCAGTGTCGCGAAGCCCATTCTCAATTCTCAATTCTAAATTCTCAATTAAATAAGCTTCCCACTGCGACACTTTCAGCGATTCATCGCCATTCATCAGTTGCCGGCCGAGTATGGGTAGCGACTCGAGGGTGCGGACGGTGGTCGTGCCGACTGCCATTATCCTTCTCCCGGATTCCAATGCCTCCCTGAGACTCCTCACAAGACTCTTTTCAACCTCAAACACTTCCGTATGCATCGGATGCGAGCCGATGTCGTCACTCTTTACCGGCTGGAAAGTTCCGGCTCCGACATGAAGCGTCACCTCACGGGTTTCCACCCCCTTTGAGCGTATTTTTTCAAGAAGTTCCGGAGTGAAGTGCAGACCGGCCGTCGGGGCTGCCACGCTGCCCTGGATGCGGCTATATACAGTCTGGTAATCGGAAGAATCAGACTCCTCAGATTCCCTTTTAAGGTATGGAGGGATGGGTATGGCACCCGCTTCATCCACAATGGAGGCGAATGTCACTTCTGCATCATCCCATCGGAACTCTATCTCATGCGCATTGCCGGGTAGAGGGTTGTGACGGATGGCTTTGAGGGTTATCTCCCTGCCATTGATCATTAGTTTCTTCTCGAGCCATTCATCTTTCCATTTCTTGAGATTTCCCACCATACACTGCCAGATGCATGAGTGACGTGTCTGGAAAGCGACGGCATAGTCTCTCGGCTCGATGGGTTCGAGCAGGAAAATTTCTATCCTTGCCCCTGACTGACGGAAAAACTCCATGCGGGCGTTGATGACCCGCGTGTTGTTCATCACAAGCAGGGTACCCTGCGGAATCAGTTCGGGCAATTCGCAGAACACATGATGTGATATGGCTCCATTGTCGCTCACAAGCAATTTGCACGCATCTCTCATCGCGAGCGGATGCTTCGCTATCCGCTCCTCCGGCAAATCATAATCGAAATCCTCTATCCTTATATTCTTTATCTCATTTAATGTCATCCCAATTATCAAGGTTTATCAAGGTTTATCAAGATTCATCAAGATTCATCAAGATTCATCAAGGTTTATCATGATTCATCATGATTCATCATGAATTAATTAGAAAAAAACAAAATATTACCGCTGCCGCATCTGCCTCCGCAGCATTTTTTGTCGGCTTCTGCCATTCGACAACAACGACAACAATGACAACAATGACAACAAAAAAAGGATACACCGCTAAGGCATATCCTCTTTTTGTGGGCGATTACGGATTCGAACCGCAGACCCTCTGCTTGTAAGGCAGACGCTCTAAACCAGCTGAGCTAATCGCCCGAATGGGTTGATATTTTGAATCGGTGGGCGATTACGGATTCGAACCGCAGACCCTCTGCTTGTAAGGCAGACGCTCTAAACCAGCTGAGCTAATCGCCCGATTGCGAGTGCAAAGTTACAACCTTTTTCCGAATTATGCAAATTTTTTTGCTATTTTTTTACAAAAAAAGTCATACAAGATGAATGATGATTCTACCTTTTATGTTTAAGACTCTTATTTATTGATGGTTGAGAGAGGCTGCTTCTCTGATTGTTTCACCGATGTATAGAGCAGAAAACTATTGCAGTGAGAATTGCACCTGCCGTGTCTGCAAGCAGGTCGAGGGAATCACCTGAACGACCGGCGTGCATGGATTGTTGCAATATTTCTGTGACAATCCCAAGTGCCATGGCCGCAACCGAGGCAAGTGTGGCGATCCCGGGGCTGCACTTACGCCAATCGCGCTTCCGCATCCAGTCAATGAGAATGCAGAAGGTGAAACCTCCAAACATGATGGCATGAGCCACCTTGTCGGCGTGTGGAAACAATTGGATATCATTGTCACCCAACGGCTTTGAAGCCAATGTGAGCCAAAGAATGGCAGCAAGACAAATAATTGTCAGTGTCCACTTTGGAAGCCGCTCCAAGAATTCCTTGATGGTTTTCATATTGTCAGAACCTACAATAAAAATCCAAATTCATGATGAATACATGAATCTGGATTTCAATCTTTTCTTATAAGTGCTTAAGAGCAAGATGGTTAATACAAAACTCTTAAACTTATAAACTTCAAAATTTGCATCGCAAATTTTGATTAGCGGCGGATACCGAGTTCTTTCTGAGCGATGATGGCACGATAGCGGTTGATGTCCTTGCGCTTCAGATAGTCGAGAAGACTGCGGCGCTGACCTACAAGAGCCTTAAGGGCACGGGCTGTAGCATAGTCCTTGTGATTCTCCTTGAGGTGCTCGGTGAGGTGTTTGATACGGATTGAGAAGAGTGCAATCTGGCTTTCGCAACTGCCTGTGTCATTCTTACCCTGGCCATACTTCTCGAAGATAGCCTGTTTTTCTTCTGCTGAAAGATGCATTGTAGTGAGAGTTTAAATTGTTAATTATTAGTTAAAAATCTTTAGTGGAAAAGCAAAACCACGGGGTCTCTCTCCCGATTTTGGTCTCCTTTTCTTCAAAAGACTTTGCAAAATTACAAAAAAATCCCCACTTTGCAAAATATTACCGGCATAAATCAGAGACATACATCAGAGACATAAATCAGAGAGATTCAGGCTCCAATGAAATTCTCAATGAATTCCAAGAGTAGAAGCCAGGGGCGACCGGGGTGAGTGACGGGATTACGGCGGGACACTCGTTGAGACGGGGGTGGACGAGGATTTCGCCTTCATTGTTGCGGTAGAATATCAACTGGAGGTTGGCTCCCATGGGAGAGATATCATAATTGCGCCATTTGTCGGCTACTTCCCAAGGATTTTCGGATTCGATTCCATAGCCGTTGATGCCGAGAAGCGATACAAGGCGAAGCAGGTCGGTGTCGTGACCGAAACGTAGGTCAACGCAGACCTCTCCGGAATTGAGCATTTCGTCGGCGCGGGTGATAATCTCGTCAAGGAGAGGTCTGACGCATTCCGGGCCGGAATGTCCGCTGAGGGGGGAACGGGCATTGCCGACATACTGGATATAGTTGGCGGCTGTCCACAGACCCTTCAGTTCCTCCGGAGAGAAGAGGGAAAAGAGGTCGGCCTCAAGGCTGTCTATGTTCTGCACTGAGATGGCAATGTCGTAGAGGGCGCGTGAGAAATCAGCGATTGAGTCGGAATCTGGATATTTCTTGAAAAGCCGGGTGTTCAGGTCAGGGCATAGAGCGACAGAGTCGCGGAAACCATCGAATTCCCAACGCCAAGGGGCATCGTCGCTATTCATCAGCGAGGCCTCCTCTGTCTTTGGATGAATGAAAGCCATGTCGCCGGGAGTGGCGTGTCGCCGGATATTGAGCCGGGGGTTGATGTCTTTCAGCGACTCACAGAAGGCGGCCATGCTCATGATGCATCGCGGCTCGACGGAACTCCGAGCCACCACATTCCTCCCCTCTTTGAAGAGGGAAGGAAAGCGTGAGGCCATGCGGGCTGCTATTTCGCGGTGTTGGCGTTCGCCGAGAGGGGTCAGTTCGCCGAGATGTCCCTGTGCGTTGCCGGCACAGAGAGTGGCAAGTTTCCATGCAGCGCGACCATCATCGGTAAGATTCTGGGCAAGATGCTGATTCTGGAAGAAATCGGCAGTGACCCTGTAGGCTTTCGGATTAACCGGCCAGCGTGAGCCGTGGCGGCCATAGTGGGAGATATAGACAGGCTCGAAACCATCAGGGGCGTCATGGATGGAATCTTTCTGGACGGGATAGGCGTAGTAGATGCCGCCGAATTGTTCCGGAGTCTGGGAAATGCACGGAAGCGGGATGCACAATGCACAATGCACAATGCACAGTGTCAGGAATGACCGTAATCTTTTCATAAGAAATTATGTTACAACTTTCACCAGCGGCGCGAGGGGTTGACCTGCATTATGGAACCGTCCGGATTGAACTTGAGAGGTGAGATGCAGACCTCGCGGTGGATGCCCGGCTGGGTCTTGATATAGTCTGGGTTGATGCGGTGATAAACGGTGTACCAACGGTCGGCCTCGCCATTCTTGCCGGGAACGCGGAGAACGGAATTGTGAGCCGTGCCGTACATCTTTTCCGATGGTTTCTGGATAAGGCATACGCTCGGGTCTGCAATCTCGATTGGGCCGAGCGGATTGTCGGAGGTGCCGTAGGCCACATGATAGTTGGCGGCACCGGTGTCATCCACCGACCACATAAAGTAATATTTTCCGTCGCGATAGAATACGTATGGAGCCTCGCGGTATTGCCAGTCTTGCTTTGTGCCGCCGCGGGGAGTCATGACGGTGATGGTCTCCTCCTTTATGGAGCGCATATCAGGGTTGAGTTCGGCTCCGGCCATGTAGCCGTTGCCCCAGTAGAGGTAGGATTTTCCGGAGACGGGGTCGGTGAAGACATCCACGTCGATCTGCTGTCCGCGGCCTGCGGGCGATTTGGTGAGGAAAGCCACGGAGTCAGCCTTGAAAGGCCCTGTGGGAGAATCGGCTACTGCCACGCCTATCTGCTTGCGTTCCTCTCCTTTGGGTTTTGCGCTGAAATAGAGGAAATATTTGTATTTGCCGTCGATTTTCTTTTCTTCGATAGCGGGAGCCCATAGATTGCCGTCGGCCCATGGAATTGACTCGGTAGCGGCATCGAGAGCCACACCTTCATATTTCCAGTCGCGGAGATTGTCGGAGCTGTAGCAGGTGTAGTAGGTGCCACCCCATCCGGGAAAACCGTCGGTGGTGGAATAGATGTAGTATTTTCCGGTGTTTTCGCTGAGGAGAATATCCGGGTCAGCGTGGAACTGCGGGAGGACAGGATTCTTGATTTTCACCTCATTGCAGGGGAAAGCCTTTTCGAGGCGTGAGTATTCCTCAGACGAAATTGGGATTACAGTGCCGTGGCGCGGGTGGAAGTCCATGTTGACCTGAGAGTCGATGACCTTGAAATTGTCGAGGTCGGAAGATTCCGTAAACTGATACGCACCGCTTGTATAGACATCATACATAAGGATATACTTGTCGGAATCGTTGATCTTGAAAACTCCGGCACCCTCTACAGCCTTGTCGGTCTGCTGCTTGTAGTCGGGTTGTTCCTCCCATTTGCCGGAGGTCAGTTTTTTTGTTGTCGCTTTCTTTATGCCGTTGCCATGTCCCTCGGTCTTGTAGAAGAGGTGGTAGAGACCATCCTTATACACAATGTCACCGTCGATGCAGGAGAGTTTGTTTTTGGGGATGAAGAGGGGCTTCGGTTTGCCGATGAAGTCGGTGAAGTCATCATTGGCATACACATAATATATAATGTCGGGACCGTTGCCATGCTGCATGGAGAAATAGACCATGTATTTACCGGCATCCTTGTCGTAGATTGTCTGAGGTGCCCATACGCGCTTGAGGTCGTCGTGACCCTTGTAGCGTTTCTGTATGTTGATGGGGGAAGCGGTCCAGTTGACGAGGTCGTCAGATTTGAGGAGAGTCAGGCCGCGGTTGGAGTCCCACCCCTTGTTGCAGGTCATGTCGGTGACCACCATATAGAAGGACTTACCGTCTTCCGTGCGGAGGATATGCGGGTCGCGAACGCCACCGGTCTCGCTTATGAGGCGGGAGTCAATGACAGGGGCATTGTCGTTGAGAGCCTTGAAGTTGAGGCCATCGGGAGACAAAGCGAAGTGTATGCTCTCGTCGAGGGGGTCGTTGCCGGTGAAGTATGTGAATAGGTATCCGGCATCGGCAGCCGCGAAACCGAGGGCGCTATTCGCGCAGCACAAGAGCGCGAGGATTGATTTTTTCATGAAATATTTAGTTTAAATTTGATTCGTGATTATTGGTTGCGGTCTCCGGCGTAGAGTTCCTTCGGGAAGGATATGAGCCGAATGTCGAGGTCGCGGACGCGGACATCGAGGGCGTTCTCATTGTAAATGCCGTAAGATTTTCCGCGAAGCCAGCCCTCACCGTCGCAAGGGCGGCGGTCATAGATACCTTTCGGGAAGGGGGTTTCATCCACAAGGTCGATGCGGACATTGTCGAAGAGAATATCGCGGATTTTGCCCGGGGTGTCGCAGCCGATGAAGATGCCGTTTTCGGATTTGGCGAATATATTGATGAATCGGATATCCTTCACCTCGCCGCAGGCACCCTTTGTGGCACCTTTCGGGAAACGCCATCCGGCATCCTTGTGGTTGCCTACGGCTCGTGGATAGGAAGTGATGTAGATGGGTTCGGACTGTCCCCACCATACCTCGGAGAAGAGATGGCAGTCGAGGGTGATATTGGAGAAGGTTACATTCTCCACGGTGCCTTCGTCGCGGTTCTGGATACCTATGCCACGGTTTGAGTCGCGGATTATGCAGTTGTCAAACATGACGTTGGAAATGCGGTCCATGTTTTCCGAACCAATCTTGACGGCACATGAGCGAGAGGTCATGATGCAATTGTTGACCACAATATCGTAGCATGGTCCGTATTCCTCAAACTCGCGGCGGTTTTTCAGGCAGATGCAGTCGTCACCGCTCTCTATATAGCAATTGGAGATGCGCACCTTATGGGAGTGGTCTATGTCTATGCCGTCGCCGTTGCGCACCTTGAGATTATTGAGGAGGGAAATGTCGGAAATCGCCACATCGTGGCAGCCGACGAGGTGGATGGTCCAGTATGCGGAGTTGGCTACTGTGACATCGGATATGCGGACATTTTCGCAACCGAAGAGTGTGAGGACATGGGGACGGGGGTCGAAGGTGGTGACTGGTTTGAGTTCGTAGGAATCGTCAAGTTCCGCCCCCATGAATGCCACTGCATTTCCATCGATGCGGCCTGTGCCTGAGATGGATATATTCCTGAGGTTATCGCCTGAGATCCACATCATCCCCTCACCCTCGTTGGCGCGGAAGGCGCTTTCCTTATAGATGGACTCGTCGGGATTAGCAAGCAGCGTGGCATTGGGATCGAGGTGCAGATTGATGTTGCTCTTGAGGTGAATGGGACCGGAGAGGTAGGTTTTGCCGGAAGGGAATATTACAGAGCCGCCGCCGGAAGCGGAACATGCGTCGATGGCAGATTGGATTGCCTTGGCGTCATCGGCCAGTCCGTTGCCCTTCGCTCCAAAGTCAAGGACACTGACGTCGGAAGCCGAGGATATTGCCACCTGCAGAGAACACAATAAGAAAGCTATTGATAATCGTAGCATAAATATGGAATTTAAACATTGGGCATCATGATATGTCAAGATAAATCATGATGCATCATGAGTAATCGGGTCTTTTTAGTAATGGAAGGAGGAGCCGCCGAGGAATTCGCGGAGAAGGGAGGTGTGGGGAATCTGCTCCGAGGGGATGGGGTCGAAATATTCGAGGAATCTAAGAAGCCTATAAGCATTTGCATATTGCTCCACATTGTGAGGTACCTGCCGCAAAAGAGGCTCAGCATATTCCTTCATCACGCCCAATTCGAAGATAAGGGATGAATTGAATGTGGCATCGGCGTTCTCCTGAAAGGGGAATATCCATTTCTCCTCACCGCGACGCACGGAAGGCCAACGGCGGATAGTGTCGAGGGCTGAAGTGGCACGGTAGCGGTAGTCGCGGACAATGCGGCGGAGGAGACGGTTGTCGTTGGGAGAAATCCAGTTGTGGTCGTCGATCGACAGAGTGGTGAGGGCAGACACATATATCTTGAATATACTGGAGTCGGAGATTGACGAGGTGAGTTCCGGATTCAGTCCATGTATCCCTTCGAGAATGAGGACATCGGTGGGATCCATCTTAAGACGCTTGTCCTTGTCTATTCTCCGGCCAAGTTCGAAACTGTAGGTGGGCAGATTCACTTCCTCACCCTTCAGAAGATGCGAGAGATCAGAGTTGAGTTGTTGGAGGTCGAGCGCGTAGAGGCTTTCATAGTCGTAATCGCCAGATTCATCTCGCGGGGTGTGAGCACGGTCCACAAAATAATCATCGAGCGAGATCATTTTGGGTGTGACAAGGCGTGTCATCAACTGTATGGCAAGACGCTTGCAGGTCGTGGTCTTTCCCGAAGAGGATGGACCGGCAATAAGCACTATCTTTGCACCGCTCTCCACGATGCGGTCGGCGATGCCGCCGATCTGGCGCTCATGCATGGCCTCGGCCACGTTGATGAGGTCGCGGACTGTGCGGTTTCTTACAGAAGTGTTAAGTTCGCCCACATTTCTCACTTTTATCACCTCGTTGAAGTGCATGTAGTCTGTGAATGCCCTGAACATTTTGTCCTGATGTTCCGGTGCGAGGGGGAGCGAGGGGTTTTGAGGATCTTTGCCCATGAGAATGAAACCGTCGGCGTAGGGATGCAGCGCAAACACGGAAGCATAGCCGGTGGAAGGAGGCATGGCACCGTAGTAGCTGTCGGCGAGTCGGTCGAGGGTGTAATAAGTGGTGTAGAGCTGAGCGGTGGTCTCAAACAGAAGCACCTTGCTGTCGAGATGCTGGTTTCTGAGGATTGGGAGGACTTCGGAGGTGAGTTGTTCGTGCCGGATGAAGGGTATGTCGGCATCGGCGAGCTGATGCATCCTGACTTCGAGATTGCGAATCAGCTCGGAGTTGAGGCTTACAATGGAATTCCCATTCATGATCCTGCAGAAGTAGCCACGGAAGATCGCATGCTCAATGCGCAGTTGGGCATCGGGAAAAATCTCGCTGACGGCCTTATATAGCATAAAGCAAAGAGCGCGGGTGTAAGACCTTCGTCCGGATTCGGAAAACTCGTCGAGGTATTCTATCTGTTTCGGGCTGTAGATGGGAAAAGTGAGGTCTTCCGACTTGTTGTTGACAAGGCAACATATCGGTCGGAACGGAAGAGCTGTCATTCCTGATTGCAAAAGAGAGAGAGGAGTGGAGCCTCCGGCACCCTCTATATGTGTCTGCGTATTTTTGATGTAGATATCCATTGTGAAATCGGTTTTGTCATGGAATTAATGGCTAAAACAGCCGTTTTGTGAGAGAATGAGAGCAAAAACAAGTGCAAAGATAAGAAATTTAATTGGGAAAGTGTAAAAAAATGTGGAAAAATTTGGTGGAATGAAAAAATGGCATTAACTTTGCAGTCGAAAACGCCGAAAGCAGGGGTAAACGTGCTTCGGAAGATTCAAAAGGAGGCCCATTCGTCTATCGGTTAGGACGAGAGATTTTCATTCTCTAAAGAGCAGTTCGACTCTGCTATGGGCTACAAACCAAAACTTGGCGAGGCCAAATTTTGAGGTTTAAAAGTTTAAGAGTTTAAAAGTTTAGTTTGTCGGTGAGAATAAAGAGATAAACTTGATTTTGGACTCATACCTTAAAGAACGCAATATAAAAACAAAGCATTAAAAATAGAAATGGCAAATCATAAGTCATCACTTAAGAGAATCCGTCAGGCAGAAAAGCGCAGATTGGAAAATCGTTACTGGGCAAAGACCGCACGTAACGCTGTCCGCAAGGTACGCAAGATGGAAGACGCAGCAGAAGCGCAGGCTGCATACAACAAGGTAAGCGCACTTCTACAGCGTCTTGGTCGCAAGAATGTAATCTCCAAGAACAAGGCCGCCAACCTTTGCAGCGGTATGCAGATTTACATCAATAAGCTTACAGCTGCCGCAAAGTAAAAATTCGGCAGACTGAATGATGGCCCATTCGTCTATCGGTTAGGACGAGAGATTTTCATTCTCTAAAGAGCAGTTCGACTCTGCTATGGGCTACTCCCCAAATCCATCCTATCCCCCGAGACCCGTCGCCTCCACCGAGGCGCGGGTCTCAACTTTTTGTTGAAATTTTGAATTTTGAATTTTGAATTTTGAATTTTGAGTAAAAATTTTGGCGGTTGGATTTTTTTTCATAACTTTGTGGATAAGTGATTATATGTTTCTATGGTTCGGAGGTTAAGGTTGAAACAAATTAAACCTTAAACCTTAAATCTTTAACCTCAAACAAACACAAACATAAGAAGTTATGGAATACAAAAGGATTTTGCTGAAGTTGTCGGGGGAGTCGCTGATGGGAGCGCAAGGATATGGCATAGACCGCGAGAGACTTGAGGATTATGCACGTCAGATAAAGGAAATAGCCCAGAAGGGTGTCGAGATTGGCATAGTAATTGGAGGGGGCAATATATTCCGCGGACTGTCGGGAGCCTCCAAGGGTTTCGACCGCGTGAAGGGCGACCAGATGGGTATGCTGGCCACCGTGATTAATTCGCTCGCGCTTTCTTCTGCCCTGGAGTCGATAGGTCAGCCGGCACAGGTCTTTACCGCCATCAACATGTTTCCGATAGGCAAACCCTACAGCAAGTGGGATGCTATTGCCGCCATGAAAGAAGGCAAGATTGCCATCATGAGCTGCGGCACCGGTCAGCCATTCTTCACTACCGACACCGGTTCGGCTTTGCGTGCCATAGAGATTGAGGCAGACGTAATGCTTAAGGGCACACGTGTGGATGGTGTCTATACGGCAGATCCGGAGAAAGACCCGAAAGCAACAAAGTTTGACAAAATCACCTACGATGCAGTGATTTCAGCCGGACTGAAGGTGATGGACCTCACGGCGACGGCCCTCTGCAAGGAAAACAAGATGCCAATCTATGTCTTCAACATGGACAAGGTGGGCAACCTGAAGAAGATGATGGAAGGGGAGAATGTGGGAACATTAGTATATTAAAAAATATATCATGTTTACACATGAGTACACTTGGGTACGCATGGGTAATCATGAAAAAAATATATTCAGAAAAAAATTAAAATCAACATATCATGGAAGTAAAGGAATATCTTGACAACGCGCAGGAGTCGATGGAACTCGCTGCCGATTATTTGGAAGAGACGCTGGCTCGTATCCGTGCGGGAAAGGCTTCTGTAAAATTGCTGGATGGTATCCGCGTGGATTACTACGGTAGCCAGGCCCCCATCTCAAATGTGGCCAATGTTTCGGTGCCTGACGCCAGGACCATTGCGATCACTCCGTGGGAGAAGTCAATGTTCAGGGTAATAGAGAAGGCCATCATCGACTCTGACCTCGGTATAACTCCTGAGAACAATGGTGAGGTGATCCGTCTTGGCATACCGCCGTTGACGGAGGACCGCCGCAAGCAGCTTGTGAAGCAGTGCAAGGCTGAGGCTGAGACGGCGAAGGTGTCGGTGCGTAATGCCCGGCGTGAGGCCATCGACGGACTGAAGAAAGAAATCAAGCAGGGTCTGAGCGAGGACATGGAGAAGGATGCAGAAGCCAACGTGCAGAAGCTCCACGACAAATACCTTAAGAAAATTGATGAGATCTTCGCCGCCAAGGAGAAGGAGATTCTGACGGTGTAGGTTTTCATCGTTTTCATCGTTCTCGTCGTTGTCATCGTTTTCGCCGATACTATGGATGGCGATGCGATGCGGAAAAGACAAATCAAGGGGTGGCCGTCTGGCTGCCCCTTGTCAATAGGATTTCATTATAGACACCTTCATACTGATACTTTTGAATTTTAAGTGGTTTCCTACGACCTGCAATCGCGGTGTAGCATAGTTGGCTCATGTTTCTTTATATAAAAAGCAGTTTATGAATTCGCGTGATATACCATTAAGACGGATGGATACAGACCGACCTATTTTCGTGCGTCATTTCCGTAAAGGTGAGGGCACTGAGATTTTGAGTAATCTCCCATTCCATATTGATGATAACTTCTTGATAATAGTAAATGTTGAAGGATATGGAAGCATGGACGTTGACTTTAGAACCATAGGAGGCTCTATGCCTTTACTCACATACGTCAATCCGGGTGATGTGCATGGCAATATCATTGTAGAGGAATCGGATTTCTGGTGTATTAAGATTTCACCTAATGCAGTTCCTCTGAATTATACAGAAAGAATGTTGGCATTTCCGACCATAACAAGTCCTGTATTGATGAGCGAGACTCTTTATGAATCAATTTTGCAGATTCTCCCCTTGCTTCAACTTTGCTCGGATGCCGGAGTTGTTCTAAATCGTGAAGTGCAAGACAATATCGTGTCGTTGTTTTTCTCAATGGTGGTGCAGGCTATATCTGAATACCCGGCATCCCACACAGAGTCCAGTCTCACTCCTGAGAAAAAAATCATACGCAATCTCACGTTGCTTATCGAGAACAATTTTATAATGGAAAAACAAACGAAATTTTACACCGATACACTTAACATATCATACTCTCGTCTCTCAGAATTATGTAAATCTTATACTGGAAAGTCAATCCAACAAATGATTATTGAACGTGTCATCTTGGAATCCAATCGGCTATTGAAATTTTCCGAATTGACGGTAAAGGAAATATCTTCCAAGCTGGGCTATGAAGACACAGCATACTTTTCAAGATTATACAAAGCAAAGACAGGCAAAACACCGGTTGAATATAGGAAATCTGCAATCAATACGTAGATTTGTCCATTGACCTTGCCCGAATATTGAAGTAATTTTGCAGTCGAAAATAATAACAATATAAATTATGAGCAAGATCAAATTAATCTGGTCGCTTATAGCGATTCTTATGATGTCATGCGGCATCACATCCTGCGACAAGGATGATATTGATGAATTCACTTCATCAGTAGTTGATACTTCCTGGGTGTCAGAAGATGGTGAGGTTTATGAATTCTACTCTTCTTTCAAAGGAGTGATATATGCAGATGGTTCTGATTTCACATCTAAAAAAATTGACATGTCTTTTGTGTGGACAGAGACCGACGATATCCTTACGATAGGAATCGATGCATATCGCGAGGACAATGGCGAGATGGTCTATCTCTCTGGTGAAGACATGATAACAACATCGTATCATATCGATTCGTATTCGGCAAAGAAACTCGTACTATCCAATGGCTCTAAAGTTATGACTTTAACAGCAAGATAAGACCATTGACGCAACAAGTATGTGAAAATCAGCCCGACGATAGAAGCGTTTCTTTCGCCGGGCTGATTCATATTCAGAGTTGTGGTCTATATGTGTGCGCCACGGCTTTGTTTTGGCTGCGGTTGCCGGAAGACCATCTTGTTGAGGAGTCGGCGGAACCAAATTTGCACACCACAGAAATATTTCATATCTTATGGAAAAAGTTGAGAAAAGGTACGGAAAAGGGAAAATAAAAGTTGAGAAAAGGACAGAGATTGGCGTTTTTCGCTTAAAAAGTTGAGAAAAGGTACGGAAATGGCAAAATAAAAGTTGAGAAAAGGACGGATTTTTCATTTGACTCTTTTCAATATCGAAATTTTTTTATAAATTTGCAAAAACAATCGAAACCAATACCCCTTTTCATAAAATTTTACGAAATGGGGGAAAAAGATTTGCAAGCAATGGAAACCATATTCAAGCGCAAGATATATGAAAAGATGCTTCAGTGGAAGCAGGAAAAGGATGGCTCCACTGCGTTGCTTATAAAGGGAGCAAGGCGCGTTGGGAAATCAACCATAGCGGAGGAATTTGCACGCAATGAATATGAGAGTTACATCGTGGTTGATTTTGCAGATGCACCAATGGAGTTATGGGATGCAGTCGAGAATATATCAGACCGCGACACCTTTTTCATGCAACTGCAATTCATCTATGGAGTATCACTGAAGGAAAGGAAATCAGTCATAATTTTTGATGAAATCCAGAAGGCCTCGACAGTGCGCCAGGCTATAAAATATCTTGTCAAGGATCATCGCTATGACTACATAGAGACCGGATCGCTACTCTCCATCAAGAAAAACACTAAAGGTATTGTGATTCCAAGCGAGGAGACGAGACTTACAATGTATCCCATGGACTATGAGGAATTCCGATGGGCTTTGGGCGACAGCACAACAATTCCGCTGATGCGCCAGATGTTTCAGCAAAGAAAATCACTCACAGACCCAGTGGTGCGCAAACTGATGCGTGATTTCCGACTTTACATGCTTGTGGGCGGTATGCCGCAGGCTGTAGAGACATATCTTTCCAGCAACAATCTCTCAACCGTGGATTCGAAGAAACGAGAAATTTTGGAGTTATATTTCGACGATTTTGAAAAGATTGACTCCACAGGAAAAATCAAGGAACTCTTCAGGTCGATTCCTTCGCAACTTACCGGCAATTCCTCCAGATATAAGGTGAAATCAGTGCTTGGAAGATCGGAGGATGCCGACAAGATTGCTGAATTGATAAAGGAGATGGAAGACAGCCTTACCGTAAATGTCTCCCATCATGCCAATGACCCAAACGTAGGTCTTGCTTTCCATGCCGATTATGACGCCTACAAAATATATCTTGCCGACACAGGCCTTTTCATCACACTTGCGTTTTGGGACAAGGACGCCACTGAAAATGTCATCTACCAGAAATTGCTGTCGGACAAGCTGTCGTCCGATCTCGGATATGTGTATGAGAATATTGTCGCGCAGACACTTGTTGCATTGGGCGACCGGCTGTTTTATTACACATGGCCCACCCCGGATGGCAAACACAACTATGAGATAGATTTTATCCTCTCCAGAGGCAGCAAGATTTGTCCGGTGGAAGTCAAGTCGTCGGGATATAAGACCCATGCATCTCTTGATGCCTTCATTAAAAAATTTTCCGACAGGATTTCTCAAAATTATCTTGTCTATACAAAAGACCTTCGCAAGGATGGAAATATTCTCATGCTGCCTACCTGCATGTCGATGTTTCTATGAAATATATGAATCATAATAAAAAAACTATAAAATCTGATGTCATGAAGAAAATTATGATGATGGCGGCAGTGGCGGTGGCCATGACAGCCGGGGCACAGACCTGGAAGGAATGGCAGAACCCGGAGGTGAATGCCGCCAACAGGGAGCCGATGCGTTCGGAATCCTTCGCCTTCAAGAAGGGGGAGAACCTCGCCGGCAAACTGGACCGCAAAAAATCTGCCAACTACCTGAGCCTTAATGGTAACTGGAAATTCAACTGGGTGAATGACGCGACAGACCGCCCCACTGATTTCTGGGCTAAGAATTTCAACGACAAGGGGTGGGACACCATCAAGGTACCCGGAATGTGGGAACTGAACGGATATGGCGACCCAATCTATGTCAACACCCACTATCCCTGGCAAAACTTCTTCAAGAACAACCCTCCCTACGTGCCGACACAGGAAAACCATGTGGGTACCTACCGCCGCGAGATAAGAGTACCCGCCGACTGGAAAGGAAAGGAAATATTCGCTCATTTCGGTTCGGTGACCTCCAACATATATCTCTGGGTCAATGGCAAATATGTGGGCTACAGCGAAGACAGCAAACTGGAAGCAGAATTCAATCTCACAAAATACATCGTGCCGGGACAAGAGAATCTGATCTGCTTCCAGGTCTTCCGCTGGTGCGACGGCAGTTATCTTGAAGACCAGGACTTCTGGCGACTTAGCGGTGTGGGTCGTGACTGCTATCTATTTGCAAGAAGCAAAAGCAGAATAGATGACATCCGCGTGACTCCCGACCTCACCAACAACTACACCGACGGCAGACTTGACATCGACCTCAAACTCACCGGCAACAAACCGGCAACGTTGACACTGAAAGATGCTGACGGCAAGGTGGTGGCGGAACAGAAGGTATCCAAGAGCGGTAAAACATCAATTGAGGTTGCCAATCCAAAGAAATGGACTGCTGAGACTCCTTATCTTTATACGCTGACGGCAGAAACCGACGATGAGACGATACCGGTGCCTGTCGGTTTCCGAAAGATTGAGCTGAAAGATGCGCAGGTGCTTGTCAATGGCAAACCGGTGCTATTCAAGGGTGCTGACCGCCATGAACTCGACCCGGACTATGGTTATGTAGTCAGCCCGGAAAGAATGCTCCAGGACATTGAGTTGATGAAGAAACTCAATATCAACGCAGTGCGCACATGCCACTACCCTAACGATGAACTTTGGTATGAGCTTTGCGACAAATATGGACTATATGTAGTGGCGGAGGCCAACCTCGAAAGCCATGGCATGGGATATAAGGATAAGACGCTCGCCAAAAACAAATCCTATCACAAGGCACACCTTGAGAGGAACGAGCGCAACGTGAAGCGCAACTTCAACCATCCGTCGGTCATCTTCTGGTCGCTTGGCAACGAAGCCGGTTACGGACCCAACTTCGAGGACGCATACGATTGGGTGAAGATGTTTGACCCATCACGAGCCTGCCAGTATGAACAGGCTCGTCAGGATGGCAAGACCGATGTGTTCTGCCCCATGTATTATGACTACAAAGGCATGGAAGAATATGGCAAGAATCCGAAAGCCGGAATACCTCTTATACAATGTGAATACGCCCACGCCATGGGCAACTCAGAAGGTGGATTCAAAGAATATTGGGACATAATCCGCAAATATCCGAGTCTTCAGGGTGGCTTCATCTGGGATTTCGTTGACCAGGGACTACGTGCCAAGGATGCGAACGGCATAGAAATTTATGCCTACGGTGGCGACTACAACAATTTTGACGGCAGCGACAACAATTTCTGTGACAACGGTCTTGTAAGTCCCGACCGTGTGCCGAATCCCCATGCGGATGAAGTGAGATATTTCTACCAGAATGTATGGACTACTCCGGTAGATGTAAAAGCCGGAAGATTCAGTGTATATAATGAGAACTTCTTCAAGGATCTCAATGACCTTAACCTTGATTGGACATTGCTAAAAGACGGTAAACCGGTGCGCACCGGAAGAATTTCCGAACTTAATGTGGCACCGGGTGAGACCACAGAGATTATGATTCCTTACGGGAATGCTGAAGGCGATGGCGAATGGCTGCTAAATGTAGCTTACACCCTGAAAGAAAGCGATGACATGCTTCCAGCGGGGTATGCTGTGGCAAGACAACAAATGTCCATAGGTGGAGACTATAAAAAATTCGACCAGAGAACCATAGAACCAAAGAATTATAATGTCAGCAAGCCAGAGATTATTGACAATCACAACTCGATTCTTTCGATAAAAGGTGAGGATTTCACAATCGACTTTGACAAGCATACCGGTTATATGACTAAATATGTGGTGAACGGAACCGATATGATAGCGAAGGGAGGCGCTCTGACACCGAATTTATGGCGAGCACCGACCGACAACGACTTCGGAGCCGGACTCCAGCGCAAGTATGAGGTGTGGAGAAATCCGGAAATCAAGCTTGAATCACTTAACTATTCAAATGAAAGCGGTCTTCCCATAGTAGAGGCTGTTTATAACATGCCCGGTGTGGATGGAAATTTATCATTAGGCTATGGCATTTTTACAGATGGCACTGTGGTGGTATCAGAGTCTTTCAAGCCCAAAGGAAATGCAGATATCAGCAATATGTTCCGCTTCGGAATGCAGATGCAGATGCCGGAGGAGTATGATGCCATTGAATATTATGGACGCGGACCGATTGAGAATTATTCCGACCGCAACCACTCCACTTTCCTTGGAGTCTGGAACCAGAGCGTGAAGGATCAGTTCTATCCCTACATACGTCCGCAGGAAACCGGCACAAAAACCGATATCCGCTATTGGAAGCAACTTAACGCAGCAGGTAATGGACTTGAGTTTGAGCCGGTTTCAGGGCCATGCTCGGTTTCAGCACTCAACTACAGCATTGAAAGCCTTGACGACTATCCCGAGAAGAAGCAGAGCCATGGTCAGCAGGTGAAACCTGTAGATTACACCAATATCTGCATCGACAAGGTTCAGATGGGTCTTGGTTGTGTCAATAGCTGGGGTGCTCTTCCGCTTCCGGAATATCAGGTGCCCTACGGAAACTATGAATTTGTATTTGTGATGAAACCTGTCTTTCATCAGTTGAAATAAAACCACAAGAATGTAAAAAAACAAAAGCCATGACTTCCCGAGTCATGGCTTTTGTAGCTTATAATTTCGAAACAGAACTATTCAAGTTATTCGGGGATGCGGGAGAGGACGTAGGAGGAGTCGGCGGTGTCTTCAAAAGTGAGGACTGTGTTTGCCTTGTTGACTTCCACATCATCGATGCGGGTGTAGCGTGCAAGACTTGAGAGGAAGACCTGGGTGACCGGACCAAGTTCAGGTGCGCTTATAGCATTCACACTAAGTGAATTCTGGTCGAATGAGAGGAAATAGTCATCATCGTCTTTGTCATCACGTGTCCAAGTGCCATTGATGGTGGCGTTGACAGTGCTGACAGGAGCCATAGCGGTGGAATCCGACGGCAATGTCATCTCATAAATTGTGGTGAGTTTCACGGGGCCTGATTTGCTGTCGGTTCCCTTGCTAAACTCTATGGTAGTGGTTGCTGTGGAAGACACTGTCCCGGGGATGGTTGGGAAAACAGCCGCAGGAGTTGAAGTTTCCCACTTGCCGATCAATTTGTTGTCTTTTGAACAGGAAGCCAATGCTGCAGTCCCAATGAGAACCGCTGCGCCTAATAAAATTCTATTTATTGCTTTCATGGTGTATATTCTTTAAAATTTTTGAAAATGTTTTAAGAGTATAACACCGGAACGCTGACAAGGTTCATTGTTGTCGTTGTTTTCACAGATAATAGTGTAACGACAATAGGGACAACAATGAAAACAATGACAACAGTGAAAACAACGACAACACCGGCAACGCTACTTCTCGCGCCAGAGGTAGAGGCGGTCGGAGGGGCGGATGCGTGCCGGAACGGGGAGTGAGAAACGGTCGCCTTTTTTCACTTCAGGAACCGGGTCGGTCGTCAGCCTTAACTCCTCAACCTTGAAAATCAGGGCACCGGTGGTGGGTCCGGTCACCACAACCTCATCGCCCGGATGCAGCACACCGCTTTCCATCTGGAACTCCCCTACTCCGAGCCTGTCGTAGTAGCGGACACCCTTTGCCACATATTCCTTCACCCTTGAACTGCTGCTGCCATATTTGCTGCTCCATTCGCCGAGGCGTTGTCCGAGGTAGTAGCCATCCCAGTATCCACGGTTGAAAACCTTGGCAAGACGTGCTTCCCAACCCTCGAGACGTTCATCGGAAAAATTACCGTCGCAAATAGCCTGTAGGGCTTCGGAGTAGCATTCCACCACTTCCTTAACATATTCAGGACCGCGTGCGCGACCCTCAATCTTGAACACACGAACCCCCGAGTCCACCATCTTGTTGAGGAAATGGATGGTTTTAAGGTCCTTCGGACTCATTATGTATTGATTCTCCACTTCAAGCTGGTCGCCGGTCTCTTTGTCGGTCACAGTATATGACCTGCGACATATCTGAGTGCAAGCCCCTCTGTTTGCAGCTGAATTCATCTGATGGAGCGAGAGATAGCATTTACCGCTGACAGCCATGCAGAGGGCGCCATGGCAGAACATTTCAAGACGAATGGGTTTGCCGTTGGGACCGGTCAGACCTTCTTTCTCTATCGCTTCATGGATTACTTTCACCTGGTCCAGGTTAAGCTCGCGCGCCAGCACCATCACATCGGCAAACTGAGCGTAGAAGCGAACGGCCTCAATGTTGGTGACATTTACCTGAGTAGAGATATGCACCTCCTGTCCGATGCTGCGGGCATAAAGGATAGCAGCCATGTCAGACGCTATGATTGCGGATATATGGGCTGCGTGTGCGCGGTCGATGATTTTATGCAGCAGTTCCATGTCGCCGTCATAAATCACGGTGTTGACAGTGAGATATGTCTTGACACCCCTTTCCGAGCAACGGCGTACAATCTCGTCCATGTCATCGGCTGTGAAGTTTGCACTTGAGCGGGAGCGCATGTTAAGTCCCTCGATGCCGAAGTATATGGCATCGGCGCCGGCTTCCAGTGCGGCAGCGAGAGATTCCCAGCAGCCCACAGGAGCCATTATTTCGAAATCAGATCTTTTCATAATGCACAATGCACAATGCACAATGCACAATTTCTGTAGATTGCATCATGCACAATGCAAATTTTCAATTTATAGATTATTTGGTGGCGAGGTAGATGGTGACGACGCCGAGGGTGAGGGAGCGGAAGGAGGAAGAGGAAAAGCCGGCAGCCGACATGAGGGAGGTCATGGCATCGCGCTGCGGGCAGGCGGCAATAGACTCCGGAAGATATGTGTAGGCTCGCGGATCTTTCGACACCATGCGGCCTATCATGGGGATTATATTGCGGGAGTATAGACGATAGAGGGAGCGGATGGCCCTGTTTGACGGTTCCGACAATTCTATGACGCAGAGCACTCCTCCGGGACGAAGCACCCGATACATCTCCGCATAACCGTCCTGCAGCCGCTCGAAATTGCGGACGCCATAGGCCACGGTGATGAGGTCGAAAATGTTTTCGGGGTATTGAAGATTGAGTGAATCGCCTTCGACAAAGGAAATCAGCCCATCCCCATCCCTTCCCGTGGGGGAGGGAGAAAGACGCGCGAGCTTCTCCCGTGCTATCTTAAGCATGCCGGGAGAGAGGTCAAGTCCGATGATGTGGGCTTCAGGGAGAAGTTCATGTAGTTTGAAGGAGACATCGCCGGTGCCGCATGCTATATCAAGAGCATTTTGCGCCGGCGACTGAAGCTGTCGGAGAGCCATCTGTAGGGCGCGGTTTCGCCACCAGCGGTGCAGACCGCCGGTCATGGCTGTATTCATGAAGTCGTAGGCAGGGGCTATGGAGTCGAACATCTCCCCCACCTGCTTCCCTTTTGCTTCCTCCTGATTATATGGCTTTACTTCAGTTACCAATTTTAATAAATTTTCATGATGAATCATGATGAACCATGATTAAACATGATGAATCATGGTCCATCATGACATAACTATTCAATAGCCTTTGCGTATGCGCGGCGGCGCTTGTGCTGACGGTTGGGGAATGCCTCCCATTGATTCTGCACCTTGGAATTGGCCTCCAATTCCGGATTGGACTCCGCACATTTGTAGCCATGCGCAATGTATTGTGGTATCAGATCCTGGAATAGAAGAGCATTAACTCCTTTGCCCTGAAGTTCGGGTTTTATGGCCACAAGAAGCAGATCCACCTTGTCGTTCTTGCCTTTCAGTCCCTTAAGCAGATGATACCATCCAAAAGGGAAAAGTTTTCCTCTTGATTTCTGAAGTCCCTCGCTCATGGAAGGCATTGAAATACCGACGCCGACAAGTTTGTCGTCCTTATCCACAATACAGGTCACAAGACTCAGGTCGAGCAGACCGAGATATATGTCGATGTAGTGTTCAATCTGGCGTTTTGTGAGCGGAGAGAACTGATATAGGTTTTCGTAAGCCTCGTTGACGAGTTCGAAAAGAGCTCTGCCGTATTTATCTTTGATTTCCTTTTTGCTGGTGAACTTCACGACACGGAAACCGAATTTTTTCTTGACAATTTCGGCGATTCTGTTGTGTTTTTCGGGAATGCCATCCGGTATCTGCACAAGATATTCCACCCAGTCTGTGTCTTTGTCATATCCCAGGGCGTGCAAATGTTCGGGATAATAGGAATAGTTGTAGATGGTGGCCATGGTGCCAACCTGGTCAAATCCTTCTACGAGCATCCCCTCATGGTCGAGGTCGGTGAACCCAAGAGGACCGACAATGCGGTTCAAGCCCTTCTCTCGTCCCCACTCCTCCACTTTATCGAGCAAAGCACGTGACACCTCTATTTCATCGATGAAGTCAATGAAACCAAAGCGTATGTCTCTGGCACCTGATTTTTCATTTACAAGATTGTTTATGATGGCTGCAACTCGCCCAACGGGTTTGTTTCCTTTGTAAGCCATGAAGCAACGGCATTCGCAGGTGTCGAAAGCCGGGTTGACCTTTGGATTGAGGGTGTTGACATCGTCCATTACCAAAGGCGGGACATAGTATGGGTTGTCCTCATACATGTCAATCTGAAATTGGGTGAATTTCTTCAGTGCTTTGGGAGTGAGAGGTATTTCTTTTATCTCAATCATAATATGAAAGTGGAATCAGAGATATCTATGGAATTTTCTTATTTTAGGTTGAGCCAGATCAGCACACCGAGCATAAGTGCAATGAAACAGAGCAACCCGATTATTATGGGAGTCTGACTCCGCGAACTTAATGACATCTTAAGGCTCTGGATGTCATTGATGGGACCTTCGGGATCTTCAGCGGTGCGTGCCACTTTCCTCAATTTAGGAAGTTTTTCAGGCAGAGCGTCGAGAACCTCATTGATCAGTTTGCCGTAGTCCATGATGTCGCGTTTGGTGTCCTGGGAGTCAAGACGGTCACGGTGGTCGTAGCCGACATTGATGAGTTTGAGGTTTTCGTTGTATTCGGTGAATATGATATTCTCCGGAGTAATGGGAGGATGCTTCACGTGGTTTTCCTGGATGTATTCGAGTGCATCCGGAAGTTGTGTCTCCAGTCGCTGTATTATCTTTGGTGTGAGGCGTTTTTCATCAATAAGTCTCCGCAGTGAATAACCGTATGCATCATCAGTGACGATGGCCATACCCACTCCGGGAATCATCTCGAAGTCATTCACCATCACGATGTTGGAATGAGCAAGGTTGTAGCGGGTGTCAAATTCTTGCTCGATGATGGCCTGATATTTGGGATCGTCGCGATATTGCTGTTTCAGAGCCTTGAGCATTATCCATTTGCCGTGTTTCCTGACGGTATAAACGTCATACAACTCCTCCTCCCATTCCGGGAGAAGAGTGAGATCCGACCAGCGGCCCGAGGGGTCGCTGATCGGTATCTTTATTTCATCCTTGCTCTTATACATAATTGAGAATTGAGAATTAAGAATTGAGAATTCGGAATTGAGAAATGAGAATTTTTTCTGCGACGCGAAGCTAATTCTCAATTCTCAATTCTCAATTCTCAATTGATTAAGTCGAAACCGGTGTATTTGCGAAGGCATTCGGGGATTACGATGCCTTCGGGCGTCTGGTTGTTTTCAAGGAGGGCAGCCACTATGCGTGGGAGGGCAAGTGCACTTCCGTTGAGTGTGTGGCAGAGCTGGATTTTCTTGTCAGCGCCACGGTATCGGCATTTCAGGCGGTTGGCCTGATATGTCTCAAAGTTGGATACCGAGCTCACCTCAAGCCAGCGTTTTTGTGCGGCACTGAACACCTCAAAGTCGAAAGTGATGGCAGAAGTGAAACTCATGTCGCCACCACAAAGGCGTAGAATGTGCCAGGGAAGACCGAGTTTTTCGAGAAGACCCTGCACGTGGTCCTTCATCTCTTCAAGGGCTGCGTAGGAGTTTTCCGGTTTTTCGATGCGCACAATCTCTACTTTGTCAAACTGGTGTAGGCGGTTGAGGCCGCGTACATCCTTGCCGTAGCTGCCTGCCTCGCGGCGCCAACATGGCGAATAGGCACAGTTTTTCTTCGGAAGTTCCGCTTCAGGGATGATTACATCGCGATATATGTTTGTCACCGGCACTTCGGCTGTGGGAATCAGATAAAGGTTGTCAAGATTTACGTGATACATCTGTCCTTCCTTGTCGGGAAGCTGCCCCGTGCCATATCCGGAAGCCTCATTTACCACGAAAGGTGGCTCAACTTCGATGTAGCCAGCCTTCCAGGCCTCGTCAAGGAAGAACTGCTGCAGCGCACGCTGAAGGCGAGCACCCTTGCCGATGTAGAAAGGAAAACCGGCGCCAGTCACCTTCACACCCATTTCGAAGTCGATGATGTTGTATTTCTTGGCAAGTTCCCAGTGAGGAAGCGCATCCTCCGGAAGTTCGGGAATGACACCCCCGGTCTTTTCCACCACGTTGTCTTCGGCAGTCTTGCCCTCTGGTACACCTTCGTATGGAAGGTTGGGGACAGTGAGGAGAAGGTCGGTCATCTTCTTCTCGCACTCGGCGAGACGGTCCTGCAGGCCTGCGGTCTCACCCTTGATGCGTGCCACTTCGGCCTTTGCGGCCTCGGCCTCTTCTTTCTTTCCTTCCTTCATGAGTCCGCCGATTGACTTGGCGAGTTTATTCAGTTGCGAGGAGTCAGCCTCGGTCTTCTGCTGAAGACAGCGGCGCTCCGCATCTATTTCAAGAATCTCAGTGATGACGGCTCTGCCGTCGAAGCCTTTCACGGCCAGGCGTTTGATCACGAACTCCGGATCAGCCTTTATTGTAGATAATAATAGCATGGCTATTAATTGAGAATTTAGAATTGAGAATTATTAACTGAGGAGGGATTTGACAGCGGCCTGGATGGTGCGGCCGTCGGCGCGGCCTGCGAGACGTTTTGTGGCGACTCCCATCACTTTGCCCATTTCCTTGGCTGAAGTGGCACCCACTTTGGCTATTATGGCTTTGAGTTCCGCATCAAGTTCTTCGGCTGAGAGCTGTTTTGGAAGGTACTCTTCAAGCACAGAGGCCTCTGCAAGTTCATTGTCAGCAAGTTCCGGACGATTGTTTTCCTGATAGATGCGGGCACTTTCCTTACGCTGCTTCACCATCTTCATGAGGATTTTGGTGGCAGCCTCGTCAGAGAGTTCACCATTTGCCCCCGGGGCAGTCTTGGCTTCGAGGAATTCCTTCTTAGCGCCGCGAAGTGCTTCAAGACGCACTTTCTCGCGGGCTTTCATTGCCGCCTGAATATCGGCTGATACAGTATCAAAAAGAGACATGTTTTTATATGTTTTTTGCATGATGCATCCTGATTCAACATGATGAAACATGATGCATCATGATATGTGTATTTAAAATTGCAAAAATAAAGAATTTTTGCGTAAAATCCTAATTATAGCTACTAAATTTTACACGTTAAAGCGGAAATGCATTATGTCGCCGTCGCATACCACGTATTCCTTGCCTTCCACCGACATCTTTCCGGCTTCCTTCACGGCATTCTCGTTGCCTAGCGTCACGAAGTCGTCATATTTGATAACCTCGGCTCGTATGAACCCTTTTTCGAAATCAGTGTGTATGATTCCGGCTGCCTGCGGGGCTTTGGTGCCGCGCAGGAATGTCCATGCCCTCACCTCGTCGGGTCCGGCTGTGAAATATGTCTGCAGGTCAAGAAGTGCGTATGCAGCACGGATAAGACGCGAGACACCCGATTCCGTCAATCCGATGCTCTCAAGAAACTCCTGGCGGTCCTCGTAAGTGTCCAGCTCGGCAATCTCGCTTTCGGTCTTTGCCGCCACCACAAGAATTTCAGCGCCCTCGCCTTCCACAGCCTTGCGCACAGCATCAACATAATGATTGCCTGTTGCGGCAGATTCGTCATCGACATTGCATACATACATAACCGGCTTGTTGGTGAGCAAGAACAGGTCGCGGGCAAACAGCTGCTCGTCTTTGGTCTCAAACTGCACGCTGCGGGCAGGTTTCCCGGCTTCAAGAGCCTCTTTATAAGCCTCGAGCACACCGGTTTGCATCTTTGCGGCCTTATCGCCGGCAGCGGCGGCCTTCTTTGTCTTCACAAGACGGGAATCAACTGTCTCGAGATCCTTTATCTGAAGTTCATAGTCAATGATTTCCTTGTCGCGAACCGGATCAACTGTAGCGTCAACATGGGTGATGTTGTCATCGTCGAAACAACGGAGCACGTGAAGAATGGCATCCGTTTCACGGATGTTTGCAAGAAACTTGTTGCCAAGTCCTTCACCTTTAGATGCGCCTTTCACCAGACCGGCTATATCCACAATCTCGACAGTAGCCGGGACTGTGCTGCGGGGGTTGCACATCTCCACAAGTTTATTGAGCCTTTCATCGGGCACCGTGATAACGCCTACGTTTGGCTCAATGGTGCAGAAAGGGAAGTTGGCGCTCTGCGCCTTTGCATTGCTTAAGCAATTGAAAAGTGTCGATTTGCCTACATTAGGCAAACCTACTATACCACATTTTAAACTCATTTCCTATCTTGAATCAAATATTGATTGATGGCAGCAGCGGCTTTGCGGCCGGCTCCCATGGCTAAAATCACTGTAGCAGCACCTGTCACGGCATCGCCTCCGGCAAAGACAGCCGGGCGAGTGGTGCGTCCGTCCTCGTCGGCCACGAGGCAACCTCGGCGGGTGGTGTCGAGTCCCTTGGTGGTATGCTTGATCAGGGGATTCGGGCTGGTGCCGAGCGCCATGATCACGGCATCGCATTCTATCTCGAAGTTGCTGCCCTTCTTCTCCACCGGACTGCGGCGACCGCTCTCGTCGGGTTCGCCGAGTTCCATCTCCACGCACTCTATGCCGCGCACCCAGCCTTTGTCGTCACCAATGACACGCACCGGATTGGTGAGCATACGGAATTCAATACCCTCTTCCTTGGCATGATGCACTTCCTCCTTGCGAGCCGGAAGTTCTGCCTCGGAGCGACGATATACAATCACCGACTCCGCACCAAGACGTTTCGCCGTGCGTACGGCATCCATGGCCACGTTGCCGCCTCCGACCACAACAACTTTCTTCGCTTCAAACACGGGGGTGTCGTAGCATTCGTCGTAGCCGTGCATGAGGTTGGCGCGTGTAAGGTATTCATTGGCCGAGAATACACCGTTAAGGTTCTCACCCTCAATACCCATGAATCGCGGAAGTCCGGCACCGGTGCCGATGAATACTGCATCGTAGCCCTCATTGTCGAGGAGATGGTCGATGGTAGTGGTGCGTCCTACTATCACGTCTTTCTCAAACTCCACGCCGAGACGCTTGAGCGACTCTATCTCTTTGGCCACAATCTTCTCCTTGGGCAAGCGGAATTCCGGTATGCCATAGACGAGCACACCTCCCAGCTTGTGGAGGGCCTCAAATACCTTTACCTCATATCCCCACTTGGCGAGGTCGCTGGCACATGCGAGTCCGGCGGGCCCGGATCCGATGATAGCCACTTTCTTGCCGTTTTTCTCTATCTTGACAGGTTCATCTGAAGCATTAGCTATTTTCCAGTCGCCCACATAGCGCTCGAGTTTGCCGATTGCCACCGGTTCTCCCTTTATGCCAAGCACACAGCTGCCCTCGCACTGCGATTCCTGCGGACATACACGTCCGCACACCGACGGCAGCGATGAGTCCTCGGCAATGACAGCCGCAGCAGCAGCCTCATCACCCTCCGTAAGGGCGTGAACGAATCCTGTAATGTTGATATGCACCGGGCAAGCACCTACACAGCGGGGATTCTTGCAATTAAGGCAACGTGAAGCTTCGGTCAGAGCCTCATCGCGGTCATAGCCGTAGCATACTTCTTCAAAATTGGTGGCTCGCACCTTAGGGTCCTGCTCGCGGACCGGCACTCTTGGTATTCTGTTAGCCATGACACTTGCAATTATGATGAGTTTCGGGATTAGTCTTTCTATTTCCTCTGAACATGTTCTGTCGCCTCATGGCTTCGTCGAAATCCACTTGCCATGCATCAAACTCAGGTCCTTCCACACAAGTGAACTTTGTCTCGCCACCCACAGTCACACGGCAGGCACCGCACATTCCGGTACCATCCACCATGAGAGCGTTGAGGCTTACCATCGCCGGGATGCCGTGTTGCTTGGCGGCGAGTGTGGCAAACTTCATCATGATCATCGGGCCAATTATGACACAATGGTCATATTCCTTGCCCTGAACCTCGATGAGGTCGTTCATCAACGCGGGCACCATGCCATGGAAGCCGGCGGAGCCATCGTCGGTGCATAGATGCACATTCGCCACTTTCTTCATTTCATCGACATACGTGAAAAGGTCGGCAGTCTTGGCTCCGATCACCACATCGGCCTTCACACCATGCTCGTGCAGCCATTTTGCCTGTGGATAGACAGGGGCGGTGCCCACACCTCCGGCCACAAACAGAATCTTCTTGCCCTGGAGTTGGTCTTCTGAAAGCTCGGTGAGGTCGGAAGGCCGTCCGAGGGGACCCGCGAAGTCGGCAAAGAAGTCACCCTCATTAAGGTCGTTGATTTTCTTCGAGGATATGCCTATGGTCTGGGTTACGATCGTGACCGTGCCCGCTTCGCGGTCATAGTCACAGATAGTGAGAGGGATACGCTCGCCGTATTCATCCGTGCGCACTATCACGAATTGACCCGGAAGCGCCGACTCCGCCACCCGGGGGGCAAGCACCTTCATCTCGGTGATATTAGGTGATAGATTGCGTTTGCTGACAATCTTGAACATAAATATGCTGGTGTTATTATTGTTGCTTTTGGTTATTCGTTGCTTTTAACCCACAAAGTTCATAAAAAAATGTGAATTTTACAAATTTTGAGAATGAAAAGTGTAAAAAGTGTATAAAAGCGCATTTTATTGTACTATTTTTGGAGGAACGAGTCTTAAGTTTTAATAATAAAATTTGTCAGGTACCAATATTTTTTGCTAAATTTGCATAGCAGACGCAAGACTTCGTTGTTCATAAATAGATTTAACAATATTTCTGACGCGTTCGGTAATGATCAAAGCACATAACATGACAGGTAGCCAGGGAAAAGTTTTAAACCTTATTGATTTGGGTGTACGCAAATTGGGTACGCCTAAAGTTTTCGTGACAAAATTGTTTGACCCTAATTCTTGTCTCAGAGAAGATGGTTCAATAATAGATTTCGATACTCAATTGGCAATAGTCACTCATTTTGCAATGCTCCAAGATGATATTTCTGACGTAGATCATTATTCATGTGATGCACAAAAACTAATGGAATCGTGGTCATCTGAGAAATCAATTAAAAAGAATGACACAGATATGGCTTCTGATGCATTGGCAATGCAGACATATCTATTCCACGACATATTTAAGGCACCATTCCAATGCAGTGAAAATACTGAATTTAAATTTATTGATTTGTTTGCGGGAATAGGAGGATTTCGTCTGGCTCTACAGTCGGTCGGTGGGAAATGTGTGTTTTCATCAGAATGGGACAAACAGGCTCAAAAGACATATTTCGCCAACTATGGAGAAGTTCCTTTTGGCGATATAACAAAGGCTGAGACAAAAAAGTACATACCTGATAATTTTGATGTATTGTGTGCCGGATTCCCATGCCAACCTTTCAGCATATCAGGTAAACAAAAAGGTTTCGAGGATACCAGAGGAACATTGTTTTTTGACATTTGCGAGATAATTCAGGAAAAGCAACCCAAGGTTGTCTTTTTGGAGAATGTCAAACATCTTGTACATCACGATGGAGGAAACACCCTACGCACAATTCTTGCTAAACTTAATGATCTTGGATATAAGGTTTCGTGGAAAGTTTTAAATGGTTCAGATTTCGGTGTTCCTCAGAATAGAGAACGAATTATAATAGTGGGATGCAAGGACAATCTTTTTGATTTTGAAAAACTAACAAAAAAACCTAAGCCTGTCCTTTCAGATTTTCTTGATAAGAAAGGCGATTTTGAATATCTTGAAGAATCTGAATATACACTTATTGACAATCCGAAAAGACAACCGGATTCAGGATTAATATTCGCAGGATATCGAAATAAGTCAATTCGAAAGGCAGGTGTAAGACCGGGGACAGAGCATCTCTCGCGTGTCCACAAGCAACCGAATCGAATATATTCCATTGATGGCATTCACCCGACACTTCCATCACAGGAAACATCGGGGCGATTCTTCATATTGCTTCATGATGGCAAAGTAAGGAAACTGACTATAAATGAATGCTGGAGGTTAATGGGTTTCCCGGACCATTTCATCAAGGTCAGTGCAGTGGGACAGCAATATCGTCAGGTTGGAAATTCTGTATGTGTAAAGATGATAGAAGAAATAGCCAAAGAAATAAAAAAACAATTGTTGTGATGGATGAGATGAAAGAATACCGCGACCATCGTGAAATAGTTGAGGACTTATATCTTATTGCAGAAACAGCAATAGGAGAGAATGATTTCTCCACTCCATTGGCTGAACTTGTCAAGGATTATGTGACAGAGGTAGTCAACGAATCAGAACAGAATAAAGGAATGCTTGCCGTTTTGATTACCCTTTTTTGTCATAAAATCTTCGATCCTACACAGGATATACGAAATCATCAGGCAAGCATCGCAAATGGTTTTGGAGGGCGTACCATTGATTCAAAATATATTACGCCATTTCTCAAATCCAAAAATTTTCCTGCTATGGCTGAATCCGGATGGCTTACACGTGCATTCGAACATCCTGAACCTTACACATTGGACTATAAAATCTCACTTAAGAAGAAATCACTGGCCAACACTTTCCTCAATCTAATAGATCAGGTACAGGTGCAAGAGGTATCGGCAGAAGAAGTTTTGGTGTATTTTTTCAAGTTGCTCATTAAGCAAAGGGATGACCGTAATATAGCATTGGCAAAGCCCCACAGTTTGTCGATATCCCAGATAATATCCATTCTCGAAAAACACTTCAACTATAAATATTCCGGACACGGAGCATCCCGTCTTCCGACGATTGCCATTTATGCAGCTTATCAATGTGTGATGGGAGAGATGGCACGCTATGCAGGCAAAATATTATGTGAACTTGAATCCCATACGTCATCAGATACAAGATCCGGTCAAATAGGAGATATCCAAATCAACAATGCAGACGAGACACCCTTTGAAGGAGTGGAAATCAAACACAATATAAGAATCACTCCTGACATTGTGAGACACGCGTTTTCCAAGTTGATGATCCATCGTACCGAACGATACTATATTCTGACTACAGCCAATATGGATTCGGCAGACTGGGATGGAATAAACGCAGAGATAGAGAATATCAGACATCGACATGGTTGCCAGGTAATAGTCAATGGTGTATATTCTACTTTGAGATATTATTTAGTAATCGTTAAAAAATAACTTGGGACAGTTCTCCCACTACTTTGACAATT
>JAMPAV010000022.1 GCA_023667055.1 Muribaculum sp. | reverse complement strand
GCGACATCATTGATATCAATTACACCGACAAGGCAAACTTTGTGCATGAGGTAACGCACGCTGGTCAATTTGAATCCGGTGACATCGTTTTTTCAAAAGAAAATGGAAATCCGGCATTAACGGATTTGGTGGACGAAACTTATGCCTATAAATCACAATATGCATATAATCCGTCATCCATCATTGGTCTGAATCCTCAAATGTCAGTTAACTCAATCAACAGTATAAATTGCACCTGGGTCTCAGGGATAGTATATAACGGTAAGATGATTTATTCGATGGGAGATGACAACAAGACTGCACAAGGTAGTGTTGGCATAAATTCCCCTGCATTTATTTTGCCAATAGTGTATCCTACCATTCATTCATTATTGTATTTCATAGGTTCAAGCAATCTTGTACGACACGTAACAAATTATCATGTCAAAAGATGAAAATATTGTGTATAATTTTAATTTCTCTTACAATCATTCCTTTAAGTTCTTGTGTGACTACTCAAAGGAATAAAACAATCAACTATGATGGTGAGTATTTTTATCTTGTTAAAAGAGATCATCGATTAAAAAATTATCATGGATACCTACATGGCGATATACACTTAGAATTATTTAAAGACAGTACCTTTAGATACTATAGATTCGACAGACCAAATCATTTTAACAAATACGAATGTCCAAACACCTTTGGCAAAGGACATTGGTACGAATATCAAGACTTCATTTTATTGTCTTTTCAATATATTGACTCAAAATTCAAGGATACAGATCGACTACTTAGCGGTGACACTTATCTTGAAAGATTGAATATGTATTTGTCGAAGAAAGGGAAGAATAAATTGAAGTTAAATGAGAAAGTTTTGAAACGTGCAAAGAAACGTTAATGAATATTTCCTGAGTTTCGGCAACAACCGAGCCGTCATCAACGGCTCGACCGGAGCCATCGGGCAGACCACAGCCTACTACCCCTACGGCGCGGTCATCGCAGACCTCGGCACCGGCAACTCCGGCCAGCCTTTCAAGTTCATCGGCAAGGAGATTCAAAATTTTATGAAATAGGCGTCAGAAAAGAGTGCCGTAGGAGGCGCGGTCGAGGGCTCGGTAGCCGATGGCTTCGGCTATATGGCGGCTGAGCACGGGGGCTGCGACTGCTTCCTCTGCTGTCATGGTGGCAGCGTAGTCAAGGTCGGCTATCGTTCGCGCCACACGGAGTATGCGGTCGAAGGCACGCGCCGACATGTTGAGCCTGGTCATGCGGTCCTTGAGTTTGGCGAGCCCCTCCTCATCGGGCCATGCGTATTCATGGAGCAGACGGGAATTCATCTGTGCGTTGCAATACACCCGTTTTTCATTCTTGAACCGAAGAGTCTGTATGCCTCTCGCACGAATCACCCGGTCACGAATGGAACTGCTTGGTTCTCCCGGTTCGCGGTTGGTCATGTCATCGAATGCCACCGGCTCTATCTCACACTGGATGTCAATGCGGTCGAGAAGCGGACCGGAAATACGGTTCATGTATCTCGACACTGCGCCCGGAGCACATGTGCATCTTTTGGTGGGATGCCCATAATAGCCACAGGGACATGGGTTCATCGACGCCACAAGCATGAACGAGGCGGGGTAATCCACAGTATATTTTGCACGTGACACGGTAATGGTGCGGTCTTCGATTGGTTGCCGCAGCACCTCCAAGACTGAACGTGAAAATTCCGGAAACTCATCCAGAAAGAGAACTCCGTTGTGGGCAAGGGAAATCTCGCCTGGCATTGGATTTGCACCACCTCCTACAAGAGCAACAGGAGAGACCGTATGGTGCGGAGTGCGGAACGGACGTTTTGTCATCAGCATGGATCCACGCTGCAATTTTCCGGCTACGGAGTGGATCTTTGTGGTCTCCAGAGCCTCGGCAAGGCTTAGCGGTGGCAGGATGGATGGGAGACGTTTCGCCATCATTGACTTTCCGGCTCCGGGAGGACCAACCATCAGGAGATTGTGACCTCCGGCACATGCAACCTCGAAAGCCCTCTTTACACTGTCCTGTCCCTTAACTTCGGAGAAATCAAAATCAAAATTGTCGGCCTCGGCTGCAAATATCTCGCGGGTATTGATTATTGTGGGTTGCAGGTCGGATGTGCCTGCAATGACATTGACGGCGCCGGCAATATCTTTAATTCCAAATACCTCCACCTTATTCACTATAGCCGCCTCGGTGACATTTGCCTCCGGCACAATGAGACGCTTGAAACCCATCTCGCGAGCCTTGATTGCCATAGGAAGCACGCCTTTCACGGGTAGCACTGATCCGTCGAGCGACAATTCGCCCATGATCATATACTCACCCAAATGCTCGCTCGGTATCTTCTCATTGGCGGCAAGCACTCCAATGGCCATCGGCAGGTCGAATGCAGCCCCTTCTTTCTTCACATCAGCCGGAGAGAGATTTATGATGGTGCTTTTGTGGGGAAATCCGATGCCACTCTGCATCAGGGCAGTCGTGATTCGTGTGTAGGCCTCTTTGACAGCGGTGTCAGCGAGACCGACAATGCTGAAAAGCGTGCCTTTCTTTACTGCGGTCTCTATCGTGACCACTATGGCATCGATGCCTGAAATGGCAGCGGAATATACTTTGGTGAGCATCGGGAGTAAGAGTTAAGAGTTAAGGGTTAAGGGTTAAGAGTTAAGAGTTAAGGGTTAAGAGTCGTGCTTTTTTGAAGAGGATTTTGGAGCAGATTTTGCAGTCTCTTTTTTGTCCATTTCTTTGCGGAAGGCGGCTATGGCATCGTTAAGGTCTTTGCCGCTGTATGCGTCTGTACCATCCTTTCGCATGACAATAAACCAGGGTTCACGTATCACTCCGAGCCTTATCAGGTTATGGTCGGCAAAGCCGGCCGGAGACCATGCCCTGACCATCCCCTTTATAGTGTCGCTTCGCAAGGAATTGATCCATACCATGCTGTCAGGTCGCAGACAGATGTCGGCGATTATTCTTTTGGTGGAATCATTGTAGGTCTTGGTCAAAGCCTTTATCGAATCCATTACAACTCCGCGTTCGGAGTTGTTTTCAGTGAAGAAATATAACAATGAAGATTTTACTTTGTTGAATTTCAATGTATCCAAGCCGTTGTCTCTTGTGCGGAACACAAGCTGCTTATGTTTGTTTTCTTTTGTCCTTGCCAATTTGCCTTCGGCATTTACCTCAAACTCCACTCCGATAAGATCAGGACATCCGCACATCTCAAGCAATTGCCTGTCCTTGGCATCGTCGTCTATGGAATTCCAGAGCTTCAGAAACCCATCCGGATTAACGTTCCTATCCCATTCAGTCAGAAGAATCATGGTGGACAATGCGCTGTTCTTGTTGGCGTTGACGAAGTCTGAAATCGCTTTTTCCTTCTCTTTTGAGAAATTCTCTTTGCCATTGAAAAGGACAGAAGCATTTTTATTTCTCCATTCGCTCCAGCGTTTGGATTCCTTATTACCTTTCACCATCCAAGTGTTCATGTCGGATTTGTCGCCGGAGATGACAAGTTCGTCGCCCCGCTCTGCATAGACCACAATTGAATTGGACGATGATGACGCGTCACGGATATATACCAGAGTGGGACGGTTGGTAATACACCTCACCGTGGCCTTTCCACCTTGCACGGAGGCCACGCTTTCTATCCAACTGCCTTTTTTTGAGTCCCAGGCATAATAATCCACCATATAATTGCCTATATGGTCTTTTGGAAACTCAAATTGCAGGGAGAACTCATTCTTCATGCATCCGGAAAGCAACACAAGAAAAAGAATCTTTATGATTGCTGATTGAATTGTCTTCATGCCACAAAATTAACAAAACTTCGGCATTTTTCCAAATTCTAAGGCTTCTTCATTCTTCATTCTTCAGACTTATTCAAAGTGTACTTTATTATCATGAATCTTAAGACTTATGTACAAAGATATTGTCTTTAGCAAAAAAAGAAGTTGACTCTTGCCGGAGTCAACTTCTTTGGTTATAAATAGTTGTTATCTTGCGTATTCAATCTTGCCTACCGCCTTGCGGCTGGGTCCGGCATTCTCATGAGCGCGGACAGATGGCTGATGCATGTCTTTCGGGAAATAGAGGAAGAAAGTGTCGTTGGGTGCAGGCACGTATGATATTTCCTCATCGGTGGTGTAGTTGGTCTTGTCCTTGACTGGATCATACGGACCTGTTGGGATGACATGACCTGCAAGTCCCATCAGTTCATCACCCTCAAAGGTATATTGAAGGTCGATGAAGTTCTCATGACTCTCAATCTTGGTGTCTTCAGCACTTTTCGGTGTATATTCAAGGATGTTTACCCAAAGACGTCCGGGCACAATATCATGCTTCCCTGCCTCTACGGTCTTCAGGTCTGTATTCTTCAGCCACGCGAAAAGAGCGTCCCAAAGTTCCTGGTTTGCTGCATACTGCTGTGCAAATTCCACTGCATCTATAGTCTCGTCTGCCTTAAGTTCAAGACCTTTAGCCCAGGCGCGGCTGTCCATCCACGCCATGGCCTCTTCTTTACTGAATTCCTTCATATCATAATTTTTTTAGGAGTTCGGTTGCCATCCCTCGGAATACCTTTCCGATAAATTAAACCTTAAACTCTAAACCTTAAACTATTTATTAATCTCCGATTGAATCGTCGCCATCATTCCCGACACCATGCCAAGTGCAAGCATACGTCCGTGGAAGGAATAACCGGCGTTGTAGCCCATCTTCTCATCTCCAAGCATCAGGGGCGCATGGTCCACTCGCATCGGGACTCCCGGACGCTCAGTCTCGAATGTGCGGACCACATCAATCAGCCTCGGATCAAGATGCGAAGCCTCCTTGAAGTCGCCGTTGGGCTGTGGCTGGCAGATGCGTGCATGCACGAAATGAGTGCGCGATGCATATTTCTTCGCCAGTGCCGGCACGTCATTGTGTGCACTTCCGCTGAGCGATCCGGCACAGAAAGTGAGGCCATTATGTGGATTAGGCACTGCATCGAGGAAGGCCTGAATGTCAGCATCACAGGTCACGATGCGGGGAAGGCCGAGTATCTGCATAGGAGGATCATCGGGATGCACACACATGTTTATGTCATATTCATCGCATACCGGCATGATTGCATTAAGGAAGTATGCCATGTTGGCTCGAAGTTTGTCGGCATCAATTCCCTTGTAGAGTTCAAGCAGACTGCGGAATTTCTCCACAGGTTTCAGGTCTTTTTCCGAAATATTGCCATTGACAAATCCCTGGGTCTTAACGATGATATTATCCACAAGACGTTTCTCACCCTCTGCATCCATTCGAGGCGCAACCTCCTCGCGCATACGGCGGAGAGTTTCCTCGTCATAGTCCTTCTCCGCCCCTTCGCGTTTCAGTATGTTGATATCGAAATATGCAAACTCTGCCTTGTTGAAATAGAGGTTGGATGTGCCGTCGGGGTTGGGGTATTCCAGATCGGTGCGTGCCCAGTCAAGGACCGGCATGAAATTGTAGCAGATGGTCTTCACTCCGGCTTTGCCAAGGTTTGCCAGACTCTCCTTATAGTTCTCAATCAGTTGGTCGCGGTCTTCGCCCCCGTATTTTATGGATTCTGATACCGGGAGACTCTCCACCACACTCCATCGGAGTCCATGCTCCTCAATGTAGTTTTTCATTTTCATCACCTCTTCATAGCTCCACACTTCACCATTGGGAATATGGTGGAGGGCAGTGACGATACCCTCCACTCCAATCTCGCGTAGCATCCGGAGGGTGATTTTATCGTTGGGTCCAAACCAACGCCATGTCTTTTCCATATATTTTACTTTTGAATTTAAACGTTTACATTTTGACCGACATCTTGCCGCCTGAGTATTTCACCTCCTTGGATTTGCCGTCGGGTAGCACTACCTTGAATGTGCGCTGTTCCGGCATTCCTTCATAACTTCCCTCGCGTCTGCCTATGGTAAGTGTGCGTTTCTTGTCATTCCATGACAACTTGATGTTGGAGAATTTGCCATCGAGGTAATTGTAGTTGTCGCCCTCGTCTTCATAAAGGTCAAACTCTGCATCAGCACCGGGATATACATTCACTGTCAGATAGTCCCAAGGCTTCTCGTTCGAATACTGCATCTCCTCGGCAAGTGGAAGGATACTTCCGGCTTTCACATATAGCGGGGAGTAAGCGATTGGTGCATCTGCAGTGAGTTTCTGTCCTCCATTGTAAAGCTTGTTGGTGCGATAGTCATACCAGTCGGCACCCGCAGGCAAATATACCTCGTATGTCTTGGGTTGTGTCCAATCCACTGTCGGCCATCCGCCCTCGTTGACATCGCTGTCCTTGTGGTCCCAACCGCTCATGGCATCCGTTTTCACTATCTTTTCCTGTGTGTAAAGAGGGTCAAGCACCGGACAAACGAGCAGATTGCGTCCGAACATAAACTGTCGCCCGTTGTCCCAGGTGTTTTTGTCATCTTTGAAGTCCATGAAAAGGGCACGCATGTAGCTGTCATCTTCTGTGGTAACCTTTCTCGCTGTGCCGTAGATGTAAGGCAAAAGACGATACCGGAACTTAACCGCATCAAGCAATGCGTCATATATAGGATCCCCTTCCTTGCCATAATGGTAAAGTTCGCGATATACCTCCGTGCCATGACTGCGCATCATCGGGTTGAAAAGGCCAAACTGCATCCACCTTGCATAAAGTTCCTGATACTGTGGATTCTTGGTGGCTGAATTGTCGTTGGATTTCCTATTGTAGGCATTCGCGAAAAATCCGCCTATGTCGGTGTTTACGTTGGGATTGGCTGTTAGCGTATGGTTCAGACACAAAGGCACCTGTTTCCTGAAAGAGTCCCAGGAACTGCCCACATCTCCGCTCCAGGTATTGGCGCCATATCGTTGCTGACCGGCGAAATAACTGCGTGTCAGGATAAACACTCGCTTGTCCTTGTCAGTGGCTCGCTGATGTTCATCCACGCCACCCACACACATGAAGGGGAAAAGATTCCGGACACTGCGATAGCTTCCCATCGCACACGGCTGGTCAAGGTCCGATTCTTTGTATTGCATGTGGTCGGGGTCAGTGGAGTCCATCCACCATGCGTCTATGCCCATGTCGTGAAGGCGTTTCAGATTGTTCCAATATATGTCGCGTGCTTCCGGACTGTAGCTGTCATATACCCTTACCCCCGAGAGATAGTCGCGACGCGGAGGCCACTGGGTGAGTCCGGACTCAGGCCATGTCTCAAATGAGAAAAGGAGACCTTTGTCATCAAGTTCCTTGTAGGCTTTGGTGTGTGGACCGAAACTTTGCCAGATACTGATGCTTATGTGGGCATTTTTATCATGCACATGGTCAATCATTTTCTGGGCGCGGCTGAAATCGGGATTTATGAATTCCATGGCATTCCATGTGTAGTTGCTGCCCCAATATTGCCAGTCCTGTATGATTCCATCGAATGGGATGCCGAGCTCACGGTATTTATCCACTACATCTGTCAGTTCCTTCTGTGTCTTGTATCGTTCGCGGCTCTGGTGAAAGCCGTAGGTCCATAGCGGCAGCATCGGCACATGCCCCGTGAGGTGACGCATATTGGCTATCACTCCGTCGGCATCCCCTCCGTACATGAAATAATAGTCAACCGCATCGCCCACCTGACTCTCAAGTTCGAGTGTCTCGTTGTCGTTGATGTATGTGGGTGAATAATTGTCCCAGTATATTCCGTAGCCCTTGATGCTCTGGAAGAAGCTTGCATAGTCCTCAAGGTTGGACTGCTGCATCTTGCGGTGTTCGCCGCGTTGCGACATCTTGCCGTTCTGGAGCATCCCCACTCCGTAGATCGGTTCTTCTGCCTCAAGAGCAAAACTTTGCATCACCTTATATTTCCCTTTGTCGAGACCTGACTCGATGGGGGTAAAGGAATATGCTCCTTCAGTGAGAAGAAGTTCGCCATTAGGCTGATAGAATGATACTTTTCCGGTGTTCTCATCCACGGTGACAGTCAGGTTCTTGGCCTTATAGGAAGCCACACCGTTTTTGACACTTTTCGCTACCTTGACATTCTCCGGAGTGGCGATAACAATTTCTGATTGCCTGTCGGCAACATTTTTACCGGCAGGTGCTTTTGATATCCTTACAATCTGCGGAGTATAAAACTCCACGGAAACATTTTCCGCCTCAATTGATGCAAATGAAGCGGCAAGCACAATTCCGAATATTCCAAATCGTTTCATGATGTATAAGTTTATGGTTAATCGCAAAGATGTATTTTAGCAACCGAACGGTTTCCATCTTTGGAGGAAACAACTATATTGAGTCCCGGCTGCAGTCGGTTGAGTCTATAACCCTCCACTGAATAATATTCTATTTCAGTCGTACCATCAGTTTCTGGCGATATGACAGATGCCTCTATTTCTTCCGGTGTCATCTCTCTGACAAACATTAACTCCACATCATCTATTTTACACTGTGCATTGGCTTTGGCATCCGCTGTGAAACCAATCTCCACACATTCTCCCATAACTTTGATCTCAGGTATTTCTGCAGTCATCCATTCACCGTTGGTATTTGGGATATCCACATGATAATTAAGGTCCGTTTTGTTCGGACTGATGGCATACATCCGCATTTCGTTAAAGCCATCTCCGCATTTGACTTTTGCTTTTAAAGAATAGATTCCATCGCTGATTTTTACCCGGTCGGAAGATTTGACAGTCTGATACACCTTGCGCTTGAAGTCTGTTTTGTCAGATATATTCATGGAAAAATTGCCCATCACGGTCTTGCGGTCGTCAGATGTATTCTTTACATTGAGCGTGGGGCTGTCAGTTCCTCCTATGGCCACCTTGTTCCCTGCTATCACCTCTGTGGTCCAGCCGCGCAGGTAGCCTTGTGAAGGCTTGTTGCTGCTTGGTATTGAGACACGGTCGGCCTCAAAACTCCAGTTTTTGGCATAGTTATTGAAAGGTCCGACACTCCAGTGGCCTGTCTCATGATCAATGGTCCAATTGCTGAGCGAGTTAAAATATGGTGTTCCGTCATCAAAGGATACCGGACACCACTGGCTGAAGCCATTGCCATTGCCGGCAAATCCCGCCCAGCGGTCGCCACAGGCTATGACGGTCTCTTCCTCGCTGCCTCTTACGGTGAAGAAGAAACCTGTCTGGGTGACATGGCCATAGTCATCGGCCGATCCCGGCATAACCTTCATGCTGTTGGCGGGTTTGTATGGGCCATAAATACTCTCGGCTTCAAGATAATATAGGTTTGATGCATTCCAACCATACAAGTCAGAGGCGCACACATAATATTTGCCATTATATTTAAACATACAGTTGCCCTCTCGTCCCGAGCCGTCATAGATCTTGTTGCAGTCAAGAAGTCCGATTTTGCCGTTGTCGGTCACTCCTATTTTGGAAATATACATGCGGTTGCGTCCGTTTGCCTTCGAATAGCAAAGATATGATTGCCCATCATCATCAGTAAACACTGTCTGGTCGCCGGTGTTGGTGGTGCTGATTTTAGACTTCATGTCGATAGTCTGATGAAAGGTGTAGTTTCCGCCCGGTGTGTCGCATGTGAATACCCCTACCAGGTCGTTGTATTGAATAAAGAGTGCATACTTGTTCTTTTCCTTGATGTATGCCACACCGCATCGGCCCAACCACCATCCAAAATCCGGAAGAGTGGCATTGGTGACAATGTCGTTCACGTAGGTCCAGTTAATGAGATCGTCAGATTTGTAGCATGTGACGCCGAGAAAATGCGTGATGTTGCTATTGCTCGCTTTAAGCGCATCAGGGACATAATCGACAAATTCCTGATACTTGACGCCATACCAGTAATAAGTGTCCTTGCCCGTGTCGGGGTCTGTAAAGATGAAAATACCTCCTCCCGGGGTGAACATCGGCTTGTTGTCTTCGGTAAACCAGAAAGAGTCATTCTGGATATACGATTTCTTCTCTGCCGTGATTGAGAATGATGCAATCAGGCACAGCAACAACAGCATTTGTAACTTGATTAGTTTCATGATATGTTTTATTTGTTTTTATGAATGATCAGTCAGTGTATATACAACTTTTGACTTCTTTGTGGCATTTCCTTATTATTTGTACGGTTCATGATCTATAAATTGGATTCTTTTAAGTTATTTAAATCCTATGCTACGTCGGGGGCTGATTGTCGTCTTCGACTGCAATTCCGCCAAAGACGTGTTTATCGCCTCAAGCTGGGCTCGTGTGTCTTCATTGATATCGTTGTATTCAGTAAAAATCTCCTCCAGATCCTGTTTCAATTCCTCTAAATTCTTTTCCAAAGCCGACAGTCGAAATGATAGAGAGTCAACGCATATAATTTTTCTCACAGCCACAAATACTCTGATGATGGATATATTTATTTGAATGGCTATTTCACTGTTTAAGACGCTCGAAAGCATTGCAACACCTTGTTCTGTGAAAGCGTAAGGCAAATACCTATTGCCACCTCTTTTCTTTGAGGTCACAAATTGTGACCTCAAAAAATCAAATTCAGATTTATTAAGCTCAAACATAAAATCAGATGGGAATCGCGAAATGTTTCGTTTGACTGCCTGTTTTAACACCTTGGTTTCTACTCCATACATTTCTGCGAGGTCATAGTCGAGCATGACTTTCTGTCCTCTTATTTCATGAATTTTTGAGCGGATGATTTCTATTTCATTCATATAGTGGGTATGTTGGCTGTTTCTTTTTGCAAAGTTAATCAAACTTTCCGACAATTCATAAAACAACGGTAAATTTTCCGTTTGTTCCATTTGCCTTTTGTATTCAACGACTGAAGAAGGATTTATAATTGTAGATATTAGGGGGAATGTTGTCACCTGATAGTATTTGTTATATTCCAGTATCTTGGCATTTATAATTCTTTCGATATATTCCATAGCAGGATTATTGTATTGAAAGTAATTTTGCAAATTGAAAATCGGATTTTCAATTTGCAAAATTACAAAAAAATCGTATTTTCCCACTAAATTCACCGAAAAGTTACTCTCCGGAATTGGATTTGGACCTCATATCACAAAACATTACTAAAAATTTCCACGTTTTATATTTGTGTGGAATTATAAGATACCGCTACATGATCTCTCCAAACAATGACCCTCTAATACAAGACTCTGATAATGGAAATAATAATAAATATAGTCGGCTACGCAGCCGCCATCTGCATGATATTCGGGTATCTCCCGCAGGCCATCACCACAATCCGCACTCGCGATACTGATGGCATAGCCCTCCCCACATTCCTCATGCTTGGACTCGGATCGGTATTGTTCGTGGTTCAGGGTATCCTTCTTGACAACATACCTCTCGTAATCACCAACTCCATCACCACCGTCTGCTCCGTCATAGTCTTCGCCATCAAAATCCACAACGACCGAAAAAAAAGGAGTGAACAGTGACCCCTCAAAGATTGTTTGCAAATGTCGGAATAAAAGTGTAATTTTGCGTATCAACAAACGGATTTCAAATTTTAGTAAGATGAGAAGTATGATAATAGCGGAAGCCGGAGTGAATCATAACGGTGATTTCGAGACGGCCAGACGCATGGTGGTTGCGGCAAAAAAGGCGGGTGCCGACTATGTGAAATTCCAGACGGCAGTGCCCGAACTTGTTATCTCTGAGTTTGCCCCACAGGCTGAATATCAGAAAGAAAACACTGGTATTGAGGAGTCGCAACTCGACATGTGCCGCAAGATACACTTGCCACTTTCCGATTATAAGTTGCTTAAGGATTATTGTGATGAAGTTGGAATCGGTTTCATGTCAACGCCCTTCGACCTGACTTCAATCGAACTTCTCGCCGACCTTGGCCAGGACTGTTTTAAGGTTCCATCCGGTGAAATAACAAATCTCCCATATCTGAGAAAGATAGCAGAAAAGGGGATACCGGTGATTCTTTCTACCGGTATGTCAACAATAGGAGAAATAGAGGAGGCAATAGAAATCCTTACGGGACAGCACTCCACTACCCCAAAAGGATTCAAGCCTACGCTTAAGCGGAGCGATATCACGGTTCTGCATTGCAACACCCAATATCCCACACCATATCATGATGTCAACCTCCGGGCCATGCTCACTATAAAGAATGAACTCGGGGTTCGTGTGGGCTTCAGCGACCATTCGCTCGGCATTGAGGTGCCGATTGCTGCGGCAGCTTTTGGGGCAGAGGTCATCGAAAAACATTTCACTCTTTCCCGCAGCATGGAAGGACCGGACCACAAGGCGTCGCTCGAACCCGATGAACTGAAAGCCATGGTGGAAGGAATCCGACATGTGGAGGAGGCTTTGGGCGACGGGCGGAAACAGGTCACCGACTCCGAACGTCCAAACATTGAGATAGCCCGCAAGAGCATTGTGGCTGTCAGGCCAATTAAAAAGGGTGAGATACTTACGGTAGAAAACATTTATGTGAAGCGTCCCGGCAATGGTGTGTCGCCTATGCGTTGGGATGAGGTCATAGGCACTTGCGCCATACGTGATTTCATGCCTGATGAATTGATTGAGATATGATAGCGATAGCGACTTCCACGAGGGCTGACTGGGGTCTGCTTACTCCTCTTGCAAAGGAACTTCGTAAAGATGGCAAGCCTTTGGCTGTGCTTGCCTCCAACATGCACCTGATGCCGGAGATGGGCATGACTGTTAGGGATATTTCAGCAGAGGGTTTCGGCCCGGTTGAGTTGCCGACTGCCGGCTCTACCCCCGACGAGACATTTGCCAACACTGTGCTTAAATATGGCTCATGGTTTGCCGAAAATCATCCGGAGTCTGTCATCATACTCGGCGACCGCTATGAGATGCTTGCTGTGGCCTCCGCTGCTGTTATGCATGGCGTGAAGATAATTCATATAGCAGGAGGTACCGTGTCTGAGGGGGCCATCGACAATGCCATACGCAATTCCATATCTCAGCTTGCCTCGTTGCATCTTGTCGAGACGCAACTCTGTGCCCGGCGGCTCCGCGACATGGGGATATCGCCGGAAAGGATTGCGGTATCCGGGGCCCTGGGGGTCTGGAACGCACTTAATGTACCGCTGCTGTCGAGAGCTGACCTGGAAGAATCGCTCGGCAGAAAATTGCCGGAGAAAATTTTTGTCGGGACACTTCATTCCGCCACTCTCGACGATATGGTTCCGGAGATGCAGATGTCGGAGTTCCTTGCCGGTTTGGAAAGATTCATGGGCCTGCATCCCGAGTATGGTGCCATCCTCACATATCCGAACAATGACACCGACCCCGAACCGCTGATTGCTCAGCTTAAGTCTTTTGCCTGTAAATATCCCGAAAGAATCTTGCTTGTGCCCTCGCTCGGGATGCGGCGCTATCTTTCTGCCGTGGCATTGTCTGAAGGCGTGATTGGCAACAGTTCCAGCGGTGTGGTGGAGGTGGCGTCGCTCGGTGTGCCAACCCTCGATATCGGCATCCGTCAGCAGGGACGCGAGAGGGCTGAAAGCGTGTATCACTGCAATCAGAATTCAGATGCCATATACAGGGCGCTTTGCAATCTGACTCTTCCTGAAGTCCAGCTTCATGCTGCAAAAAAATGCAATCCCTATTTCGCCCCCGACACACCCACCTTGATGTCTGAAATCATTGAAAAGTGTAGTTTATGAGGGCTAAAAATCATTGAAAAGTGTAGTTTTGAGTGGTCAAAATTCATTGAAAAGTGTAGTTTTTGAGGTCTAAAATTCATTGAAAAGTGTAAAATCATTTGCTAAAATCATAATAATTAATTAATTTTGCACTTGTAAGTATGCGTTCACTTTAATTTTATTTGAGATTATTGTATGCTCTATAGAAAAATTGCACAATATATTAAAGATCATTTGATCTCAGATACCGACAAAATCTTGATTATAGAAGGTGCCAGGCAAGTCGGCAAGTCCTACATCATACGCAAGGTTGGAAGCGAAGTCTATGAGAATTTTGTAGAGATAAATTTTGTAGAAGACGATGAAGGCCCCGCACTGTTTAGAAACGTTCATACCACACAAGATTTCTACCTTGCTCTGAGTAGTATAGGTGGAGAAAAGCTTCGTGATTATAAAAATACCCTTGTATTTATCGATGAAATTCAGCACTATCCGCAATATCTCACGCTCCTTAAGTTCCTTCGCGAAGACCATAGATACCATTTTATTGGAAGTGGCAGCCTATTGGGAATAACTCTTAATAAGACTACGTCAATACCTATCGGTAGTATTTTGATTAAGGAAATGTTCCCTCTTGACTTTGAGGAGTTTCTGATTGCAAATGGCATGGGTATGGATGCGGTAAGCCACATAAGAGAGAAATTCTTTCAGAAAACTTCTCTTGATGAAAGACTTCATGAATATGTAATGGGGCTTTTCCGTCGCTATCTGCTTGTCGGGGGTATGCCGGATGCTGTAAACAAATACCTCGAAAGCCACAACATTGTCTTGGTGAGGGAAGTGCAGGATGCAATACAGTCACTATATGTGGATGATGCTGCCAAATATGAAAAAGACATTGGAAAAAGTCTTATGATTCGGCGTATCTATGAGATGATTCCTTCCCAAATGGAAAATAAGAAGAAAAGGATAGTGGCTAAAGACATCAAGGACAAGAATGGGGATAGGTTTGACAATTACCGGGAGGAATTCGAGTATTTGATATCATCCGGGATTGCACTGAATGTAAATGCAATAACAAATCCACGATATCCCCTTATAGAATCGGCCCAAAAGAATTTGCTGAAACTCTACTATAATGATGTGGGATTATTGACATCAAGACTTTATCGCAACAGAATCCAGCCTATTCTTGAAGACATAAAGAGCATTAATCTGGGATCGGTATATGAGAGTGTTGTCGCCCAGGAGTTGAAGGCTCATGGACACAAGTTGTTTTACTATGACAACAGGCACAGGGGAGAGGTGGATTTCCTGATTGATGACGATTCAGAACTTTCGGTTTTACCATTAGAGGTGAAATCAGGTAAGGATTATACTGTTCATAGCGCATTGAGCCGACTTGTGGATGAACCGGAGTATCATATACCATCCGGAGTGGTGTTGTCCAATGAACGTCAATTTTTCACAAGGGATAAGATTTCATACATGCCGGTTTATTATGTGATGTTTATCGACAACACCCTTCCTCCATCAGACCAGCTATACTTTTAGTCGCAGACATTATGATTCTAAGTTTTTGACATTGTAATCCTTTAAACAATAGTCCGTTAAATTTTTAATAAATCAGGCAGAATATCGGACTCCGAAAAACAATAAGTTATCTCGCATTTCCTCCGATAACGTGAATTTATTTTTCGCATCTCCGTTTTTCTGACCCTCAATAAATTCTTTAATATATTGATAGAGTGCAGTATTGTGGAGAACCTTCTTGACAGACGCGACCGAGAATTTGCGTAAGACCGCAGATTGCTGCTGCAAGTTTGATTTTGTGATTCTAAAAATTTTAGTTACCTTTGCAAGGTAAACGAGGTCGCCGTGTCTCCCTTTAGTCGTGTCTGGCGAAACTTAAGATATAAATTGATCATGAACAAAGAATGTCTGCAAATCTGTAATTTCGGACCAATTGTAAAAGCCGATATTAATAATATTGGCGATGTAAATGTTTTCATAGGCGAGTCAGGAAGTGGCAAAAGTACGGTCATGAAAATACTTGCCCTATGCAGATGGCTTTATAAAATGCAAAACATACGTTCCTACCTCAAAATGTCAGGTATTAAAAACGTTCCGTTTAGATTGAGAGGGGAGCGAGTGTTGTCAGCCAACGGATTGAATGTATTTATACGAGAAGACAGTAGATTTGAATATAACTGCGGAAGTTTTGAGTGTTCATTGAAGAATGGTAAACTTAAGGTTTCGAATAAGATTCTTCCTTTTGATGAGCTATGTCTTGAGAAAATCGCCTATATTTCCGACAAGAGGGATATGATTCCGGATCTTGTTGTTGGGAATGTCGTGCTTAAACATGGGATGTTCTTTTTGGAAGAGACACTGGGTAATTTTCAAAAAGCCATTGACTCTATAAATACAACTGATTTGCCATACCTGAACGTGAAAATGGATGTAAAGAAAACAAGCATAGGACGAAGGGTGTTTGTGAGTTCGTTGTCCGGTGATTCAAACTTTACAGATCTTCCCCTACGCAATGCGTCCTCCGGTATTCAAAATACGGTTGCACTTCATTTCATACTTAAATATTTTGTAGACCATTACGATGTGGTCGAAGCCATTAACTCCACGGTATTATCCTATCTCGCATCCAATGATAGCCTGAGCAATTTCAAACCGATAGCAGACATTGGGGCATTTAAGAATAAAAAGATTTCGTTAATGGTTGAGGAGCCGGAGCTGAGTCTGTTCCCGTCTAATCAGAGAGGTCTTGTAAACTTCATAGTATCGTTGATACATAAATCCAGCACCGCCGACATTGACATCACAATGGCAACTCATAGCCCATATATCCTCACATCTCTGAATGTGCTTCTTCTTGCACATAGGGCTATGGAAAAAAATCCCAAAGCCACTGAGTCCATTATAGGGGGGGATTTGACGTTGCCGTTGAAATCCGTTGGGGCATGGGAAATAAAGGATGGTTGTTCGCGTTGTTTAATAGATGAGGAGTCAGGATTGATTGATGGCACATGGCTTGATTCTGTATCCGAAGTATTAGACAATCAATTTTTTGAATTAAACAACATAATTTATGGTTGACTATTCCACCTTATGTGTTGATCAGCTGACGCAAGCTGGTTTTTATCCTTCGCAGAAATGGATGATAAGAAAAGGATTGTCTGTATCTGAAAATGGCAAGACATACATGTTGCCTATCGTCCCTGCCAAAAATTCCGCAGTATATCAAATTGATGGAGATGTTATTGCAGACGGCAGAAAATGTGATAAACTTGTTGTAATAATCGACAATCAAGATCATGCGTCAATTTTCGTAGAACTAAAAGGAAAAGATATAACTCATGCCATAGATCAACTTGAATCCACTCTAACTCATAAATATTTTAAGCAAAATCAATGTAATTGGCGCAATATTAGAGCAAGGGTGGTGACCGGTGGCAGTGGTCCCACAAGCTCAGCAAGCAAGGTGGTGACCGATGCCAAAATCAGGTTTCTTAAGAAGTATCATTGTGACTTAAGAATATTGAAAAGCAATCAACCGGATATGCCTCTATGAGGTGTGTGAAAGCAGAGGACCTTAAAATCTTAAATTTGAAGTTGTGAAATCGTTATATCTTATTCCGGCCCGCGGAGGTAGCAAGGGAATACCCGGAAAGAACATAAAACCATTCTTGGGCAAGCCACTCATCTGCCACGCCATAGACCAGGCTAAGGAAGTCGCCGCTGAAGGAGATGAAATCTGTGTCAGCACCGATTCTGAGGAGATCAAAACTGTGGTGGAGAATTATGGTCTGCAGGTTCCGTTTTTGCGCCCTGATTATCTTGCCACAGACACAGCCGGCACATACGAGGTGATACACCATGCCCTCCAGTGGTATAAGGAAAATGGAAAGGAATTCGATGTTGTGGTCCTGTTGCAGACCACCTCTCCCCTACGCCGGGCCGAAGACATACGAAATGCCCTGGCAATCTGGCATCCGGGCATCGACATGGTGGTCAGCGTATGCGAGGCTGCCACCAATCCCTACTATAATGCATTTGAGACTGATTCCTATGGCAATCTGCATATATGCAAAGGCGACGGACATTACGTCCGCCGCCAGGATGCTCCCAAGGTATGGGAATATAACGGTGCTGTCTATGTGATGTCGGTCGATTCCCTGCTAAAGATGCCATACTCACAGTTTCCCGCAAGGAAACCCTACATGATGCCCACTGAAAGGTCCATTGACCTCGACACCCCCACCGACTGGCTTCGCGCCGAGCAACTCGCCATAGCCCTACCCACCTGCAGACTCTGAACTCATTTTTGAGTCATAGCCTTAAGCTTTTAGCCTACTACTTTCGTATGCGGAAGTTGGACTGCTTTTTACAGGGCACCTTGCTCTATGAGGTGGGCGATGCGGTCGATGGTGGCGTCTTCTTTGTTTTTTTCAGGATGAAAACCTGCTTTCATGTTCATGCCGAAAAACTTGCCGAATGTTTGCCAGAAACCAGCGCGGAAACTTCCGAGGAATGCCTTCACAATATTGAATGAGCTTTGATCGGTTTCTCGATTTATCAGTTTAAGCAGAATCTTTCCCTGGTTTTTGGTCATCCCTTTCACCACGGGTTTATATTGCTCAAATATATCTTTCTCCAGACGTTTCAGGTGCTTTTCCCGCACTTTCTCGTCAGGTATGGTCTGGATGTATTCGTATGTCTCGCAAAGAGTGGCAAATGCGAGTTTGGCGTATGGGAGTGTCTTGCGGACATCTCGTACCGTTCGCCAATAGAATTCCTCCTGTTTTCTGTTTTTGAATTTCATGGGAGGATATACGTAGAAGTCGTTGAATATGGTCATGCGTACGGTGTCGCCGTATTCATCCACAAATCTGTAGAACCCCTTTACCGGTTTTATCGTAATCTTCTGATTCTCATCATTTCCGGGTATATCGGCGCGGCTTCCGAATGCGACAGAAGCGAACAGCAACAATAATATTATCCGAAGGGGTTTCAATTAAGAGTTAAGAGCTAAGAGTTAAGGGTTTAGGGTTGAGGGTTGAGGAGGAAGATGAGGTCGGGACCGAGGCGGAAGAGGGGTTCGATGATGGAGTGTTTCCTGTCTATTTTTGAAAACAAACGAGAGCTTATGTTTTCATATCTTTTGGGGTGACATATCTTAAATTTTTTTATGTCGTTTGCATTCTCATCAAAATCAATTGCCGACAGTATGGTGAGTAGCAACATACGATTCATGTTGGCGAGCGATTCGGGATATGACTTCAAAATGTATTCAATATCCGGGAAGAAGTGTGGAAAATATGGTTCCCTGCCGTAGGCGGCTTCAATTGCGCCAAGATGAATCCTTGTCCAGTCGCCATGGGAGGAAATCTCCAGTAGGGCCGGAGGTAACTTTTTTACCGAGGATGAACCTCCCGCCACCGGAACCGTAAGCACCATTCCTTGAGGGGTGTTTGAATCAATCAGTGTGCGGGTGTATTCCCTTGACGGCATTTCTTCCCGGGACTCCATCCATCTCAGAGATGGGAGATATGGAATGATTCCTTGAAGAATCATTTCCATTTTGTCTCCTTATCGGGGTTGGCACTCCTAAGAATGCGGTTCCAGCGAATCTTGCCGTCGAAAAGACCTCTCTCTTCATCGAACGACGCAAGGATAAACATCGGACTACCGACAATATGATCCTCCGGCACGAAGCCCCAGTAGCGGGAATCCGCCGAGCGGTCGCGGTTGTCGCCCTGCATCCAGTAATAATCCATTTTGAAAGTATAGTGGTCGGTCTTTTCCCCGTTGATGTATATTTCACCATTCTTCACTTGCAGGTCGTTGCCTTCATATACACTTATGGCGCGGCGATAAATCGGAAGATTGTCGAGAGTCAGTCGGAGAGTGGTGCCTTTCTTCGGAATCCAAAATTCTCCCATGTCGGGACGGGTCCATCCGTAGGTGTTACCGAGAGGGAACATACCTCCCAGTTCGTAGAATCCTGTCTTGGATTCTTTTATCAATTCGCCATCAACCTCCGGCCATGTCTCCACAATGGCTTTTGCCTCCTTGGTGAGAGGGATATCATAAAAATTGAAAGGAATTCCCTCAACTGCAACCGGAGCACTGCCATGGTCCTCGGCACGGACCCCAATTGACTGCCATTTGTCGTCAGGGATGATGCCCTTCACCGGAATCACGTAGTTGTATTGCACATTGTCGGCATCCTCGATGGGTCTGCCATTGATATAAATCACGTCGTCAACAATCTTAAGACGCTCGCCGGGAAGGCCTATGGCTCTCTTCACATAGTTTTCGCGTCGGTCCACCGGACGCACCACGACATCGCCAAACATGGCCTTGTTTGATGCTATATATGCCTTGGGATCATCTACACCCCGGGCGGCAAGTTCATGGCAAATCTGATAATAATCGGGGTTTTGAATCTTTGTAGCCACCGTGTCGCCGTTGGGATAATTAAATACCACGATGTCACCACGCTCAATCTTGCGAAGACCCGCAAGACGATGATATTCGAGCTGCGGCTTATCGAGATAGCTTTTGCAATTCAGCAGTGGGAGAGTGTGCTGTGCAAGAGGAAAGTGGAGTGGGGTCTGAGGCACACGTGGCCCATAGATTGTCTTGTTTACCCAAAGGTAATCGCCTACGAGAAGCGACTTCTCGAGCGATGACGACGGAATCTTATAGTTCTGACCAATAAATGCGAAGATAAAATAGACAAGAATCAACGCGTAGATGATAGCATCAAGCCACGAACATACGGTTCTCACAGGCTCCTTGGTCTTTTTCCACCATGTCCATGGAATATATTGTGTTATGTAGATGTCGCACAGGAGCAGCCATATAAGCAGCAGCCATGGGTTGCCCATCCAGATAACCCAGAGAAAAAACACGGCGGAAACAAGTCCGAAGCGCACCCACCTTGTGGGGCGCACCTTTGAAATACGTTCGCGAAGGTCGGTTATAAAATGATTCATGAACTTATAACGTATTCATTATTCAGTTTATTGTTTAGAGTTTAGGGTTTAGTTTATTTGAGATTATTTTGAAGTTTAGAGTTTTCACATAAACTAAACCCTAAACTATAAACTTTAAAACTTATACATGTCGGCGGTGGTGAAGAATCCGGGCTGTGGATGGCCAAACTTAATGCCGGCAATCTTTGGTTTCTTTGTTTTGTCGTAAAGCCATTCGGCGGCAAGGACGGCACCAAGAGCAAATCCCTCTCGGTTTTTTGCGGTATGGGATATTGTGATTGTATCCTGAGGGGAATCCCATGCCACGGTGTGAATGCCCGGCACCTCACCCTCACGCCTGTGAGATATGTAAAGGATATCCTTCTGTGGTTCGGAGTTGTCGGCCGACAATTCTTCCACAAGCACCTGAACACCCTCCATGTCGGCATAAACGGGAACTTTTTCCACCGGCTCTTTCCATGATTTTATCCTGTCGCATCCGGCGATAAGTTCCTCGGCAACGGTTATTGCGGTGCCGGATGGATGGTCGAGCTTGTGGACATGATGCACCTCTTCCATGCTTGGTGTATAGGTGGGATATTCATTCATAATCTTGGCGAGGTAGCGGTTTACTGCCTCAAATATATTAACGCCGACGGAGAAGTTGCTGCTGTAGAGGAGTGTCCCCTTGCCGCTCTCGCATACAGATTTCACGGCATGCAAGGAATCAAGCCATCCTGTGGTGCCACAGACCACGGGAATCTCTGCTGAAAAACATTTCAGCAAATTGTTGACAGCCGAAGACGGGTTGGTGAATTCGATGGCTATGTCGGATTTGCGGAAAGCCTTTGAGTCAATATCCACGCTGTTTTCCACATCCACGATTATGCTGATTTCATGTCCGCGGTCCTTTGCTATCTTTTCTATCATACGGCCCATTTTGCCGTATCCTATCAGTGCTATTTTCATCTTAAGAATTTTGAATTTTGAATTGAGAATTTTGAGTTTTTAGAAGCCGAAGGCGATGTTGTCGATAAAAAGTGAAAGACCTTCGGTGCCGATGAAGGCTTCGCCGCATGAGGATGATGCCATCATGAGCACGTGGGTTGGAGTGGCGTTGGCGTCATCCCAGCCAACTTCATGCACCGGGACAAGCTTGCCCTTGGAATTGCGGGCATAATATGCCTTTTCGCCGTCGAGCAGTCCCATCCATGGCTTATAGAACGACTGCTTTGAGATGTCGCCGTAATGAATCGGAAGTTCGTGCTGTCTGGTCCATGGCACAGTCTTGTTGTAGCGTTCCCGGCCGGTGCCTACGCGTTTTGCATAAATATTCCCGTCTTTGTCTTCCCATCTTCGCTGAAGCAACACATACACCTCTGCATTGTCTCTCCCCTGAAGCGTCTTCTTGCTGCTGAAGCCGGTTGATTTCGTCCGGGTGTTGACGTTTGGCATATCAATGGCATAGTCATATACGAGGGCTTTCGGACGCTTCGTATATGGCATTCCCATTTCCATTTTTGAATATGGGCTTTTTGTGGAAGAGACGGGTTCTGAAAGTTCGCCAAGATAAATGGATCCGGCCACCATCACATCCATGTTGACAATGCCAAGGGCCTTGACGTGCTCCATCTTCGCGCTGCACTTTGCCACTGTGCTGCCACCTTTTTGTGCCGGTTCCACAGTGCTTGAGCCTTTCACTACGCCGCAAACCTTGGCGTAAGCGTTTGAGGTGGCCCAAGGAGACCCTCCCATGTTTTGATAAGCCTTATTGCCGTTGATGGTGGTCTTTGGGGCGATTGCGTAAAGGGTTTTGTCGTTGCCTCCTATGATTTTAGACTCTGTGATATTGCGTGTCACCCAGTTTTCCATGTCGCCATATTTTATTGGTTCGAGTCGCAGCGCATAGCTGCAGAGCATGGCGGATGTGAGTAAAAAAGAGGTAAGAATATGTTTTTTCATAGACGTTCAAATATTTTACCGTTTTCGATTATTGTATCTTTCAAATTTCGCTGAACCGATTTTTCCATTCGCTCGATTATTGACGCAATGGGCAATTCCGATTCATCCGTCTCTGCCAGCAATCTGTCGGGGGGCGTGATGTCGAGAGCTTCGGGATTGAATTTTTCCCCGAAACTCAGTAGGCAACCCGCTTCGAGATATATGGAGGCGATTGTCGGTTTGTTGCGGAATCCATGTATAATCCATGGTTGTTCGGGATTGATGTCCCTTTTGAGACCCACTATAATATCGTGTGCCTTGACAGAATGGATGACAAGTGGCTTCTTCAGTCGCTCAGCAAGAAGAGCCTGGCGTCGGAAGGCCAGCATCTGTGTGGCCAGCATCCCACCCTTGATCATGTCTATTCCGCATTCGCCGATTGCCACGACTGCAGGATTGGCGGCGGCAGCCACAAGCTCCACCCATATCTCGTCTTTTATTCGCATTGTGGAGTCGCAAAAAAGGTCGAGATGCCATGGATGAAGTCCTACCGACCATTTCTGCGCCTTATCAGGGGAGAAACCTATCGGTGATGTGGATATTATGGCATCCGGAGCGGGATATGGTTTATGTGTGTGGCAATCGATAATCATATCTCTATAACAAATAAAAGTGGAAATTTTCCTATTTTCAATAAAAGTAAGAAATTTTTAAATTTAGATGTTGCTTTATATTGCTGATATATAAAGATATGTGATGATGGGGTGAATTTTTTTGAAAAAAGTGTATGAAAAATTTGCGAGATAAGAAAAAAAGTTGTAATTTTGCACTCGCAATCGGGGATGAAACTCCGGATGCAACTCCAAAAGAGGAAATGGTGCGGTAGTTCAGCTGGTTAGAATGCCGGCCTGTCACGCCGGAGGTCGCGGGTTCAAGTCCCGTCCGCACCGCCGAGGAGAGAGGAAGAGCAGCATGGTTAACTTCGGTTGCCGGCTGCTCTTTTCCGTTGTATATATCAAAGTTTGTTCCACAATAAATAAGGATAAAAATGCAGACCGACTGCGGAAGTGTGTCTCCGCAGTCGGTCTGTCGCCATATTTTGTAGAAGCCCGGTTCACTTTAAGTTTCGGACTTAAGGGACCTGAAATTTTATGATATGGGGTCTAAAATCAGTAGATTACTTTTGAAGTGCCGGTGGCATCCTTTCGGATGTAAATGTTGCCGGGAGCGGGATTGGCAACTTTTGCACCCTGAAGATTGAAGAATATTACTTCGTTGTCGCAACTGGACGGGTCGATTTCTTCCACGCCTGAAAGAATGCCGATGTAATCAGAGAATTCTATTTTAATCATATTTTCAGTGATATATTCATCGGTGTCATAGTCAAGGTAAGATGTGGTCAGGATGTAAGTGATGGGAACGCCAAAAGACCAATCATATTCCACTGTACCTTGCAGATTCTCGTATATCTCCTCATAGCCGTCGCATGAATACACATCTTTTGATTCGAGCAGATTGCCAAAGGCATCGACTCTGTAGGTGTAAGTTTCCTCTTCGGTCATGGTGCCGAACCAGTCGGATATATATGTGTAGGAGTCTGACTGACGGTAACTGCCATACTCGTCAAGGGATTCGTAGGTGCTTGTGCCTTGCATTTTGTCGCCGTCCATGGTGCCTGTCATCACGGCGGTGAAGTTGTCGCCGTCGTAGGTCAGATCGGTATGGATCATGTCAAAGCCATCTGTTTGGTCGCAAGATTTGATACGGTTGGCACCTAAACCGAAACCCTCGATGCTTACAATCTGGCCATCTGTCTCATACCATGAAATGTTCATGATGGTCAGCCCGTCTTCCCAATAGAAATCCATGCCATCATAGTTAAGGTTGGACTCCTTGATGGATGTGGCCTTTGCGTCATCGCCATAATCGATTGAGAGTCGGCTTGTGGGATCATATTTGCCATCATACCAGACGGCAATTTCCACATTTGTGACATTGCCGAGTTCATTACGGGTGACGTTGCGGTTGTAGTTGTTGCCGTTTGAAATCCACTTGCCGTTTCCCCATATATACTCGCGGTTCTTGACAATCAGGTCGGTCACAATAGGGTCGTATTCACGCTCCGTTTTTGAAGAATTCACATACGTCTCGCCATCCTCCGACATTTCTACAATTTCGAGCGTCACCATGTCGTTTTCATCGTATGAATATGATGTGCGTAGGTAAACGCCATCATGGTCCAGCATGGTTTCCTGTGTCAAACGGCCTGTCTGGTCATATTTCATGGTGTATGTGCCATCGAGTTCCCAGTCTTCGCCATTCCAAACATAAGCCTTCTCGCTGCCGGCACGGTAGGAAGTCACTTCATATTGAGCATGCTTGGAGGGAGATTTGAATTCCGGAGATGCCTTGCGAGCGGAATTCTCTTTATGTCCGCGTTTGATATCTTTTGCTATATTGCCAAAGACGTTTTTCACGGATGCTTCGGAAGGGGTGAAGGCTGCAAGAGAGGCTGTGACCAGCATAATAGTAAAGATTCTCATAAATTGAAATTGTTTATAAAATTGTTTGTAGATAATGCAAAAGGCAATCCATCCAATACGCAATGAATTGCAAAGATACAAAAATATTTTGATAATGGAGAGAAAAAGTGTAATTTTGCACAAAAAAGAAGGAACACTGCAATTTTAATACTCAAAATGAAAATGCTTATGACTGGAGCATCGGGTATGCTGGGACAATACATGATGAAGATATTCGAAGATGAAAAGGTGACTACGCTACAGCGGCTTGGTGCGGACATAGAGTGCGACATTTCAATGAATATTCCCTGTTTGGGCAATGAACGATTTGACCTTGTGGTTCATGCGGCCGGCTCTTGCGATGAGAAGGATGCTATTGCGGTGAATCTTGATGGCACGCGCAATCTTCTGTCGGCTCTTGAGACAAATCCGCCTAAGGAATTTGTTTATGTTTCAAGCTGGGAGGTTTACAGTCCGGATGCAGGGGAGAATGTCACAGAAGACCACCGGGTGTGGGCTGCTACAAAAGTGGGTCAGTCAAAAGCTCTTGCTGAGAATCTTGTAAAAGAATGGTGTGCCGAGAGGGGAGTGCTACTGACCATTGTCCGCCCGGCACGGATGTTTGGAAAAGGAATCAAGGGCGAGATGTCCGGGCTTTTCAATGATGTGGTAAATGCAAGATATATCCATGTGCGGGGAAATGATGCTGTTCTGAGTCTTGTGTGTGCATCCGATGTCGCAACAGCCGTGGAAAAGCTCCATTCCATCGGAGGCATCTTTAATGTTTCAGATGGTGTCGGTGCAAAATGGATTGAACTTGCAGATGCGATGAGTGCAAATGGCGGACAGTCGAAGCGTCAGACATTTCTGCCTCCAAAGTGGGCTTCTGCAGCATGGAAATTCACCCCATGGATTCCTGCAGTGGGCGCATCCCTGCAGCCTGAGGTTCTTGCACGTAGAAGTAAGACATTGACTATCTCAAATGAGCGGCTGCTGATGGCAGTGCCGGGATGGCATCCACATCGCACTGTCGAAGTAATAAGCAGAAAAGATAAAGATTATCCTTATGCAGACAATTAAGAAAATATTCGATTCCATCGCAACTTTTGGCAAGGTTGTGATTATGTCTGGCAGACCCTCTAAAGCAGGAGATATAAAGACGGCGCCACTCGTTATCATGGGCAATGGTCCCTCTCTCAGGGAGACAATGGCAAACCATGGAGACATACTCGGCTCAATGCAGACACTTGCTGTAAATTTCGCTGCTAACTCCGATGCATACCGTGAGATAAGGCCGTCGATGTATGTGCTTGCCGATCCTCATTTCTTCATGACAGATACCAATGGAATATCCAGTGATGCCAACATGACAAAGCTATGGAAAAATATATCGGAAACTGACTGGAAACTGACTGTTTATGTGCCATGCAAGGCGAAAATCCCCGATTTAATCGGTAAAAATTCATATTTGACAATAAAGCGGTATAATCTCACTCCCGGTGAGGGTCTGAAGACGCCTATGCATTGGCTATACAAGAAAGGGCTTGCGATGCCCCGTCCACGCAATGTGCTTATAGCATCGATAATGGTGGCATTGAGGGAGGGCTACCGTGATATACGCCTTGTCGGAGCAGATCATACCTGGAGCCGTGATCTTTGGGTTGATGACAAGAATAGGGTGATATCAGTGCAGAAACATTTCTATCAGGACAATGCCAAGGAGCAAGAACGAGTGGCTCGGGAGTATGCCGGCTATCATCTTCATGACATACTCAACAGCCTGACCATCGCTTTCCGGTCTTATCATCAGATTGCAGAATATTGCGATGAAATCGGCGCAAAAATCACCAACTGCACTCCCGGTTCTTTTATCGATGCCTTTCCACGTGCAGAATTCTGATTCGCTGATTTCATGAATATCCTTTATATCCATGTATAACCATGTATACCCATGTGTATTCATGAGTACCCATGTGCAACATACCCAAGAATATGCAAAAATTAAAAATCCAGAATCCAAAATTCAAAATTATATCTTCCTCCTCGGGTCTTATCGCATTAAGCCCGATGATAGTATTTCTGCTGCTTTACGTGGCGGTCTCTGTCGTTATCGGAGATTTTTATAAAGTGCCCATATCTGTGGCACTGTTGGCTGCCTCAATGTGGTCGATTCTTATCTATCGTGGTCATCCGCTGAAGAATCGAATAGAGACATTTTCGGCTGCTGCAGCGAAGAGCGACATCCTGTATATGATCTGGATTTTCGTGCTGGCCGGGGCATTTGCATCCATGGCCAAAGAACTTGGAGCTGTTGACGCCACGGTTAGTTTCACTCTGCGCATATTCCCTTCGGAATATATCGTGCCCACTCTTTTCGTGGCTTCATGCTTCATTTCCTTTTCCATCGGCACTTCTGTGGGCACTGTCGTGGCGCTTACACCGCTTGCCGCTGAACTCGCCTCCACAGCCGGTGCAAGTGTACCCTTTTTTGTCGCGGCTGTATTGGGTGGTGCTTTCTTCGGCGACAATCTCTCGTTTATATCCGACACCACGATAGCGGCTACCCGCTCGCAGGGATGCCAGATGCGCGATAAATTCAAGGTCAACCTCTGGATAGCCCTTCCGGCTGCCATCGTGACACTCGCAGGTTATCTTCTGATGACGCATGGTGCCCCGGAACTGCCGGTTCCACAGGAAGTAAGTCCTTGGCTGATGCTTCCTTACCTTGTGGTGATTGTGACGGCTGTTTTTGGAGTAAATGTAGTGTTGGTGCTGACCTCCGGAATAAGCTGTGCCGTGGTGGTCGGTATTTTTCACGGAGCTGGACTTCTTGACATGGCCGGCTATATGGGAGACGGAATCGAGGGGATGGGAAGCCTAATCATCATAACGCTGCTTGCCTCCGGAATGCTTGGGGTGATAAAGGCTTGTGGGGGTATAGATTATATTCTCAAAGTGCTTACAAATAAGATTTCGGGTTTGCGTGGGGCGCAAACCATAATAGCGGTTCTGGTTGGGCTGGTCAACCTTTGCACTGCGAATAATACAGTGGCGATAATCACAGTGGGCGGTCTTTCAAAAGATATTTCAAAGAAATATGGAGTGGATCCCCGTAAGAGTGCCTCCATATTGGATTCGGCATCGTGTGTGGTGCAATGCCTTATTCCTTACGGAGCGCAGACACTTCTTGCCACCTCGCTTGCCGGAATCTCGCCGGCCGCCACTTTTCCCTATCTCTACTATCCCTGGGCGCTTGCCCTTACGCTCGCCCTCTCCATAATCTTCCTCTTTCCCCGCCGCTATTCCCGAATATAAAAAAGGTCTTCGGCAAAGCCGATGACCTTTTTGGGTCGGGGTGACAAGATTCGAATTTGCGACCTCACGCCCCCCCCCTAGACGTGTGACTTACAAATTTAAATCGCTGGTTCTGCAACGGTTGCAATCTTTGGAATTTTAATATGCACGGATTTAAGCACGTTTCGCACTTTCTCGGCATCCCAGCCGACCTCGAAAAAGTTGCCCTCGCCGGTGATTAGCCAACGCGGAGAGACCATGTAATCTCGCGTGAGATAGAGAAGCCACGCCGACTGAAACGCATCGCGCTCCGGCTCTTTCTCGAGTGTGTTCATGTTCCATCGGTTTATTCCGTAGCGGCGCGTGAATGTCTGCTTGCCGCGAATAATCTTGTATTCGATTAGTTTTTGCAACGCCTCAAAGAAGCGTTTTATGATTTTTTGGCTGTCGGGATTCTGCATGATGGTTAGTTATTGTTGAGATAATAGACAGGGGTAATCGGCATGAGAGCCTTGTCATCTTCGGGCATATTTTTATAATAGGCAATCCATAGGTCTATGAACTCCTCGCCGTCGATGAGGCGAATTTCGCTATGCAATGACCGGGACTCTCGGAGTGCTTCATTGGTGAAAGAGCCGGAGGTTATGACAAACCCGATTTCATCGCTACGTTTGCATATCCCGGTAAGACTGCGAACCACATCCACGGAGATTGGATTCGTGGGATAATGCTTTACCTGAATCTTTATATGTGGTTTCTTTACACCTAATGGGTCGCAATAGGCAATTACGTCCACGCCGCCGTCACGCCCTTTTGGAGCAACAAAAGGAGTGAAATAACCCATGGCACGGAAGAGAGCGGCAACCATATCCTGATATTGATATGGAGTTCTACTCCTTATATATTGTCGAATCTGCTCACGCGCCTTTTCAGTGATTGTTTCTATATCTTTTTCGGCTGCATTCTCCACAACCTCATTTTCTGACTGACTGGGTTGTATTGTCTGAACCTCGCCGGTTAATGCTTTCTCCTGCTGTTTAGCTTTTAATATTTCGAGATATGGGAAATGATATGCCTTATAAAACTCTTCCGGAGTCATTTTAAGTGCAGACTCCCCTTTTGCGGTCAACGTCCAAACGCTTTTCTTTATATCTACAAAACCTGTCTGCTTAAGTTCTATTCCTCCGACCATACATAGTACTGCATACCAATATTGCTTCCATGTTTTCCTTGGCGACAGTTCCTTGTCGGTAAACTTAAACATTTTAGGCAGTTCCTCCTTAATAGCAGAATACTTCATTTCACCACTATTGCTTTGCACAAGCCTTAATGCGGCTATGAGTATTTCCGCATCACGTTTGTTAATATCGGTTACGTTTCGTGCCATATCAGTTGGTTTTATTTCGGAATTTCTGAATCCTGTATCTCATCTCTAAAGCGTTTAATATTGTCCGGGATACTATTAAATATCCCTCCAAGTCCGCTTCCGCTTTTATATTGTCCGGCACAAGAGATCCATATTTCTCGCAGAGGTCGTTGATGTGGACTCTGTATTTTCTATCTCCAAGGTCAGTGAGATTCATTTAATTTCCATTAAATAGTCCAACATTTTCTGTTTTGATTCAACATCTGCTCGTAGCGTCGATATTGTTTCATCTTTAGTTGAAATCTGCTCTTTAAGAGACTCTATTTTATTTTCTGCCATTTTTAGTTTAGCAAGCAGTATTTCATAACCACTATTCTCATAATGTTCAGTTTTACTTCCAAACTTGGCAGAGTGGTCATCATACTTTGAATGGTCATCAATTTTCAGTTCTTCATTTTTACTCTCACCGAAAAAATAACTAAACGGCATATCATATATCTCCACGAGTTGCTCGATAAACCCGGTCTTTATATCATCAGCATTCAATGTCTGATTTAGAGACTGTGGTTTAACATTTAATTTTTTTGCTACATCACTTAACTTTGGTTCAATTTTTAAAATGCGAGTTCGCAGAGTTTTTCCATCCATATCTACTTTTATTTACATAAAGTCTTAAAAATAAATAATTATATTTATATTTATAAATACTTTTAATTAATTGCGATGTGATTTTTAAATCACACACAAAAATAGTAATAAATATCGAATAAAACAAATAGTTATGCGACACCAAAGGGCTTTCATAGTAACAGTAAATGGTATCGAGGTTGCAAGATACAAAGGCAACCCCGGAGGTGCATATCAGGTAACCACAAACCATGCGGCAGACATCTACAGCGAGTATCAGGAACGCGCTAACAACGGCGAACCGGAGGTCACGGACAAGGCGTGTGAGCGGTTTGAATACCCAACCCAAATGAGTGAAGATGAAGAATTGTGTAATTTAGAAGATATATCATTATGACCGACCTGCAAACACAAGCGAGGGAATCCGAATCCCTGCAAGAGAAAGACGGAATCCGGATTGGAGATTACGTCAGGATTAATAACGATGGGCGCATTGGATATGTCGCCTCAATCATTGACTACGGCACCCATGTGGCGTATTTCATAGAATTGGGAGAAATCATCAAATTCCCATGCAAGCGCGAATGGATAACAAAATTAGACAAAAATATCTATGATGGATGATTTGCAAACACAAGCGAGGAAGTATGCCGAACACTTAATGGGCGTTGTTGCATACTGCCTTGACAAGGAAGCGATAACCGACCTTTTAGCCGATGCCTATGAGCAGGGCTGGGTTGACCGCGACACACGCGACATGAAGCCCGAAACACAAGACGAATTTCTTAACGGAGAATAGGTGTAAACTTTATTTAATTAATTTCGGGATGACGTGCAAGGTATTCATCTCGAAGGTATAGAGATAAGACAAATAGAACATCGTCAAGCGTGATTTCGTAATCCTTTTCCTTTCCAGGTTCGACCTGCAATTTAATGTAAGGGCTATTGTATATGAGTTTTTTTATATCATTAAATCTGTCATCCGACGAGGCTATCCTCAAAGCGGCAAGACTGAATGTTTCTGTATCAAGTGCGGTTTTTGGCGAGAATAAAGATAATTTGTCAACGAGCCAATCTTTATTATTTGCGAAAAATTCGGCACATTTTAAAGATTCTGACACTTTGATGCCGTTGGCATTTAATACTTTCGGGCTGTTCTTTTTGGATAAGACCGGAATATCGTCACTTAACACATTGTCCTTGCTTGCCGACATCATAGGCAACAATTTAAGAAGCATCTCAATATTGCCATCAATTCGCGAGAGGGATTGGGCTATTTCTGAAATCTTATCTGCATGTATGCTGATGGAACTTGTGTGTTCGGAACAAGGAAGAGCTTTGAAGTCATGCCACATTTTTGCCAACTGCCAAACCACAAAGATTAGCAGGCAGACGGCAAAGACAAGTACGATTACAAATGTCGGCAGATGCTCTGCGAGATAGTTTAGAAATACATCCATGTTATATACCCTTTCTGATTACAACACAAAATTAGAGAAAAATATGATACATTCCAAATTCCTTTTACACAACAAAAAAAGATATCAAATACGCAAATAATTGGCTTATAATATATTATTTAATCGTATGCTTTACAACATATTTATTAATATTAACATAAAATAACAGCACATGACCACCGACGTAACTATTCAGCGGACATGCCGAGGTTGGCGCTCTTAAAAAAGGGCGAGGATAG
>JAMPAV010000021.1 GCA_023667055.1 Muribaculum sp. | reverse complement strand
ACAAGGATACGCTGATTATCAGCTATTCTTATTATACTATTTTACGAATGAAAATCGGTGTTGACATAGCATCGTTGGCATTGAAACGATTTGTTGATTGCATTGTGTTGTTCTCCGGCGATTCAGATTTCGTTCCTGCCGCCAAACTAGCAAGGCGTGAGGGCGTGGATTTCGTACTTGACCCAATGCACGCCAATGTTGAACCACAACTTTTTGAGCATATCGACGGCATGAAGAGTGTCAACCCAAATCTTTATAAAAATAAAACGCCCGAATAATTCGCCGATGCACTTGGACACAGACCAAGCAAGATTACAAAATGGTTTAGCGGTCAGCATAACTTCACAATCGCTGCAATCGGAATGCTCTCTGTATTCTTCGATCAGCCGATAGTGATTCTTGGGTAAAGTCATTAAGCCCCGGTATATATAAAACAAGTTCCCTCGCTTATAACAAGAGAACTTGTTCTGATTCTATGATAGCGACAGCTTATCTTACGATGATTTTCTTTCCACCAACAATATAAAAGCCCGGGGCAAGAGATTGAATATCTTCTGGTGTCGCATTTTCTTTGAGGAGAACTCCTTGGAGATTGTAGATATGATTAGGCCTTTGGATTCCCTTTTCACCAAAATCGACCAAGACATCTTCAATCCCAGAAGTTTTTGCAATAGGCAATATATTGGCAATTAACGATTTTATATCTGACACGGCCACCTTTTCAGTTCTACGATTGGTAACAATTTCGGGTGCAGTAACAACAATCTTACAGTCTCTCTCATCGCCAGCAGCGGTTTTCACATTGAGGATTCCTTCTCCCGACATTGCGCCAGAAATTTCAATTGCGCCAGTATTATAGTTTACACTATACATTGCAAATCTTTCGGGTGACCATTTCTTCCATGTTAAGGTAAACGCTCCGTTATAACAATTGCCTGAAAGGATATTGAACTGTTTAGTCTCTCCCAAGTTCAAAGAAATATTTTCTGGGAGAATTATCTCGGAGTCCCCGGTAGAAGAACCACCTCCACCACCAATACACGTAATAAGGTATTGTTTATAGTAAGTACGCGCTCGGGTACGACCATAACTATCAAGATATTTTTCAGTTGCTAATAATTCAATGATAGCAGTTCCGCTATAGGCGCGAGTAATCTGTATGATTGCACCGGCAGCATCTTTCTCTTTGAAAGAAATAGAGGAATTGGAACAAGCCCAAACAGCATGGTCTATGTAGCCGTCATAAGCATTAGGCACGCTTAAGTATTTGTCAACGCCAACCTCTAATGAGTATGACGTGGAAGCAACAGTTATGTATGCATGAATTTTTTCTTGAAATCCAAGCATAATTCCCATTATTATGAGAAGTCTATAGATATATGATTTCATTTGTGTTTCAATTTGGATATGTTACTTTGTATACACAGGTCTAATGTTGTAACCCCATGCTTTCCATTCTTCGCCAATAGCACCCTTGTATGTTTGTCCGCTTCTTTCGGCAGTCAAGATATAGGTGTACTCGGAACTTTTTGAGGGACATTCTCCAATGCCTAAATGTAGTTGCGATGTAGAATAATCTTGACGTTGTTTCTTCCATCCAACGATGGGGAGAATAATGCTGTTTCCATTCGGACCTGTGACACGATACACTTGTATTCCATCAACAGTTTTTCTTTCCCACGTGCATTTGCTTATAAGTTCATTTGCTTCAGCTAAACTTGGCATTTTCCAGCCCTCCCCCAATTGCTTAGTAGCCACATCATATTTTGTTCCACAGATACTGATTTGAGGATTTGTATAGTCGAATATATATTGGTTTGAATTATTGTTACAATAAGCATAATTTTCTCTCCAATATTCAGACTTAGTAGCCGTTTCGGAAAAGGCATAGAAACCTCCAACTCCGGATGGCTTACTTGCTCCTAAGTTCATGGTAGCCCAACGAACGCTCAACCCCAAATCCACACAATCATCTCTTTCCTCTAATGGTTCATAATATGAGAAGCCAAGCGTTATGATATTTCCGCCGCCATTGATTGTTGAAGATATATCGACGGCAATCAAATTTGAATCGTCAGTTTTTACCTCCAATCCATCCTCTAATGATATTTCCGAATCATATTGAGCAAAAAATTCATCAGAAATACGTTTAGAGTCGTTATTCTCAGGCATAGACAATGTTGATGCGCACAACTTGCCATCTGAATCAAACTTGTAAGCCAAATATATTTCATCCATATTCTCATTCATTTTGGTAAAGACTACAATTGTCTCGTTTTCTTGACAGATGTAATATCCACCTTCTTGGGATGAAATAACTTGTTCACGAGTCATTCCCCATCTGCAATTAACGTCACTTATAGACATTTCCGGTGCAACAGATACCGTAACGGCACATACAGCTGACAAACCATTTGATGTTTTGGCTGTAATGTCAGCTTTACCTTTACCAATAGCTTTCACGCGACCATTCTCCACTCTTGCCACATTTTCATTGGAAGATGACCATGAAATTTCAGTTTCAGCTTCTTTGGGTGTAATGGTTGCGGTAATAGAAGATTCTTGACCTAAAGTCAAATTCAGATTCTGAGGTTCAATAGATATTGCTTTCGCGCTTAAATCATTAACGACCTCAATCTCTTCTGACACAGAACCTATGTAATAACTTCCGCTATAACTGCGATTCTTAGCATAAGCCTTTACTGTGATCGTAGCTTTCCCTTCTTTTTTAGCAGTAATTTTCCCAGATGATATTGCTAAAACATCAGAATTAGAGGAAGTGTATGAATAATCAAAATATCCATTACCGCTAAAAGAGGTATATGAGCCCTCCAGTGTTACTCCGATACCCTTTTCATCACCGATTAACATAGTCGAGGGAGTATTGGTTAATGAAACTCCTGTTGGAGCATCAATTGTTATGTAAAAGTAGGAGTCTCTATAATTAACATACCCATTTGATCCATTGATTTCCCAATTGTGATGTAAAGTCCAGCTATTATCTGAGTTTATAGGATTTGCCATCAGTACATTCAACTCCGTTATATAACCGCTACAATCAAACCAAAATTGATTAGGAATTGGGTACTCTGCACCGGAAGCCTTCATGTTAAAACCAGTCCAATATGCGCCATTGCTTCTTAGCCTACCGCTGTTTTTGTCTTGAACTGCTTTGCTGTCTTTGATTGTTGCATCGTCCATTACGCAAAAACGATAATGGGTATCGTCTATCTTCAATGCCGATGCTGTGCTTGGAAGGAGCATCGCCAAGAAAACAAACAACGATTTCAACATTAAGAGTACATGTTGTTTCATGTTGTTTTACTATTGTTCCTTAGAGCTTCCATCCTCGGATTTGATAATGATTAGAATGAAAAAGCGTGAGAGCCGTACTTGTTGCTCGTCCCACATCTTGAGGCTCTGGAATTGCCCATCTTCGTTGAACGAGCAAACTTGCAGAAGCCTCACGCAGAATATGATATAAACCATCACTAAATGATAATACATTCAGTGATGAAAGAATATACATATCCACAAGGCATCTACCGTCTGCTACATTCTTGACGAAGATTGAAGTTTTCCAGATTTCAAGATGTCAAGAAAGAGCGCCGAGTAAACGCTTTTCGTATGTCTGTTGCTGACCCACCCCTTCGCCCTTGACTGGGATCTGCGATGCAGTCTGCGACCGCAAAGTTAGTTAAAAAATTTCACATATACAATACTAATATATCTATGGATACGGATTGCAGTCTTCTGTAAAAATTACCGAAGCAGATTTCGCAGCCAACCGCTCCCATCCGAAATTTAGCAGAGCGAAATTGATTTGCTTTTTTATTAGCTTTTGTCATTTATTTTGCAATAAAATATAAAAACTTTTCAAAAAAAATTGGAGGATTGAGATAATTTATATAACTTTGCAAATGCAAGGCTATTGACTTGCATTTATTATGGAATAGCGTTTACCGGCGCTTCTTTTCAGCTCGCAGAAATCTGACAGTTTCAAATCGAAGGTTGAAAAGTGGCAACGATAGATGCCTTTGTTGATGTATTTTTTCTTAACTAAAGGAAGAATAATATATTGGCGTGAGGTTTCTGCGTTGCCCATTTCATCTTCGATGGGCTTTGTCAGAGCCTCTGTGAGCGGAATGGGCAACATGGTAAGGCCCTCACGCTTTTCTTGTATTTTCCTTTTAATGTTATTTGTGGGCCGGTGACATGTAATCATTATGAAGAAGATTGATTTCTTGCTTTTGTTTGTTGCTGGTATTTCAGCACTTGCATTTCTAACCGGTTGTCATAAGGATGATCCGACAACTCTTACAGTCTCGCCAAATTCATTGGAGCTTTTGAGCGATAAAGGAAGTTCCGTATCATTCAACATCTCTTCCAATGCCACATGGTCTTTGTCGGGCTTGCCTGATTGGATTTCAGTGTCTGCCATTTCAGGAACCGGTAATGGGACAGTCATTGTGACATCCTTGTCTGCAAATGACAGTGCGGAAGAGCGCATTGCGAATATCACTGTTACTGCCGATGACAAATCAGCTGTGGTTAATCTCAAGCAGAGGGCTTCTCTGATTGCTAACTGTAAGGTTGGTTTTAAAGATTTGTTGACAATGACAACATCTGCTGCTTTTAAATATGACATAGATCCCAATGTTTCTTTTTTCTATGCCGGATATTTAAGTGTAAATGCCGCCGGATGGACTGATGAAAGAATTGTGAATGCGCTTATGGACGAAGACAGATTCGATCCCAACAGTGCTGAGGATACAGGTCTTCAAGGCTTTGGCGGGATGAATCCAGGCACTGATTATTATCTCTGTGCCGTTGGCTTCAACGATAAAGGAGAACGCGGTGAGCTCACCAAAATGAAAATAACTACTCTGAAGGAAGCTAATCACATACCTTGGATATTGATTACTGATGCAAGTTATAGTTCTACACAATGGAAATGGACAACCGAACCAAATTCATATACATCCAAATATTACATGCTTTTCACGGATGGTTTATATGCTGACTATTATGGGCTGATTCTTACGGAGGCTGAGATAGCCTGGATTATAAAAGATGGTATTTCTTCCGGTGATGTTAGTCCGATAGCACGCGGCGGCGATTGGACTGGCAGTCGAGATAACTACGAAGAATCTCTCTTTATTGCAACATGGGGGATGGATACTGAAAACAATTTCTCTCCCATGCTTAACGTATTTTATGCTACCATAGACACCAATGATGTAATGAAACATAACAATGAGACAAAAGGCGTCAGACGCAATGGAATTTCTGATGTCATGGTCAAAGAGTTGCAACATTCAGTCAAAATCTACGAGAAACAGTAGATTATATCTTTAATGTCGCTAAATTATAGATAACGCAGGAAATATTTGTGCATTTTTCACAAGGCGTCCCTCCGGGACTACGGTGCTTCTGTATGGTATTCCCCGGACTTGAAGTCCGGGGTTTTCACACAAAACAGCCCTCCGGTCTGCGATGAAAAATGCACAAATACTTTGCACGCTTACAAAAAAACGAACTTTAAAGACTCTCATTGGTTATATCTATTGTGAAAATAAATTTAGAATGAAAAAGATAATATCAATATCATTCGTTGCTCTATGCCTTTTTGTGGCTTGCGTCCTGTCTTGGGCTTCGGAAGAAAAACGCAAAGCCCCTACTTTTGAGGAGGCGATATCAATCATCAAGAGGTTTGAGGGGATCAGCAGTGCCCGTCACTGGCCTTTCGTAGGATATGGTCATAAAGTCATGCCCGGCGAAAAATTCAAACGTGGAAAAGTGCTCACTGAAGCTGAAGCGGATGCCCTCGTGCGTCAGGATTATGCCAAACTATGTGCAAAATACCGTGAATATGGAGTGGACAGCCTCCTCCTTGCTGCACTTGCCTACAACTGCGGCCCGGGCGTGGTGGCTAAATCAAGTGTCCTGTCAAAATTAAAAAGCGGCAACCGCGACATCGAGGCTTCCTACAAGGCTCACTGCCGTTATCGGGGCAAACAGTTGTCGCAGTTGAAAAGAAGACGTGAGACCGAACTTGCTGCTCTTTTCGTAAAGGATCCGTCTGTGCTCGAAATTGAAGAAACGGAAATTCTTATGACCGACTCTGCCATTGTTGGGTCGGAAACTGAAGAAATTATTGAAACCGAATGATTATGAAAACATTTGCTTACAAACTCAATATTTGCAGATGCGCTGCCACCATTGGTCTGGCGACGATTCTTGCATTTTCTTCCGCCTGTGGCAACAATGCCAAGGCCGACGGTGATATTTCTGCTCACGACATGGAGACCGAACGTCCCGATTCCCAACTTTCTGATCTCATGCGGTCTCTTGCAGATGGTGATGCAAGCGGATTCGCTGCTTTATGCACATACCCTATACAAAGAATATACCCTCTTCGTTGCATAGAGGATTCTTCTTCAATGGTTGATTATTTCCCGATTATGGTAGATGACTCGTTGAGGAAGATTGCAAAAAGTTCTTCTCCAAAAGATTGGCACAACTATGGATGGAGAGGATGGGCATTGGGCGACTCCACAATCCTTTGGTTTGACGATGGCCTGCAGTTTGTCGATTATGAATCGAAGGCTGAGACCGGCCTTCGCAAGATGCTTGCTAAAAATGAAATCATGACTCTGTCTCCTGAATTGAGGGAAGGTTGGATTCCTGTGGAAACGCTTGTGGAGACTGACGGAAATCGTGTCTTCCGTATAGATACCAATGATGATGTCTTTCGTCTTCTTGAATATGAAAAGGAAGGCGACTTGAGAGGGAACCCTGTGCTGATGCTGATTGGCTCAATGTCAACCGAGGGCTCTGCCGGTTATAGGGTGTTCGTTTTCTCCGACTCGGTGGGCAAGACAAAGGCTGAATATCTCCCCGATTCCGAGCCTCCTGTGAAGATCGATATTACTACCCCCGATAAGAAGTTGAAATCTCACCATGTCCGCCGTGGATACTGGCGTGACCTCGTGAAATGATACTTGAATTGCCGAAAATGCCCTTGCAATCCATCTATTGCAAGGGCATCGTCTGTTGCATCTTACTTGTCAATGTGTACATCTAATTGCGGGAATGGGAAGTTTACGCCCTCTCCCGGCAATTCTGTATAAAACCGGTTGTAAAGGTCAAAATATAGTCCCCAATAGTCATCACTGTGCACCCAGGCCCTGACCGCCAGATTTACACTGCTGTCGGCAAGTTCGGTTATTCCTACGAAGGGCATTTTCCCTTCCTCTTTCAATACCCTGCTGTCGGAGTTAAGTATGTCAAGTATTGCCCTTGATGCATTCTCAAAACTGTCGCCATACGATATCCCTACCGTCCAGTCAACCCTCCGTAGTGGCTGACGTGTGTAATTGTTGATGCTGCTTGTCGAAAGCACTCCGTTTGGAATCAAGATGGTCTTGTTGTCAGGTGTAGTGATTATTGTATGAAACATCTGGATCTCATTTACTGTGCCTGCATATCCTTGTGTCTCGATATACTCCCCAACCTTATAGGGCTTGAGTAGCAATATCAGCACACCTCCTGCAAAATTCTGCAGAGTACCGCTCAATGCCATACCGATGGCAACACCGGCAGAAGCGAAAAGAGCGAGGAAACTGCTTGTCTCTATTCCCAATATCCCGACAATGGTCACTATCAGTATGAAATAAAGCACTATCTGAAGGAATGACATCGTAAACGTTGACAGCGACTTATCCACATTCCTGTGGGTCAGAAGATTTCTGACGAAGCCTATCAGTTTCCTTATAAGCCAGCGTCCGATGTAGAACACGGCGATTGCAATTGCCAGCTTGAATGCAAAATCCACTATTGAGTTGGCCATCTTGCTGATGGCGTCATTTAGCGACAGATCCTTGAAGAGATCCCAGTCTTTTGTCACATTAGTCACTTTATCTGTTTCAGCCATAATTTTGGTTGTGTATTCAACTTTCGCGTTGCGAAAGTTGGGGTTATAGAGTTATAGGGTTATATTGCAGGTGATAAGATTTTCACAATATAATTTACAAAGATTCTAATGAAAAAGTTTATGAACCTTTCAATCCTCACTGACGTTTTATTTCAAAATGACAAAACATAAATGTAAAGATTATGGAAAAGTTTGAAGAAATAATCCAATCGCCTACCCCCGTGCTGGTAGATTTCTTTGCTACCTGGTGCGGCCCTTGCCGCATGATGCACCCCATACTCGAGGAACTTCACGAAAAGATGGGCGATAAAGTTAGAATCATAAAAATAGATATCGACAAAAACGAGGCACTTGCACAAAAATATGTAGTTCAGTCAGTGCCTACGCTTATGATTTTCAAAAACAACAAGTTGGAATGGAGGGCTTCGGGCGTGCATTCGGCAGCCGACCTTCAGCGGCTTCTCGAAGCCTACCTCTAAAGTATTGTCCCCTAAGTAGTCATCAATAGCCTATAGCTTACAGTATAAAGTCTAAAAACTAAAAACTAAAAACTAAAGACTAAAAACTAAAGACTACTTAAACGAATCAGGAAGGTCATTTTCGTAAAGGACCGTATCTCCCGGCTTTAAAATCTTACCAAGCAAAACCTGCGAATCGGCGAAACTATCGACGATGTGCAGGTTTTTCTTATCGAATGGGGTTGACAAAATGCCTTCCACGAGAGCATTCCGGTTGTAAGCCCCGACCACAACTGCCACATCCACATTGGCGCCGATATGTTGGCCAAGTTTCCTGTTAAGGCTTTCCTGCTCGCTGCCCAGCTCTATCATGCCGGGTGTCACTATGATTCGTTTGCCATCACGGAACTGAGCAAGCACCTCCACAGCCATCTTCGATCCAGCCGGATTTGAGTTAAAGGCATCGTCGATGATTGTGATTCCTCCCGGCGTGCGCTTCACGTTGAGACGGTGTTCCACCTGTTGTATGGAATCCACGGCACGGCAGATTTCTTCACGGGTCACTCCAAGATGCAGAGCCACTATCACAGCTGCCACAAGATTTGAAATGTTGCATTCCCCGACGAGGCGTGTCTTCAGTTCTATTGAAGTTCCGTCGGTGCCTCTTACAGTAAATGATGTCCCCTCCGGTGAATATCTGACATCTTCCGCCACATACTCACATCCATCTGTGGTGGATACCCCATATCGGAACACCTTCACGTTGCCGACTTCACGGTTTGCGCAAAACTCAAAGTCATTGTTGACAACTCCGAAACCATCGGCGGGCAGAGCGTCGATAAGTTCGAATTTCGTCTTCTGCACATTCTCTATGGTCTTGAACGACTCAAGATGCATTGGACCGACGGCTGTCACTATACCAATCTGCGGATGCACTATGTCGCAAATCTCCTTGATGTCGCCATTTTGTTTGGCACCCATCTCGCAGATGAACACCTCATTGTATGGTTTCATCATCTCCCTTATGGTCCGGATCACACCCATGGGGGTATTGTAGCTTCCGGGAGTCATTAGCACATCGTAACGCTCGGACAGAATCCTGTGAAGATAGTGCTTTGTGGATGTCTTTCCATAGCTTCCGGTGATGCCTATCACCTTCAGGTCCGGCATCGACCTGAGTATCTCCACTGCCTCGTTGCGGTACCTGTTGTTGATTGATGTCTCCACAGGTTTAAGAACAAAGACGGCAAGTATGGCAACAGCCCATGAGAATATGCAAATCATCAGCAATGAGCCAAGTGTGACCTGGCCGCCGGAGTAATACAGGAATGCATCGCTTCCATCGCGACCAACGGTGAGTGCTATTGCCACTACAACGGCGATGCTTACAATGGCACACACACCGTAGATGCGGCGCACACGCGGAGTGAATACGACCGGCTTTTTATGCTTTTGGCGTAAAATCCAAACCGACTGTCCGATACAGACACAGGCAGCGATGATTGCATTCAGTGCCGGTGTAAGCAAAGTGGAAAAAAGAAGAAACAGCAGACACACATTGACCATTCGTGAGGCTGAGGCTATATCGCCGGAGCGGTTGAGCCACTTCCGGTAGCGGTCTATCCGGTAGCTGTTTTGCTGAAGCATCTGGATGTCATGCTTGAAGTTCAGAAGCATATAGGCACCACATACAATGAGAATTATAATTTGAAAAGCAGTCATAATTGAGAATTGAGAATTGAGAATTGAGAATCAGAGGTTGAAGAATGATAAGACAGCTGCCCGGAATCCGAAGGGATTGTCAAGGAAAGAGTAGTGGCCGCATCCGGGGAATGCCACAAGTCCGGCATCAGGAATCAGGCGTTGCATGGTCTTTGCATCTGAAAGTGGTGTCGCAGTGTCGTCCTCCCCCCACACCAGCAATGTAGGCGACTTTATGGATGGCATCACGTGCTTGAGATCCTCATTGACGCATTTGCTCATTATTGCACGCATTCGAGGTGATGAATTCCGGTAATCGGCCGATCCTTTCTTCGCTCGCATACGGTCAAGAACCGCTCCTCCCTTCTTTTTCCCGAGTAGCAAGGTGACGAGATGCTTCATGGCCTTGAAAGTATATACCTTGCGGTAATATCCGAAACTTCTTTTCGGTTTGATTCCGGCGGAGTCTATCAGAAGCACTTTGTCGGTGTCGTTTCTCGAACTTAGCAGAAGGCAGATCCGTCCGCCAAAGGAATGTCCGGCAAGCGACGGACGCTGAAGTCTTAGTCCGGCAATAAGTTTTTCAATAAGAGCGGTAAACTCCTCAATACCCCACACCGACGGAGGTTCGCTGCTCTTGCCATGTCCGGGCAAATCCACATTTATGACCCGCATTTTGCCAAGGAATATATCCTCTACAGATTTCACGGTGTCGAGTGTGCATCCCCAACCATGCATGATGACTATGGGGCGAAGATTCTCTTCGCCCGAATCCCGATAGTGTAGCGTGACACCGTCTATTTCTATTGTCTTTTCCATAGACTACATAACCATATAACCCCATAACCTTCACCTTTCGCCTGCGAAAGGTGAATTTAAAAACCGCTTGGTGAGGTCGCCGTAGGCATCGATACGCCGGTCGCGCAGGAATGGCCACCACTGGCGCACATTCTCGCTGCGGACAAGATTCACTTCCACAGTTTCTTCAGCCGACTTGTCTTCCGGAGCCAGATACAGAAATTCCCCTTGCGGTCCGCACACAAAACTCGACCCCCAGAAATCTATACCGGAAGTGGCTTCTGTCTTGTCTTCCTCAAATCCCACTCTGTTCACACTCACCACCGGAAGCCCGTTGGCCACGGCATGTCCTCTCTGCACTGTGATCCACGCTTCTCTCTGGCGAGCTTTCTCATCGTCCGGATCATCAGGATTCCATCCTATGGCTGTGGGATATATGAGTATGTCGGCACCATCAAGGGCCATCAGGCGGGCTGCCTCGGGATACCATTGGTCCCAGCAGACAAGCACACCAAGACGTCCTGCGGATGTCTGGATGGGATGAAATCCCATGTCGCCTGGCGTGAAATAAAACTTCTCGTAAAAACCGGGGTCGTCCGGAATATGCATCTTTCTATAGCGACCGGCCACGCTGCCGTCTTTCTCAAATACCACGGCAGTGTTGTGGTAAAGTCCGGGGGCACGCCGCTCGAAACTGCTGGCCACAAGAACTACTCCGTTTTCGCGTGCCGCCTCCGAATATATATCGAAGAAGTCGCCGGGATGAGGTTCGGCATATCTGAAATTTCCCACATCCTCACATTGGCAGAAATAAAGAGAGTCATGCAGTTCGGAAAGCACCACCAATTGCGCTCCCTCCTCTGCCAGCGAGCGGATGGCCGCGATATTCCTCGCACGGTTGGTGGCCACATCCTCGCTGAAACTATGCTGTACGATTCCAACTTTCATAAATTCGAGATAAATATTTTGCCGGAATGAAAATATTCCAAAATTCAAAATTCAAAATTCAAAACTCCTTCAGGTATCTGCATTGTGGCGCAGTGAAGCGAACCGTGTTGGCGGAGCAACGTCCGGCAATCCACTCCTACCACCTTGTGATTGGGATATGCTATGCGTATGCTTCGCATTGCCAATTCATCTTTATCCGGCTGTGCATACGTGGGCATGAAGATCACTCCGTTTGCCACAAGATAATTGGCATAAGTGGCCGGAAGCCGGCTCCCATCGGAGTCAAGTACGGGATCTGGAAGCGGAAGTTCCACAAGATTATAGGGGTTACCCTCGGCTGTGCGAAACATCGTCAGCTGAGCCCTCATAGCGAGCAATGACTCAAACATGGGTTCGTCGAAATTGCGGGTTCCGGTGAATACGATGGTATCATCGGGGGCCATGCGGGCAAGAGTGTCGATGTGAGAATCTGTGTCATCCCCTTCAAGAGCTCCATGGTCAAGCCACAGCACATGGTCAGCACCAAGTCTTTCTTCAAGAAACCTGTTGAGCTCGGACTTGCTCTTTCCGCCGTTTCTGTTGGGGGATGTCAGGCATCTCGTAGTGGTCAGTATTGTCCCATTACCATCAGTCTCAATACTTCCGCCTTCAAGTACGAAGTCCCGCTCATTTCGGTATGTGCCCTTGGCAAGGATTCCGGCTTCTTCAAGCTTAAGATTCACCTGATTGTCCTTATCGGCTGCAAACTTAAGTCCCCAGGCATTGAATCCGAAATCAAGAGCACGCAGCCGGTCGTTGCGCATCACTGACAGAAAGCCATAATCGCGTGTCCATGTGTCGTTATATTCCATGCCGACATATCTTATGAACTCCTGCTGACATTCACTCATTATTTCCTTGGCTTCCTTAGGGTCGCGACATAACAGAAGCACACTTATGCCTTCGCCGGTGATAGCACTGACGAGCCTTCGGTATTGGTCGGTTGCCTCCTGAAGTATGTAGTCCCAGTCTGTGTCGGAGTGTGGGAGTGCAAGCATCACATATTCCACATCTTCCCATTCCGGGATGAACCTTATGCTATTCATGTTTTATTCCAATTTCTCGTTTGAACTACAAAATTAGAAAAAAAACGTGATTCAATGGTCTTACATTAGATTTTTTTTGCTAAATTTGTAACTAAAACCCAAAATAATGGAAGAAAACACTAACAAGACAGCTGAGGAGTTTGCTGCGGCTAAATCTGAATGCCGTGAACTCTTCAAGAAGAAACTGATGGATTACGGCACATCCTGGCGCATCATGCGTCCGATGAGCCTTACCGACCAGATCATGATCAAGGCCATGCGTATCCGCAGCATTGAGGAGAAAGGTGTGGCTCTCGTGGACGAGGGCATTCGCCCGGAATTCATTGGTATTGTCAATTATTGCGTGATGGCCCTCATACAGCTCGACCTCGGCCCCGGCGAGAATCTCTCTCCCAATGTGTGCATGAGCCTCTACGATGAGAAACTCAATGGTGCCACACGACTGATGGAAAACAAGAATCATGATTATGATGAAGCCTGGCGACTCATGAGGGTGAGCAGTTTCACCGACATAATACTTCAGAAACTTATGCGCACAAAAGAGATAGAAGGACACGACGGACACACCATAGTCAGCGAGGGAATTGATGCCAACTATATGGATATGATCAACTATGCCTTGTTTGCACTCATAAAGACGGCATGACATCCATTTCCCAAAACAACGACGGCAATGAGTCTTCTTCGCGCAAGACCCCTCTCGGAATAGAGCGGCGCTTTGACCGATTCGGAGAATGGCTTGACAGCAGCTGGGCTCTAAAAAAGGCGTATCCTGTATTTAATCGTAATCCTCACGTAGTTGTCTTAATAACCTGGCTCATGAGGATTGCCGTCGGAGCCACTTTTGTCGTATCCGGTCTGGCAAAGGGTATCGACCCTTGGGGCTCTTATTATAAACTTCAGGAATATTTGATAGCAATGCACATACCTTTATCGGAGTGGGGTAATACAGTGCTTGTGCTTTGCTTTTTTCTTTTCAGTGCTGAATTTTTCATAGGGACTTCACTTCTCACGGGATGTTTCAGAAAGGCTACTCCAATAATGACAGCCCTTGTGATGCTTGTGATGCTTCCACTCACTTTGTGGATAGCGGTCTCCGACCCGGTGGCAGATTGCGGATGCTTCGGCGATTTCATACAGATTTCAAACTGGGCCACGTTCTCCAAGAATGTGCTGCTTTCATTGGGCGTGGTGTGGCTGATAAAATTCAATACCAAGGCAACTTGCCTAATAGGTCCTTACTTACAGTGGATTGCAGCGGTAGGCATCACGGCATATATCGTAGTGGTGGGTCTGATTGGCTACAGGCAACAGCCAATGATTGATTTCCGACAATACAAGATCGGTTCGCAATTATTCGTTTCCGAGGATGAGCCTGAATATCTTCCTGCTTTTGAGTTTATATATGAAAAAAATGGAGTGGAGAAAGCATTTGAAGAGGAGGATGAGCTTCCCGATGAAGATGATGGATGGCATTTTGTGCGTAGAGTGGAAAAGGAATTTGTAAAGAACGATGCTCCGGCAATCGCCACCCCTGCCACATCCGATTTCCGAGTATGGAATGAAGATGCCTCAGAAGACCTGACTGAAACCTTATCGGGGGCAAAACGGCAGCTTATTTTGCTTTCTCCCGACATTAAGAATATGTCGTTGGCCGAGAACTGGAAGATAAACATGCTTTATGATTTGGCCGAAAACAGGGGAATGGAGTTTTTTGCCATCGTGAGCGGACATACCGATGACATTGAAGATTGGAGAGATCTGTCTTCCGGTCAATATCAGATTTTTACGGCAGAAGATACGTCAATCAAGGAACTGGTGCGTGGCAATCCGGCTCTTGTCTATCTTGAGAATGGCAAATTGATATGGAAGACAGCCCTATCGGCAGTGATACTCGATGATGATGACGAGCTCAGGGATGACGTAAGGACATATCCAATAGGCATGTCAATGACAGGCCAACAAGCGTTTGCATACCTGACCATAATTCTGATGTCCTTACTGGCGGCACTGACTTTAGCATCCCATCTCCTTCCAATCCGAAAATAATCCTTATTTACATTCCTCAGTACATCTCACTTCATCACTTATTGCTCATCACTTATTGCTCATCACTCATTGCCTGGCAATCAGTCTCTTCTTTCTTTTCTTGAGGCATCTATCCTTAGCAATATAAAGAGCAATATTGTGAAACTCCACAAAGCCGAACCGCCATAGCTGAAGAATGGCAGGGGGATGCCTATCACCGGACATAATCCTATCACCATTCCGATATTGATACACAAGTGGAATATCAGATATGATGCCACGCAATAGGCATAAACACGGCCAAAAGGAGTTCGCTGTCGCTCTGCAATGTGTATTATCCGCAGTATAAGGGCAAGAAAGACTACAAGAACTGCACTTGCACCCACGAAACCCTCTTCCTCCCCTATTGTACAGAAAATAAAGTCGGTATGTTGTTCTGGCACATATTTGAGCTTTGTCTGTGTACCATTGAGAAATCCCTTACCGGCAATTCCCCCCGACCCTATGGCTATCTTGGATTGGTTGACATTGTAGCCGAATCCTCTGAGGTCGTCTTCAATGCCAAGTGCCACTTTTATGCGCATCTGCTGGTAAGGTTCAAGCACGTGTCCGAACACGTAGTTGACTGAGAACAGGAACATCACGGATGCCACGGCGAATATTATGGTGACCACGAAACGCTCTATTCTGTGGCGATACATGGCAAGCGACACATAGATGACAGCTGCTATTATTGTGCTGAGAAAATACCAGTTGCCCGGAACTTCAATCCCGCATATTGAGAGAATTGCCACTATAGCGCCGGTAATCACAAAACCCAATATGACGTTGCGTGCTATCACTGCATCCTTACAATAGAAAAGCAGCATACAGCAAAACACGGTGATTATCATTATGAATACCGAAAACTCACCGACAGGAAGACCTAACAGCATTGGCTCCACATATTTTACAGCTACCACAAAATACGTCACTGCGCATAATGCCGAGAAGAGCACAAGTCCGCTCATGCCCTCCCGATAAAGAACAAAAAACAAGGAGATATACACAAGTGCCGACCCGGTTTCATGTTGAAGCAGAATCAATATGATAGGAATGAAGATTATGATGAAAGCCCTGAAATAATTGCTTAGTTTTTGGTTGAGATTGAAATTGTATGAATTGAACAATTTGGCAAGTGCGAGTGCCGTGGCGAATTTGCCGAATTCTGCCGGCTGCAGACTGACCGGCCCTAACACAAGCCACGACCTTGAACCTTTTATGTCGGGCGCCACGAATATCGTGACTATCATCACTAATATCACGAATATATACATCGGATATGCGTATGTCTCGTAAATCCGGTAGTCTGACAATAGTATTGCAAATCCAATCATCAGCGAAAGACCGATCCAAAGGAACTGTTTTCCCGAAAACTCCGCGAAATCAAACATACTTGCACGGTCGAAATCATAGCTTGCGGCATAGATACTCACAGCTCCAGCCACCACGAGTATTATATAAATTATGATGGTTGGCCAGTCGAGCGACTTGAAAACGTATGTATTTGCATCAATGTTTCTTGACTCCACTTGATATAATTGTATTAGAGTTCAACATTCTTTCTTCCAGATACTTTCTCTCGGGAGAGATGGATCCCCTAAGGTATTTTTCTATGATCAGACTTCCTATAGGCACGCCATAAGTGGCTCCGAACCCGGCATTCTCCACATATACGGCCACTGCTATCTTGGGATTCTGATAAGGAGCGAAGCCCATGAACACTGAATGGTCCTTGCCATGGGGATTCTGTGCCGTACCGGTCTTTCCACACACTTCGAGACCGGGGAGATTGGCCAACCTGCACGTTCCTCCAAGTACTGCCATACGCATTCCTTCTGCAATCTGCTCGTAATACTCTTTTCTTATGTTCGGCTGCCGTTTTTCTCTGTATTTGCTGTCAATCAACGTGTCCTTCACTTCCTTCACCACGTGAGGTGTGATATACCAACCCCTGTTGGCAATCGTTGCCGACAGATTTGCTATCTGGAGTGGTGTGGCAAGCACCTCACCTTGCCCGATTGCTATGGATATTATGGAATTTGCACGCCAGTTGCTTCCTCTGAATGATTTACTATAGAACTCGGGATTAGGAATGAATCCCCGGCTTTCGGAAGGGAGGTCAACTCCAAGTTTGTAGCCGTAGCCCATTTCCACCATATAGTTTTTCCATTTCTCAAGCTGAGCTGTAGGTGTGCTTCCCTTTTTGTCGATGAAGTTTTTCAGCCCCCAGCAGAAGTAAGCATTGCAGGAGGTGGCAATTGCTGGCTTGAGGGCAATTGGCGATCCATGTGCGTGGCACCCCACACGCAAACCATTGACATATCCACGATAGCATGGATACATTGTAGATGGAGTTATTGTGCCTTCCTGCAGGAAGATGAGACCTTGTGTAGGCTTGAATGTGGAACCCGGTGGATAGGCTCCTTGCAGAGCCCTGTCGTAAAGTGGCTTCATCGGGTTTGCCACAAGTTCGGCATAGTTTTTCCCTCTTTCCGAGCCCACAAGAAGTGTAGGGTCATAACCCGGTGCCGTCACCATGCAGAGTATCTCGCCGGTGGATGGTTCGATGGCCACAATTGCCCCTATTTTACCTTGCATCAGCTGTTCGCCATATTCCTGAAGTTCTATGTCTATGCCAAGAGTAAGGTCGCGGCCCGACACTGGAGCCACATCATGAATTCCATCCTCATATTTTCCCTTTATTCGTCCGAGTGCATCTTTCATCAGAATCTCCACTCCCTTCACACCGCGCAGTTCCTTCTCATAACTTTTCTCCACTCCAAGGTCGCCGGTATAGTCACCTCTACGGTAGTAGCGGTCATTTTCCACATCGGTTGCATTTACCTCTCTAATGTTGCCGAGTATATTGGCTGCTGCATGCACCGCATATTCCCGCACATTTCTCTTCTGCACATAAAATCCGGGGAAGAGATAAAGCTTTTCCTGAAGTCTTCCGTAATCCTCCTGAGAGAGATGCGACATGAGTTTCTGTGGCGTATAGGCTGAATATCCGGGGTTCTTACGTGGATTTTTCATGTCGGCCCATTTCGCTAATAGTTCTTCTTTTTCTATTCCAAGCACATTGCATAAGCCGATTGTGTCGAAATCCGCACCGACATCCTTGGGTATGAGCATCACGTCATACTCCGGTTGGTTGAGCACCACAAGACGGCCCTCGCGGTCATATACAAGCCCGCGCGCCGGATATAGAATTTTTCTGAAGAATGCGTTGGATTCGGCATTCTCCTTGTATATACCCTCACTTACTTGAAGATTGAAGAGCCTTATGAGAAATATTATCACGATGGCGGTTATGAATCCGCCCACCACATATTTCCTCTTTTCTAAACTGTAATCCTTTCCCACTTTATTCGTTCTTATATTGCAGTGAGTCTATCGCCAATATTATGAAGAATGTGAATATTGCGCTCCCTGCGGCTTTTATGAGGATATCGAGCATGGTGGCGTATGTCAGGTATTCCACTGCAATCACTAAAAATGAGTATATGGCCGACAAACTGAGAAGATATTTGCAGAAACTGAGCCAACCCATCGACCCCATTCCGGGCACAATATCGCGCACATGGTCGTCGTGCTGCACATAAGCATAGAACACCGGACGCTTTAAGGCCGCAAATATTGTGCATGAAAGAGCATTAAGACCTTGGGTATCTGAAAGAAAATCCACCGACAACCCAATCAGGAATCCAAGCGTCAGAAGCCAATTGGGCGCAATGCTCAGGGGAAGCTTAATAAGGAAATACACGAATACAAAGCATACCGCACAGTCAAAGAGTACTATATGGTTCATCAGAAGTGCCTGTACAAGCACCAACGTCACAAACATCAATGTATATGTCAATATGCTTTTGCTCATAACCTGTTTATAAATGGCAGTTCGAATCTAATACATTTAATTCGAAAATGAAATTTGAATGGCTATTCTATACTCTGTATTGAATCAAGTTCGTGTTTCAGTTCATCTTTTATTATTCTCACTGTGCCTAACGCCTTGAAATTTGAAGCAAGCTTGATTTTCAGGACGTAGAAAGTGTCGTCATGGGTCTTGACTCTCCCCATGATAGTGCCGATGTCGATTCCTTCGGGGAATGTGGTGGAGAATCCACTTGTGGTGATTGTGTCGCCAATGTGGTATTTTGCATGGCGGGGGACTTCTTCAAGATAGGTCACTGTCGGGTCTCCACCTCGCCAAGTCAGACTTCCCACGTAGGGTGTCCCTTTGATCTTTGCACTGAAATGCTGGGTCTGGTTGAGCACTGATATCGCTCGTGATGTGTGCTTTCCGGTCACGTCAACTATGCCCACAATGCCGCTTTGATCCACGATGCCCATCCCCGGACGCACTCCATCCTCGGTGCCCCTGTCGATTGTGAAATAATTTCGCGGATGGCGAGTGGAGTTGTTGATTACAGATGCTCCTATATAGTTAAACCGATTTTTTGACCACACAGCAGCGGTATCCTCCACGAGCACCTTGTATTGAGCCAGCTCGTTGCGAAGATTCAGAACTTCGTTCTGAAGTTTAGCATTGCTTTCCTGAAGTCGTTCGTTGACCGACAGCAGCCCGAAATAGTCGCTTATCTCAGAGGCTGTGCCATATACGACTTCCCCTATTGCATTTGCTGAAGTCAGGTATAATGACTGGTGCTGCTTACTCGACCGAACAAGAAGAATACAGGAAATCAGCACATAGAACGTGAATACGAACCATGTGCTGTATTTAATGAGAAAATTCAGCAGATTCCTCATCGTATGAGGAAGCGGAATTTATTGATGTTCTTCAATGCAATACCTGTGCCGCGTGCCACTGCAGTCAGCGGATCTTCGGCAACCTTAAACTCAATATGGAACTTGTCGGTCAATCTCTTGTCGAGTCCTCTGAGCAATGCTCCCCCACCGGCAAGATAGATGCCGTTTTTCACTATGTCGGCATAAAGTTCCGGTGGTGTCTGGTCGAGGGCTGCAAGAATGGCTGCCTCCATCTTTGCGATGGTTTTTTCAATGCTGTGGGCAATCTCTTCATGAGTCACCGCCACCTCAAGAGGCAATGCTGTCATTCTGTTTGGGCCTCTTACTATAAACGGTTCCGGAGGATTGTCCAGATTGGTTAGCACACTTCCTACAGATATCTTAATCTGTTCGGCCATCTGGGTGCCAATTTTCAGGTTGTGCACACGCCCCATGTGTTCCTGGATATCGGCTGTCAGGTCGTTGCCGGCAACCCTTATACTTTTATTGCTGACGATACCGCCAAGTGATATCACTGCGATTTCCGTGCTTCCTCCGCCTATATCCACTATCATGTTGCCTTCGGGGGCCTCTACGTCGAGTCCGATTCCGAGTGCGGCAGCCATGGGCTCATAAATCATATACACGTCACGCCCTCCTGCGTGTTCGCTTGAGTCGCGAACGGCTCTGATTTCAACTTCTGTAGAGCCGGACGGTATGCATACCACCATACGGAGCGATGGTGAAAACCAACGGCGCTTGCTGTTGACCATCTTTACCATGCCGCGTATCATCATCTCTGCCGCATTGAAGTCGGCTATGACACCATCGCGCAGTGGTCGGATTGTCCGTATGCCGGGTGCTTCCTTTCCTTCCATCTGGTGAGCCTCCTCCCCTACCGCAAGAAGTTTGTCGGTTTTGTTCTCAATCGCAACCACAGAGGGCTGATTTACCACGATTTTATCTTTATGTATGATAATGGAATTGGCTGTGCCAAGATCCATTGCTATTTCCTGTGTGAGTGAAAATATTCCCATATATGAACATTTTTGTTTTCAAACCGCAAAGTTAGTCATTTTTTTTCAATTTTAGGGGTTGGTATGTAAAAAAAATAATGCGAAACCATGATTTTTTCATGGTTTCGCACTATATTACAACTCTCAGACGCAGATTAATTGAAGAATGTGGTGAGAGCGTAGTCGATATTTTCGATGAGATAGTCAAGGTCGCTGTCGCTGTTCATGGTTTTTGCCTTGTCAGCAATAGCCTTGGCTGCTTCAAAATAATTGGTTTTCACATCCATGCGAGCTGCACGTGCTTCTTCGCTGTTACCCTCTATAGAGTTCCATTTGTCGGCGCCGACTTTATATATCTTCTTGCCTGCATTCTTAAGGGTCTCATAGTCAACATTGGGAAGAGACACACTCTTTCTGTAATCTTCTACCGATGCATCATCGTTGCCCTGTCGGTCATAGATGAAACCGCGAAGTCCGTAAAGACCGGCATTATCCGGATGTGATTGAAGAAGGTCGGATACTTTCGACAAAGCCTCGTCAAATTTGTTGTAGGTCACAAGTGAATTGACAATGTTGTTGATGAAAATAGGTTGTTCTATACCATATTTAGCATAACCAGCTTCTGCTACTTCCACTATTTTTTCCATTGCCTTTTCCACCATGGTGGTGTCTTTCTGAGCTATGTTCTGCCAGCATGCAATCTCATATATGAAAGATGAAGGCACTGTGTCATATCCTACGGCACGTGACTTGCGGAATGCATCGGCACTCTTGTAAAGCTCATTACCGGTGAAGGCTGCAAGACCCGCATTGAAATAAGCATTTCCTCTATCGGCGTCTGACAAACCGATTTTTTCATCTTTCATAAACTCTTGTTCGGGCATGTCAGCAAAAATCATGAAGCCTTCGTATGCCTGAGGATAATATTTCTGAGCATTGTAGAAGTCTGCACCTGCCTTGTAGTAGTCGTTGGCATGACCTTTCAGCTTGCTTATGATGTCCTTTGTAAAGCGGGGCTTCACCTTGCCCTTTTCATTGGGTACCTGATCGAGTGGGAGAGCCTTTACAAACTGGTTATATCCGTTGATAAGTTCCTCGCCCATTTTGAGAGGATCCACAGAGGCCGGATTAATCATACTTGTGGTCAACTCTTTGTCGTAGGCATCGAACTCCACCTTGCCCGCGATGTAATAGGTTTGTGCATCATTGGCAGTTTCAGGATCCTGGATAGCCTTGTTGATGAGGTCGCGTGCCTCAGCGATGCTTTCGGGTTTGCCGGCAAGCTTTTTGGCTGCCTCCACGTTAGCTTTCTGAGCGCTCATGGAGCATACGGCTGCCATGCAGAGCGCAAATGTCAAGAGCTTTTTCATTTTGGTACGTATTTGGGTTTTAATTTATGTTTTCGTCGTTTTCAATGTTCTCTTCATTTTCAACGTTCTCTACTTTACTAATGTTTTCAACGCTTTCTGTGGCCTCCTCGTTGTCGGAGATTTCCGGTTGCTCGTCTTCTTCCTCAGGATCTGAATCCACCACACAGACTGAAGCTATCTTGTCGCCGCGCTTGTTTAGGTCAATGAGTTTCACGCCTTGGGTGTTCCTGCCTTGCAGACGCAAGGATTCTACCGATAGTCTGAGAGTGATACCACTCTGATTGATGATCATCAAGTCGTTGGCATCTGTCACTTTCTTGATGGCAACCAGTGGCCCGGTCTTGTCGGTAAGATTCAGAGTCTTGACACCCTTGCCTCCCCTGTGCATACTTGTAGGATAAGCTTCCAGATCTGTACGCTTTCCAAAACCATGATCGGAAACCACCATGATGCTGTGCTCGTTGTCATCTGTCTTAGCCGTGACCATGCCTACCACTTCATCGCCGTCACCGCGAAGTGTCATGCCTCGCACACCGGTGGAGACACGTCCCATAGTGCGGAGTTCTGATTCATTGTAGCGGGTGGCGTAGCCTGCCTTGCTTGCAAGGATTACTTCTGCGTTGCCATCGGTGAGTTCCACTTGAAGCAGTCGGTCGTCTTCACGTATCAAGATAGCCCTCACGCCGTTGGTGCGTGGACGGCTGTATTCCTCAAGTGAGGTCTTCTTAACCACACCGTTTTTAGTGACAAATATGAGATTATGGCCCTTCACAAACTCCTCGTCGTTGAGGTTTTTAATACAGATGAAGGCATTCACGGCATCATCTGCATCGATATTGAGGAGGTTCTGTATGGCTCTTCCCTTGGAATTCTTGGCAAACTCCGGAATTTCATACACCTTGAGCCAATAACACTGTCCCTTGTTGGTGAAGAAGAGCATATAGTTGTGGTTTGTGGCCGGATATATATGCTCTATGAAGTCCTGGTCGCGCGTGCTGCTGCCTTTGGCACCTACGCCTCCGCGGTTTTGGGCGCGGAACTCCGTGAGCGGAGTGCGTTTGATGTATCCGAGGTGGGATATTGTGATAATCATCTCGTCGTCGGGATAGAAGTCCTCTGCATTCAGGTCGCTGGAGAACTTGCTTATCTTGGTGCGACGCTCGTCGCCAAACTTATCGCGGATTTCAATCAGTTCCTTCTTCATGACGTCCTTGCAAACTTCATCGTTTGTAAGGATTTCATTGTAGAATTCGATCTGCTTCATGAGTTCGTCATATTCGGCATGGAGTTTGTCCATTTCCAGTCCGGTGAGCTGTCGCAGTCTCATTTCCACAATGGCACGCGTCTGCACGTCATCAAGTCCGAATTGCTGACTGAGACGTTCGCGAGCCTCCTCTGTGGTCTGAGAATGGCGTATTATCTTGATCACCTCATCAATGTTGTCGCAGGCAATCATCAGACCCTTCAGGATATGTGCTCTTTCCTCAGCCTTTTTGAGAAGGAACCGTGTGCGACGGATCACAACTTCATGACGATGCTCCACAAAGTAATGCAGAATTTCTTTGAGATTGAGCGTGCGAGGACGGCCATTGACCAAGGCCACGTTGTTGACACTGAAGCTTGTCTGCAACTGTGTCATCTTGTAAAGTTTGTTGAGCACCACGCGGGCATTGGCATCACGCTTGATGTCGATTGCTATGTGGATTTTGCCACGTGCCGAAGTATCGGTGATGTCGGATATGCCTTCTATCTTCTTTTCCTCCACCATGTCGGCGATGCTCTTCACGAGATCGTTTTTCAACACTCCGTATGGAATCTCGCTGACTATGATTTGGTCGTGTGTGCCGTTGTTTTCAATCTCAGCCTTGGCACGAAGCACTATTCTGCCGCGACCGGTTTCGTATGCATCCCTTACTCCCTGAAGCCCGAAAATCTCACCGCCGGTGGGGAAATCCGGAGCCGATACGTATTGCATCAATCCCTCCACATCTATATCGGGATTGTCGATTAGTGCCAATGCGCCGTTAAGAGATTCGGTAAGGTTGTGAGGAGGCATGTTGGTCGCCATACCCACTGCGATACCGGCGGCACCGTTTACGAGCAGATTAGGTATTCTTGTTGGGAGCACAGTGGGCTCCTTGGTAGTATTGTCAAAGTTGGGCACGAAATCCACTGTGTCGGAGTCGAGGTCGCGAAGCATTTCCTCGCCCATGCGTGAGAGTTTCACCTCGGTGTAACGCATGGCAGCCGGGGAGTCGCCGTCGATGGAGCCAAAGTTACCCTGGCCATATACTAATGGATACCTCAGCGACCATTCCTGAGCCATGCGCACCATGGTCATGTAGATGGATGAGTCGCCGTGGGGGTGATAGTGACCCATCACGTCACCTACGATACGTGCTGATTTCTTGGTGTCGCCTGAGTAATAGTTGCCTACCTCGCCCATGCCGAAGAGTACACGGCGGTGGACTGGTTTGAATCCGTCGCGCACATCAGGAAGGGCACGCGACACAATCACCGACATTGAATAGTCAATGTAGGCGCTTTTCATTTCCGATTCTATGTTGACCGGAATAATCTTATCTTCGTCAATTGCCATTGTTGCGTATTCTTTTCAACCTACAAAATTAGCAAAAAAAAGCGACATATACAAATTAAGATGCGGTTTCACAGGGCAACCGCATCAAAATCCATAAATTTTAAATAATAAATACCAACTTGCCCACATCAAATACACCCAATTCAACTATAAGAAAGTTGTTTCATAAAGTAATTTCGGACTTGCACAAACACAAGTCTATGGCTTATTCCATACACTGTTGAAATCTTCCTTAGTTATGAGTTCCTTATATTCCCAGTTTGTCTGCCAGAATTTCGAGCGGTCAAGCGGATTTCCCTCAGACAGTGTTGTTTCTCCGTTTTCTTTGACTACAATTTCCTGCACCACAAACTCCCCTCTGAAATGAGACCACACAATTATGTTTTCAAATTCTTTCCTTGTGTAACTATCTACATCCGGATAAGGAATCCGCTTTATTATGTCATACACTGGTGAAGCGTATGTGTAATAGCCAAGTCTTATTCTTGAGACAATGTTTACATAAGAAAGGATAGATCCATACTCCAATTTATTTCTATATACAGTGGGAATATCCCCAATCTCTACAAATTCATATCCAATTTTCCATATGACCCAATGTTTCAATGGATTAACCTTTATTATTTCACCATCGTTGTATAATGTTTCTCTGCAATATCCCCATATAACTTCCCTGACTTGTTTTTCGTCAACAGACTTTGTTTTTCCAACCTTATACCAAGCATTTTCCTCAATGCCAGCTCTAAGGACAGTATGTGCATAAAACATCACATCGTCTTTTACGATATCTTCCAATATTGGGTTATAGTCTATAGTATAACGTGTCTTAAATACGCAGATGACGGAACTATTCATCATCGTATAGTCATTGCATATATATTGAAAATAGTATTTGTATCTATTATCAATCTCAACGCAAAAGACATTTCCTATCTTAGTCACTATTCTTTTTGCCATATTTTTATAGTTGCTTGTATCGTTTAATCCCAATGTTGCTGAATAAAACCAAAGGTTACTCCAGGCCACACCCATCAAGCCGTGAATGAACAAACTTTACCTTCCTGAATTATCCTGTTCTATAGTCATATTAAATCCAATTCTTTCGGATTTGACGGAATGAACCATAGACGTTATCTCTATGGTGTTGTAAAAAACGAGGATGTGGTCTGAAATACTCAATCGTTGGGACGAATATTTTCTGGCCGTTATAGTCGTTAAGATAAGAGTCTGTTCTCAACACATCGGGATGAACAATGATAGTGTAGTCATCTTCGATTGTGAAGAAACCTTTGTCGAAGACGCAGTGCATATCACGACTCATGGCAATTCCATTGCAAGGAAGGAATGTACCGCGATGTGCTTGTGGCATTATGTGGGCGGCTTCCAAATTGTTGAATCCATTACAAGAAATCACTCTATGGGTTACGGCGCATTTTTCGCCGTAGGCATTCATGACAAAATCGTGGAAAGTCCTGCTGTTGAATAGATTTGCGCCCATAGATTGAGTCAAATCGTCATTGTCAATGTAATCCAATGTTTGTGCCTGTTGCTTTTCAACTGCTTCTTCCACTCGTTTATCGCCTGCAATTGATGCTGAGTTAGAGGGGAGGATGTAGGTGCTTTGAAAGGGAGAATGGGGATAACCCTCCCAAATTCCATAGTTGCCTTTAGTAAGTTTAGATCGCCAAAAGGAATAATCGGCAGAAATTGGTGGAATAACATTTACGGCATAAAATACTACGTCACCATCTTGACATTTCATAAAAACAGCAATATCGCCAGGGGAAAATAATTTCTTGTCATCGTCAAGATTAGAGTTAAGATAAATCCTTGTCTCATCTCGGGGCTGACCTTCTACATAGGCCGTGTTAACATGCTTTGAGTTGTGGTAAACATACTGAGCGTAAACAATTTCGTTTAAGTGTTGTGGCAGTATAGACAAAGCAGTACTGTCATTAAGAATAGTTTTGGAAAGATGGGGGAAGAAATCGTAGCAATCTTTCGCGATAAGGAGATAACGTCCACGATGAAATTTGAGAGAGCCGTCAGCATTGACGGTCGGAGATCCCATTTCCTGTCTGCCGAGAAGTTTTATGAAAAATTGAGCCATAGAAGGTTAATAAGATTTTACAAGTTGAAATAAGGCGGTTGCTATTATTTTGGCAAAATCAACGGGAACCGCATTGCCAATCATTTTGTAATGAGCCATTGTTGATCCCAAAAATTCAAAATCATCTGGAAACGTTTGTAATCTTGCAGCTTCTCGAGGAGTGATGGAACGAGCTTGTGCCGGGTCGGGATGAATATGCCTCATTCCGTCCTTATAAAGGTGTGCTGGAATCGTATTACTTGGTTCATCCTTTCGCAAAACATAATATTTGTGGATGTTGCTGACCTTTCCCGTCACCTCTGTATAAAGTTTTTTGAGACTGTCGATGCTGACATACTCTCTGCGTCCACTCTTTATATCTTCCGCAAGAAGTTTGAAAACTGAGGAATCTCGTTGACTATGAAATCTCGGCGTGTGATTAGGTACAAAAACGTCGGAGTGTTGGATGTGTGATTGTCTGCAGTTTCCTTTGTTTATGATATTTTCCAGGGGATACAAAGGAGGCAAATCTGAAATAGCATCAGATACAGTTCGAGGACGTGTTCGTTTCCGAAGTTCGGGAATAATATTGAAATAGAAATCCTTGAGCATTCCGTTGCAATTGTCACCGTAGTATTCAATAGATATTCCAAGAATTATCACCCTCTTACGATGTTGAGGGATTCCGAAATCGGCAACATCAAAAAGAGCTTCCTTAAAATTTTCAAGCACGCAATAACCAGCATCTTTGAAAGCAGCATAAATTCGCTTTGTAATAAGAGTCCCGTCTGGGGCTGCGCTTAATAAACCGACAACGTTTTCAAACACAAAGAATTTTGGTTTGAAATGTTTAACGAGTTTGATATAGCATTCAAACAGGTAGTTGCGATAATCATTTCGCATACCATGCTCATCACGAATCCGTCCGGCTAAAGAGTATGCTTGGCAAGGAGGGCCACCAATAATGACATCAACTGTAGTGTCTTTCAAAACCTTGTCTAAACCCGGATGGGTTCCATATTTTTCGTCAGAGAAACCGCCTATAAGTTCGTCTGTGCGTTGAATATCGAAACGGACAATCGCATCATCGACGTTTTCCATTTTCCAAGCTGTTTGAAGTCGGTGTTTTAATGTTTCATAAGGAGCTTTTTCCCATTCAACAGCACCGAGGGTATGAAAATGTCCCGACTGAAGAAATCCTTCAGTCAGTCCGCCACACCCTGCAAAAAGGTCAAGAGTATTTAAAACATCTTGGTTCATTTCAAATAATAGAGAAGATGAGTGGCAATAGTTTTTGCCAATAATACAGGAACAGCGTTGCCAACTTGTTTATTCTGCTGACCACGGTTTCCTAAAAAAACAAAGTTATCTGGAAATGTTTGTATTCTCGCGCTTTCTCTCACAGTCGGGCAGCGATTCCATTTATAATGAAAAAGGTTTCTATGACCGGTGTCAACTGTGCGAGCCGGAAGTTTGCTATTAAGTCGCGTCCACGCCATGTGAAAGATACGGCTTTCTCCTACTCCGGGAGGCAGATCCTTGTAGTTGCCTCCATCGGGGACAAGTGCAATAACATCTTTAACAAATTGTTTGTGATTTATGGCAGTGTGATTGTGAAGCACAACAGAGTCTCCGCGCATCTTACGTTGAAACTCATTCTTAGGCTCAGACTCATAAGAACCGATTTCTTCGCCTAAAGTATCAACAAGAGGGGGTAAATCGCTAATGGCATCCTCACAGGTAAGATAGTTTTCAACGGTAAGGTATGGTTTCGGAAACTCAAAAGGAATTTCCGAATCGCGAAGACCTATAAAGACCAATCTTTTACGGATTTGAGGGACACCATAATCTGCGGCACAAACGATTTTATATGATACGGAATATCCCATTTGTGTAAATCGTCTGACAATCTCATCTTTAACCTCGCCCTTATATAGATTTGCCATACCGGGAACATTTTCTATCATAAAAGCCTTTGGCTTGAACCGACGCACGGTTTCAATCATGGCGAGATAAAGTTTGTTGCGATTGTCGTCAAAATTACGTGGACCGGTAAGACTAAATCCTTGACAAGGAGGACCGCCTACAATTACATCAACATTTCTGCCGTTGACAGTCTCGTTTATAGTATCAAAAGATTCTGGCAAAGCCAAATCAAGCCTGAGGCCAACAGCCCCATTGTGGTTTCGGATGAATGTATCTAATGCACTTTGTTCAAAGTCAACGCCAATAATGACGTTGTAGCCCGCTTCTTCAAATCCTTTGGAGAGTCCGCCACAACCACAAAATAAGTCAAGAACGTTGTATCTTGTTTGTGCCATTGAATGAAAATCAAGAGACTCCCATGTAGTGCTGACTGGCGACCAAGCCTTTTTTACGACTACAAGGAAGTTCTTTTAGATGTTGAATATAGTAGTTGCTTACATCCATTGGTCTTTGTCAGCGCAAGTGTGTATTGATGTGCAAAGTTAATGAAAAATTTTGGATTATTCATAATGCGTTACGAATATAATATCGATAATATCGGTATAATATCGGCTCTTTTGCTCTTGTTTTGTATAAGTTCGAATGTGATAGGGTTGCAGGATATTATTTTAACAGAAAAAGCATCAGCGAAGATTAAATCGCTGATGCTATATATAAGTCGCTTGACTCTGCAGCTATTCGCAGGGGTCGTTGTATTTGAATTCGAGTTTTTCCGCGTCGGCCGGGTGCGAAACCTCAATCTTGCCGCCGAGCTTGCCTTCGGCGTTGAGATGGAGAAGCAGCTCCGCCAAATCGTCTTCAAGATACTTCTGGATGGCTCGCTTGAGCGGACGTGCTCCGAAGTTCTTGTCGTAACCTTTGTTGGCGATAAACTCCTTGGCATCATCCGAAAGCTGAAGGTCGAATCCAAGTTTCATTACCCTTCCGTAGAAATCCTTCAGTTCCACATCGATAATCTTGAAGATGGCATCCTTGTCGAGTTGGTCGAACATCACGACATCATCTATACGGTTGAGGAATTCCGGAGAGAACACCCTGTTGAGTGCCTTAGAGATTACCCCCTGAGCTTGCTTCTTGTCATCCTCCTTGGTGTTGAAACCCACGCCCGAACCGAAGTCCTTGAGCTGGCGACTGCCCACATTGGAGGTCATGATTATTATGGTGTTCTTGAAGTCAATCTTCCTGCCAAGAGAGTCAGTGAGCCGGCCTTCGTCCATCACCTGAAGAAGCAGGTTGAAGACATCCGGGTGCGCTTTTTCAATCTCATCGAGAAGCACCACAGAATATGGCTTGCGGCGAACCTTCTCGGTAAGTTGGCCACCCTCCTCATATCCGACGTATCCCGGAGGTGCACCGACGAGACGGCTGACGGTGAACTTCTCCATATACTCGCTCATATCGACACGGATAAGAGCATCAGCACTGTCGAATAGATATTCAGCCAGTTTCTTGGCAAGGTGAGTCTTACCGACACCGGTAGGACCAAGGAACATGAACACACCTATTGGTTTGTCAGGATCCTTTAGACCAATTCTGTTTCTCTGGATGGCCTTCACCACTTTCTTGATTGCCTCATCCTGACCGATTACGGCACCCTCGAGAGTATTGCTCATCTCAAGAAGACGATTACCTTCCGTCTGGGCGATGCGCTGGGTGGGGACACCGGTCATCATGGCGATGACCTCAGCCACTTTCTCATCATCCACGACCTGTCGGTCCTGGTCGAGTTTAGCCTCCCATTCCGATCGCACCTCCTCGAGACGTTTCTTAAGCGAAGTCTCACGGTTGCGCAGTTCAGCCGCCTTAGCGAAATCCTGTTGTTTTGCGGCATCAAGTTTTTCTTCTGTAGTAGCGGCAATCTCATTTTCAAGTGCATCCATCTCCTCCGGCACCTTGATGTTGCTGATATGGACACGGCTGCCGGCCTCATCAAGGGCATCGAGAGCCTTGTCGGGGAAATTGCGGTCGCTGACATAGCGGTCGGTCAATTCTACGCAAGCCTTAAGGGCATCGTCGGTGTAGGTCACGTTGTGGTGGTCCTCATACTTCGACTTCACCTGGTTCAGAATCTCAAGAGTCTCCTCAGCCGATGTGGGTTCCACCATCACTTTCTGGAAACGGCGTTCAAGAGCTCCATCCTTTTCGATATTCTTGCGATACTCGTCGAGAGTGGTGGCGCCGATGCACTGTATCTCGCCACGTGCAAGAGCCGGTTTCAGTATGTTGGCGGCATCCATTGTGCCCGGTGCACTTCCGGCACCCACAATGGTGTGGATTTCATCTATGAAGAGGATGATGTCAGGATTTTTCTGAAGTTCATCGAGCACAGCCTTGATTCTCTCCTCAAACTGTCCGCGATATTTCGTGCCGGCCACCATGCCCGCAAGGTCAAGACCGATGACACGCTTGTTGAAGAGCACACGGCTCACCTTGCGCTGGTTGATACGAAGCGCAAGACCCTCGACGATTGCGGACTTACCCACACCCGGTTCACCGATAAGCACAGGATTGTTCTTCTTCCGGCGCGAAAGAATCTGAGCAAGCCGCTCGATTTCCACATCGCGCCCCACCACCGGATCAAGACGACCCTCGGCGGCATTCTTCGTCATGTCATAGCCAAATTTGTCGAGAGCCGGAGTGTCTGACTTCTCCTTGGAAGTCGAACGACGCTTTGAGTTGCCTTTATTGTCATTTTTGGCAAATGCTTCGTATGAATCCTCGTCATCGTCGTCGTCATCAACATCCTGTTCGCCTGAATCCTGAAGCTTGTTGCCAAAAGGAAGCGGTGGTATCTGGCCGGGGCCGAAGGTCTGTATTGAGATGTCGAAATTCAGATATTTCTCCTTGAATTCCTTAAGGAAGTCATTGTCCATTGACCTCGAGTCGTGTATAAGAGCCAGAAGTATATGTTCGCCTCCGATTACGGATGAATGCATCTTGCGAGCCTCGGAGGTGGCGAGTTGAAGGTGTCTCACTGCCGGAAGGCTGATGCGGTATTGCTGTTCGAAGAGTGTGGTGGTCTCTCCGGAGGTGACCGTCTCAGTAATGCGTTCCTCCAGTTCCTCTATCATCTTGTCGAATGGGACGCGGAGTTGCTGGAGAATTTTATAGGCATAACCCTCGCGATTGCGCACTGCGGCAAGCACGAAATGCTCGTTGGTGATCACCTTAGAGTTGAATTCCTGAGCTATTTTGTAAGCCTGCTCCAGGATAGGCCTGAATTGCTTTGAATAGTCGTTAGTCATATATCTTTGTTTATGTTCTGCATCGCCATGTTGTTTTCCAAAAAGTTTATGGTTTGTTTTTTCGCCGAAGCCTCTTTTACCGGCAATCTTGTCAAAACCATTGGCAATGGCTGCAGAAACGATGTTTTCATTATTGTACATATATACTAACAAACTCCGTGCCAAATTTCTTCTCAAATACCATAGTTCCGTCTTCAACCATCAAACCATCTGAAAATAAGACCCCATCTGCTCAAAAATTTTTAAGGCTTAGGGGTGTAATACACAAAATCAGCTCAATCTAATTTAAGTTTCGCAAGCTCACTTAAAGTTTAGAAGTTTAATAGTTTAAAA
>JAMPAV010000020.1 GCA_023667055.1 Muribaculum sp. | reverse complement strand
TGAATGAACATCTGAAACGGATCCGATTCCGTAAACGACGAAAACAGAAATAACAAATAAATTTAATAATACATAACATTAATCAATTAATTAATCATGGATAAGAAATTACTGGTTTCTTTGATGATGACCGCTCCTGTCGCTACATTCGCTGCTGAAGTGCAGTGGGTGGCGGATGGCAGCGGTGATCTATCCTATCAGATTAAGCCTGCGGTGGATTCAGAAAACTGGAAAGCCGACGGTATTTCTGATTATGTGACCACAGACGGTGTGCTGTCATGCCCCGTATCCACCGGTTTCCTTTCCCACAACATGATGCTGTCGGCTGTAGGTTCATATACATTCGTGGCAGAAGATGTTACAAATGCACACTTTGAAGTTGACGGTAAGGTTCAGTATAAAAAGAACAACAAGGGTCAGTATCTTGACAAGGACGACAAGGTAACCACAAATCCTGACGAATACGTATATGCGACTACGTTCGCTGTAACAAATACAGACAAGGTGATCAAGGTTGTGCCCAACAACAATGAGTATGAATTCAAGATTGGTGTTGTGAACATCACGCTCGATTTCAACTTCGCTACTGCCAAGTCAAACCTTCAGACCCAATTCAACAAGATAGTTCTCACACAAGTGCCTGATGCAGACACGCGTCAGAAAGCAAAAGATCTGAGAGACCAACTCAAGACCCTCACTACTGACTACAATAACATCAACAAGAATATCACTTCAATAGACCTTGACAGTCCGGATGCTCTTCTGAATGCATGGAAAAACTTCAACCTTGCAGGTTGGAAGGCAGACCTCTCAAAGGCAAAAGACAAAGTGTCTGAAGCAATCCGCAATCTTCAGACTGCTGCAGGTCTTGCCGGTGCAGATGGCAAATATCCCGCCAACTCCTACAATGGCAAGGTTGCCGCTGAAACTGAGGCCTGGAACAACATCAAGACCAACGAGACCAACCTTGCAGCCATCAACGCAAAAATTGCACAGCTGAAGAAAGACCTCGATGCGAAGAAGGATGTTGAGAAGACAGTACCCACTACTGCCACAGCAGACGAAAAGGCATATTGCAAGCTTGCACTTGCAGATGAACTTGCTACCGAGCAGACAGCAATCACCAACCTGGAGACTGCTGTGAAAGCAGCGTATCCGAAGGACAGCGAAGGCAATCTTCCGACTACTGTAGTTGCTACAACTGATTTCGACACAACTGCAGGGAACATTTCAACAGCCATAGCAGCAATCACCGCAGCAAATGCTATTGCCGACTATCAGGCATACGTTACGTTTACCAATGCTGTCAATGATCTGGCTTACCAATACAACAAGATCTTCGGTCAGATCAATGACAACTACCGTGTGACTGAATACACCATCAACGGAAAAACATATACTTGCAAGAATGTATATGACGACGTGACCGGTGATGCCAACAATGCGCTTGCAGAAGCATACAAGAAGAACACCGGTTACGACCTCACAGCCGGGGCTATTGTAGATGGTAAGTTTGTGGCTTCGGAATTTAAGTACATCATCAATGCCCGCAATCTTCTTGCAGACGCCCAGACAGAAATTGCAAAACGTCTGAAGGGTATGCAGGATGCAGAAGCAGCCCTCAAGAAAACCTACGAAGAACAGCAGGCACAGTTGAACGGCACCGATGGTACTCCTGACTCTTCGTTTGCGATGAGTGCAAACGCCATCATCACAGGTTTGCAGGCAACTTGCGACGACTACAAGACATTTGCAGGAACAGACGCATTCAAGGCACTCACCGATGCTGACCAGGCCAAACTCAATCAGCTTATCGATGCAATGCAGACTGCTATCGACAATCTTGTCAACGTCACCAACACTCAGTATCTTGCTCACAACCTCAATGTAAACGCCGATCCATTCCTTGCGGCTGAAAAAGTTGCAACTGATGCAGACGAGGCATACAACAATTATCTGACCAAGAATATCGGCCAGAGTGTCATCGACTTGATCATCCTCAGCAACGATGCCCGTGATTATGTCAAGACTGAGACTGCGAAAGTGACCGGCTATGGCGACACACTCAACAGCAAGTTTGACAGTTCATTCCAGAACATCGACGATGCTATCTCCAAATATTATGCAAGCAATCCGAAGGATAAAAAGGCAGTCGAAGATATCGAAAACGCCATCAAGGATGTGAAGGCAGCTTGTGACAAGCTCGTAGATGGATTCAGTAAGGCTCTTACAGCAATCAATGCACAGGAGACTGCGCTGAAGGATTTCAAGAAACAGTTAGATGACAAGACTCGCATAAGCACAAAAGTCGGCACTACTACTTACGCAGCTTACGACAAGCAGCCCGACGTTAAAAAATACAATGGTTTTAAGACCACTGTTGACGGTTATAAGACAGAACTCAACAAAGCTGTTGCAATCGAAAATGTTCAGGAGGCATACGAGGCAGCAGTAAAAGAGGCAGACACGGTTAACAAAGATAACCTTGCGGCTTCAATCACGGCTGCTCAGGATGCATTCGTGAAAGCAGCCACTGCTAAGAACAGCGCAAATGTAGGTGCTTTGATCAATGACATCAACAAATATGTCAAGACCGAACCCTACAAGAGCTATCCCGGCATGTCAAAAGTTGACCTTGTCAAGGATGTTGAAGGCGGATTCACATCAGTCGAGAATCTCTACAACATAGAAAACGGCAAGATCGCAGGAGCAGGTGCTGACACAACTCAACTTGACGCAATCGACAAGGCCCTTAAGGGAATTGTTGACAAGTGCGCCGATGTGAACGCAGCTATCGACAACGTGCTTGCCAACAACGCCGCATACGAAGCTCTTTGCACACTGAAGAATCAGTATGAGACATCAATCTCGACCTACAGAAGCAATCTTCCCAACAACGAACTGACAGTTCAACCCGCCATCAACCATTACATTGATGAACTCGGCAAACTTCTTAAAGAACTGACTGATATCGAAACAGAATACGTGGCTTCATACAATGCCATTGAGGAAGTTGACAAGCAAGCTGACTATGAGGCTAAAATCAAGGCAGTCAATACTAAATTTGGTGACTTGCAGAAAGATCTTCTCGAAAACCAGAAGAACTTCTCTGTACTCAACGGTATTGCCGATGGTCTTTCCACTACAGTCAACGAGGTAAATGTTCAACTCAAAGGTTACGATGGTGACGATGACAAAGGCCACGTCAGTGAAATAGTTGAAGACTATACCAAAAAGTATCAACAGCAAGTTGATGACCTCACTCAGGAACTCGGCAACCTTAATGATGCAGTTACTGCTACGTTCGGAGAGGGTGGCCTGACAGACTCATCACTTGTAGCCGATTATAAGGATCAATACAATAAGCTTCAGAAAGAACTTCAATCTATCGTTGATAACTGGACTGACGGTTATTATGGTGCTGTTGTTGATGCTAACGAAGCATGGTTGTCAGAGCACAATCTCGGCGATGGCTCACTTGATGAGAAATATAAGAATGCTATTGCATACGTAAACGAATATCTCTATAACGTTTACAACGTAGCATACTACCCCATGCTTACGAACAACGATGTATTCATTGCCAACCACAATGAACTGCAGGCATGCTTCAAGAAGATCGAGACTTTGACTGCGCAACTCACTGCATACAAACTTCATATCAATCCCCCGACGATTGTAGGAGATGAGGACACTTATAATCCTGAATTGCAGAAAGTGCTTGGCGTTGACATCCTGTCTCAAAACAATAGTGAATATGTCACTGTAGATGGTGTAAAGGTTACTCTAAAATCTCTTGAGGACGCTGCCAACAACATTGTTGACACTATTGAAAAAACAATAGCAGCAATAGACAAAGAGGGTCTTGAGCAAGCCAATAAATTCTGGGATGAAAACGGTGATCCCGCATACAATGTATGGCGAAATATCCGTACTCGACTTGCAGCAGCAGGTCTTTCAGTAGATAGCAGAGGAGAACAATCTGAACTTGATGCAATCTACGGCGAACAACTATCGGAACTCAATACGATTGTCAACGCTCATGACGAGGCCATTGATGAAATTGGTACTGCAACAACCGGCAAATTGGTTCACGAATATATCCTTGATATGGATAAATGGGCCAACAAGCTTGTACCTTCGCTCATACCAAGTTATGATCCTGATTCTGACGCACAGACAGCATTTGAAAACACGAAAGTATATTCTGCAATCAATACTGTTTGGCCGGACCGCGTATCAGACGCCGATACGGAGATAAAGAATCTTAATGATGAGATTGAGGAGTACGCTCTCAATACCACAGACTATGCTGGTCAACTTCAGAAAGTTACAGATGCTCAAGATTTAGTTGATAACCTTAACTATGCTTGGAGTAATCTGAGCAATTCCAATAAGGAGGCCAATCTAAAGAGTTATCAAAGCCAGATTGATGCAGCTCTCGAGGCAGCTCGCCAAGCTGTTAAAGATGCAAGTGAGGCTTATGGTATTTACGTTGCAAACAACGCGATACTTCAAGCTGCCATTGCCGCTTATAACACGGGCGTGGGCAACATCGATAAACTTCTTGAATGGTCAAGTTATAGGACTGATCAGTTGAGAACAATTGAAGGTCTTAGAACTGCTCTTGATGCTGCTAAAACAGAAGTAGAAAACGATGTCAAGAATTCTTCTACAGAACTTACACAGTCTGTTGAAGTTGGAAAGATTAATGCGAAGGGTGTAACTGCTGTCAACAATGCGTATGTAACTGTATTCGGACAGGAGAAAGCCTTTGCTCAAGCAAAGATGGTGGAACTCCGCACTGCATTCAACAATGTAAATGTGAATGGAGGAGCCGACACAGATCAGCTTAATCTATGGGACGAGCAAATCAAGACTCTTGAATCAGATCTTGCTTCATGCATCTACAAAGCAAATGATAAAGAAGGATGCATGAACAAACTCAAAGGATATGAGGAAGATATCAGTGCTTTGCTTGTAACGCTTCAGAACCTTGCTATTGAGGTTTCAGGCGAGACCATTACAACAAACACCAAAGCAAGCACTCTTGAGGCACTTAATGCTACTTCTAATGGTGTTACTTCAACTATCAATAAGTTCAAGGCTGCCGTTTCCGGTGCTGAGATAGTTGGTGAAGGCACTAATGTGAAGGCACTTCAGCAAACATATAATGGCAAGTTAGCAACTTTCGAAACAGAACTCAGTGGTATCGAAACCGCATACAACGGTAACGGGGACAACGTTATACAAAACGCTGCCAAGTTTACCTACGATATGCAACAGCTACTTGCTGAAATTACCAATGCTGAAGACGAGTGGAACACAGCATACAGCAATACCGGAACTCCTAAGGGTGCACTCCAGAAGGATATCAACGTACACTATTATGGTTCGCTGTCGGCAGATCTTACAAGTCTTTGGAACGAAACACAATATGCTGCAAACCAAGCAAAAACTCACAGAAACACCGCATGGGACTCGGCTAAATATGAAAGCATTGATCATGCCATCAATGGATGGACTGATGAATATGGTGATTTCCATCAGGGCGAGAAGCAAAGACTTCAAAATCTCTACGATAATTGCGGCATAACCAAGTCAACATCTCTGAAGAAAGGTCTGCAGGATCAAGTATATGATTTTGTACGCCAGACGCTGAAACTTATAGCAGATGATGAACTTGATGCAGCCAAGACCCAGGCAAATGAACTTGTTAACGACATACAGAAGCCCGGAGTCAATGAAAATGGTTGGCAACAGAGATTTATTAATGAAGAAGATCTATGGAGATCTATTGTTGCAGAGCTACGTGTTATTGAGAATCTCAACCTGTGGACAATCCTCTACAACTACGATGAGACAACTGAAAATCATACTCCCACAACCCCAGAACAGGCTAAGACAGCTTACGAATCAATCATGGAGAAGATTGATGAAGGCCGCGCCAACATGGGTGACATCTACGATACGGCTGTAGCTGACAATCTTATCGTGAAGGGTGATGCCAATAGTGACAGCAAGGTGAATGTGCTTGACGTTCAGGCTCTCATCGACCTTGTACTTGACGATGCAGTGGTTGAGAAGGATGACAAGAAGACCAACGCGGCTGACGTGAATGAGGACGGTGATCTCAACATGGGTGACGTGACCTTGCTCATCAACTGGATAATCGAAGGTCAGGACGATCCTTCAAACCCGGCTTCCGTAGTAAGTCGTCTGCGCAAGTTCATGCCTGCCATGAGCAATAACAACTCTTACCTTGTTGAAGAGGTTCAGGGTGAAAATGGTCTCCGTCGCTTCGCAGTGCTTCTCACCAATGAGACTGCTTTTGCCGCAGGTCAGATGCAGGTATTCGTTCCAAGCCATGCAAGAATTGCAAACATTACTCTTGGCGAACGTGCCAACGGACTTGAAGTATATAGCAAGGACCATGGCGATCACACCACAATTGCTTTCACAGCACTTGACAACACTATGATAGAGGGCAACAATGGTTGCGTACTCTTCATCGATGTCGAGGGTAATGCTGAGATCGAGGTTGAGAATGTTATCTTCTCCGACAATAACGGTAATGCCTACAAGTTGAGCGGTAACACCGGAACCGGTGTGGGCATCATGGATGCTGTCAAGGATGGCGTTAAGGCTATCTACAACGCAGCCGGCCAGAAGCTCAACAAGCTCACCAAGGGCGTGAACATCGTTCGCAATGCTGATGGCAGCGTGACGAAGAAAATCGGCAAATAACTTTGAAGTAATTGAGAATTGAGAATTGAGAATTTTTGCTTCGGTAATAATAGAATTCGACAATTCAATTTGAGAGAATTGAGAATTTTTGCTTCGGCGAGAATGACATTTGAAATTTGATTTTTCAATTACAATAACTAAAGGGAGGGGTCCCTCCGGGACCTCTCCCTTTTAATATTTCAGAATAAAAATTAAAACTTAAAAATAATCATGAAGAAAAACGTAATTCGCTTGCTGATGTCGCTCGTGGCCTTGGTGACCATGGGCAATGTCGCATTTGCGGAAAACAAGCTTTCAATTGCATCCATAGGTGATGGTGAGTTTGCCGTCTTGATGGATTGCGATGAAAATGCAATTGGTCTTCAGTTCAATCTTCAGTTGCCTCCGCAACTTGATATAGTGGAACAGACCAACTCATGGGGGGAGAAATATTTAGTTCGCAACCCGCTAAGATTCAGCAATGGCCAGCAAATTTCCAGCGGTCTGATCAATGGCAGTAAACAAAATGTTATCTGCATGGTCGTATCAAGGAAAAATGAGCCATTCATTGGCGAGAACGGTACAGCAGTCGCTACATTCAAGACTCGCAAAAGAGAAGCCACAAGCACTTGGAAGAACGAGGATATGAAGTTGACTGAAATTGTTTTCTCAGCAGCAGGAGGTGTGGAACTCCCAAGTGCCAATGTAAATGGTGAATCTACCTACGAAGGGAAAGTATATGGGGAGTTGGCAGCATATTTCGATGTCAAGAGCCTTACCATCAACCCTTCCACAGCCGAAAACGAAACAGAAGTCAAGATACCCGTGGCTCTCAAGAACTCATTTATAGTGTCAGCCCTTCAAATGAATATAGCACTTCCTGCCGGCTTCACTATGAGTGATCAGTTTGAGCATACAGACCGCGTGACTACATCCGCTTATATTGATTCGAAGCAGAAAGGAAATGTGTATGGCATCGCAATAAGCGATATCGTAAGCAACCAGTCAATCAAAAACACCGGAGACGGAGTTATCTTCTATATCACTGTAAAAGCCCCGACAGCAGATCAATTCTCTACGGATGGAGAGTTTAAGATTTACGATGTATTGGCTTCCACCATCGACAAAGGTAACGTAACAACTGTCAATGGCGTTGGTCAAACTTTGAATGTTACCAACGGATATATCGCCAAAGCAAATGCCGACGAAGCCATCAAGGCACTTCAGGATGCACTTGACGCGGCGCTTGCCACCATCGCAGATGAATGCCCCGACGTGAAGGATAACTTCAACGGTGCTGACATCCAGACAGCTATCGACAACCTCTCAACAGCTGTTGACAATGCCTACAATGACCTCACCCTCACTCCCGACTACAAGGATGTGGTTGAGACTCCGGCTGCAGCTATCAAGGCCGATATCGAGAAACTTGTGGCCGACGCCAAGGCAGCTCAGGCAGCAGAGGCAAACCGTAAGGCAGCCAACCAGTCTGCATACAACGATGTGAAGAAAGTGCTCGAGGGTATCCAGGCAAACTATAATACCCTTGTGGAGACATTCGCTACCCCGGAATGGAAAGATTACGCTCCCTCACAGGAAAAGATTGAGGCTGTGGGCAACCAGATCGAACAGGCACTCACAGACGCACAGAATGCCCTGACGACCGCTCAGGAAACCCCGGGCGGCGTGTTCTCCTTCCCACAGACCACCATTGATGAACTTCAGAACGCTGTTGACAGCCTTGAGGAAGAAGCAAACCTGAACAAGGACAATGCCAACAATGAGGAAAAGCGCAAGGCTGAAAACGAAAAGGCCTATAATGCCGTTGTAGCCCAGATTGACGACCTTCAGGACAAGCTTGACGCTGCCAAGGCAGCAGCGGCAGAAAACTTGCCCGACTTCACTCCCGAAGCCGCAATCAACGCAGCCCAGAACCTCATCGACGAGGCAAAGGCAGCTGCCGAGGCAGAGAAAGAGGCCAAGGCTGACGCCGGAGTTTATGAATACACTGTGGATGCCGCTCCTATCGAGACTGCCATCGCAGCCATCCGCACAGCAGCCAACGAACTTGCCTACGAGGCAGACGTTGAAGCAGTGGAGACTCTCTTTGCCAATTACCGCAGCGTATGCGCCGAAATCAACAAGGACTACAAGGAATTCGAGGACCTCGGTGCCGAGAACGTAGTGAAGAATGAGATTGAAGCAGCTGAAAAGGCTGTGGAGAAAGCCAAGAAGGCTGTGGAGAATGCCGGTTACTACGTAACTCCGCTCGACGCAGCAGCAATCCAGACAGCCATCGACCAGCTTCTTGCCGATGCAAAACAGAAAGATGCCGACAAGAAAGAGTCTGACCGCAAGGCCGCAAATGAAGCAGCATACAACGCAGTGAAGGCCGAAATCGCGGCTCTCCAGGCAAAACTCAATGCAGCTGTGGCTGAAATTGACGAAAAGTATGCCGACTACAAGGATGAGGCAGCCATCAAGGCAGTGCAGGACCTTATCGACAGCGAAAGCGCCGATGCCCTTGCAGCTTACAACAAGGTGGCAGAGGCCGGTGAGTTTGAATACACAGTGAACGCCGCCCCGATAGAGGAAAAGATCAATGCTCTTGTGCCTGCGGCAGAAGCCGCCAAGAAGGCAGCTGAGGAAGAGGCAGCCCGCGTGGCAGCCAACGAGGCCGCTTACAATGCAGCGCTTGATCAGATAGCTGCTATCGAAAAGCACTACGATGAAGTTGTGGCAGAAATCGCCAAGGACTACGCAGAGTATGCAGATGCCGATGCCGAAAGCGCAGTGAAGTCTCAGATTGAAGCCGCCAAGGCCGCAGCCAAGGCTGCACTCGACAAAGTGGCTACAGAGGGAACTTTTGAATACACTGTGCCCGCAGCGGATCTCAACAGTGCCATCGACCTTCTCCTTGAAAACGCCAAGGCAGCCAAGAAGGCAGCCGAGGACCAGGCTGAGGCAGACCGCCAGGCCGCCAACAAGGCTGCATACGAGGCTGACCTCGCAGCAATCGACGCCCTCATGACCACCTACCTTGACGCTGTTAAGGAAATCAAGGACAACTATGGCAAATTTGAGGACACAGACGCTGAGAGCGCAGTGCTCAACAGCATCATAGCAGCCAAAGAAGAGGTCAACAATGCCTACAACGCAGTGGTGAGCGAGGGTATCTACAAGTCACCGCTTGATCAGGAAGCAATCCTCGCAAGCATCCAGAAACTTATTGATGACGCCATCGCAGCCAAGGATGCCGACGACAAGGCAGCTGCAGCAGAGGCTGAACGAGTTGCCAACAACGCCGCTGCCTACGAAGTAGTGACCAACGAAATCAAGGCACTCCAGGACAAGCTGAACGCAACAGTGGCCCAGATCAACACCGAATGCGAAGGCTATGGTGACGCAGAAGCAAACGCTGCCGTTCAGGCACAGATCGATGCAGTGAAGGCAGCTGCCGATGCAGCTTACGCAGCAGTAGAGAAAGAAGGCACATTCGACTATACATTCGATGCCGCTCCAATCTACGAAGCAATCGACGAACTCCTCAAGAATGCCCAAGATAAGAAAGCTGCGGCTGAAGCAGAGGCAGCACGCAAGGCAGCCAACGAGGCAGCATACAACGCAGTGCTCGAGGCACTCGCCGAGATCCAGAACCACTACAACGATGTTGTGGCTCAGGTTGAGAGCGAATATCCGGCATACGTTGACGCTGACGCAAACGCTGCCGTACAGGCACAGATCGATGCTGCCAAGGCTGCTGCTGACGCTGCTTACGCTGCTGTGGCTGAGGAAGGCCGCTTCGACTACGAACTCGACGCTGACGCTCTGAACGCTGCAATCAACAAACTGCTCACCGACGCTGAGGCCAAGGCTAAGCATGACCAGGAGGTTGAGGACGCCCGCAAGGCTGCCAATGAGGCCGCCTACAACGCAGTGCTCTCGACACTCGCAGAGGTTCAGGCTTACTTTGATGAGACTGTTGCCGACATCAAGGCCAACCTCGCTATCTTCTCCGACCCGGACGCCAACGCAGCCGTACAGGCTAAGATCGATGCTGTGAAGGCTGCTGCTGACGCTGCTTACGCAGCCGTTGAGAACGAGGGCAACTTCGACTACACCGTTGACGTGGTACCTCTCTACGAGGCAATCGATGCACTCGCCGACAATGCCGAGGCAGCCCGCGTGACATACAACAATGACAGCTACAACGTGGTGATGACAGTGATCGAGTCACTCCAGGCACAGTTTGAGGCTGCCCGTGAGTCCATCATCACTGAATATCCGACATACGACTACTTCGCAGAAGCAACTGAAATCAACAACGCAATCAACGCTGCCAAGGCTGGTGCTGACGCAGCTCTCGAGGCAGTGGCTGAGGCAGGTCTCTTCAAGTACAACTTCGACGCTGACGCAATCCGCAAGATGATCGACGAGATGCTCGCAAACGCTGTGAAGAGCGGCGTATCGATGGTTGAGATCGAGAACGGTGAGGTGATGATCTTCACACTCGACGGCAAGCGCCACTTCAACCTCGTGCAGGGTGAGGTGAACGTGATTGTCCGCAAGAACGGCGAACGCGAGAAGGTCATGGTGAAGTAACCACAGCAACCACATACATACTACTACAATAGGAAGCGCGGCCCCAGCGGGGTCGCGCTTTTTCGACCATAGAAACCATAGTTTTTTAGACCATAGAACCATAGTTTATCACTGAAATTCTACGGTACTATGGAACTCTGGTCTAAAAAAATTATGGTTTCTATGGTTCTCTTGTCTGAATATGCTGTAGAGCATATTTATTTTTTTGGTAGGGAGGTGGGGATTTTGTAATTTTACCGATTCATTGGGGAAAAAGACTCGAAGAATGAATGAAATTAAAACTAATATAGTAATATCATGATTAAGACAACGAGAGGATTGATTGCTTTGGCGGGCGCGGGTATGATTCTTGCGGCCTGCAACTCGAGTGAGCAACCAAAGACCACGGCATCGGGTCTGGACCCGGAGAAGTTCGTGGCTGAGTATCAGGGTAAGAAGACGGGACTCTTCACCCTTAAGAATGCAAACGGCATGGAGGTGTGCGTGACCAATTTCGGCGGACGCATCGTGTCGATAATGGTGCCGGACCGCAACGGTGAGTTCAAGGATGTGGTGCTTGGTTTCGACAGTGTGCAGGCCTATTTCCCTGAGAACAACCTGACGGATTTTGGTGCGTCGATCGGACGCTATGCCAACCGCATCAACCAGGGCAAACTGGTAATCGACGGCGACACAATACAGTTGCCGCAGAACAACTTTGGCCACTGCCTGCACGGGGGTCCGTCGGGGTGGCAATATAAGGTATATGATGCCAAACAGACCAATGACTCGACTTTGGTGCTGACAATTGACAGCCCGGACGGCGACAACAATTTCCCGGGCAATGTGAAGGCAGAGGTCACCTACACGCTACTTGCCGACAATGCCATTGACATCAAATACAGTGCGACAACCGACAAGACCACTGTGATAAACATGACCAACCATTCCTATTTCAACCTTAACGGGAATCCTGCCGAGCCCATCACCAACAATGTGCTTCAGGTGAATGCGAAGCGCTACACTCCGGTGGATTCCACCTACATGACAACTGGAGAAATCCTTGATGTGGCAGAGACCCCGATGGATTTCACGGTGGCAAAGGAAGTTGGCGCGGACATAGAGAAGGTTGACTTCGAGCAAATCAAGAACGGCAACGGTTATGACCACAACTGGGTGCTTGACGCAGCCGGCGACGACAGTCAGGTGGCAGTGACGCTCTACTCCCCTACTACGGGCATAAAGCTTGAAGTGCTTACAAATGAACCCGGTATTCAGGTTTATTCGGGCAATTTCCTTGACGGGACACTGACCGGAAAGAAAGGGATTGTATATAACCAACGATGCGGCATCTGCCTTGAGACTCAGAAGTATCCTGACACACCGAACAAGCCGGAATGGCCTTCGGCCACTCTTAAGCCTGGAGAGACATATCAGAGTCATTGCATATTCAGATTCTCGGCCGAGTAATTCAACTTTCGCAAGCGAAAGTTGAGGTTTATGGGTTTATGGGTTTATGGGTTTATAGGTTTATAGGTTTATGGGTTTATGGGTTTATGGGTTTATGGGTTTATGGGTTTATGGGTTTATTTTATCAGTCATCGTGGGGTTGCAAACCCACGGCGACTGGTGGACAACACCTAACCCAACTAAACGCAAGCAACACAAACAACAATTAGAAATTCAAAATTCAAAATTAGATAAACAAAATGGCAGTATTAGACTGGGTAGTGGTCGGGCTGTTTGCATTAGCACTGATCGGCATCATCCTGTGGGTGATGAAGCAGAAGCAGAACAACGCAGACGACTACTTCTTGGGTGGCAAGGATGCCACCTGGATTGCGATCGGCGCGTCGATATTCGCGTCAAACATTGGTTCGGAACACTTGATTGGCCTTGCAGGCTCGGGAGCATCGAGCGGTATGGCAATGGCACACTGGGAGATACAGGGATGGATGATCCTTCTTCTCGGTTGGGTGTTCGTGCCGTTCTATTCACGTTCGATGGTGATAACCATGCCGGAATTCCTGGAGAAACGTTACAATCCGGCATCACGCACAATTCTATCGGTAATCTCACTTATCAGCTACGTGCTTACGAAAGTGGCAGTGACAGTGTATGCCGGCGGACTTGTATTCCAGCAGGTATTCGGCATCGAGACCCTCTGGGGCATAGATTTCTTCTGGATTGCGGCCATCGGGCTCGTGCTTATCACCGCGCTCTACACTATTTTCGGCGGTATGAAGTCGGTGCTATACACCTCTGTGCTTCAGACCCCTATCCTACTCCTTGGATCACTTATAATCCTTGTGTTGGGACTGCGTGAACTTGGCGGCTGGGATGAGATGATGCGCATCTGCTCCGAAGTGAAAGTGAACGAATATGGAGACTCAATGGTGAATCTCATACGCGACAACCGTGACCCACAGTATCCGTGGCTTGGAGCCTTGATTGGGTCGGCAGTAATCGGTTTCTGGTACTGGTGTACTGACCAGTTTATCGTGCAGCGAGTTCTTTCGGGACGTGACGAGAAGCAGGCTCGCCGAGGCACCATCTTCGGGGCTTATCTGAAGCTTCTGCCGGTGTTCCTCTTCCTCATTCCGGGTATGATTGCGTTTGCATTGCATCAGCACACAGGATCCTTCCTGCCATTGACAGAAGCCGGAATGCCCAACTCCGACGCAGCCTTCCCGACGCTTGTGGCCAAGCTATTGCCGGCCGGCGTGAAGGGACTGATTGTCTGCGGTATTCTCGCAGCGCTCATGTCATCGCTTGCGTCGCTATTCAACTCATCGGCAGCACTTTTCACCATTGACTTCTATCAGAGATTCAAACCGGACACCGACCCGAAGAAGCTTGTGAACATCGGTCAGGCAGCCACTGTGGTTATCGTGATACTCGGTATCCTCTGGATACCGGTGATGAGATCAGTAGGAGATGTGCTTTATCTGTACCTGCAGGATGTGCAGTCGGTATTGGCACCGGGTATTGCAGCCGCATTCCTATTGGGTGTGACATGGAAACGCGCCACAGCCAAGGGAGGCATGTGGGGTCTGATTGCAGGACTTGCAATCGGTATCACCCGTCTTGGAGCGAAAGTGTTCTACAGCAATGCGGCAGCTACACCTGAGGCAGACCATTCATGGTTCCAGTGGTTGTTTTTCGACACCAACTGGCTCTTCTTCTGCGGCTGGATGCTTGTGTTCTGTCTTGCGGTGATATTTGTGGTAAGTATGTTTACGGAGAAACCGGATCCAGAGAAGATCAAGGGGCTTGTATTCGGCACCTCGACTCCGGAACAGCGTCTTGCCACTCGCCAGAGCTGGAATCACTGGGATGTGATACACTCAATCATCATCTTAGGCATTACAGCGGCGTTCTACTGGTATTTCTGGTAAATTCAAAATTCGCGTTGCGAATTTTGAGGTTTAAGGTTTTTATCACAAGGCGCCCCTCCGGGGCTACTGTCTATGGGCAGTGGTCCCCGGGCTAAAGCCCGGGGTTCTCACACAAATCAGGCCTCCGGCCTGCGTTGACTGCGGAACATCGTCTGCGGCACACTGGCCTCCGGCCTGCAATGACTTCGGAACACTGATGCTATCGGCGGCGCAGCCCGGAGGGCTGATTGGTGGGAAAACCCTGTGCTTCAGCACAGGGACAACACCCACCCTCAAAAAGTCCCGGAGGGACGCCTTGTGACAGACATATATGCTATCGGCGGCGCAGCCCGGAGGGCTGATTGGTGGGAAAACCCTGTGCTTCAGCACAGGGACAAAACCCACCCTCAAAAAGTCCCGGAGGGACGCCTTATGACAGACATATATGCTATCGGCGGCGCAGCCCGGAGGGCTGATTTGTGGGAAAACCCTGTGCTTCAGCACAGGGACAACACCAACCCTCAAAAAGTCCCGGAGGGACGCCTTGTGACAGACATATATGCTATCGGCGGCGCAGCCCGGAGGGCTGATTGGTGGGAAAACCCTATGCTTCAGCACAGGGACAACACCCACCCTCAAAAAGTCCCGGAGGGACGCCTTATGACAGGCACAAAACCTATCATAAAGTAACTATAAATCAACGATTCATGAGCAAAGTAACTGGATATTACCACATAGTCTTTTGTACAAAAGGAAGAGAGATGACCATTCCAAAAGCCAATAGAGAGGATCTCTATCGCTTTATATGGAAACAGTTATCGACTTTTAACTGCGAACTTAAAAGAGTTGGTGGAATATCAAATCATGTTCACATGTTTATCAATCTTCATCCTACAGTTGCACTCGCTGTCCTTATGAAGAACGTGAAAGGGTTGTCGAGCAGGTGGATGAGGTCGGATCCGAGGTTTATACATTTCAAAGGTTGGGCAGACGACTACTATGCATGTACAGTATCTCCAGAACATAAAAATGCCTTAATAGAGTACATCAAAGGCCAGGAGGAACATCACTATGGCACAGACATAGCGGATGAGCTGAAAAGCATGTATCGATATGCTGATCTTATATATGATGAAAGAGACATGGCATAGCCAATATCACAAGGCACCCCTCCGGGGCTACTGTCCATAGGCAGTGGTCCCCGGGCTAAAGCCCGGGGTTCTCACACAAATCAGGCCTCCGGCCTGCGATGACTGCGGAAAAGTCCCGGAGGGACGCCTTGTGAAAATGGCAAATTCATTTTTTAAACCTTGATTTTTGCGAAGCAAAAAGCAAATAAAATAGAAGATTATGCTTGAAGATCTTAAGAAAGAAGTATATAGGGCAAATATGGATTTGGTGAAGCACGGGCTGGTGATCTTCACGTGGGGAAATGTGAGCGGTATAGACCGCGAGAAGGGTCTGGTCGTAATCAAGCCGTCGGGCGTGGATTATGACGTGATGAAACCTGAAGATATGGTGGTGGTTGACCTCGAGGGTAATGTGGTGGAAGGCAATCTGAAACCGTCGAGCGACACCCCGACCCACCTTGCCCTCTACCGGGCATGGCCTGAAGTGGGAGGCGTGGTGCACACACACTCCACATTCGCCACGGCGTGGGCACAGGCCGGTCTTGACATCCCCAACATCGGGACGACACATGCCGACTATTTCCACGAGGCTATTCCGTGCACCCCCGACATGACAGAGGAGGAAGTGAAGGGAGCCTACGAGCTGGAGACCGGCAATGTGATAATCAAACGTTTTGAGGGGATGAACCCGATGCATACCCCCGGCGTTTTGGTTAAGAACCATGGTCCCTTTGCGTGGGGGAAGGATGCGCATGATGCGGTGCACAATGCGGTGGTGATGGAGCAGGTGGCGAAGATGGCGAGCATCGCCTTTGCCGCTAATCCGAAGCTTACGATGAATCCATTATTAGTGGAAAAACACTACTTGCGCAAACATGGACCTAACGCATATTACGGACAGTAATCAAGAGAAAACAAGAGGAAACAGGAGTAAGCAAGAGGAAACAGGAGTAAGCAAGAGTAAACAAGAGTAATCATGGAGACTCTTGGGGACGCTTGGGGACGCTTGGGGACGCTTGGGGACACTTGATGACACTTGGGGACACCTGATAAAAATTGGAAAAAGAACTTAAAATAACAAATAGAAATGTATAATGATTTTGAAATTTGGTGGGTGACTGGCGCACAGTTGCTCTATGGAGGCGACGCAGTGGTCGCAGTGGATGCACATTCAAAAGAAATGGTGGATGGACTGAACAATTCCGGACGTCTGCCAATCAAGGTGGTATATAAAGGCACCGCCAACTCCTCGAAGGAGGTAGAAGAGGTGATGAAAGCTGCCAACAACGACCCGAAGTGTGTGGGTATCATCACATGGATGCACACTTTCTCACCGGCAAAGATGTGGATTCATGGCCTTCAGGCACTCCGCAAACCGCTGCTGCACTTCCACACCCAATATAATGCTGAAATTCCTTGGGACACCATGGATATGGACTTCATGAACCTGAACCAGAGCGCACACGGCGACCGAGAGTTCGGACATATCTGTGCCCGTATGAAGGTGAGAAGAAAAGTCGTAGTGGGATACTGGAAAGACCCCGCAACCCAGGACCATATCGCAGTATGGCAGAGAGTGGCCGCTGCATGGGCTGACGCACAGGACATGCTGGTGCTCCGCTTCGGCGACCAGATGAACAATGTGGCTGTGACCGACGGCGACAAGGTGGATGCAGAGATGCAGCTCGGTTATCACGTGGATTATTGCCCTGTGAGCGAGCTGATGGAGCACTACAAGAAAGTGACTGATGAAGAAGCCAAGAATCTTATGGCCATCTACTTCAAGGAATACGCTCACGTCGCAGATCTTGAAAAAGAGGGAACTGAAAGCTACAACGCAGTATATGAGGCAGCGAAGGCTGAGCTCGCTATCCGCAGCATCCTGAAAGAAAAGGGAGCAAAGGCTTTCACCACCAACTTCGACGACCTTGGCACACAGGACATCAACGACCCGAAATTCGTAGGCTTCAATCAAATACCCGGCCTTGCATCGCAGAGACTCATGGCAGAAGGCATCGGTTTCGGGGCAGAGGGAGACTGGAAATCGGCAGCCCTCTACCGCACACTCTGGTTTATGAGCCAGGGCATGGGCAAGGGATGCTCTTTCCTTGAGGACTACACTCTAAACTTCGACGGAGCCAACAGCGCAATACTTCAGGCACACATGCTGGAGGTATGTCCCCTTATTGCAGAAGAACGTCCGAGACTTGAAGTACACTTCCTTGGCATAGGCATACGCAAGGCTCAGACAGCACGTCTTGTCTTCACATCGAAGCCCGGCGACGGCATCACGGCCACTGTGATTGACCTTGGCAACAGATTCCGTCTGATTGTGAACGACGTGGAATGCATCAAGTCGAAGCCACTTCCGAAACTTCCGGTGGCATCGGCACTCTGGATTCCAATGCCCAACTTCGAGATAGGTGCAGGCGCGTGGATCATGGCCGGCGGAACTCACCACAGCTGTTTCTCATACGACATCACCCCTGAATACTGGGAAGACTACGCTGAGATGGCCGGCATCGAGATGGTACGCATCGATAAGGACACCACGATGCAGGGCTTCAAGAAGGAGCTGAGAATGAATGATATCTATTATCTGCTGAATAAGTAATTCAAAATTCGCGTTGCGAATTTTGAGGTTTAAGGTTTTTATCACAAGGCGCCCCTCCGGGGCTACGGTCTGACGGCAGTGGTCTCCGGGCTAAAGCCCGGGGTTCTCACACAAATCAGGCCTCCGGCCTGCGATGACTATGGAATTGCCCAGGAGGGACGCCTAATAAACCTTAAACCTTGATTTTTGCGAAGCAAAAATCAAGGATATGGAAAAAATAAAAGAAACGATTGAAAGCGGAAAGGCAATATTGGGCATTGAGTTCGGATCGACAAGAATCAAGGCTGTGCTGATCGATGAGACCAATATTCCTATCGCCCAGGGTAGCCATGAATGGGAAAACCAGCTGGTGAACGGTATATGGACCTACAGCCAGGAGGCCATTTGGTTTGGACTTCAGGATTGCTACCGCGACCTTCGCGAGAATGTGAAGAAGCAATATGGAGTTGAAATAGAGAATCTCGCAGCCATCGGCATAAGTGCGATGATGCATGGCTATATGCCTTTCGACAAGGATGGCAACCAATTGGCAGCTTTCCGCACCTGGCGCAATACCAACACCGGCGAGGCCGCCGATGCCCTCTCCGACCTCTTCAACTACAACATTCCCTTGCGCTGGAGTATCTCCCACCTCTACCAAGCGATACTGAACGGCGAGGAACACGTGAAAGACATCGCTTTCCTGACCACACTTGCCGGGTATATCCACTGGCAACTGACGGGAGAGAAAGTGATCGGAATCGGCGACGGCAGCGGCATGATACCGGTGGATCCCGAGACGAAGAACTACAATGCGTCGATGGTGGAGAAATTCGACAATCTGATCAAGAGCTACGATTTCAGCTGGAAACTTGAGGATATTCTTCCGAAAATCCTTTTGGCAGGCGAGAATGCCGGAGTCCTGACCGACGAGGCCGCCAAGCGTCTTGACATTTCAGGCAACCTGAAGGGCGGGGCAAAGCTGTGTCCGCCGGAGGGAGATGCAGGAACTGGCATGGTGGCCACTAATGCCGTGAAACAGCGCACAGGCAACGTGTCGGCCGGAACATCATCCTTCTCAATGATTGTATTAGAGCATGACATCAGCCGCCCCTACAAGATGATCGACATGGTGACTACGCCCGATGGCAGTTTGGTGGCGATGGTGCATTGCAACAACTGCACATCAGACCTCAACGCATGGGTGGGACTCTTCCGCGAATATACCGAACTGCTCGGAGTGCCTGTGGATATGAACAAGATATTCGGCATACTCTACAATAATGCACTGAATGGCGACCCGGATTGCGGCGGACTCGTAAGCTACAATTATTTCTCCGGCGAACCTATCACCGACATGAGCGAGGGCAGGCCACTGTTTGTTCGTTCGGTTACTGACCGTTTCAACCTTGCCAACTTCATGCGGGCTAACATCCATGCCGCAGTGGCATGTCTGAAAATCGGCAACGACATTCTTTTCAATGAAGAGAAGATCAAGGTGGATAGAATCACCGGTCACGGCGGTCTTTTCAAGACTCCTGGTGTAGGCCAGCGGATACTTGCGGCTGCTCTTAATTCACCGATCTCGGTGATGGAGACTGCGGGCGAAGGTGGTGCGTGGGGTATGGCTCTGCTTGCGGGCTACCTTGTGAACAATGTGAATGACCGGAACCTTGCGGATTATCTTGAGATGGAAGTATTTGCGGGAAATACCGGCACAAGCATCACTCCGACAGAGGAGGATGTGGAGGGTTTCAACCGCTATATTCAAAATTATATGGATGCGCTTCCGGTGGAAGCGGCCGCGATTGGAGCAGTGAAATAAGGAGATGGTAAAAAAAGCGCTGGCGCCGAAGTCTTCACAGATTCCGGCGCCAGTGTGATTTTTTAGCGATTGCAACTACTTTCGCAAGCAACAGCAACACTTACTCAACCACTAACTTACAAATTATATCACTATTACTTAAAAAGCTTTTAGACTTGCTTGTCAAGAGAATTGTAAAATGCTATGCCAATTGCTTCAAACCAAACTCTTCTTCTCTTGACAATGCAAAATTATACAAAAAATATTAATTTTCCAAATAAATCTACTTTAAAATTACCCCCCCCCGACAAAATTGACCAATTTTGCGAAGAAATGACCAAACGACATGTCTTTATCATTGGAATGGACGACAAAGTGCAACCCTTCCGAATCATTTCGATGGACTTAAAGTCCGGGGTTTTCACACAAAACAGCCCTCCGGGCTGCAAAGAAAAATGCACAAACACTTTGTACACTTACTATAACATTGAAATAGGGAGGGGAGAATTTGCGAGATTGGGGGGAATTTGCTAAATTTGCAGTGGGGATGCAAACCCTTAAACTTTTAAACTTATAAACTTCAACTTTCTCTTGTGAAAGTTGAACTTTCAATGCCATGGAAAAGATTGAGAGAATACGGCTTGAGGAACTTAGAAAGGCCATGAGCCATAACAATATAGACTGCACGATAATCAACAGTACGGACCCTCACCAGAGCGAGATTCCGCCGGCCCATTGGCGCGGCAGGGAGTGGCTGACGGGTTTTAAGTCGGAAAACGGCACCAACGGCATCGCTGTAGTGACACAGGAACATGCTTACGTGTGGACTGACAACCGGTTCTTTATCCAGGCACGCCAGCAACTTGAAGGCACGGGATTCGAGATGATGCCGATGGATGGTCCGGAGGCTGTGGATATGACCGGTTGGATCGCAAGCAATCTGAAGGCGGGCGATACAGTGGGTATCGACGGCATGACCTTCAGTGTGGAAGAAGCGCAAAGAATTGAAGAAGAATTAGCAGAGAAAGGCATAAAATTGCGCACAGACTTCTATCAATTTGACCGGATATGGCCCGACCGTCCGCCCAGACCTCTTAACAAACTTTTCATACATGATGAGAAACTCGTGGGGGAATCCACTGAATCAAAGATTCGCAGAGTGCTGACCACTGTGGAGAAAACAGGGGCAAACGCCACACTGATATCAGCACTTGACGACATCGCATGGATCACCAACCTGCGCACGGCGGGCGACATATCGTTTAGTCCGATGTATGTAAGCTATCTATACCTTGACACAAAAGGACGCAAAGTGCTTTTCACCGATGAAGAGAAGGCAGACAGCGATGTGAAGGATTATCTCAATCGCAATGGAATAGTGCTCCTTCCTTACGACGACATAACCCTGTATGTGGCGAACCTGCCGGAAGAGACCAAACTGCTCACAGACCCCACACTGACCGCAATCGGTATTTTTGACCACATCGCATGCGAAGTGATCTTTGGCGGAAAGGATGTGGCGAAACTGAAAAGCGTGAAAAACGAAACCATGCTCCGCAACTGGCGCACCGCCATGGAGAAAGACGGGGTTGCCCTGGTAAAACTCTTCAAGTGGATTGATGAAGAACTCCCCAAGGGAAAACTCACAGAAATGAAAATCGCAAGAAAACTCAGGGAGCTGCGCCTTGCCGATGCAGACTGTGTGGATGAGAGTTTTGCGGCCATAGTGGGTTGGAACGAACACGGAGCAATAGTGCATTACGAGCCAAGCGACGAGACTGACGTGCCGGTGAACGGGCGCGGCATACTTCTGATTGACAGCGGCGGACAATACAAGCAAGGCACTACAGACATCACACGCACGGTGGCACTCGGAGGAGACCCCACATCTGAGGAGAGACATGACTTCACACTCGTGCTGAAGGGAAACATAGCGCTTTCGCGGGCAATTTTCCCGAAGGGCACACGCGGAGCGCAACTCGACATCTTGGCACGCCAGTTTCTCTGGAATGAGGGCAAAGCCTATTACCACGGCACCGGGCATGGAGTAGGATTCTTCATCAACTGCCATGAAGGACCGGTGCAAATAAGGATGAACGAGATACCGGTGGCACTGGAGCCGGGGATGGTGATAAGCAACGAACCCGGTCTCTACATAGAGGGGAGGTATGGGATAAGGAGCGAGAATCTCTTGGCTGTGGAGAAGTGGAAAGATACAGAATTCGGTGAGTTTTACCGATTCAATGTGCTGACATTATTTCCATTCGACAAGAAGCTGATTGACTTCGGGATGCTGACTGCCGAGGAGAGAGACTGGCTGGAGGATTATCATAAGGAGGTATGGGATAGGCTGAGTCCGCTACTGAATGACGAGGAGAAGGAATGGCTGCTTGACAAGTGCACATTATAACCAAGGACAATACCTAACCCGACAAAACGCAAGCAATCCAAAAGATCAGGAAACAAATTTAAGCAAGAAAACTTAAACTAAAGAAATGGCTATAATACAGGAAGTGAGGGGATTCACCCCGGAGATAGGAGAGAATTGTTTTTTGGCGGCCAACGCCGTAGTGGTTGGCGATGTAGTGATTGGCAATGACTGCAGCATCTGGTTTGGTGCCGTGCTTCGCGGCGACGTCAACTCCATACGTATCGGCAACGGAGTGAATATCCAGGATGGCAGTGTGCTGCATACGCTTTATCAAAAATCAGTAATCGAGATTGGCGACCATGTGTCGGTGGGACACAACGTAGTGCTCCATGGATGCAAGGTAGAGGACTATGCCCTCGTCGGCATGGGGGCTGTGGTGATGGACAATGCAGTGGTGGGCGAAGGAGCCATAGTGGCCGCCGGTTCGGTTGTGCTTAGCAACACCAAGATAGGGGCACATGAACTTTGGGCAGGATGTCCGGCGAAGTTCGTGAAGATGGTGGAGCCGGAGAAGGCAAAGGAGATGAACTACAAGATAGCCAAGAACTATCATCTATATTCCACATGGTATGGGCCGCAAGTATGAGGCAAAGCCTCATCCTTGAAGTAATAAGTAATTCAACTTTCGCAAGCGAAAGTTGAGGTTTAAAAGGTTAAAAGTTTAGGAGTTTAACGTGCCAATTGTAGTTGTTTTCTGTAATAATTATGATGATATTCAAAATTATAGCTAAAAATTATCTTCGACCGATGGCAAATTAAACTTTTAAACCATTAAACTTCTAAACTTTAAGTGAGCTTGCGAAACTTAAATAAGTAATAAGTAAGAAGTAAGAAGCAATAGGATGCAAGAGACGGATCCGAGGATACTTAGGCTGCTGTCGCAGTCCTTTCCCAACATACAGGCTGCGAGCACGGAGATAATCAATTTAGAGGCAATACTGAACCTGCCGAAGGGGACGGAGCATTTCGTGGCCGACCTACATGGGGAAAGCGAGGCTTTTTCTCATATACTCCGCAATGCGTCGGGCAACATAAGGCGCAAGGTGACCGAAATTTTCGGCACCTCACTCCGCGAACAGGATATTCGCCAACTTTGCACGCTGATCTATTACCCGGAGCGCAAGATGGAATATATCAAGGAGGAGGAAAAGGACCTTGATGATTTCTACAGCGTTACGCTTCATCAGCTTGTGCTCGTGCTGCAGAGCGTGTCATCGAAATACACGCGCTCGAGGGTTAGGAAACAGTTGCCCAAGGAATATGCATACATCATCGAGGAGCTACTTCACGAGTCACCTTCCGATTATGACAAGGAGGCCTATTTCAGGAGAATCATAGAGACGATAATCTCTACGGGACAGGCCGACAACTTCATCATAGCACTCTGCAACACAATCCAGAAGCTCAGCATCGACCAGCTGCATATCCTTGGTGACATCTTCGACCGCGGGCCGGGAGCGCACCTCATAATGGACACTCTGTGTGCCTACGAGCGTTTCGACCTGCAATGGGGCAACCACGATGCCCTATGGATGGGGGCGGCAGCCGGCAACCGGGCATGCATAGCCAATGTGCTCAGGCTTTCGCTGCGATATGGCAACATGGCGACCCTTGAAGACGGATATGGCATCAACCTTGTGCCGCTGGCCACATTCTCGCTGGAGACATACAAGGACGATGACTGCAAGGAATTCTTGCCGCACCTCGTCGATAAGGAATATTCCACCGAAGGGAAGACCATAGACCTTATGGCCAAGATGCACAAGGCTATAAGCATCATACAGTTTAAGCTTGAAGGACAGATCATCGACCGACGGCCCGAATGGCAGATGGCCGACCGGAAACTGCTGCACCGGTTGAATCTTGAGAAAGGCGTGATCGAAATAGACGGAAAGGAATATGAACTGAAAGACACTAATTTCCCGACCCTGATACCCGAAGACCCCTACAGACTCACCAAGGAGGAGGAGTCGCTGATGGAAAAGCTGCTGCATTCATTCATGGTGAGCGACAAACTGAACCGGCACATCAAGTGTCTGCTGTCGCACGGGAGCATGTATGCCGTGTATAACTCCAACCTGCTTTATCATGCATCGATGCCGCTTAATACAGACGGGAGCCTCAAGGAAGTGGAACTTTACGGTCAGAAATACAAGGGACGCGAACTTATGCGGCGCGTAGGGATGATGATGAGAGCGGCCTTCAACGACGACACCGACGAAGAGATGAAGAATTTCGCCGTGGATTATTACTGGTATCTATGGAGCGGCAAGGACTCACCTCTTTTCGACAAATCAAAGATGGCCACGTTTGAGCGATATTTCATCAAGGATGAGTCAACGCATGTGGAAGAAAAGGGCAACTATTTCAAGTTGCGCAACGATGAGAAGATTGTGGATGGAATACTTGATGCATTCGGAGTGAAGGGCGAGCACCGCCACATCATCAACGGCCATGTGCCGGTGAGAGCCGCAAAAGGCGAGAGCCCGATACGAGCCAACGGGAAACTGATGGTGATTGACGGCGGTTTTGCGAAGGCTTACCACGCGACGACCGGTATTGCCGGATATACTCTTGTATATCACAGCCGTGGATTTCAGCTTGTGGAGCACCAGGCGTTTGAATCTACCGAGAAGGCAATACGTGACGGCAGCGACATCATCGGCACTAAGCAAATTGTGGAAATGTCGGCTCAGCGGCTGCGGGTGCGTGACACCGACAAGGGAGAAGAGCTTCAGTCGCAGATAGATGAGCTTCGCGACCTTCTGAATGCCTTCAGACATGGAATCATAAAGGAAAGGCATACTCTAAAATGAAGAATTGAGAGAATTGAGAATTGAGAATTGGGAATTAAGAATTGGGAATTAAGAATTGGGAATTGAGAATTGGGAATTGAGAAATTCAACACCCAACCCAACTAAACGCAAGCAATACAAGCATTGCTAAAGAACTAAACGCAAACGATGCAAAAAACATTTGTAAAAATGGGATTTTTTTTGTAATTTTGCAAGCGAAAATGAGAGAATAAACTTTACGAACCGATAATAACTGTGCGAAAGGAGGTTGTAGAAGACTGAAAGACAATATAAAATAACGTCATTTCACAATATTGGATGCCGCTTTTGCATGCGATGTCCAAGGCTATATGAGCCTACCGGTTCATGGCAAATTCTACAATTCAATCAAAACAAATAATAAAATACACAACAAAAGCATGATTATCGTACCCGTAAAAGAAGGCGAGAACATCGAAAAAGCCCTCAAGAAATTCAAGCGCAAATTTGAGCGCACCGGCATCGTCAAAGAACTCCGCAGCCGCCAGGCATTCGAGAAGCCATCGGTGACCAACCGCAAGAAACTGATCAAGGCTATCTACGTGCAACACCTGCGTCAGAATGAAGAATAATATAAAGGCTGTCTTTGAAAGACAGCCTTTTTTATTTTGCCAAGCGTCTGTTCAATTTAATGAAAACATGTTTTTTGGAATATCTGGAGCTGGAGCTGAACCGGAGCAAACTGACGGTGAAGGCTTACGGAAGAGACCTCGGTGAACTGGCCTCCTTCCTCGGCATGGACGATGAATTGAGCGATGCAGCAAGCATAACCTCAGCAAATATACGCGGATGGCTCGCCGAGATGGCGAGAAACGGAATCTCAAGCCGAAGCCTGCGACGCAAGACCCAGGCCGCGAGGGCGTTCTTCAGATGGATGCAGAAACGTGGAGTCATCGACGTGAATCCGGCACAGGAGATACAGCTGGCAAAAATAGGGAGAAAACTGCCGGAATTCGTGAGAGAGGATGAGATGGAGCAATTGCTCGACAATCCCACTCCGGGAGGCGACCCGATGCTGAACATGAGGAATCATTTGATACTCAACATCCTCTATTCTTGCGGCATAAGGCGTGATGAACTTGCCAAAATCACAGACGCTGATATAAATCCATATTCCAAGGAACTGAGGATACATGGCAAACGCGACAAGACGCGCATCATACCACTTGCCGATGAACTCACGGAGGAGATAAAGAGATGGCAGACTGTGAGAGATTCGGTATATGACCTGCCAAAGCCGGCACCACTGATATGCTCGAAACGGGGCGCACTGTCGGCTAACCAGTTATACAAGATAGTGCACGACCAACTCCTTGCGACCGGAGCCACTCACAAGGGACCTCACACTCTGAGACATACGTTTGCGACCTCAATGCTCAATGACGGGGCCGAGATAAATTCGGTGAAGGAACTATTGGGACACTCATCGCTGCAATCCACACAGATTTACACGCACCTAAGTTTTAACGAAATCAGAAAGGCATACGAGAAGGCACATCCGAGAGGGAAGAATTGAGAATGGAGAATGGAGAATGGAGAATGGAGAATTGAGAATGGAGAATTGAGAATGGAGAAATGTGGGGAATAAGTGGGATGAAGATTAGGATATGCCGATTTTTTTGCTTAAATTTGCACTATATATCCTAAATGGGTGTTTTCACGAGCGGATATTCATTAAAAAACAACATTCAACTTTAAGAAACAAATGAAGATATTACGATTAGCGGCCATGGCCGCCTCCATATTTCTGATTGTTGCAGCCGGAGGTTGCGGTGAAAAAGGATTCAAAATAGAAGGCCAAGTATCCAATTCCGACAATGACAAGGTACTCCTCGAAAAAGCTGACTATGCCGGCTATTGGACCATAGTGGATTCCACCCGCACTGATGGCAGTGGCAAATTTAAATTCTCCCAGCCTCAGCAAAGCGGTCCGGAAATATTCCGCCTTTCAATGGATGACAAATACATCTATCTGCCCATAGATTCGACCGAAACTCTCAAAGTGGCCACAACCAAGAAAGATTTTGGCCATGATTTCGAAGTCTCCGGCACGGAACAGGCTGTCAAGATGGCAAAATTTGAAAAAGATCTCATGGCGTTTTCCCCATATATTGACAATGCCGATTCTGCAGCAGGCTTCAAAAAAAGGGTGTATTCAGAATACCTACAGGACGCCCGGGGAGCTGTCATCTCTTACTATATACTGACAAAGACAATCGGGAACAAGGCTCTATATGACCCGACAACGTCCGACTACAAGTATATACAAGCGGTGGCCAACAGCTACAACCAATTTAACCCGAACGATGCCCACGCACCATTTCTTCTGGAGCTTGCAAAGGCCGCACGTGTGCATCACAACGATTTGAACGGTGTGAAGACAGTCATAGAAGCGGAAGAAGTCAAGATGCTTGAAATAGAGCTCAACGATGAGAATGGGAAGCCACGCAAACTTTCCGAGCTTGTAGGAAAAGGGAAGCCCGTGATTGTGGCATTCACGTTGATGCGTGATGGAGTGACACCGGAAATCAACCGCCAACTTGCTGAATTATACAATGCCGGACGAGTGGATATCTATAATGTAAGCCCCGACCGCGACCAATACGGATGGAAGTCGGCTGCTGCCAATCTTCCATGGGTTACCGTGCTTGACCCATCAGCAGGCCAGGACAAGGTATTCATCCAATATAACGTTGGCGAACTTCCCACATTCTTCCTTTACAATGCCGCCGGCGAGCTCACCGCACGCGGAGCCTCGGTAAACGAAATACGCAAGCAGCTATGACCGCCGATTGGAAAGATGCATTAGCCTCCCTTACAGGACTTCCCGAAGGCAACAATCAGTCGCAGACAGACAATCAACGACTTGAGGAGCCGGCAACTAACAATCAGCAGCAGACCACTCTCCACATATTTGTAGAGAAGAAAGGCAGAGGAGGGAAGACCGCCACAATAATCGATGGATTCCAATGCCCGGATGATGAAATAGATGAAATAGCCCGGGATTTGCGCAAGCGACTCGGCACCGGAGGAAGCGCACGCGGGGGCGAGATTCTCATACAGGGCGACCGACGAAATGACGTGGCTGCCATCCTTCGCGAAAAGGGCTTCAAGGTAAAAGCCTAACTCTTAACCCTTAACTCTAATGTCACTAAATTAATCACCATAATCATTGGTTTTCCTCCTGTGTAAGGGGCTTCTGGCCCCTTAAGACAATGCTAATTTAGCGACATTGCCCTTAACTCTTAACCCTTAACTCTTAATCCTAATTGTTACAGCTGCAAAGAGCATCGGCAGGGTCCGGAAAGACCTATATGCTGGCCAAAAAGTTCATAGAGTATTTCATATCCGTCAGGGACGAAACGGGAGTACGACGATTGCGCAGACCTCAGGAACTACGCGATGCGCTCAGCCATATCCTTGCCATCACCTTCACCAACAAGGCCACCAACGAGATGAAACTACGAATCGTGGACAAACTCGATGCCCTTGGCAACTGGACTCCGGATGATTCCCTAAGGAAAGTGGATTATCTTTCAGACTTTGCAGCTGAATTTAATTGTACACCCGAGGATATTGCCAATATCTGCCGGCATGCACTGAAGACTCTTCTTTCCGACTACGGCGACTTCAAAGTATCTACCATCGACTCATTCTTTCAGACCGTGCTCCGCACTTTTGCATACGAGGCTGACCTTGACGATACATATCAGATTGAACTTGACTCCAATTATGTGACACAAATGGGTCTCGACACCACGCTCGACGCCATAGAGACGAGTGATGCCGACACCGATGGACTTTCATGGATCAACGACATGATGGAAAAGAAGTCATCATCAGGAAAAGGGTGGAACATTTTCCAAAAACAGGATAGCAAACATTCCATCTACGGGCAGATTCTAAAAGCAAGCGGAAATCTTGCAAAGGAAGATTTCAAGGTGATACGTCAGCAACTCGATGACTATTTTGCAGAAAATCCTGACTTCTACCGCATATACAACAATCTACGCAGACTGTATGAGCGCGACCAACGCCAGTATCACTCAGCAATGCGAGAGGCGGCACGCACCGTGCGGGATGCGTTCCGGGATGCCGGACTCGACATGAAATCCACCGCCGGGACATACCTTGCCGGACGTGTGCTCAAAATGGCAGACACCTGGGACTGGGATTTTGCCGATGAAAAGTCAATTTCGTTTAAGATTCCAAAGTTCGACCGCAAGGGACCTTCCAAACGGGTGTTTGACCCACGTGTAGTTAATCCATATCTCGACAGCTCAGTGGAAGACGAAATAGAAAGTCTCGTAGTCAAGATGTATGGGCACTTCGACCGCTGGCGCACTGAATGTCTTTCTAAGAAAATGCGCCGTTGGCGTATATACAGCGCTACAATGCCATACGTAGGTTTGCTCCAAAGCGTGCGCGGAAACGCTCGTCTTTTTCTGACCGACAGCAACACCGTGGAACTCGGGGAGACAAATTCTATACTCAGCAGAATCATAGGCGACGATGACGCCCCATTTATATATGAGCGTCTTGGCAACCGGCTGGAGCATTTCCTGATTGACGAATTTCAGGATACGAGCCGCCTGCAGTGGAATAATCTTCGTCCGCTTCTTGCCGAGAGCGAAGGCAAAGGTAACGACAATCTTATAATAGGCGATGCAAAACAAAGCATTTACCGTTTTCGCAACGCCGATCCAAGTCTGATCACCAGCAAGGTGCCGGAGCAATTTGCATTGACTTGCCGGGAATGCGGCGACACACCGAAGGAAAATACCAACTGGCGAAGCACACGCCGCATAGTGCAGTTTAACAATCTATTTTTTCGTTTCTTCACCAGGGAATTGTCTCCCGCCATGGAGAACCTATATGCCAATACAGTCCAGCCTCCCCATCATACGGAGGATGCCGGATACGTCCGCGTTCAACTCTTCGCAAGCAATAGCAAATCGGAAAAAGACGACATGCCGGCACATTTTGCCGAGATTCCGCTGCTTATTGAAGACATGTTGGGCCGTGGATATGCCATGCGCGACATTGCAGTGCTTGTGGATACCCGCATGCAGGGTGCACAGATTATAGAAAGCATCATGGCCTACAACCGAAGGGAAGACACGACAATGAAAATCGACTTCATCAGCGCAGACTCTTTGAAGGTGGGAGAATCACCGGCTGTCCAGGCCATTGTCTCGATTTTGGAAGCCATCAACAACGGTACCCGCGCCAGGCTCCGCCCGAAAGAGGAATGGAAAGAGAAAGGCATAGGCGATTGGAGCAAACTAAAGGCAGACTTCAGTTTTTTCGCCCAACAGCATCCGGATATGCCGCTTTCGGAATTGCTCATGCGATTTCTCAATGGCGAGTACAATCCAAATGCAATACGCGACATGCTTGCCTCTATGAGCACCACTGTGCTTCCGGCACTCGTGGAGAATATCATACGCAATTTCATATCGCCGCGTATGCGCCGGTCGGAGGCTCCTTTTATCGCAGCTTTTCAAGACAGTGTACTTGAATTCTGTGAGGGCTACAGTGCCGACATCACATCTTTCCTTGTCTGGTGGAATGCCAAGGGAGCACGCCGCTCCATATCCTCGCCGGAAGATGCCGATGCAGTGCAAATCATGACGGTACACAAGTCGAAGGGTCTGGAGTTCCGGTGTGTCATTGTGCCTTATTCCAAACAGACAGTGCGCCCGATATCAAGCCAGGAGCGTGAGTGGCTATGGGTGAGACCTGACCTTCATGAGGCTGAAGGTATTCCTGAGATTCCATGGATACCGGTATGGAGCGACCCTGCTCTTGAAGACACACCCCACTCTGAAATTTATGCCGACTACTTACGCAAGTATCTCACCGACAAGGTCAACATGGCTTACGTGGCTTACACACGTGCCGTAGATGAACTTTATATATACACTCCATGCAATGTCAGGAAAGACGGCTCTCTTGATACCGGCAAGGGTCGTATCGGCGAGTATCTCTGGCAACTCGGCAGCGAATCAGACAGAATAATACGTGATATTCTCGACGCGTATCCGGACGACAGGGAATTTATCCCTGACTCAGGTGAGATTCATGCCGACATGGAATCGCTGACATGGACTTTCGGACACATTCCCGATTATGATGAAGTGACCCGAACAGCGGCTGCCAGGCTAAAGAAGGAAGCGGATGCGGAAAGCATTGCCATAACGGAATATAGTTGCGGCGATTCCCTTCCAGCGCTGCTGTATTGCACCCCGGAGTCACTTGAAGACGATATCCTACCGCCGGAACCAGAAGTGGAGGAAGAGCCGGAAGTGGAATCGGAAGAAATCCGAATCTACGGAGAGGTGATGCACAGCATAATGGAAAATATCGAGACTTCTTCCGACATAGACAGGGCTCTCCTTCATGCAAAAGTGCGTGGACATATCAGTTTCCGGGATCTTGACAGGTACCGGAAAGAAATTGCAACGGCAATTGAGAGTGTGGGCAATTACGGATGGTTTAAGCCGGGACTCAACGTTATAAATGAAAGAGGGCTCGCCATGCATGGAAAAATGCTGCGTCCTGACAGGATAATATTACAAGAAGATGGAACCGCGACTATAATCGACTACAAATTCGGCACTCACCGGAAAGATGCGGCCTATAGCCGGCAGGTGTCGAGATATGCGAAGGCTCTGGTGATGGCGGGCGTTGCCAAAAGATGCCAATGTTTCGTCTGGTATGTCACTCTCTCAGAAGTTCTGAAAGTTTAGGTCTCATCCCACAAAAATGTCAGCGCCACAGGGTCCATATCATAAAATTTCATGGCAATGTCGCTCGCGTAAAAGTGCCTACGGCATTTATACGCCTTATCCATCCTTTGCGGAATTTCATGTTGGCCGGACGTGAGCGACATATTCTTTCGGTATATGCCAAGCGTTCTTCTTTCAGTCTCGTGAATAGCAATTCAGGACTCCACGCATTGACCGCAGCCAACGTCTTTGCACCGACTATTCCGTCGGCCTTTACCCCAAGGACACGTTGCGGAATTGTCACTCCATATTTGCCGCTTGTCCACACCCTGTCCACCAGCATTTCTGCCACTTTTTGCGATATAATACCGTCTGCGGACCAGCGATTCCAGAACATACTTTTCAGGATTTTCCTCCATACTTTATATGAAAGGCTACTCAAATCGTCGCATGTGGGAACCGTAAGTTTATGCTTTCTACCATAGTACATGACAATTTTACATTGAGCTGAATCTCAATGTAGTAGTTTGACTT
>JAMPAV010000001.1:898431-921427 GCA_023667055.1 Muribaculum sp. | reverse complement strand
AATTGTCAAAGTAGTGGGAGAACTGTCCCAAGTTATTTTTTAACGATTACTAAATCATAAATATGTATATAAAGCTTATGTGCAAATAAAATTAAACCGATACCTACAATTGAAATTCTTCTACCTCATAGCAACCTTCATCTATCACATTCGTATTTCCAGATCGTGTCTCCGTACTAAAAAATTTAGTACCTCGCTTATTCTTAATAATGTACAAGTTGTTTGGCTTGATATCAAGTGACGAAAGGTCAATCACCAACCTTTGTAGTTCTTTATCTTTCAATTCATAACCATCATCTATCATTGAAATATTCAAGTATTTTACCAATCCACCTTCATCATTGCGATTAGATATTTCATTGTCAGTATTCATCAGTCCAAATGGCATGGATACAGATCTAATAGCAATGTAATTAAATAGCCTGTCATCGTTTAGTTTGTTTATAGTTGAACCTTGAAGAGTTTCTACGTGGTTTGATGTGACTATCGACCTTATATTTTTATCATAATAATCATATACTATATGATGCCATCCAGCTGAGTATTTATTACTTGAGACTTTATTACCAAAAACAGGACAACCCTCATTAGTTTGCATATTTAATAAGGAATATGACCAATCATTAAAGGTTAATGGATTACCTCTCCAGTCGAAAGTCACAACTTCATTTATCGGCCTTCCTGTTTTATAATCAAACCAAGAAAAGAAGTAATGCCAATTTTTATTCTTTATATCATCCTGAAACTCATCCGTTATTACAAGAAATACACTATTTATGTTGGAAACCTCAATTTTTGTATCATCTGAAAAACGAAATTCTTCATATCCAATCTCGAGCTCACTATAAAAGTCATATTCTGAAGCATACATTAATAGGTTCTTATTAGCATTAAAGCCTACTTCATTGAATTTATAACTACCGAATGACGGCCTCCATGGATATTGTTTATCAAAAACATTATAATAATAAGAACCATCCGCGAGACCTATTTCGCTGTTGTTCAGGGCAAACTTCATAGTACAATAACCTTCACTGAAATTTTCAACATCTGTTTTTTTTACGGACACATCAAAATGCTTATAGCCGTCGTCATTATCGTTATATTTTTCTGTAGCTGAAGCAGAAAATACTTTTTGTGTGTAAAATACATCTCGACTGGAATAATAACAAGAAAAAGTATATACATTCCATGCTGGTTCACCCAAACAAAATTCTATAGGAGTTGACCCCGTGGATTCATTAATTTGCCAATTAGATAATGATGAACGTGTTTGAGTTTTATTGTCTTTGACTTTTACTTCAAATTTTATATATTCAGAGTCTTGGTTTTTATTATCAATTGCCATCTCCAGCTCTTCCGTCTCGGAGCAGGAACAAGCGATAATGGCCATTATGATAAATAGAATTTCTGATTGAATAAACAGAATATCAAATAATTGACTGAATAGGGATTCAATAATACGGTGTCTTTTTTTCTCCTTGTGCCCGTATGCGTCCGCCGGGATATTTACCATGCAAAGTTACAAAAGGCGTAGCCACAGGAGTAAAGGAACACTCCCTTGTCGCTGAGGGCAACGGAAATTTCCAGCAGCCTTCCCATTTTGCCCGTTCCTCACAAAATGGGTATTCCAGAAATTTTCGCAACCCTCTCCTTGACTCCCTTGGCTGCGCTTTTGTGGTGTTGGCATAGTAAATATTCTCTCTTCGGTGCAGACGGCATCGAAACTAAAGGGAAAAAGATTCGATATGCTTATGAAACCGACCATTGACAAAATAGAGATTAAGGAACTGAGAGTTCTCGGTTCTTACGGAAAAATGTACCATAATGCGGAAATTTACCCCCATTCTCTGCGCAAACTATCCAAGGACGTGAAGAAAAACGACATAACGGCCATAACCATGGCTGCCCTGCTTCTATCACATATCCTCACTCCCAATGCGGTCCTCATTCCGGTTCCCCAATCTTCCGGCAAGGCTGAATACACCTTGGAAATCGCCAACACCATCCGCATCATCCGTCAGGACTGTAAGGTGCTTGACATCCTTTCCGGCACACCTCGCAAGAAACTCTATGACATCAAGAAGTCGCAACCCTCCCTCAAGGGCGTAAGGACGAGTCTTAAGGTCAGAGAGGATGCCGACTGCATGGAGACCCTTCAGTCTAACTCCAACATATTTCTTCTTGACAATGTGGTCAACACCGGCTTCACATTCAACCGCGCGAAGAAGGCTCTCCGCAAGTATGTCAAGAGAATAAATCCCTCACTTCTCGCAATCAGCGCAACAAGCAATTGGTTTAACTAAATAATCTTTCATCACCATGAGATTGGCTATCATCGGGAGCAGACATTGTCCTCCCATCAACATTTCTGAACACCTTCCCTTCGCCCCCACCTCCATAGTAAGCGGCGGGGCTGTCGGTGCAGATTCTCACGCAAAGCATTTTGCAGTCAAGAACAAAATCCCCATCGTTGAGTTCCTGCCGGATTACAGGCAATACGGACGCAAGGCACCCATACTGCGGAACATTCTGATTGTCAACAACTGCGACTTCCTTCTCGCTTTCTGGGACGGAACAAGCCGTGGCACCAGGTTCACCATCGACTATGCCGTCAGGCAAGGCATCCCCCACAAGATTGTACGTATCCCTTGATTGACTATTACATGATAAATCCCCTAAGTAGGGATGTAATTGAGATTCATTTTGCTTGTGTCAGATTCTTTTTGTAAATTTGCACCATGGAAAACAAAGACGAGATAATATTATATCAACCCGATACCACTCTATCCTTAGAGGTTAGAGTGGAAAATGAGACTGTGTGGCTGACACAATCTCAAATGTCACAGCTATTTGAAAGAGATAGAACAGTTATAACGAGACATATTAACAATATCTTTAAAGAAGGCGAACTTGATGAAAAAAGCAATGTGCAATTTTTGCACATTGCTTTATCTGACAAACCCATAAAGACTTACTCGCTGGATGTAATTATTTCTGTAGGCTATAGAGTTAAATCTTTACGTGGAACGTTATTTCGACAGTGGGCCAACCGAATTTTGAAAGATTACCTCTTAAAAGGATATGCGGTAAATCAAAGATTTGAAAAAATTGAATATAGACTTGCCCAACATGAAGAAAAAATTGACCTTCTTATAAAGACTTCTCTTCCTCCAAAAGAGGGTGTGTTCTTCGAGGGTCAGATTTTCGATGCTTACAATTTCGTCTGTAACCTTGTAAAGTCTGCAAAAAAGAGAATTATACTGATCGACAATTACATTGATGAATCAGTTCTTACCTTGCTTGACAAAAGATGTGATGATGTCTCTGCCAAGATTGTCACTGAACGAATCACAAAACAACTTGAACTTGATCTGGCAAAACACAACTAGCAATATGCTCCAATTCAGATATTGAAGTCTAAAAACATCCATGACAGGTTTATGATAATAGACGATGATGTTTTCCATATAGGCGCCTCCATTAAGGATCTCGGTAAGAAATTGTTTGCATTTTCAAAACTTGACCTGATGTCCGCTGACTCCCTTATCAGACATGTCATAAGATAACTTCTTTAGATAACTTCTTTTCTTGGTGTGTCCTTGTTTTCGATAGATTGAATAACAAATTTTTGCTCTCGGATCCGCCTCGGACAAAGCCCTCGGCGAATTCTCGAGACGGTCGGGTTGTAGTTGCAAGCAAAGGTATGATAATTGTCCGTCAGCAGCCGGCGTTCCTACAATCCGCATCCCATTCCCTCTTGGCGAACGCACCTGAGGGCGCACTACGCTAATCGGGAGGCTGCAGGATGTCGGAATGCCGATTGCCTCCGATTTTTCTTGGTTAAGATGTAAACCGGCCCAGCAGACTGCAATCTCTCCCAGACGTTTCTCGCCAGAGCGGGATTGCAGTCTGTTGGGCTAATGTTTTGGTGTGATGTCTATTGTTCCAAAGACCGACAAAACGTAATACGCCATAAAATCCAGTGCTTTCATTCCGGCAAGCTCCATATCCGGCAGTGGATTTTCTGTCGCAATCCGTTCTTTGTCAGATGATGACCATTGATTCTCATTGGCATGATGATTCTCCATTAATGTCCGTCTGCAACCACCGGGATATTTACCATGCAAAGTTACAAAAGGCGAAGCCACGGGGGTAAAGGATCGCTCCTCCGTCACTGAGGGCAACTAAAATTTCCGGCAGCCTTCCCATTTTGCTCGTTTCTCACAAAATGGGTATTCCGTAAATTTTCGCAACCCTCTCCTTGACTCCCGTGGGCTGCGCTTTTGTGGTGTGGGCATAGTAAATATTCCCTCTTCGGTGCAGACGGCATCGAAACTAAAGGGAAAAACATTAATTCACACCACAAAACTTTTACATCTATGGATTTCCTTAAGAAAAATCACAAGACCATCATGACCTACGCCAAGGCTTGTCCCCTCTGTGCAGTCATCTTCCTCACATGCGCCATCGTCACCGACGAAAACGGAGCATGGCTCGTCGCCTACATCCTTATCTTCGCAACCATAATCACCTCACTCCTTGCCCAGTTCGCCCAGGACTTCCGCAACTACAGGAAGTCGGAAACCGAAACACCCACCCGAAAGTAATCCAAACAAATCCGCAGTCGGCCTCTCTCCGCCGACTGCATAAAACCACACAACCCTACCCAAATAATGATGTCTGATAATCAATTTAAGGCGAACAATAGTGTAAAAACATTTGTTTTTCTGAAAAATTATGTATAACTTTGCATAAAATCAAACCGATATGTTAGAAAAATTAATAAACAACAAGTTTGTAGTCGGGATGGCAAGTATCTTCAAGCCATCCGTAATAAGAGTGCGTAAAATAAACACTCAGACCTCCGACTACGAAAACATCTACAACGACTGGGTAAACGTCGGGAATTATATTCAATCTGCATATAATAATTGCACTAACAAGTAACCACATGGCGGAAACACAGCGGTTTAATAATACGCCAGATATGAATACCAATTCATATACATCAACTGCTTCGTCAAGTAATATTGACAATGTTATTGTATCTACCAGTGTGACAGAATTCTCAAAGGGTCCTTTGCCACATCCTGAATTACTTAAAGGATATGATTCTTTAATAAAAGATGGGGCTGAGAGAATTATGCAGATGGCTGAAGCTGAGCAAAGAAATAGATTCGCAAAGGATAAGGCGGACATTGAATGTGAAAAAAATGAAATTTCATTGATCAAGCGTGGTCAAACGATGGCGTTTTGTCTCTGCCTTTTATTTGTTGGCGCTGGAATTGCCGTTGCATTCCTTGATATGCATTTTATAGCATATTGTTTGTTGGCGGTAGGTATGGCTCCAGTCATAGGCGTATTTTATAATTCCTCCTCAATAAAGAGAAAATAATTATGGGAGCAATGTATATGTTTGGCTTTGTAATAGCCGTAGCTATCGGTGGAACAGCCTATTTCTTTTTTCAAGAAAAGAAAGAATCACAGCAACACGCACGCAAGTAAAACATCACCAATACCAACCAATGTCGGCATCCTATCAATGGGATGCCGATATATTTTTTGCTTACTCAAAAATTTTGCTCTCGGATCAGCCTCGGACAAAGCCCCCTGCGAATCCTCGAGACGGTAGGGTTGTCGTTGCAAGCAAAGGTATGATAATTGTCGTCGGCAGCCGGCATTCCGACAATCCGCATCCAATTCCCTCTTGGCGAACGCGCCTGAGGGCGCACTACGCTAATCGGGAGGCTGCAGGATGTCGGAATACCAACTGCCTCCGAATTTTCTTGGCTATGATGTATCCCGGCCCAACAGGTTGCAATCCTTCCCAGACGCTTCTCGCCAGAGTGGGATTGCAGTCTGTTGGGCCAATTCTTTGGTGTGAGGACAATTGTTCCAAAGACCGACTTTAAACGCAATACGCCATCAAATCCAGTGCCTTCATTCCGGCAAGCTCCATATCCGGCAGTGGATTTTCTGTCGCAATCCGTTCTTTGTCAGATGATGACCATTGATTCTCATTGGCATGATGATTCTCCATTAATGTCCGTCTGCAACCACCGGGATATTTACCATGCAAAGTTACAAAAGGCGAAGCCACGGGGGTAAAGGATCGCTCCTCCGTCACTGAGGGCAACTAAAATTTCCGGCAGCCTTCCCATTTTGCTCGTTTCTCACAAAATGGGTATTCCGTAAATTTTCGCAACCCTCTCCTTGACTCCCGTGGGCTGCGCTTTTGTGGTGTGGGCATAGTAAATATTCCCTCTTCGGTGCAGACGGCATCGAAACTAAAGGGAAAAACATTAATTCACACATCTAAAACTTCTAAGTTATGGCAAACATTTGCGACAGTCGTTACAAGATTACAGGCGAAACCGCCGAAGTAACTGCTCTCTACAACCTCATGAACAATATGAAGGTATCTAAGACAAACGGCAACTGGGTGGGACACATCGTTGAAGCACTCAATGATGGAGTTATCCCCGATTATATGTATGTACGCGGTTGGTGGGACGAACTTCAACTCGAAGACAACTGCATCATCTTCAACATGGAGTCTGCATGGCAATCACTTCACGAGACATGGGACTTCATCTGCTCCAAATACGAGAGTCTGCTTGCATTCTTCATTGCCGAAGAACCCGGTTGCGAAATATATGTAAAGCGTGATAACGATACTCACGATTTCCCCGCGAACTACTATGTTGACGCTCTTCCTCCCAAGGGTGACTTCCACAGCGAATACTTCGACACCATTGATGAAGCATTCCGGTATGTCGGGAAGATAGCGGACACCAACATCATCACTGCCGATGACATTGTGGCACTCTACTCCAAATGGCAGGAAGAGGACAGTGACTCATACATCTATCTCCACGAATTCAAAGAAGTATGAATACGAATTCAAATGAAGTCAATGCCGGGAACTGAGCAGTCGGTTTCCGGTATTTCTGAAAAATTTGCTCGAGGATCTGCCTCGGACAAAGCCCTTGACGAATGGCTTAATGCTTACGTTTCTTTCCTCCAGTATTAATATACGACAAAATATAAAAACCATGAACGTTACCATCAAAACAGCACCACTCCCCATTGCGGATGAAATGTGCAGAATTTATACTGAGATAATCTTTCTGCTGCATCGCGCAGACAACAAACAGGATGCCTTGCGACATCTGGAAGAATACCGCGAGAAAAACTATGAAACCTTCATGAAGTATTTCACCTACTTCAACGACCCCGAAGGAATCCACATATTACAGCGAAAAGCATCTAATCCAAACCTTTTGTATAGAGAACTTTTCATCATATCTTAGATGTATATGTGTTGTGTGCAGTGCGGAAGCTCCTCTGTGAAGAGCGGCTTCCGCACAATTTCTTTTCAACTGCCTTTATAAACAAAACAGACATGGACAATGTTTCTTTTGGCATAGTCCATGTCTGTTTGATGATTATTAATTATGGTGATTATACTCTGGTTAGGGTCATCGGCGATGTTGTTCCGTCTGACTCATAGATGTATATTGTCAGTTCCTTACCCTTTATCTCGAATTTTGTAGTTTCTTTTATATACTCTCCATCCTCATCATACCCTTCCACTGTAAGGTTATTTCCCGATACGGACCACTTTCCTGTCTGACGTTCCTCCTCCACTGAAACAATATTGAGAGAACCGGTGGCAGTATCGTACTCAGTCTCAAAAGTTCTTGTATAGAATTCAAAAGATCCATTCTTGTCGAATGTATATCTGATTATGCCATCTTCGGAAAGACCAGGAATGGACATTCTAAATTCCCAACTTCCTACAATTGAGGAGTTGCCTGAAGGTTCGTCATCGTCATTGCTGCATGATGGCAATACAGCGAAGGCCAAGGTCATTACCATGACCATCATCAGGTTTTTTACATACTTGTTCATATCGTATTGGTATTTAATTGTTACTTTATTTCTCTACCTTAAATGTTGCTATCGGCAAAGCTGTGGCATCCACAAGTGCCGGACTTACAATGCCATATTCCCCCTCCTGCAGGTATTCAGCCGGAATCGTAATCAGGTAGGAAGTCTCGCCGAACTTGGTGGCTTCAAACGGCACATATCCATTCTTCCTTTCTTTCTCACCTCCGAGAAGCGAGTATGACAGATTCATCCATCTTATCTTGCGGTCTTTCTTTCCCTTCTTGAACTGAACCACCCTGAGGAAGTCCGCCGGATCCGTGTCATTCGACTCAGCCCTGTAGATTATGCGGACATTTTCACCCATCTTGATGCCGTAAGACGATTCGCCTCCGTCAAAGACAATATCCATACCCTCATATCCGGCAAGAAGATTGAGAGAACTTGCCGTGTTTGCCACACCAGAGGCTGCATTCATAGCCTGAAGACCTGTCAAAGTACCCTTCACACTGCCACCCCATGCAGCACCAACCGCAGCAGTCCCGGCCACATCGGCAACACTTCCGGCAACCTTGGCAATCTTGCCAAATTTCGACTCATGTTTTTTGAAACTTCCGGTTTCCTTTGGCAACTTGTTGAACGTTGAATCCGAAGTCAGGTGAATATAGGAATTCACGAATTCAGGTTCACCGACCTTCAAATCCGCCATTGCAGCAAAAGCCACAGCAACAGCCGTCAGGCTCACAAATATCTTCTTCATAATTCAAATGGTTAAGACTGTTAGTGTTCTGTTTTATGTATTTTTTTACTATTATGTAAACGTGTTATCTTATTGGTTCTCATAATACAAAATTAATAAAAATCCCCGACTTTTCCAAATATAATTATATGCTTTTAAGCATATAATTATATTATTTTTAATATATATTATGAAGTTAATTTCCCATATAGAACCCAGTCTATTATTTTTCTATTTGCTTCATCAACCTTTCTTTCATCACGTTTTATATATGTTTCTGTTACATCCTGTTTCCCATGACCCAAACCCTGGGCAATTATGTCTTTTGGAATGTCAAGGTCATTATACGCTATGGTTGCCCAACTGTGTCGAGACCAATATGAAGAAATTTCAGGCCAAAATGGTTTTATCTTCTTTTTTCCACCGCGACCCACAATCTTGACTTCACCTATTTTTTTCAAACCTTCATTCATCCACTTTATAAAGTCCTTGTGATCACTCCACCTATCAGCTATTGAAAGCAAGTTTTTCGCTCCTCTATATTTTTCGATTATCTCCATGGCCTCCGGCTCTATCTTAATTGAATATAATTTGTGCGTTTTAGCTCTTCGATACTCAATTCTTCCATCCGATGAGATTGACTTAAGATTGTATAAGTCAATAGCGTTAATTCCGCAAAGAAAAAACATAAGTTTAAACATGTCCCTATATATTTCTTGATAATCCTCCACATCGCAAGAAAACAATTTTCTTATTTCTGCTACAGGAAGAGACCTCTTGCGCGTTAACTCTTGTTTTATTTTGAATCTCCTGAATGGATATTTTTCTGTTAATTCTTCATCTATCGCACGATTGATGACTGTACGTATGTTTTTAAAGTGAATGCATCTGGTATTTTGGCTTGCACCATTTAAACAAAGCCACTCGTCAAAGCAATTAAGCCATTTCAGGTCAATTTCTTCGAATACTAATGAATCCAGCTTATTGTCATAATCTCTCATTTTTTTCAAAGTGTATTCACAACTGGAACGATAACTCTTATTCTTTTTTGTATTCATGCATACTTCATAAAATTTTGAGAACAACTTTGATTTTTCATCATTTGGACAAACTGTTTCGCCTGACCCTATTAGAGCATTCTTTAATATTTCAGATAATACTCTCACATCTTCGTTTTCAAGACCTTTATTGATTATTTCATTTGTAGCAAGCTCCACTTTAGCGCTATATGCACGTATTAATCTTCCAACCTGAGATAACTTTGTTTTTGGTTCTTTAGATAATGCATTTTCCATTTCTTCCGAAGTAGCAGAGATACCAATAGAAAATTGGACTGATCTGCGATTACTGGTAACTCTTAAACGGATTGAATTATTTTTATCCTCTCTTAAGATAAACTTAGTTGTGAACATATCAAATCATTTTTAGGGTACAACATTGGGTACAACATCCCAACAAAATCACTCAAATTCCGACAATTTTAAACAATATTCGATAATATTACATTTATAAAAGTGTCATAAAGAAACAAAAAAATAACTGATAATCAAATATGTTTAATTGATTATCAGTTACTTATCTAATTGTGGAGCATATCGGACTCGAACCGACCACCTCTTGACTGCCAGTCAAACGCTCTAGCCAGATGAGCTAATGCCCCATTGTGATTGAAACAATCTTCCTTTCTATTACACATGCAAAATTACAATTTTTTTCTGTAACATGCAAATTTTTTCTGTTTTTATTTTATCAAATTTGCTCTTTTGTGAATTTTCATGTCCTTTTATGGGAAAATTCAATTTTTTGTTTCGTTTATAGTATCTCAAAGACGGCAAAACGCAAATATAATTTTTTTTCACCAGCCTGGGAAAACCTAACGGTTATGACACCCTCACCCATTACGAAGTCGATTTTTATTACCACTCCTTCACCCAGTTTTGTATGTTTTATGCGAGTCCCCACTTTTACATCATTTACTGAATGAGTCCCTGCTATCATTGATGCTTTCTCATTTCTTTCTGTAGTAAAATCTGTAGATTGACTTTTTGCGCCTGCAAATCTCGAGGACACTGTTTGTGCTGATAACCTGGACATCCTGTTATAGCGATCCATAGGATTTATATAACGGCTCTCTTCAGATTGCTTCTCATAATCTGATGAAGTCTCCGTCTTCACATATTTTCTACCTATTTCTGATAAAAAGCGTGATGGCCGAGACTGCACCGTCTGGCCGTTTCGGAATCTTGTTTTTGCGTATGTAAGCACACAGGTTTCTTTTGCCCGTGTCATTGCAACATAAAGCAAACGGCGTTCTTCTTCCACTTCGTCTATAGAAGACATCGACATTGCTGAAGGTAGAAGCTCCTCTTCGACTCCAACCACATATACATGTTTAAATTCAAGTCCCTTGGCTGCGTGGCAAGTCATAAGTGTCACCTTGTCTTTTTCGTCTTCATCATTTGTGTCTTGATCTGTTATTAGCATTACATCCGAAAGGAATTCCTGCATATTTTCATTTCCACCTTCTTCCTTGCGTGTATCTACGAAATCTTTTAGTCCGGCCAGCAGCTCTTTGAGGTTTTCCTGCTTGCTGATGGATTCAGGAGTATTATCGTGGTTTAGAACTGACAGTATGCTACTCCGGTTGAAAATAAGACGCCCGAGCTCATAAGCATCAGATCCACTGAGGTTATCGTTGACAAATTCTTTAACCATATCACGAAATACTGCGAGCTTCTTTAAGGTTCCTCCGTTCACTGCAACACCCTTTGCCACCGGGTCCTGAATCACTTGCCATAGGCTTGAACGAGTTGAAAAAGCTGCATCCGTAAGTTTCTTCATGGTGGTATCCCCTATACCTCTTGCAGGATAATTTATGATGCGCCTGAGTGCCTCGTCGTCGTCAGGATTGATGGCAACTCTGAAGTAGCAAATAGCATCCTTGATTTCCTTGCGCTGATAGAAAGAAAGACCACCATATATCCTATAGGCTATATTTCTCTTGCGAAGAGATTCTTCCAGCACTCGGCTTTGCGCATTTGTGCGATAAAGCACAGCATAATCTTCATAGGAATCATGGCAGCTAAGACGTGATTCCGCTATCAGATTTGATATGAGGTATGCCTCTTCAAGGTCAGAATAAGTGGAAAGAATCTTCACAGGCTCACCCACTTCATTTTCACTATACACATTTTTTTTCATCTGCCGAGTATTCTTGTCTATAAGACTGCCGGCAGCATTGATAATGTTCTGTGTGCTTCGATAATTACGCTCCAATTTAAAAATCTTCAGCTCAGGATATCTTTGCTGCATATTGAGTATGTTGCCAATGTTGGCACCACGAAATGAATAAATGCTCTGTGCATCATCACCCACCACACAAAGGTGTCTGTGCTCCGCAGCCAATTGTGATATTATCAGGTGCTGAGCAAAATTTGTGTCCTGGTATTCATCGACAAGAATATATCTGAAAAACTCCTGATAGTGACGGCGAATTTCAGGAAAATCCCGCAAAAGAATATTCATATACACCAGGATATCATCAAAATCCATAGCATCAGCACTTTTACAACGCTCCACATACAACTGATATATTCGTCCTGTCATGGGGCGATGGGCTTTCTTGTCAGCATTGAGATTATCCTTGTCCCTGATATATTGTTCGGGATCGGTCAGTGTGTTTTTCGCATTTGAGATCACGGAATGTATCGTAGATGGCTTGTATGCCTTTTCGTCAAGTCCGAGGTCCTTGATAATATTTTTCAGCAATGATTTGGAATCAGCTGAATCATAGATGGTGAACGTAGGTTTAAAACCTATTTCCTCAGCATGCGCACGCAGGATCCTGAGGAAAACAGAATGAAATGTACCCATTCTGAGTTTCGAGGAAACTTTCTCACCTACAACGTCTTTGATACGCTCTTTCATCTCTCTGGCAGCTTTGTTGGTGAAAGTAAGTGCAAGTATGCGCCATGGCTCATAGCCGGAGCGGAGGAGATCCAATATCTTGTATGTCAGCACGCGCGTCTTGCCCGAACCTGCCCCTGCGATGACAAGCGACGGACCATCTTTATACTCCACAGCTTCCCGCTGCTGCTCATTTAGCTTATCGAGATAATTATAATTTAATTCCGACATTCTTTATAAATTCTTGCTCCAACAAGGTATTTCTTGCAGAAAGACATAAGTATCTGCATCGTAAAACATTTCACAGCAATAATGGTTCAATCCATTGCTTACCACCAGATAGCGGGATTTTAACACCATGTTGTATCTTGCTATTTGGTCAAATACTTTCTGGTTGATTGCCACGGTGGGTGCCTTGTATTCCACAATCATAAGAGGAGTGCCGTCGCTGCGAAACACCACAGTGTCGCAACGACGGCGCGTATTGTTAAGGTTTATCGACACTTCATTGCTCACCAATGATTTTGGATATTTCAATTCTTTGGTAAGCCATGAGGTAAAGTTTTGTCTCACATATTCCTCAGGTGTCAAGACTACATATTTGGAACGAAGTGAATCAAAAACTTTTACCACATTTTCTTCCTTGCGAAGTCTCAATTCCACCCGCGGCAAATTCAATGGAGGCTGATCTTTCACTTACTGTAGTTGGGATCAAAAAGAGAATTTAACAAATCGGCGAGACGAAGTCCCCCTTTGAGCAATTGCTGCTCAATAAGAGGAGTCCATTCCGATACATAATCATAGCTTATTTCCGTGCCCTCCGGCGTGGATTCATAAATTTTTGTAGCGTATGAATAGCATTCCTTTCCCCAGTCGTCCGGATCAGATGACTTTATTATCTTTGCCTCTTCATCTTTTGAGATACGGTCTATCTGCTTTTGCCATTCTGTAAATGACCAGTTGTGGCCTGATTCGAGAACGCTCGAATCCCATACGCTATGAAGATTGGCATTTCTTCCGAAAAATTTCACCTTAACCTTATTTCCACCAAGATCCGATAGATGTCCCATGTGCATTGGCTGATGGATATCACCGCAGAAATGCACAAGCAATATTAGTGCAAGCTTCTTTTCATCCTTTGATGAATTTGGATTCGCAAGTATTGCATATTGCTGTTTGATTGCAGTTGTAACATCTCCATTTTCATTTCGTGGAAATGCGTCATAATCGTTGCCGGCATCAATATTGCGGTAATGCCATGTCTTGGTATAGGCATATTCCGGCGTGTGGCACGCATTGTCTGGCCAGTTTGCCCAATACACCAATGATTTGCCATCATAAATGGAGTCAACAGCGGCTTTAGCCGTTGGTGTCAGATGTTGTTCGGCAATATAAGCGGTCACGTCATGACCTTTTTGTCCCCAACCGAAAGCTGATGTGGCCATGGAAAGCATGATGCCGAGAGAAAGCAATGTCTTATTCATTTCTTTACTTTTTGTTTTTAACGTACAAAATTAATCATTTTTTTGTAGTTTTACAAATTTTAATTCATGACATTTCCATCCTGCGCTGAAGACCTCTGTCTTACCGCTTCATAAATCATGACGCCAGCCGCCACCGACACATTCAGCGAACTTATATCTCCCACTATTGGGATTGCGGCAAGATTGTCGGAAAGTTTTAGCACTTCATCTGAGATACCTGTCTCTTCGGCCCCCATCACTATTGCCACCGGGACAGTGAAGTCTGTCTTGGTGTAATCTTCAGCTCCTTTCTCAGTGGCTGCCACAATCTTATATCCGTTATCCTTCAGCTGTCTGACAGCGTCGATTGTGGAATGCTCACGGCAGACGGGTATATGGAAAAGTGCTCCTGCTGATGTCTTTATGGCATCGGCTGTGATTGAGACCGAATTGTGCGACGGAATCACGATTGCATCCGCACCGGCACAACAGGCAGTACGCGCGATCGCACCAAAATTCCTTATGTCGGTCACACCATCAAGCACAATCATCATGGGAGTCTTGCCTTCTTCATACAGCAGCGGTATGACACTGTCGAGCTTATGATATGGCACTGCCGCAAGAATGGCGACTGCTCCCTGATGGTTTTTCATGGTGATTCTGTTGAGTTTCTCCACCGGCACACGTCTGACCAATACGCCGTATTCCTTGGCTTTGGCAAGCAGTTCCTTAGCAAGATCTCCATTGATATCCTTCTTCACAAGAATCTTGTCTATGTCGCGGCCGGCCTCGATTGCCTCTATAATGGCTCTTAATCCGAATATATAATCGCTTTTTCCCATCTTGAATTAAAGTAAAGTTTATTCTTAGACCCCATCTCAACCTTGCAGAAGAGCTCTGGCATTGGTGAGAGCGGCTTCGTTTATTTCCTTGCCCGAAAGCATACGCGCTATCTCCCTGACCCTCTCGTCTTGTGAGAGAATCCTCACATTGCTAACCGTGCGATCGTTGTCATCCCTCTTATATACAAGTAGATGAGATTTGCCCTTCACAGCCACCTGTGGAAGATGGGTTATGGCAAGCACTTGCATCCCGGAAGCAATATCCGCCATCATTGATCCCATTCTGTCGGCTATATCGCCCGACACCCCGGTATCCACTTCATCGAAAATCACAGTAGGGAGTTTCAGTTTGCTTGCCGTGATTGCCTTTATGCAGAGGGTGAGCCTGGCCATCTCCCCTCCGGAGGCTGTCTGGGATATAGGCATCAATGGCTGGCTCTTGTTAAATGAGCAAAGAAACTCCACGGAGTCTTTACCATCACGCGTCAGTTTTCCCTGGCTTATGGCGACCCTCATCTGAAGATTCTTCAATCCGAGTGTTCTCGCTCTTTCCGTGAGTATTGCCTCGAATTTCTTTGCCGCCTCTATCCTCGTTGAGCTTATTTCCGCAGCTTTTTTCTTTAGCACATCTCCGAGTGTCTTTGCTTCGGATTCAAGATGATTGAGCAACTCGATATTGTCATCCCCCCCGGCCTTCTCATTTTTAAGAGTCACGTAGTATTCCACCAGATGATCGTAGTCTTCCATCTTGAAACGCTTCACAGCCTCATACAGGTCTTTCATGCGAGCATCGACCTTGGCAAGTCGCACCGGGTCCGACTCTATGTCGGAGGCAATACGCTGCAATGTATCGCCAATATCCTTCAGCTCGATATGAATGTTGCGGAGTCTCTCCATTAGTGAGGGACCGCCATCACCTCCAATTTCGGCAAAAAGCCCCATGTCTATTCCTTCCAATCTGCCCCCGGCATCTTCGATGAGGCTCAGAGCCGAAACATCCGACTGTGAAATTGCATTGGCGGCCTCGCTGAGTCTTCCTCTTATGTCGTCGGCATCCGAGAGCAGGTCGTATAGTTTTTCCACCTCTTCCAATTCCCCCTTGCGTGGATTTAGTTTGGACAGCTGCTCAAGTTGAAATGCACGGAGTTCCGAATTCTCACGATTGCGTTCCATAGCCTCTCGCAGTTTTTTTATTCTCCCATGCAAAGCCGCAAACTTTGAGAAGTCATCCTTGTAGCCGGCAAGCAATTCGGCATTGTCGGCTATGGAATCTACTATTCTCAACTGATAGTCAGGCTGTGAAAGCAATCGGTTGGCATGTTGCGAATGTATATCCACCATCCCACCCGCGATTTCTGTAAGCAGAGGGAGTGTCACAGGAGTATCGTTGATAAAAGCCCGGCTTCTGCCATTTGCTGATATCTCACGTCTCACTATAATCTGTCCGCCGTTCCAGTCAAGATCATTAATAGCGAACACATCCTTAAGTGACTCAGCCACATTGTCGAAAGTGCCTTCCACCACAGCTTTGCCCGATCTGTTGGCAAGCACCTTGGAATCAGCCCTCTCTCCCATGAGCAGCGATATAGCCCCCATCATGACTGATTTGCCGGCACCGGTCTCACCTGTCAGTATTGTCAGTCCGTCGTCAAGTTCTATGTCAAGACTGTCGATCAGGGCGTAATTATGAATTGATAATTGTCTAAGCATATCGTAGTGCGACTCAATGGTTATCGGATTTTGGTTATTTAGGATTATCTACAATTCTCAATTGCCGTCATCCCCTTTCTTTATCTGCTGTAGCCGTTCATTTTCAGCAGGGTAAATAGGTTGAAGCAATTTATACACCGCATCGCGTTCTGTCTGTGGGGCCTTTGAGTATAGATTGACAAGCTCATCCATCTTTGAATCACGAAAGATAGAAAGAACAGCCGACATTGGGTCGGCCTTATAAATTGTCTCAATGGCGTTGAGCGATTCGGTGATCACGGCTCGTCCTTTGTCCGGGGCCGTCACCATTTCATCAAGTCCTTTGCGATGATAGTCATATAGAAGTTGACGTATGGCCGAGGTGGATGGTGAAGTAAACGATGTCAGGACACCGCTTCTGTTCTTGGGATCCTCAAAAGCCTTCCATCCTATTTCTCCAAGACTTTGGGCCGCCTGAACTATTGATTCCGCCCTGTCGTAAAACGGCTGTCCGCCCATCGGCGAGAAACTGTCGAAATCGAGTGCAAGGAAAAGATAGGCATAGTAGTTAAGTATGGCAGTAAGGTTATTTTCAATTGTGGTTTCATTAAAGATTATAGGTTCACCCTCCCGGTATTCAAAACTTACCCTTGTATCTTTAAAGTTGAAAAGAGTGGAGGTGTAAGTGGAGTTATACACCGGGCGCGACAATTGCACCTGCAAGTCTCCGGTGATTCGGTCATCGGTGTATTCAGCCACGGTCAAGTACAACCGGCAATCAATTTTCTCGTTGTTGGCAAAGGTGGCATTTGAGAATTTTGTCTCGTTCATATATTCAGTCATCGCCTCCTGCAGAGTCTGAAAAACCGACTTGCTTCCACCTTCTATTTTTTGAGCGTTGACTTCCACCGCGCAGTTCAATTCCTGCGCAGCCATCAGCATCGGCACACAAGCCAACACCAATGCCAATCCATATCTTACTATTCCCTTCATCTATATTGTCTATATTTTCTTATATTACCTACAGCTCAACACTTGTCACTCAACACTTGTCACTCAATTCTTATTACTCATTACTTATTACTCATTACTTATTACTCATTACTTGTTATTCATCATGTCCATTATGGCATCCAGTATATCCGAAGCCACCTCTCGCTTGCTTTTTGCCGGATATTCTTTTTCGTCGCCGTCTGATTTGATAATTGTGATCTGATTGGTATTCTTATTGAATCCCGCCAATGGATTGCGCAAGGAATTGAGCACTATCATGTCAAGATTCTTGTTTTTTATCTTCCGCAAGGCATTGTCATGCTCATGATCCGTCTCCAGTGCAAAACCCACAAGCAACTTACCTTTCTTTTTTTCGCCAAGAGTGGCAGCGATATCAGGATTTTTCACCAAATGCAAAGTCAAGTCATCTGTCTTCTCTCTCTTGATCTTGCTGTCTGAACTTGATTCCGGGGCATAATCTGCCACCGCTGCCGAAAGGATTGCCACATCGCAGCAGTCGAAAGCGGATTCCGCTGCTGCCAGCATCTGACGGGCACACCTCACGTCAATCCTTTTTATCGAGGGATTTCCCGTGTGCAGACTCACCGGACCTGTGACGAGTGTCACTTCAGCTCCTCTTGCCGCCGCCTCCTCAGCCAAGGCAAATCCCATTTTCCCGCTTGAATAGTTGCCAATAAATCTCACGGGGTCTATGTCCTCATAGGTCGGTCCTGCTGTGACCAGCACCTTCTTTCCACGCAGACTTTCCCTTGAGGCAAAATAAGAAACCACCCGACTGAGGATTTCCTCCGGCTCTTGCATACGTCCCTTGCCCATAAGATGACTTGCCAGTTCGCCGGATGTGGGAAAGATAATCTCCACTCCATCCTTTTGAAGCGTGGCAATGTTGCGCTGTGTGGATGGATGCGCCCACATGTCGAGATCCATGGCAGGGGCCACCATCACATGGCTCTTGGCGGAAAGATATGTGGTGATGAGCATGTTGTCGGCCACTCCCGCGACCATTTTGCCAATAGTGGAAGCAGTGGCCGGGGCTATCACCATCAGATCCGACCATATACCAAGATCCACGTGAGAATGCCATTCGCCTGTGTTTGCCGCAAAAAACTCCGAGACCACCGGTTTGCCACTCAGGGCGGCCAGAGTGGCTGGAGTGATGAACTGCTTGCCGTTTGGAGTAATCACGACCTGCACCTCAGCACCTGCCTTGATGAAGAGCCGCAGCAGGTAAGCGCTTTTGTATGCGGCAATTCCTCCCGAAATGCCGAGCACAATATGCTTTCCCTTTAGAGTCTGAATCATGACGTGCTATTTTCTTGAAAACTCGTATTGAAGTCTCCTCAACTGGTCCTTGGTTTCCTTTGGGAAGTCACCTTGGAGAATCCATTGGATAAAGCCAGGCTCATGGCGCACTATGTCTCTCACTTTTCTACCTTTGTTCTTACCGAAATTGAAGATTGGCTCGTGATTGTCGTCATAAATCATCCGGCCGGCGAGATCCACATTCTTGCCGCCACCTGAGAAATCTGCAAGAGACTTGACATCATTCTTAAGTTCCGGATATCGATCGAGCTGGCTGAGGAGCACCTCGTAAGTGGCCCGGGTGTCGGCCGTGGCGCTGTGGGCATCATTGAGGTCCTTCCCGCAATAGAAACGATAGGCTGCCACAAGGGTGCGTTGCTCCATCTTGTGAAATATACCCTGGACATCCACGAAATTGCGGCCGGCCACATCAAAAGGCAGTCCTACCCTGCCGAATTCCTCTATGAGCAATGGCACGTCAAACTTGTTGGAATTGAACCCGGCGATATCGCAATCATCAAACATGTCATGAAGCGACTTTGCAATCTGACGGAAAGTGGGAGCATCCCTCACATCATCGTCTGTGATGTGGTGTATGGCGGTGCTTGCCTCCGGAATATGGCACTCTGGATTTATACGTCGTGTTTTTTCTTCTGTATGTCCGTCAGGATATACCTTTATCAGAGATATTTCCACAATTCTGTCGGAGGTGACACTTGTACCGGTCGTCTCCAGATCGAAAAATATTATCGGACGTGAAAGATTGAGTTGCATCTCAGTAATATTGAATCCTACAGATAAATTAAACCTTAAACATTAAACCCTACTCAATGACCTGCATCGGCATCTGAAGCATCACCACATCCTCATTCTCTTTTTGTTCGAATGGCATGAAAAGGCCGGGACGCCCGGGATCGGATAATTTTATGACAATTGACTCTCCTGGTAGATTGTTGAGTACCTCAATCATATACACAGCGTTGAATCCTATCGACATTGGGTTTCCCTCGTAGGAGCAAGCCACCCGCTCATCAGCCTTGGTGCTATAGTCAAGATCCTGCGACTGCAGCAGAATCTCATTCTCGCTCATGCTCATCTTGACAAGGCTGGAAGCCTTGCTGGCAAAAAGCGACACTCGGCGGATTGAAGAGAGAAGAGCCTGCCTGTCCACTGTCACTTCATTAGGATTGTCTTGCGGTATAACTCTGTTGTAGTTGGGATAATTGCCTTTGACAAATCTGCATCCCAATCTGAAGTCGCCGAATGTGAATATCGCGCTTTTTTCATCCTTGCGAATGTGCACATCTATCGTCTCCTTTCCAAGAAGGCTGCGCAAGATTCCGGCGGGTTTGCCCGGAAGGATAAACGCCGTCTCGCGGTTGGGCTTATAGCTGCTGTTGATATAGCGCACAAGTTTGTGGGTATCGCTTCCGACAAACGTTAGATTATCCTCATGAAAATCCCAATATACACCGGTCATCATCGGACGAATTGTCTCCGTGCTTATGGCAAAGAGTGTAAAGTCAAGTCCTTTTTGGATGACATCGGAGGGAATGATCATATCCACAGAAAGTTCGTCAGTCTCAAAACTCTGAGGATATTCAGCAGCATCGATACCCATGAACTCAAAATGTCCGCCGGGGAAACGAAGGTCAACCACTCCGGTATCCTTGTTGATATCAAATGTGAGAGGGAAACTTGAAACCTCCTTTACGACATCAATCAGACGTTTTGCATTGATTGCGATCTTTCCGTCGGTATCTTGATTGGAAATCTCCATTTTTGCCGTCATCACTGTCTCCTGGTCAGATCCTGTGATGTAAAGGGTATCACCCTTCACTTCAAGAAGGAAATTATCGAGTATTGAAAGGGCATTCTTTGCGTTAACGACCTTGCTGACAGAAGAAATCTGCTGCTGAAGGGACTTGCCATGCACATTAAATATCATATCTATTTCTTATTTTATTATTAATCAATCACTTAAAGAGTATAAGGCATCCGTGGTACGTGTTTCCCACTCTTAACTTACAAAGATAAGTAAAAAAAACGAGATGCGCAAAAAAAATCCACACTCTTTTCAGAATGCAGATTTTTCTTTTTATCTGGAAGTGGAATTTACTCTTCCTCAGCCTCGGCTACCACACACACCTCAACTTCTGCGTTGACATCACGGTGGAACTTGACAGTGCATACGTATTCGCCCACAGCCTTGATTGGGTTTTTGAGCGATATGAGCTTGCGGTCAACTTCATGACCAAGTTTCTTGAACGCGTCGGAAATCTGAGCTGCACCTACGCTACCGTAGATCACACCATTCGCACCGGTCTTTGCTTCAATCACGAGCTTCACATCCTTGATGGCATCAGCCTGACTCTGTGCCTCTGCAAGGATAGCCGCAATCTTATGTGCACGCTGGCGAAGGTTCTCCTGAAGCTCTTTCAGGTTAGCATCCGAAGCAATCACTGCCTTTCCCTGCGGAATAAGATAGTTGCGTCCGTAACCATCCTTCACTTCCACTACATCATCCTTGTAGCCAAGTTCGACTACGTTTTCTTTAAGAATAAGTTTCATTATAGCTTTCGTTTAAAAATGGTTATTATTTCATCAAGTCAGTCACATAAGGAAGAAGCGCGAGATGGCGAGCACGCTTAACGGCCTGAGCCACACGGCGCTGGAATTTCAATGAAGTGCCGGTGATGCGGCGGGGAAGGATTTTGCCCTGCTCATTGAGGAACTTCTTGAGGAATTCAGGATCCTTGTAGTCGATATATTTGATACCGCTGCGTTTGAAACGGCAGTATTTTTTCTTACGGGTATCTACTGTGAGAGGAGTAAGATAACGGATTTCGCTGTTTGCTGCCATGATTATGCCTCCTTGTTTTCTGCCTCAGCCACTACGACCTCGACTGTTTCACTTGCTTTCTTTGCTCTCAGATTGCGACGCTTTTCAGCATATTCCGCTGCATACTTGTCGAGACGGAATGTGAGGAAACGAAGCACTTTCTCATCGCGACGGTAAGCGACTTCGAGTTGTTTCACCAATGTCGGCGCACCTTCAAACTCGAGAAGGCAATAGAAGCCTGTTGATTTCTTCTGGATGGGATAAGCGAGCTTGCGCATTCCCCACTCCTCTTCATTGACGATAGTCGCTCCGTTGGAGGTCAGCACGCCTTTGAATTTTTCTACCGCTTCCTTCATCTGTTCGTCAGACAAAACGGGAGTTAAAATGAAAACGGTTTCGTAACGATTCATACGTATTGTTATTATATTTGGTTAATTTTCACTGCTTTCTGCAAAAACAATATAATCTTTTCCAGAAATGCGATGCAAAATTACAAAAAATATTTCGCTCACGCAAATTTTTGTCGCATTTCATGATATTTGTTATTTGCATTTGTTTTTATTCAGCAGGATTTTGAAATTTTTAATTATTGTATCCTTTACGGCATCCATCTCACATGGCCGACTGAGTTCTAAGGCGAGAGATGTGACTCCTTTTCCGATGAAACCGCAAGGGTTAATCAGGCTGAAGCCGGAAAGGTCCGTGTTGACATTCAGTGCAAGTCCATGCATTGTGATGAAGCGACTGCATTTAACCCCTAATGCACAGATCTTTCTTTCGCCGGGTGTTCCGGCATCTATCCATACTCCACTTGCTCCCGACACTCTTTCTCCCTTCACTCCATATTCTGCAATGCAACGTATCACCGCCTCTTCCAGAAGATAGACATAATCCTTTACCCCAAGATGATGATTCTCCAGATCTATTATCGGGTAAACCACCAACTGTCCGGGACTATGATATGTGACATCCCCACCACGCTCGATACGGAAAATTTCCACCCCTCGTTCTCTTAACATTTCTTCAGTGAAGAGCACGTTGCCTGTATCTGCGTGTTTGCCAAGTGTTATCACGGGATTATGCTCCACCAACATAAGATACTCCTCTTCTATCGGCAATCCTCTATTTTTTCTATCCACCATAGTATGGAAAATCCCACGTTGCTTGGCAAGCATCTCGCTATAATCTCTAATTCCTTCATCTATAATTTTCAAATCACTTGCACCCATAAAAATAAAAGTATAAACTCAATATAATTTAAGTTTCGCAAGCTCACTTAAAGTTTAGAAGTTTAATAGTTTAAAAG
>JAMPAV010000001.1:846541-898331 GCA_023667055.1 Muribaculum sp. | reverse complement strand
TGGCGGGATCGCTGTCGGCTACGCTGACTGATATGGTGTGTCCGTCGTAGCTGACTGCCGGAGGCAGGTGGAACACTAACTTTTCCTCTACCGGCTCGGAGTCGTATCTGTCGGCATTCCGGGCAAGAGCCACCACTCTGATGCTTTCCATGTCGGGTGTGACGTCTATCGTGGCCGGGGTCTGATGTTTCGTTCGAATTCCATTGATTGTCAGCTCGACGAGACAATCCGGTGCTTCCACTGTGATTGTCCTGTTTCTGTAACCTTTCGACAATTTAGGGGTGGCTTCCTGATGCTCGGATTTATTGAATTCAAAACTATCCATGTCTGAGTCGTTGAATAGCTCTCGTTTGGCATAGAATCTCACGTTGCAATCCTCTGTCATGTTAATAGGGCTCTTATAGACGTTGAATTCATCCTTCGCGGCATTGTCTTCCGTGGAGTAACGAATCTCTGCTTTGTCGTCTTCACAATTAAGAGTCAATTGTCTGTTGGCAAAAGACTTAGTTGGTGTTGGCACTTTCTGACTGTCAATTACATATTCATTCGGTTCTGAGTCAAACAGGTCGTTGCGGAATGCCACTGCTGTGATTGTCAAGTTGCCCTCCACTGCAAACGGACTGCTATATAGGGTTCCGGTTGTAGCCGTTGGTATAGAGCCGTCGGTTGTGTAGCGGATCTGGGCATCGGTCGTTGCAGTGGTTATGGTCATGGTCTTTGTATTCGAGTTGTAACCGAATGCAGGTTTTGCAACCTGATGATCCGATTTAACAAACTCAAATTTATCTATATCCGAGTCGTTGAACCTGTCACGTGTGGCATAGAACCTAACGGTGCAATTTGATATCAAAGCAAGTGGACCTTCATAGACGTTGAAAGCACCTTTTGCAGCATTGGCATCCGTGGTGTAATGAATCAGGGCTGCTTCATCGGCACAACGGAGGGTCAACTGTCTGTTGGCAAACGATGCAGTAGGTGTCGGCACTTTCTGCGAGTCGATGACAAGTTTCTCCGGCTCCGAGTCGAACAGGTCGCTACGGAATGCCACTGCAGTGATTGTCAAGTTGCCCTCCACAGTGAACGGCCCTGTATAGACATTCCCGGTGGTTGCTGTAGGCACTGTGCCGTCGGTGGTATAGCGAATCTGGGCATTATTCGTGTCGGTGGTTATGCTTACTGTCTTAGTATCAGGAGTATAACTGATTAAAGGTTTAGCAACCTGATGCTCCGACTTCTTGAATATAATGCTGTCCATCGGAGAATCATTGTAATTCTCGCGAGTGGCGTAAAAACGGATGGTGCAGTCATTTGAAAGTACCACCGAGTCATTATACTGAACAAAATCAGCCACTGAGACCTGTGAATTCATCGAATAACGAATCTTTGCCTGCGGGTCGCTGCATTTCAACACAAGTTTCCTGTTGGCAATTGATGCAGTGGGGGTTGACAACTGATAATTCTTATAGACATACCTGAATGAGATAGTGTCGGAGGGTTCGTAGTTGCTCTTAAAACCGCGTGCCACTACATGACAGTCCTCCCTCAGCCGCAGCGTGTCGGTATATAGAGTTGATTCCTCATTCGGTATGCTGCCGTCCATTGTGTATCTGATTTGTGCCTCTTGAGTTGCAGTTGTAAATGACAATTTCGGATTCAGAAAACTGAACGTCGGTCTCTCTACCTTGAACCCCTCCGCCTTATATTCACTAATGGGTGAATCATAATAGTTGACATGGGTGGTGAAGGCTTTGACCGTGCAGTTGCCGTTGAGAACTAACGGTGCAGTGTAGGCGGTACTTCCAGAAGTGGGGTCAGTGCCGTCGGTGGTGTAGCGAATCGTGCCGCCTTCCACAGCGGAAGTGATCACCAGTTTGCCGCTATCGTCAAGTGAGAAGGTCGGGGCAGCCATTGAGTAGTCGGCTATCCGATGCAGATAGGTTGTGATATTGGAGTCAGACAATCCCTCCTTGCTTGCGTAAGCACGGATCTGATAATTGTCTTCGGGAGTAATCGGTGTGGTATAGACAGTGCTGTTTTGGTCCGGATCCGATGTTCCGATGGAATACCTTATGACGGCACCCTCCGTGTCGCTCGAAATCTCAATCTTTTTATTTGCAAAAGTAAACTTCGGGGCTGCGGTCTTGTAAGTCGTCACTTGGTAACTCCTTATCGGAGAATTCTCCATACCCTCTTTCGTGGCAACCGCCTTGACCAGTATATTCCCGCTTACATATATCGGGGCTGTATAGACGGAACTTTGGTTGGTGGGGTCTGTGCCATCGAGGGTATAGTAGATGGTGGAACCCGGTGTCTCGCAAAGTATCATGACATGAGTGTCATCATACATTCCGAAACGCGGGAAGTTAACCATATTGTCAGCCACAGACTCAGCCGGTGCCGGCGGACCGGGTTCGGCCGGATTCGCCGGGTCATATACGTAGTCGTATGTGAAGTTGGCGGTGAGTGTTACGTTCCTGCCTGGTATCACAAATTGGAAGTCGCGGCTTGTGGAGACCACGCTGTCGATTTCATTAGTCCAGTTTACAAATGTATAGTAATTCTGTACATTGCTCAGATACACCCTCTGGGTCGTACCCTCATTGTAGGTACCGGCTCCGTAAAGCGTCGCCGCCCCGGGATAATTCGAGGTCAGCGTCAGCTTTCTTGGCACCTGGGGTGTGCCGGGTTCTGCGGGGTTGGCGGGATTATAAATATAATCGTATGTGAAGTTGGCGGTAAGTGTGACATTCCTGTCGGGCATCACATACTGGAAGTCCCTGGAAGTCGATACCACCTTTCCCTCATCGTCGGTCCAGTTGACAAACGTGTAATAGTTCTGCACGTTAGTCAGATATACCCTTTGGCTTGAGCCCTCGTTGTAGGTGCCGGCTCCATAAAGCGTGGCCGCGCCGGGATGGCTCGAGGTCAGCGTCAGTTTTCTCGGCACGTGGGGTGTTCCGGGCTCAGCCGGATTGGAAGGGTTGTAGGTGAAGTTGTAGGTGAAGTTGGCTGTTAATGTCACCTTTTTATCGGGCATCACATAGTAGAAGTCGCTGCTTGTCGATACAACCTCGCCATCCTGGTCTGTCCAGTTGACAAACGTGTAGTATGTCTTGATGTTGGCTATATAAACCCTTTGCCGCGTGCCTTCCGTATAGGTTCCGGCACCATACAGCGTCGCTACGCCGGGGGTGCTGAGCGTGAGCGTGAGCGTATGGGGAACTTTCGGGGTGCCGGGTTCCGCGGGGTTTGACGGGTTATAGTCTGCCAGCGCCATGACGCTCCCCGTAAGGAACATCATGACCTGCAGCAATATTTTCAATAATCTCATATTCTTCATTTCAATTGTTAAGGCTCATCGGTTAAAATTTAACTACTGCTTTCGCATGAGAAAGCTGAATTAAAATTTTATTCACGGAACCATCACGGAACTGTTTTCACAGAATTTTCACAAAACTTTTTTCACAGACCGCTGTTTCCTTACGGAAACCAGAACTCGCACAGAACGCGAGTCAAGTTCATCGGTATTATAAGTTACTTAACTATTGTCTTGAAGGTCTGGCCGTCAACCCGGATTACATATACACCTGCGGGTACAGTGAAGTTGTTTGAACCCATGCAACTTGCCACAACACGTCCATCAGTGCCATACACCGAAACATTGGCATCCTCGGAGGCCACAACGGAAATGTATCCTGCACCGGCATTGACCTTCACCTTGACATTCTCAGTCTTTTCCACGGCGTTGGTCACCGGTGAGAAACGTATTGAGAAACGGTTGTAGTCATAACCTGTCTTGTTGACCATGAAGGTATAGTCGCCTTCTGTCAGATCCTGTTCGATACCGGTCTCCGCATCATAAATCCATGTCTGGCGGTCGCTGCGTGTGGCGGTGATGGTAAATGTCTCGCCGGCTTCGGGGAAATACACACCGAGTGCCACATTGCCATTGTCGTACGGACGCTCGTTGATGGCCATCGGTGTCTCATCTTCACCGAGGGTGAAGAACTGGGCCACAGTGGCATCCATGCTCATAAACTTGGAGGCATCGCACGCTCTCTCGTAGTCCATCGAAGCTTGTTCGTTGATGACAACTCGTGTGTAGTCGTCTGCCTCATCGCTGCCATTCTTTATAAGCTCGAGGTTGAGGAGGTTGCGAAGAGGATTGGCTTCGGTGGTGTTTGGTTTCGGAGCGCGGCTGTGGTTGATTGTGGTGTTCACCTGGCGGCCCACCAAAGGCATTACGGCGGTAAGGTCGGCTGAGGATTTCTGCACAAAGAAAGGCTGCATGGGGCGAAGCACGTAGGTGTCGTCGCCGTTGTCACCCTCGTTCAATGCGTATGCGCGATAAGTCGAGCCAGTCCACACTGTGATTGGTGCCTGCATGTTCATGAAATAAACGTCATAGTAGCACGGATATGGGTTGCTGACAAAATTCCAGCCGGCGTTCACCTCGCTTTCTGAGGGATTGTTGGCGAGCGACATTGTCAGTTCCTTTTGGTCGAAGAAGATGTTTTGGTTTTCCTTGGTCACCGGCATGTTGAGCCAACCTGTAGCCTTGGCCTGTATGATGTAGCCCTGGCCTCTGCGGAGCACACCGTCGGACGGCACATTCTTCCAGTTGCCGGAGTTTGTGTTCTGTGTGCCACGGCGTTCGCCGTCATAGTAGCGGATTATCCATGATTCGGAATTGGGATAAGTCACATCGCTCATGTTCACATCGCACACCGGCGAGAAGAAGAACCATTTGTCGGCAGTCTCCACATAGTATCTTGTAGTGAGGCTATTGGCTGTGATGCTGCTGCTTTTGTTAAGGAAGGTTGCTGGTTTTGTCTCTTTTGTATAGTAGGTAAAGTCATTAAAACTTTGATTCAAATCAGTATCCAATGTCAAGGAACCACCGGTGAAAATTTCTACGGAAGGAGTGCCTTGCATCTTTTTATCCTTGTCAAGTGTCAGGTTTCCTCTGATTGCCCAATAATCCTGCTTTGAGGCTTCATCGCCAACTGACTGATTTGTGAAATTACACCAATAATTATCAATGCCATATGCGACTTTTGCAAAATCCGGTATAATAAGTTTTATATTCGATTTTGTAAGACCTGAGAATGGATCATTGGTAATAGAAGGTGGCGTAGCACAAGGTAATTCTACAGATTCTAAAGATGTGCAATTTGACAAAGTGTAATCCATGTCGTGGCAATGAGAATTCAGGACTATATTTTTAAGGTTCTCACAATCGGCAAAAGCATATTGTCCTATAGATGCAACATTCTTTGGAATCATCAAGGATTCTATCCCTGAATTGCGAAAAGAACCTAAGTTAATGGAATATAGTGATTCCGGTAATTCTATAGATTTAAGGGATTTGGTATTATAGAAAGCACGTTCTTCTATTATTGTAGAATTTTTAGGTATATTTACGTCTTCAAGAGAAGAACAACCATATGCCATGGAAAATGGTACAACTGTTAGTCCTTCAGATAAATGAAGTTTCTTAAGATTATAACAATTTTCAAAAATATTCCATCCATAATTAGAGTTGGTGCTATTATTATAATAGGTATCTTCATAATTGTACCTACTAAAGTGAGTGACCGAATTTGGCATATCAAACTCTATTAAATCAGTTTCTTGAAATGCCGCATATCCTATATGTGTAAGATTTGAATTGTCTTCAAATTTTATATGGGTTAGCGGTGTGCTGTACCATGCTTTCGCAGCTATTTTTTCAACGGAACTGGGTATTGACACTTGATAGAAGTCCGTTCCAACGAAAGCTTCTTTCCCAATTTCCTTAAGTGTATTTGGCATCATAATAGTACTAAGGCAACTTTGATTACGGAATGCATTTTCAGGGATAGATGTGATATTGGTGTTAGAGAAATCAATAGCCCTGATATTGATGAGCTTAGATATTGTATTCCAATCATCAGAATTGATTGAACCATTGATTTTGATCATTTCTGCATCTTGGATATAACCATTTCCTAACGCTTGAAATAATTTTTCACCAAGTTCTCCAGGGTTGGATAAATTTGTCTCTATCCAATTTTGTGTCAAAGAAACATTACGAATTTTTGTCGTGAAGTTATTTTGTACTGCAGTATAAATACTGTAATTATGACTATTTTCAAATTCCACTGTGTGAGTTCCAGGATATAACACTAACGATTTTTGAGTCCATGAAGTAGATTCAGATTCAACATATGTTAATCCATCTATATAAACTCGAGTAACACATGTCTCATAAAAAGATTGTCCGTTTAGATATTCAAAAGAGAAAAGCGATGGCTTATCTATAGTAAATGTAGTTGAAACTTTAGATGATGAATAAAATACATCATTATCTGTAGATTGAATGTATCCGTCTTCTATACTCCAAGAATAAAGATCGTCATTTTTGAATTTAAGAGGTAATGATCCTTCTTTTACACATACTGTTTCAATAGGAATATACGGTTTAATTACAATATTGTCTATGCATACATAATATGGATTAATTTTATCTACAACAAATTCAATAGAGTGATTCCCATTGGATAATACTGAATGATTTTTAGTTCTACTACTGTACACGGATCCAAATCTTTCTTTTCCATCAATTTTGATTTTAAAAGGTATCTTATCCCAGGCACCCTGTGAATCGATAAATGAATCAAAAATTAATTCTACATCATATTCACAATACAAATTCATCTTTAAGGTGGTGGAGGTATAGTTTTCAGATATAATAGGAGTCCTTATATACTCTTTATTACTATTAAGTATCCAAGGAGAGGAAGCGTCATTTGTCCATGTCGGAGTAATAGTGGATTCGGAAGAGAGTATGGCGGCGTTTATTTCGTCGGAGGTGAGGGCGTTGGCATTGCCGATGGCACACAAAAGAAACACGAGAAGCATCGCGATGTGGCGAAGCCTCTCTACAGTTTGGCGTAGAATTAGTTTCATAAATTAAAAGTTGTAAGTTATTGTTGTTATGTTTGTTAATTCAAGTTTCGGTTTTAAATCTATTCACTGTAATGGATAGAAAAGATTCGACCTCAAACGCAGATCCGGCTTCGCCGGGTTTTTGCGCGGAGGAACGCGGATTTATCTTTAATTCAATATCTTATGCAATGTTGATCATTTTGCTTTCGCAAAATAGCAGATTGAAGCCGATGGATACGGATCGCTGACTTCCGTAATATTGCCATAGCAGATTCCGCATCCATCGGCTCACATCCGAATTTCGCTGGGCGAAATTGATCTGCATTGACCTGCCAAAGCATTGAAATATAAAAAATCCGCGTTCCTCTGCGCCCTAACCGGCGCATGCCGGATTCGCGTTGGAGTCAAATCTCTACTATCCATTGCCTTATAAATTTAATTTTTGACAAATTGCCATATTTGAAAGTTGAGTTTGTTTGTCTCAGATTGCATTATCCTGACCAATGCAACATCACGGAGTCTTAACATAACCCTTTAACCCAATAACCTCTTAACCCTTCCATATAGCCTAATAAGGCAATATGGAAATGAAAAAAGCGTAGGATCTGTTTCTGTTGCCATCCTACCACTTGAGGCTTCTCGCATTGCCCTATTCATGTCGGACGGCAACGCAGAAGCCCACGCAATTATATGTAAAAGTGCGTCCGGAAATATTTCTCACGAAATACGGTTCCGAATGCATGACATTTACATACCACGGACATCTACCGTTGCTCAATCCTTGACATGAATATGAAATTTTGCGAGAATTCCAAGTGGTCAAGAATCAGCGCGGATAAACGCTTTCATAAAAATTTAATTTTCGCTGTGGCGAAAATTAAGGTTTATTGGTTTATGGGTTTATAGGTTTATTTTGTCGGTAGGTCTGATGATTGAGTGCTGTCGGATAACTAAACTTATAAACTCTTAAACTTATAAACTTCAAATTCCGCTTTGCGAAGTTTGATTTTTGCATCCCACCACACAAACCCCGGACCGGGGCTTCCATGACGGTCTGCATCGACAAAGTTACAACTTTTCTACCATTCCACCAAATTTCCCCCTCATTTTTAACAAAAAATCTTCTCCGGCAACAAAAAATCCGTTACCACCCGCTCCATCCGTCCCCATCCGCTTGGCGTTTTTCCCAATGGCTTCAGCCATTGCCCAGCCCGAATGAACACTTACCTTTTTTCTTCCGGCACCCTTGCATCTGAAGATGCAAGGTGTTGAAACACCAAGCGGATGGTAACGGAGGGGGAAGAATAATTCATAGCAATGGAGTCATGTAAGCCGGCAGATATAGCATCCCATTTTCCCACCTGAGATCTTTTGTGTATATCATCACCGGATCATTGATTCTTGCCGAATACCGTTCGCAGAATACATCTAACGACTTATGTGTCATATATCCCGATGACTTAACTTCAATGGGATTAATCTTATTTCCCGATGTTGTCAGAAAATCAATTTCATAATACTTCTTCCTCTCCTTGTCTGCAGGAAAGGTAAAGAAATATAAGGTGTGCCCGGCACTCCGCAACATTTGAGCGACAACGTTCTCATACACATAACCTAAATCGGCAGACAACTTATCAGACAGAAGACGTTGATAAAGCGTGTTCTCTGTCGCATCCTTATCCCAGAAAGCCAATGTCACAAACAGTCCGGAATCGCAGAGATATATTCTGAATGCATCGAGATCCTTGTGAAGTCCAAGTCCGACATTGGGATCTGTGGTCCGGTAAGCGAAATTTACAGTCAGTGAGTCTTCAAGGTCTTTCCATATATCAGCGATTTTATCAACTTCCAAATTTCGCACTATGCTCCACGGCTCAAATTTCAATTTGCTTTTGGCAAGTTGTCCCGGCACAGACTCAAAAAGTAAGGCAGCTTTCCCTGATGTGTCGATTCGCCGTAGGTCATCAATATAAAGTTCAAGTATTTCCCGTTTGGTTTCATCTGTAGCTGCAAGGTTGTTGGAATCGAGATACCTGTTGACTGCCTGGGGCATTCCTCCTACAAGCATATATAGCCTGAATTGACGCATCAACTGGCGATGCATTGCATCTCCCAATGGTTTCCTGTGACTAAAAGAATATCTTATCAGTTCGAATGTGTTTGCATCTCCGACGGCCCATAGGAATTCCTCATAATCCATTGGGAACATGGTGATCCTGGTTTCCTCGCTTGGAATGAGAATACCCTCCGTGTTTTTCCTGATAGACAATAGTGATCCGGTCTCAATATAATCATACCGTCCGTCTGCAACGAGGTATTTTATCGCCTGACGTGCTTTTGGACACAACTGAACCTCGTCGAATATGATGACCGACTTTCTTTTATGCAATGTCACACGATAGTGAGACTGCAAAGTTAGAAAAATAAAGTCGAGATTATCAAGATCTTCAAATAGATTTCTTACAGCCACAGGTGCTTTGGCAAAATCTATGGCGATATAGGATTCATATTCTCGTTTTGCAAATTCCTCTGCAATAGTAGATTTCCCCACACGTCTTGCTCCTTTTATAAGAAGAGCGGTGGAACCGTTACGCTCGTTTTTCCACCTTAAAATCCTGTCATATATCTTTCTTTTGAAGATTCTTTTTGCCATTGGATGATTAACTTTATGATTGTCTGTGCAAAATTAATAAATTTATTGCTTTCCACCAAATTTAAATCGACGAAATACCGGTTTTCCACCAAATTTAAAACAGCAAAATCATAGTTCTCCACCAAATTTGGCAATATCGCTCGCTCCATCCGTCCTATGGTTACTATGGTTCTGTGGTCGAAAGAAAACTATCCGATTTTTCAGCCTCTCTGCGCCTTTGCGTGGTAATATGATATTGATATCATACATATATTAGTAGAAAACATAGTTAGCCATTGACAACTTTGCATTGCCATGCCGAAGCATTGAAATATAAGAAATCCGCGTCAAATCCGCGCCTCAACCGGCGTATGCCGGATTCGCGTCTGAGGTCAAAATCACCCCCATCCATTGCAGAAGATAAAATGCACATTTATTTTGTGTTAATTAGGAATGGCCCTTCGTCGTGAGATGCGGAGCCATGTTTTTCTTTATCGCCGCAAACTCCTCATCGGTGTCGATTAAAGCCGGATTGTCGATAAACCGCTGCATCCTCTCCGCCCAGCCTCGATGAAACATCGTGTGGAGCAAAATGTCGTTGTATTTCCTTGCAAGCTCTATCTCTCCATTCACCAGCGAGTTCTTAACCATATATTTGAGAAAAAACACCCGTTTGCCATACTGCACCGTGTGCTCCATACACCATCGGTAAGACTGGTTTGTCTCCCCCATGTAGTAATACACCGGTACTTTGGCAAACACCGACATTGTGAAGTCCTCGTTGTGTCTGCCGTCGGCCGGAGCCGGATTGAATTGTGGCAATGCTGTCATCTCCATGCCTCTGCCGGCGCTCGCAAGATTGTTGATAAAGAGCATGGTATAGTTGGGCGCTTCTCTCAAGCGTGTCATCATGTTGTTGATACCCTGCCAATTGTGGTTTTCCATAAGTCGCGTCATCAGCACCGATGCCCTGAATTGCTCACTCTTGTAGTCGGCCTTCACCACCCATGCCATTGACAATAGCATAAAAAGGATTCCCATCCACTTTGCCGGCTTTGGCATCCACGGTCTCCGCACTGCCGCACAAATGCCGAGAACAAACAGCCAACTTGTAGCCGCCACAAAAGGCATCCACAGATACAGGTCGAACGACTCCATCAGCAATTCCGGCAATCCCTTTAGTATCAGATAGTCGTTGTCAACCGTGTTTCCATCCCAATACCTATAGTAGAGTTCGGGAGTTGCCACCAGCAATACTATTGTCAGCAAAGCTGCAGCAATCTTTTTACAGTCTCTTTCCATTAAGGCATCAGCAGTGAGAAATATAAGGCATATTGCCGATGCAAGCAGTCCGTAAAATCCCAACAGAAAATACAATAGGGTAAACAAAGCCGGAAGGACAAGCGGAAACACCTTGGTATTCTGAAATTTCCTGAAAAGCCATATCATGGCCATCGTGCATATATATCCGAGTGTGTTGGAATAGATATATCCGGGTGTTTTGAGAGTGAGCCATGCCTCGTCGAGTTGCACTATCGATACCAGCATCGAAAGCGGAATGACAAGGCTTAGCGGCATTGAATTTTTCGGTAGCCTGAAGCCTTTCGAAGTCAGCCGGGACATAAGAAGCCATAAGGCAATCAGCAGGATGCTTCCCAATTGCGGGAAATACATGAACTGGGTGAGCCATGCGCCGCAGTATCTGAGCATACCTCCGGGATAATTTATGAATTCCCGGAAGAAATTTCCGGTTGGCTCAAACAGTGACATCTCGTCATACCACCTCAACATGCTCCCATTGCGCATGGCGAGCATGATGTATGCAAAGACTGCGAATACCAAAACGGAGACATTGTCAATGTTGAGAATCCGTTTCATCTTTGCCGGCATCCCGTGATGCTTATGTAATGGTTTAGTCTCCATCATTATTTCACTTCAATGTTTTTCATCAGTCTGCCAAGACTGACAATGCAAAGTTACAAAATCTTATCGGAACTGCCAAATTATCAAGGATGTAAAAATTCTTAAAAATTAGACAACCGTCATTGCTGCGGGGCTTGAGGTTGCGATCCTCATTTAAAATCTCTACAAAAATTTGTATATGTAGAAAATTTACACTAAATTTGCTGCATATTTCACATATAAGATGAGCGGAACAGAAAAAATACGGAACATGATATTGAATTGTCCGAGAGGAAGCATCTTCTTCCCGGATGACTTTTCGTTTGTGGGCGGTGTAAAGCTTGTAGGCGCGGCATTGATGCGCATATGTAATGAAGGTCTGATTGCAAGAGTGGCGCAAGGAATATATTGCTATCCCAAAATTGATGAAAAATATGGCATGGGGCAACTTATGCCATCAATTGACGAGATAGCAAAAGCTATATCCAGCCGCGATAAAAGCAGGATAGCTCCTACCGGGGCATACGCCTTAAATATACTTGGACTTTCCACGCAGTTACAGACCAATGTGGTTTATTATACCGATGGGTCTCCACGCAGAATCAACATCGGCAATGGTCGTGGGATATTGTTCAAAAGGAGCAGCGAGATGAAACGTTTTGCTTATAATAACGAGCTGATGCAGCTTATTGTCGCTGCCCTGCGTGAGATTGGCAATGGTAAGGTTTCCGAGCAAGAAATGTCTAAAATTGCAGACCGACTCAAAGAAGTTGGAGATATGGAGTTTAATCACGACGTTGTCCTTGCTCCAGCTTGGGTGCAAAAATTATTGAAGGAGATACGATGAAGTTTATAGACATTCCTGAGGAAGAGCGCAAGGCTCTGCTTGACAACATGCAGACAGTAGTCGGTTTGAAGTCTGCAATAATAGAGAAGGACTGGTGGGTGACTGCGGTTCTTCGGGCATTGTTTGAATTGTCATACGCCCAACATGTCTCCTTCAAGGGAGGTACAAGCCTCAGTAAATGCTGGGGGCTTATAGAGCGTATGAGTGAGGACATAGACATTGGAATCACACGTGAGTTCCTTGGATTTGAAGGGAAACTGAGCAAGACACAGATTAGCGACAAACTGCGCCGAGCAGCCTGTAGCTTTGTTCGAGAGCGTCTGCAATTTGATTTGCGAGAACAGATGCTGCTGGACGGGATTGACGGGAAACAATTCAAAATCCGAGTCTAGATAACGCCAATTACCACGACAGACCCTGAAATTATTTGGGTGGAATACAAGCCCGTGACTGACGCCGTCGCATATATCCCACCGGTGGTAAAAATAGAAGTCAGTGGCAGGTGTATGTCTGAGCTTACAGCGGGGGTATCAATTTAAGCCATAATAGATAAGGCTGCCCCAAAGGCGAAGTTCCAAGAACCAAGATTCAATGTCAGGGCAGTCCTTCCCAAACGTACATTTCTGGAGAAAATATTTCTTCTCCATGAGGAATTTGCAAAAGGGGACGGCCTGATAAGAGTTGACAGAATGTCTCGGCATCTTTACGATGTTCACCGTATAATGCAGACTTCAATTGCGGCTGAGGCACTCGCCGACAATGAACTGTACGAGACTGTGATGGAGCATCGCAAGACATTCATAGGCTTGAAGAGTTTTGACTACAACACCCTCCACAAGTCAACGCTCTCAATATTGCCCCCGGAATCAGTTTATGCAGCTTGGAAGAAAGATTATGAAACGATGCAGAAGGAAATGATTTATGGGGAGTCTGTTCCGTTTGAAAAGATTATAAGCGACTTGAAAGAGTTGAACAAGCAAATAAACAACTCAACTTTCTGATTTGGCAATTTATCAACAATTAAATTTATAAGTCAATGGATAGTAGAGATTTGACTCTAACATTACATCGTATCCTGCATTTGGGGGCATAACAACAGCACAAATTTTTCGAAGTGTTGTTTTTATGTCATCTAAAATGGAGGCACAATAACCAAACTTATCTTGAGGAATATAAAAATTCACAATGGAATACATCGCATCCCATCTTTTTTGAGAATAGGAGCTTGTTGCGGATATCTCACAATAACCGTTTTTTTAGGATGTTATAATAGTTGTTATTATTGTACTTTGAATCCAATTTCAATACCGTTAATACAGCATCAAAAAATCCGTTTTCTTCTGGGAGTTCACATGAAAAACCACTCATAATCGTAATTTTATTGTGATATAAATAGATGGACTAGAATTGATTGATGGAAACTATTCTGATGTTGCTATTTCTCCATGTAATCATTTCTTCTAAATCGTTGGTGATGACGAGGAGGTTGTCGCAGTGGAGTTCTTCGGCGGCTTCGACGATGGCGTCAAGTTCGCGCTTCCGGGTTTTATCGGAGGTCATGTCGTAGCAGACTTGAATCAGTTGCTCTACCTTTGTGCCTCGACGAGTTACGAAGTCAATTTCCTTGTCATTGCGGGTGCGGTAGTAGAACAATGTGTTGCCGGGTTCGTAGCCTCGACGCAGAAGTTCCACAAATACCTGATTTTCCAACAGCCGTCCGAGGTTCTCGCTGAGATTGAAGGCGGTGCTTTGCACAAATCCATTATCCACCACATAGACCTTTCGCGGAGCCTTCTTCATAAGTTTCAGTTTGTTGTTGAAGCGTGGCAGATAATAGAACAGATATGGTTCAGCAAGGTAGTCACAGAATTTCTTAGTGGTTGCTACACTTGACAAGCCCAGCTCCGCTGCAAGCTCGTTTGAGGAAATCGGATTGCAAAAATTAGAGAGAAGGTATGTGGCAAGGTTATATAAGTCGGTTGTGTTCCTGACATTATGACGCTTCGCAACATCTTTAAGCAGTATGGAGTCAAACAGGGTTGACAGATAGTTCTTTGTGATGGCTCTCGCCTTGATAGTTTCGGGATAGCCACCATTTCGCATATAATCATCGACAAGCACGGTGGCTTTGGCAATCTGTTCCTCTCGCGGTGCGTGGATGTCGATGTTATTCCAACTCATTGTTTCATCAAGGCTGAAAGGGAGCATGTCTATTTTCAGATAGCGTCCGGTCAGCGATGTCGCCATTTCACTGCTCAGAAGTTTTGCATTACTTCCGGTAATAACCAAGTTCTTACCGCGACGATACAACTTGCTAACCCACATATCCCAACTTGGCAGATTCTGTACCTCATCAAGAAGAAGATAATCGTAGCCGTGGTATATGTCATCAAGAGCCGAAATTACCAAATCTTCATTCCAATTTTCTAAAAGTTGTGTATCATCGAAATTCAGATAGGCAAAGTTCTTTCCCTGCAACATAAGTAATGCGAACACGGATTTACCGACACGCCTTGGGCCGGTAATCAGCTTAATCAGCGGATTGGCGAGAAGCGAATCAACATCATGCTTGGTTTGCCGATGCTGGTACGGACGAGTCATTAGCTCATCGCGTTCTGTCTTTTGATTGAATATAATATTTTTCATTGCTGTCTTTTTAGACTGCAAATATAACACTTTTTGTTCAATTAAATCATTGTATTGAACAAAATAGTATATTTTTTATTCAATATAGGCAACGTATTGGCTAAAAGTTTTGGTTTCTTCGTTCAAACGTCCTTGATTTTTCTCTCAATCTCGCTACACACTTTGCTTTCTTGTTCATACGCGGGAAATTACAAAAATCGCTGAAACTGCGTTAGCTTCAGCGATTTGCGGCATTGTGCCAAATTTTTCTGTGATCCGGTTGGGATTCGAACCCAAGACCCACAGCTTAGAAGGCTGTTGCTCTATCCAGCTGAGCTACCGGACCCCGCAATTTGTGTTTTGCGACTGCAAAGTTAATCAGAAAATCCTAACTTTCCAAATGATTTGACAAAAATTCTCATGAGAGAGCATAAAAAGATTTGTTTGAGAACTAAAAAGCTATGTTATGCGTTTTATATTTTGGAAGCGCTATATGGCGGTTCCTATAATTACATATATAGAAAACAGACAATATAATTATGGATAAATTAAGTTATGCCTGGGGCGTGCTTATGGGTAAGCAGCTCAAGGCCATGGGCGTGAAGGAACTGGATTCAGCGACATTCTGCAAGGGAATCAAATCAGCCTTTGACGGCGGCGATCTCGAGATGCCCGAAGAAGAATGCCAGAAGATAATCAATGAATACCTTATGGACCTTCAGAAAAAGGCCGAGGCAGTGGCAAAAGAAGCCGGATCAAAATTCCTCGTAGAAAACAAGATACGCGAAGGCGTGAAAGAGACCGCGAGCGGACTTCAATATGTAGTGGAAAAGGAAGGCACCGGCGCACAGCCGACAGCGACCGATGAAGTGACAGTGCATTATACAGGCAGATTGCTTGACGGCACCGTGTTCGACTCCTCAGTGAGCAGAGGCGAACCCGCCACATTCCCTCTCAACCGCGTCATACCGGGTTGGACCGAAGGCGTGCAGCTAATGAAAGAGGGAGCGAAATATACCTTCTTCATACCAAGCGACCTCGCCTACGGCGCTCAGGGTGTGCCAAATGCAATTCCCCCACACTCCACTCTTATCTTTGATGTGGAACTTATCAAGGTAGTGAAAAAATAACAGTTGACAATAATGAACAAGAGATTTAAACCGGCGGCAGCCGCTTTAGGAGTGGTTTTGGCTGCAGCATGCGTGATATCATGTGGCAAACAAAAGCCGACGAGCAATGACACGGTGGCTATGGATGAAATGGTGGCCGAAGTTGTGGCGGCTCAGGACAGCACCGGCAATATGGCGGCTTACGATGCAGCCTATTTCCAGGGTGGTGGACAATACTCCACCACGCCCAGCGGCCTCAGATATGTCACAGTAGTGGAAGGTACGGGCAACACCCCGTCGGCAACCGATTTCGTGACCGTGCACTATACCGGGCGACTGCTCGACGGCACAGTGTTTGATTCATCTGTGGAGCGTGGCGAACCTACAGCGTTCCCCCTTCAGGCAGTGATCAAAGGCTGGACCGAAGGTCTGCAGCTTATGAAGGAAGGTGGAAAAACAGTGTTCTACATCCCAAGCGACCTTGCATACGGGGAGATGGGCACACCGGGAGGACCGATCGGTCCAAACTCGGATCTCATATTTGAAGTAGAACTCATTCAGGTGGGACGTTAGTTTTAACTTTTAAGGCAGATATATTATGAAAAAGATATGGAATGCAGTGGTGGCATTAGCTCTTATTTTAAGCGGCGCGTGTGTCATGACAAGCTGCGATGACGATGATGACGACAAGCCCAATGGCGGTAATATTTCGGATATAATAGGAATATACAACGGAGGAATCACAGCAAAGGTGGTGCCCCCGATGGGAAATGCCATCGACTGCATCATCGATGGCACCTACGACCTTAGCATCATGAGGGAGCAGGGTGAGGACGATGAAGTGACGGTTGTGATTCCCGGTTGTAGCTATTCCACAGAAAATATGCCCCGTGTCGAGACCATCCCCGAACTGGTGATAAGAGACGTGGATGTGGATAGAACCGGACATCTTGCCGACAAATATATCTTGGAAGAAGATGACTTCGTGGTCACAGTGGATGGTGTCACTTACGTAGGCAGCATCTATGGAACAGTGACCGGATCGGATGTCAACCTCACATATCAGGTGACACCGGGCAAGATGCCGATGCCTATCAATTTCAACTTCACAGGCAAACGGAAATAAAGACGTAATGGATATTGTCATTGTTTCACCGATGTTTCGGTAACAACTTTGATAATCATTTGAGGATATTCGGATTAATAACAGCACTGGCGGTTGGGAGTGGCCTTATTCAAGCCACCCCCGACCGCTTAATGTCTGCAGATACCCTCGAGACTGTGGTGGTGACGGCCACGCGTACTCCCAAACTGTTGAAGGACACTCCGGTATTGACAAGGGTGCTTACGCAGAACGATATCAATCTCAGCGGGCAGACAGACATCAGCGGACTTTTGCAGCAGAAACTTCCCGGAGTGGAATTCTCCCTCGGCATGGCTCAGAATCCGCAAATAAACTTCACCGGATTTGGGGGTGGGGGTATTCTCTTTCTTGTGGATGGAGAAAGAATTGCAGGAGAGACCCTTGACAATCCGGACTATTCACGCCTTAATCTCAACAATGCAGACAGGATAGAGATTGTGAAAGGCGCCGCCTCCACGCTTTATGGATCGAATGCCACCGGTGGGGTTGTCAACATAATATCTGCCAAGCCAAAAGAAGGCACACATCTCGCACTCACCGGTTGGCAGGGAAGTCATCGCATGCAACGCTATGGCGCACTCGCCACATTCAGCAACGGCAAGTTTGCCAACTCTCTCGATGCTGTATATGACTCTCAGGCGGAGATAAAATTGCCACACAGCGGAAATATCAACAAAATATATGCCACGCACAGCTGGAGCATACGTGAGAAAGCGGTATATACTTTCAACTCTGAGGCATCAGTCGCAGTGAGGGGATCATATTACAGGCGGCAGAGGGAAAGCTCTTTCGACAACTACGACCGATATAGCGATATATCGGCAGGAATATCAGGTCGGTGGCGCGACCTGAGCCTCAGGTATTCAATAGATTCATACGACAAGTATGACTTCTCTCCATCTTCAAAAACGGAGATTCGCGATTATCGCAACAGGCAAAACACGATACATGCACAATATTCCCACGAGTTTGACCATATCGGCACCATCACCGCCGGGGGCGACTGGCTCGATGACTATCTGATGTCGTATGAATTTGGAGGTGCATCTCATTCGCAGACCAATCTTGATGCCTATCTTCAGTGGGACTGGCAGCCAATCGAGCGGCTATGGCTTGTGCCGGGAGTTCGCTACGACTGGTTCTCGGCATCCAAGTCCAGCAGTGTCTCGCCCAAAATGAGCGTGCTGTGGCGAGAACGGAATCTCAGCGTCAGACTCAATTATGCCGCCGGATTCAGAGCTCCAAACCTTAAGGAACTGTACATGAACTTTGACATGGCCGGCATATTCATGATATATGGCAACCCAAATCTTAAATCCGAAACAAGCCACAACCTGAGCCTTTCAGGAGAATGGACAAAGGGCAGTCAGAGCATTACGGCATCCGTCTTTCACAACTTTGTGGATAACCGCATCTCATATCTTTGGGATGACTCGCTCAATGGAGCACAATACATCAACCAGAAGAAAATGAACATCTTCGGAGTGAATGTGTCGGCATCCAAATCATTCGACTTCGGCATGACCCTGCATGGGGAATACATCTATACCTACGAGAAATATCACAAAGACGACCTGCGTGCCAATCCCACACGCCCTCATGCCTTGACCGCACAAGCTGATTATTCGCATTCCTGGAATAAGGACTGGAGATTTACAGCTACGGCCAATTTCAAGTGGATGTCGGCGGTGACCGGCGATTTGCTATCGATGTTCTCACCAGAGAAGGCCGGCACACAAAGATATCCCGCATATTCACTTCTTAATGTGATGGTCAGGCAGGAATTAGGCAAGTATGTGTCGGTCGATTTTGGAATAGACAATCTGCTCAATTATATTCCGAAGTATTACTATTATAATTCACTCATGACCACCGGGATTGGATTCAGAGTCGGGGTGGGGGTGAGGATTTAGCCCCACCATCTGCTATATAGGTCTTGACCCAAGCAAACCCTCGCAATAAACCTTTTGCAAATTCGAAGGTCAAAGTATAAAACACAATTGTTATGAAAAAGATATTTATAGGCTTAGCCATAATGGCTGCAATGCCGGTCATGGCTCAGACATCAGTCAATGACACAATCAAGGCCTCTTTCCCCGGAGGAGAAAAGGCCTTGACAGAATACATTGAGACCAACCGCAAATATCCTCAGACTGCTGCCAACAATGGCATCGAGGGAGTGGTGGAAGTGAGATTTGTGGTGAAAGCCGACGGCTCACACGAACAGTTGTCGATAGTGCGACTTGTTGATCCCGATCTCGAGACTGAAGCGATTCGGCTGGTGGATGGGATGCCGGCATGGATACCCGCATCTGCCGGAGGAAAATCTGTTGACAGCAATGCGAATGTCCGCATTCCGTTTATTCTCCCTGATTAAGGCCCCGACTCAAAAAAATGGCAGCGGCTGGGGTCGCTGCCATTTTTTTTGAGATGAGGTCTTATCCGGTTGTATATTTTTTTTCTGTTAACACAGGATTTTATAACCCTGTGTTAACGTTCTTTACCCCTTCGCCATAGGTTATTTTCTCGCCCGGCACATCAATGACGACATTCTTCATGGTGAGCCCATCCACATGATTGAGGGTGAATCCCTGGTTGGCGCGGAACCTGGAATTTTCTATCACCACATTCTTCATGGGCATTTCGGGAAGACCATTGAAAAGGGCTGCGCGTCCGGCACTGCGGCATGTCACGTCGTTGATGAAAATGTTGCGGAAAGATGGGGTCTCCTCAGTGACCGGAGGCACTGGAGAGCCCGGCTTTATCCCATAATAAAGGTCGAAAATAAGGGCATCCCCCGGTATGTCGGTCATTTTTATGTTATCTACATAAATGTTCTCCACTACGCCGCCGCGTCCTCTTGTCGATTTAAAGCGAAGACCGACGTCAGTGCCGATAAACACGCAATTGCGGGCAACTATATCTTTGCAACCTCCCGACATCTCGCTGCCAATGACAAAACCGCCATGTCCGTGATATACAGTGCAGCCCTCTATCAGGACATTTGAAGACGGCACGCCTCTTTCCCTTCCGTCTTTGTCCTTTCCGCTCTTCATGCAGATTGCATCGTCGCCAACATCAAAGCTGCTGTTGACCAAAAGCACGTTGGTGCAGGATTCTATGTCTATTCCATCGCCATTCTGAGCATACCACGGATTCCTGATGTTCACATTGTCAACAATCAGATTCTCGCACATGAGCGGGTGGACATTCCATGCCGGAGAGTTTTCAAAAGTCACCCCCTGAAGCAACACGTTCTTGCAGTCAATGAACGATACGAGCACCGGGCGCAAAAAATCATGGGCAATTCCGGTTGCTTCCGGGTCTCCATTGTGTATTTTGTCCCAAAGCTCGTTCTGGTGCTCATGGGCATATTTATGCCGTTCGTTGGGGAACCACAAATCACCTTTCTCATTGGTGACACCTTTTTTGGTCAGTGTCTTCCATTGGCTGTCGGTCATTTTCATGCGTTTCACGGGTCGCCAGTTCTGGCCATTGCCATTGATGGTGCCCTCGCCGGTCACTGCTATATTTGTGCAGCCGCGCGCTGTGAGCGGCGACATACACCTGTAGGTTGACAGACCTTCCCAGTCTGACTTCAGGATTGGATAGTCTTCAAGATTCTCGCTGAAAAGCATCAAAGCCCCCCTGTCGAGATGCAACTCGATGTTGCTCTCGAATCGTATCGGCCCCGTGTACCAGATGCCCTCAGGCACAACCAACCGGCCACCTCCTTTGTCGGAAAGGTGTCTGATAGCTTTCGCGAAGGCTTCCGTATTGAGTGTCACTCCATCGTTTATCCCACCGAAATCCTTAATTGACACTTCGGTATTCGGTATGACCACTTCCTTCACCTCGTTGATTTTCAGGGGAAGATTTTTGTAATATTTCGAATAGTCTGTCGCAAGTATAGACCCCGACATCATCAGAATTGACAAGGCGGCACACGCCACTCCCAGTACTGTTTTTTTCATGACATTAAAGATTAGTTTCCTATTTTCCCACAAATTTAGTCAATATTCACGTTATATCCAAAAAAAATCACTAAATTTGCAAGACAATCCAACGTCATTTCAATAAAATGCCATAATGAAGAAGAAATTTAAAGTGAATCTTTTGGTAAAGATTCTTATCGCGATAGTGTTGGGAATACTTGCCGGACTTGTGTTTCCGGTATGGGCCGGAAGACTATTTGCCACTTTCAATGCCATTTTTTCACAGTTCCTGTCATTCCTGATCCCCCTCATTATCGTGGGATTCGTGGTCCCGGCGATTGCCGATGTCGGCAAACAGGCCGGCAAGATCCTTGTTGCCACCGTGTTGATAGCCTACATCTTCACATCCATGTCAGGATTCTACAGCTATGCCGTCGGCTCCTGGTTGTTTCCGGGGCTCGTGCATCCGGTTGACACTGCATCCATGAAAGAGGCGGCCGACCTTGTGCCGTATTTCACAATCACAATGCCACCCATACTTGACGTCATGTCAGCCCTTGTGCTCTCCTTCCTGCTTGGCATCTGCATGGCCTACACCGAAAGCCCCATCCTCAAAAAGGCCTCAGTGGAATTCAACAGCATTGTGTGCATGACCATCAATTCGGTCATCATTCCGCTTCTGCCACTGTATATCTTCGGTATATTCCTGAATATGACGGTTGCAGGGCAAGTGATGAGCGTGCTTGGCACATTCGCTTCAATCATAGGCATTATATTTGCAATGCATGTGCTGCTGCTTATATTCCAATATTGTCTTGCATCGTGTTTCTCCCATAAGAATCCATTCAAGAGTCTGCTGACAATGATGCCGGCCTATTTCACGGCACTTGGAACCCAGTCGTCAGCTGCAACAATACCGGTCACTCTCCGACAGGCCATCAAGATGGGGATTAGCGAAGACATAGCAGGTTTTGTGATACCGCTGTGTGCCACAATCCACATGTCGGGAAGTGCCATGAAGATTGTGGCGTGTGCGCTCGCCATAATGCTTATGCAAGGGATGCCAATAGACTCCATGAGTTTTTCAGGTTTCATACTTATGCTGGGCATCACTATGGTGGCGGCTCCCGGTGTGCCGGGCGGAAGCATAATGGCCTCACTCGGACTTCTTTCAAGTTTCTTAGGCTTCAACGAGTCGCAACTCGCGTTAATGATAGCCCTCTATATCACGATGGACTCTTTCGGCACAGCCTGCAACGTGACCGGCGACGGAGCCGTGGCTCAGATTATCAACCGCTTCTTCGGTCACTCCGCCCAAAAAGCCAACAACTAAAGACTCCCCCATGCCATACCAGGAAGAATACGAAGACGGCCTTGAATATGCCGCCGAACCCGAAGCAGTGCTTCAAATCAACCGTGAGCTTACACTTGCGCGGCGCATAGTGGAGGAGACCGGCACCAACCTCTTTCTCACCGGCAAGGCAGGAACCGGCAAGACCACATTCTTGCACCGCCTAATGGAAGATTCCGCCAAACGCATGGTGGTGCTTGCCCCTACGGGTGTGGCTGCCATAAATGCAGGGGGAATGACAATACATTCTTTTTTCCAGCTTCCGTTTTCACCGTTTGTGCCGGGCAGAGGATTCGTTGGCGAAGAAAAACATTTTCTTCGGATCGGTAAGGAGAAACGTAGGCTGATAGCGAGCCTCGACCTGATAGTGATCGACGAAATATCTATGGTGCGTCCGGACACCCTTGATGGCATCGACAGCATTTTGCGTCGCCAGAGAGGTATAGATGCTCCATTCGGTGGAGTACAGTTGTTGCTGATCGGCGACCTTCGTCAGCTTGCACCGGTGGTGCGCACCGACGAATGGGAAATGCTCAGCCCTCACTATTCATCTCCATACTTTTTCGAGAGCAAGGCATTGCGTGAGGCCGGATTTGTCGCTGTTGAACTTAAACACATATATCGTCAGCAAGATCCAGAGTTTATTTCCCTTCTTAATGCCGTTCGCGATGGGCGTGCCGACTATAATACGCTTGGATGTCTTAACTCCCGGTTCCGGCCAATACAGGACGAGAACTGGAACCACTATATACGACTCACCACCCACAACCGCACCTCTGATGAAGTCAACCTACGGCGTCTCGCTGCTCTCAACTCCGCCCCGGTTTCGTTCGAGGCAACAGTCACCGGGAAATTTCCGGAATCCTCTTTTCCGGCCGACAAGATTCTCACCCTTAAGGAGGGTGCAAGGGTGATGTTTATAAAAAACGATACCGGCGCCGAGCGAAGATATTACAACGGTCTGATAGGGACAGTGGTGGAAATGGATGAGGACACTGTCACCGTGCAGCCTGATGATGAGAATCTGACTGCTGTCAAGACCGGTGCAGTGCAATGGGAAAACACAAGTTATTCAATCAATGAAGACACAAAAGAGGTGTCACAGCATGTCGATGGCTCTTTCTCACAAATACCATTGCGTCTGGCCTGGGCCATCACCATCCATAAAAGCCAGGGACTTACATTCGACAATGCCATCATAGATGCGAGCCATTCGTTTGCACCCGGACAGCTTTATGTTGCACTCAGCAGATGCCGCAGTCTGGAGGGAATGATTCTTGAGAACCCGCTTTCGCCGAGTGCCGTGATTATCGACCGTGTGGTCAACTCCTTTATAGAAAGTGCGGAAAGAAACGCTCCGGATGACTCCATGGTGGACCGCTTGCGCAATGAATATTTCCGCAGCATTCTTGCTGACCTTTTCAATTTCAGGACCCTTACCACCGCCTTTTCTGATTTCAAGAGGGCTATAGAGGAGTTCGTGGCTCCGATGTATCCTGATTTGTATGGCAAATATAGAGAGGCGGAACAGACATTCCGCTCAAAAATAGACAGTGTCGGACTGCGTTTCATCACACTGTATGCCTCCCGGCCTATGGATGCCACGGCGGTTGCCGCCGACAAGGCTTTCATTGAAAAAGTCAGAGGCGGTTGCAATTACTTTCTTGAGCAACTCGCGCCTATATGCAAACTTCTCAACGACACACCTCTTGAGGTAGATAATACTTCGATGCAGCGGCGGCTTGACAATGTAGCCGATGCCCTGATGCTTGAAATGGCAATCAAAAAGACCATCCTCACAGGGATGCTTTCCGACACTTTCTCACCGGAGGCATACATGAAGTATAAGGCACACGCAGTCTTATCCGTGGGGGAAGAACAAAAGAAGAGAGCGAAGGTGACAGGAAAAAAACTTCAAAAAGATAAGTCAAAAAAAGAGCGAAAGACGAAGGGATATTCCCAGAGAGAAACTCTGAAATTGTGGCGAAGCGGATTGAACATTGAGGAAATAGCTGAGAAACGAGGATTTGTTGCCGGCACGATTGCCATGCACCTTGTGGATATGGTACGCCTTGATGAAATTCAACTGTCGGATATTCTCCCGGCCGACACTGAGGCTTCCATCAAGGCCATTTGCGACAGGAATCGTTCGTCGGCCGACGATTATAACTTCTCCGCGTTGCGGGAGCAGGTTGCCGCAGCCGGCATTCCCTCCTATTTATTCAGCATTTATCATCAGTTTCATCCTTTCCGCACCAAATCATGAGTTTCAAGGCCCCAACTGTTACAGTCGGGGCCTTGACTATGCAGTATCTCGCTGTTGTCTGCAGTTAACGTGTCACTGCTGTCTCTTCACCGAAAAGATATGAAGGCTTATAGCCGCCGTAATCAACCACGACCTTCTCGAATACGATGCCTTCATCGAGCGGACGCAGTGTGATTTCATGAATTCCTTCCTTGCCGGCACCCGGAGTCAGAGTCACATCATTCTCCACCACTCTTCTTGCCACAGTAGGATAGAAGATGTTGTAGATGTTTTCGGGCTCTTCATTCAGGTTGTGATTGAAGTTGACAATCTTTTCCTCACCGCCGTCAATGCTGACGGCATATCTGTGGCCGGCTACATTCTTGAATGCCAGGGTAGATTTCACCACCACCTTGACATCCACCTTCTTCACGTCGTCCGGCAACGCGAGACGATATGTCAGCGACGCATCCTTCACCGGCGCTGTGTAAGGAGTGAGGGCGACACCGCTCAATGTGCGTCCCATATCGGCGTATGTCTGCCATTTATAGCCTTCCGGAGCGTCTGCACGGTAATAATGCTCAGCCTCCATCACAGTCGCACCATTGTCGGATGGCCGGAACACGTAATTGCCCGCCAGGGCATCGGCATTCTCAAACCGGAACACTTCCGGCATCGTGTCCTTCGGGAAATCGTCGTTCCATATCTTGTATCCGATATGTTTCTGGGTCATCATGCCGTCCCATTTCCCGCCGGCGATTTCCTTGTTGTATTCAGTCATAAGTTGGGCATCGCGTGCAAATGCCTTTTCCGCCTTGTCGGCCCAGAGATTGGCTTGTGGATTACCTTCATTATGAAGTTTATGGTTCATTGCCACGGCATAATACATATCATATAGGTTGGCTACCAGTTGTACCGGGAAAAGCACCAGTTCTCTGTAGGCATCCCTGTATTCAGGACTCAGAGAGGAGTATTGCCTCATTGCCTCAGCCTCCAGACGTATGAAATCGTCAGTAACGCTCTTCCATTCGCCCGTGGTGAGATTGTAGGTGTTGGCATCAAGCATTTCGGGGGTTACACGTCCGGCATATTTGCTGTAGAGGTTCAGTATCCGCGCAGCTTCATTAGCCTGTTGCTCTCCGAATTGTTGGCGGCAGAAGTCGAGTGTATGGTCTGTGATGTGGTCGGCGTCATATTTTTTCGGATTCCATGCCATGTCCATGAAGAGTGAAATCGGATATTCCATCGGTTTCAGGTCGCCTACGTTCAGAATCCACAGTTTATCGACTCCATAGTCGTAAGTCAGGTTCAGCTGCTCCCACATTCCCTGTATTGGAGTCACATTTATGAGCTTTGAGTTTCGTGGGGCACCGACATAATCCACATGATAATACATGCCCCATCCGCCGGGGTGTTTCCTTTCCTCAGCATTAGGCAGCCTGCGTACGTTGCCCCAGTTGTCGTCGCAAAGCAGATATATCACATCGTCGGGAGCGCGTAGTCCCTTGTCGTAATAATCAAGCACTTCCTTGTAGAGAGCCCAAAGTTGCGGAGTCTTGTCGGCTTTTTTGCCGGTTTCCTTGGCAATTATCTTGCGCTGGTTCTTTATGATTTTATCAAGCAGCGCCACGTCGGCGCTTTCGCTCATGGCCTCATCGCCGTCGCCGCGCATACCGATGGTGACAATATCCTCGGTGCCGTTCATGCGCTGAATTCCCTCCGTGAAGAATTTGTCGATGACCTCTTGGTTTTCGTTATAATTCCATTTGCCATATTCCTTGCGGTGACGCGCCCATTCCTGATGGTTGCGGGCCATCGGCTCATGGTGGGAAGTGCCCATGATCAGACCCATTTCATCTGCGGTCTTGCTGTTTTCCGGGTCATCGGCATAGAAAGCCCACACCCACATGGCAGGCCAAAGATAATTTCCGCGCAGGCGCAAAATCAGTTCGCCTACACGTGCGTAGAAATTATGGTCGCCGTGATTGGTGCCGTATGTGTTTTTCACCCAAGATGTAAGGCATGGGGCCTCATCGTTTAGAAACAGGCCTCTGTATTTCACAGCCGGCTCGCCTGCCGTGTAGGTCCCATTTGCAATCGCAAGATTGTCGCTGTGTTGCACCGGCACATCCGCCCAGTCATACCATGGGGAGACACCGATCTGTTCGGATATTTCATAGATGCCGTAGATTACGCCCCTGCGGTCGCTTCCCGCTATCACAAGAGCCTCTTCCACACCAGGGAATGGATTGGGGATGGTCTGGATGATGTATTTCTCATTTTTGCCCTTCAGTTCCTTCCCATCTATTTTCTTTTCCTTGATAAGCCGGGATATAAGAGGGTTCTTCTCCGTGCCGGCTATTATGACTTTACTCTTATTTCCGATTTCACCGGAGATATCAGCCTTTCTGCCCGATACACGTTCAAAATCGGCAGCCAGATTGGATGCGGCTATGGATATGCCCTTCTCATCATCATTGCATATCACAATGGGGGTTGGCACTCCATTGGTGATCAATGGGAATGAATTGGACGAATGATTCGGGGAGGTGATTCCGGGATGATCAATCGCATTAGCACCCATTGCAAAAAATGAGGCAAGAGCGGCTGTCAGGATAGTTTTAAGTTTCATTTCTATTAGATTTACAGTTTGGTTTGTTTTTCTTTGCAAAGTTAATAAATAATAACGAATCTACAAAATAATTGCAATTTTGGCATTCGCCTATATCGATTTTTTTTGTAATTTTGCATTGCCGTTCACAAAGAGCGGCTTCTATATGATTGTATCTAATTCTACATCAAGCGTTCTGACTACACACATCCAAAACTACGCTTTCAAGGAAAATTGGAAGAGCACCGCGTCATTGTCTGAAAGACTTTGATATTTGTTGTTGTGCTCCGCTTTATATGGCTGAGCCCCCATCAATCCCCACTTAACCCTTAACTCTTAACTCTTAACTCTTTATATGAACAATCCCCGATTGCTCGCAGTGTTGGCTATGTCCGCGCTGCTGGGCGGTGGGCTGTGTGCCGTCGGTCAGAATGCAAGGGTCGTCACCCTTGATGAACTATATCAGACCGCCGAGCAAAACAGCCTTCAGCTCCGCCCCTCCTTTGCCGCAGAGGAAGAGGCACGTCAGGAAATTCGTGTTGCCAAGTCAGGCTATCTTCCCGATATCAACACTTCCATGTCGCTCAGTTTCATCGGCGACGGATTTACCACCAAACGCAATTTTTCCGACTGTCAGAAAGCCCCGATTCCTCACTTCGGCAATAAACTTGAAATAGGTGTGACCCAGCCTGTATATACAGGCGGTGCCCTCACGGCAGGCGTGCAACTGGCAGAGTTGAAACTGACGGCTTCACGATATGCTACAGAACTGAAGCGTGACAACATCCGCTTCCAACTCACCGGATTCTATCTGGACATCTACAAGTTCCATAATCTGCGCTTCGTGGTGGAGAAGAATCTCAGCCAGGCCCGTAAGGTGCTTGCCGACATGCGTGTGCGTTACGAGCAAGGTACAGTGCTACGGAACGATATCACCCGATACGAATTGCTTGTCTCCAACCTCGAGCTTCAGCTTGTCAAAATAGACAATACCCTTGACATCCTGAACAGCAACCTCGTGTCAATTGCCGGCCTTCAGTCTGACCTTAGGGTTTTGCCTGACTCCACAATCCTTGACAGGTCTCTACCTCAGACTTCCGAATCTATGTGGCAATCCGAGGCAAGTGTCAATTCTCCCGTTATTGCTCTTGCAAATTCAAAGGTAAGTATATCACGCAAGGCAGAAGACCTCACGAAATCGGAGTATTTGCCGAAGGTCGGGCTCCAAGCCTATTGGAATATAGATGGGCCGATTCTGGTGGAAGTCCCGCCAATCGACCGGAACCTGAGTTATTGGTATGTTGGCTTGGGAGTGTCCTACAATCTCTCTTCTCTTTTCAAAAACAACAAGTCGATGCAGAAAAGCCGTGCCGCCACAGCACTGGCCAATGATGAACTGGCTGCAGTCCGTGAAGACACGGAAATGTCTATACGTGCCGACTATATACGTTATCTTGAATCATACGAAGAACTAAAGACGCAACAAAAAAGTGTGGAACTGGCCGAGAGAAACTACAAAGTCATCTCCACCCGATATTCTGAGGGAATGGCACTTATCACCGATATGCTCGATGCCGCCAACTCCAAACTTGATGCCGAGCAGCAACTCGTCAATGCCCGAATCAATATTATATACTATTATCATAAACTTCTCTTTACTTCAGGAAAAATATGAACAAGCGAACCAAAAAAATACTCTCCTACATACTGACTCTAATTGTCATTGTCCTCGCAGGCACTTGGGTGTGTACAAAACTTTTTCACTTCGGTGATGTGGAATTTACCGACAATGCGCAAATACAAAGACAGATAGTGCCGGTCAACAGCCGGGTCCAGGGCTATATAAAGGAAATCCGATTCAAGGAATATCAGCCGGTAAGAAAAGGTGACACACTGGTCATAATCGACGATGCCGACATGCGTCTGCGCGTGGCTCAGGCCAATGCTGAATATCAGAATGCCCTTGCAGGCCGAGGCTTGGCCGACCGCAGTGTTGGCGTGGCCTCTGCCAATGTTGCGGTGAGCGAGGCCTCAGTTGCGGAGGCTAAGGTTTTGATGGACAATGCTGCCGTGGATCTGGAGCGATACCGCAAGCTTCTGATGAGCGACGCTGTGACGCATCAGCAATATGATGGCGTGGAGACAGACTATAAGGCTAAAAAGGCCCGATATGAGATGCTCAGGAGTCAGCGTTCGGCCACTTCTTCTGTGGTTGAGGAGACACGCCAGCGTATCTCACAGACAGACGCGGGGGTAGAACTTGCCAAGGCCCTGCTTGAGACCGCCGAGCTAAACCTCTCCTATACTGTGATTACAGCACCTTGCGACGGCTACACCTCACGCAAGGAAATACAGGTGGGACAGCTGATTCAGCCGGGTCAGACACTCCTCGACATTGTGGATGCTTCCGAAGTGTGGGTTGCCGCAAATTTCAAGGAAACCCAGCTTAAGCATATTCATGATGGCAGCGAGGTTGATGTCAGGGTTGATGCCATCCCCGGCAAGACTTTCCATGGCAAGGTGGTGTCGCTTTCAGCTGCCAGCGGATCGGCCTTGTCAGTAATGCCTCAGGACAATTCCGCCGGCAATTTCGTGAAAGTTCGCCAGAGGATACCCGTGAGAATTGAACTTTCCGACACAGGGGACCTTTCTCAGCTCCGTGCCGGAATGAATGTGGAATGTGATGTGAAGTATTGATATGGCGGAATGGGGTGGACCGGCCGGTCCTTTCGACATACCCGACGTGCCGGATTTCGTGCCGCGTCGGCTCAAGCCGTGGCTCTTCATTTTCTTCGTGCTTGTCATCCAGTTTTCCGGTGGCCTCTATCTTGCTGCCGTGACCGATATGGTTGGCACCACGGCTCTCATGCGCGAAGACATCCTGATGGCGGGATATGCCTCGCTTATAGGCATGTCGATCAATTTCTGTGTCATGTTCAGGATTAAGTTCCGCTTTTCCAACCGCGTGAGCCTTCTTGCAAGTGCCGCAGTGTTGACAATTTGCACCTTCATCTGTGCTCATACTTCGAGTGTGGCTGTGCTTGTGTGCACCTGTTTTGTGGCGGGGTGGTTCAGGATGCAGGGCACTTTTGCCTGCAACTCCACCATACAGCTTTGGATCACCCCCACCCGCGACATGGCGGTGTTCTTTTGCTATGTCTATATAATAGTTGACACTGTGATTCAGTTGAGCGGTCTGGCATCCGTCTATGTGTCGTTCTTCTCTCAGTGGGAATATCTTCACTACATCATGATGGGATTGCTTGTGGTCATGATGGTGTTGGTGCTGGCGCTTGTGCGCCCCGTCAAAGGTCCCATGCAGATTCCGCTTCTCGGCATAGACTGGATAGGGGCCGGACTCTGGAGCATTGTGATGATGAGTTTCACTTTTGTGTGCGTGTATGGCGACTTCTATGATTGGTGGGACTCCTTAGAGATTGTCGGTGCCACAATCGTAGGAGCAGTTTGCCTTAGTCTTAATCTGTGGAGGGCCACGTTCCTGCATCATCCATATATATCATTTCCCGTCTTGACCAACAGAAATGTGTGTCTGGCTCTGGTGATTTATCTGGCTTTCTTTACTCCTTTGGCCACAGAGCATGTGTTCGAGCATGGCGATGCGTCATCAATATTGGGATTTGACGAGACAAATCTGATTGATCTCAACTGGTATGTGGTGGTGGGGATTATCCTCGGATGTGCTTTCACATACCATACATTTGCCCTTCGGCATTGGAGATACAAGACCATGACTGCAATTGCATTCTTTTTTGCAGCCATCTACATGGCTTACTTCTATTTCATGATTGACTATAACCTTGAAAAGGAAATGCTCTTCATCCCACTTGTGGCACGTGGATTCGCCTCTGTCATAATATCCATTGTTTTCCTTACATCGGTGACTCCGGGAGAGAGCAGACTGCATTTCTTCATTTTTCCACAGGCTTTGACGCTCAATGGATTCTATGGTGCTGTGATGAGCGCTACGCTCGGACCTGCCATAATAGGGGAGTGGCTTCAGCACGCCATGTCAAAAAATGCCTCATTGCTTGACGCAAACCTTACGGATGTGAATCCCGCTGTGTCTCAAGTGCCACTCGGTCAGTTGTATGGAATGGTGCAGCAGCAGGCACTTGTGGTGTCAATGAAGGAAATCTACGGCTGGCTTCTGATTTGGACGCTCGTTGCCCTGACACTGATTCTTGTAAGCTATGGACCCATACGTCCTTCCGCGATTTTCCCCAAATGGCGCACTATCCGCCGCTACTTCCGCCGTGCCGTAGCCATCGGCTGATTCCCCATGAGGACCTTATGCCTTGCTATGACATTCGGGGCATAGACCCTTGAGCATGAAATTGACACCTGTGACCTCGAATCCAGAGGGGACGGGAACACGTGGGATGCATATATCCTCCAGACAGAACACCTTATTGCATTTCTCACAATAGAAATGGGCATGATGGTCATCATTCGTGTGATGGCCATCAATGCTGTGGCATACTTCATACTTGGCCACGCCACGTCCGTCTTCCATGACATGCACAAGTCCATGGTCAGACAGCAGAGTAAGCACCCGCTGAATGCTTGATCGGTCAAGTGTCTCCAGCAAGGTCTCAAGTTCAATCAGACTCATTGGAGAGGTGGCATCCGCAAGTGTCCTAAACACAAGAATACGATTTGAGGTAGCCTTGATTCCTGAGTTTTCCAGCGTTTGGATTAGTGTCATGATTAATTCTTGTGGATAATGTCAGTCTCCTTTCCCTTCGCTGAGCCTCTTGACTGCCTTGCCAAGCGAGTGGTCGTCATAATCGGAATCATAATTCCATATAAACACCCCCGGCAAATTATTGGCCCGAATAAAGTCAAATTTAGCTTTTATGGAATTCTCATTGTCAAAGCCCATAAGGAGATTACCCTCTTTGTCAGCATAATATGGAGCCCGGGCATCTTTGTCCCATACAAGGTTTGCATTGTCTGAGAAATCTGCAATCCGGCTGCAGTCAATATATGAAGGGAAGGGAGATTTGCCCCGTCCGAAAAATGGGATTCCTATTAAAATTTTCTCCGGGATTGCACCATTCTCAATATGGCGTTCCACGGAACTTTTGACACACCATTTCCCTGTCTTGTCACTTGGATAAAGAGGACTTTGATGATAGGCACGTTCCCCATCCTTTGGTATCGACAGATTGTAGCCCGAGACATTCACATAATCCACGTAAGGCATCATCCGCTTGAAATCTATGAATTTGCCTGAATTGTTGGAATAAAACGATATCCATTTGTCTTTGCCCAATGTCTTGCGAAGTTCCTTCACGACTTTTGCATAATTCTTGTCATCCTGCGGAGTCGCGGTGTGACCGCCTGCTTCAGTAGTAGGAAATTCCCAATCGAGGTCAACTCCATCAAGATTGAAAGAGTCAAGCACGTTTTTCACACATTTTGCAAAGTTTTTCCTCTTCTTCTTGTCACGGGCCATTTCGCTGAATCCTTCACGTCGGCTTCCTCCCACACTGAAAATTACTTTCAATTTCGGATTTATCTTCTTTAATTCCGACAGACTTCTTAATTTGGCGGGTGTTGGAATGGTTACAGTTTCGCAATCCTCGTTGAAATCAGCGGCTGAATAAATAAGATGAGTGAACATATCCGGATCCGGAACACCCGGCCTTGCGTATTCCACGTATGCAATGGCTATCTTTGGCGAGGAATCGTAAGATCCGGAATCACCATGTTTTAGATGCACCCCAGATGCCGCTTGGACTGTGAGTGCTATCATGGCTGCAATGACCACGACAGCCACCGGAAGAGCCATTCTTTTTATTTTACCCATAGTATGCATGACAATGGTCGAACTTCTCTTTTATGAGATGGGGTCTCAATATTGTTCCTTTTCGTTGGGGAAGTCGCTGCTTTTTACGTCGGCGATATAGTGCTGTATGGCATCAGTCATGATTTCTCCCATATTGGCGTATCTGCGTAGGAATCTTGGTGAGAATCCCATGGTGAGACCCAGCATGTCGTGCATCACGAGCACCTGTCCGTCAACACCGCCACCGGCACCAATTCCAATTACGGGAATTGTCAGTTCCTGCGCTACCTTTGTGGCGAGTTTGGCAGGAATTTTTTCCAGCACAAGAGCAAAGCACCCTATCTCCTCAAGCAGTTTTGCGTCTTCGAGCAGTTTCTTGGCCTCGGCCTCCTCCTTTGCCCTCACGCTGTAGGTGCCAAACTTATTGATGCTTTGGGGGGTCAGACCAAGATGTCCCATTACGGGGATACCGGCACAAAGGATTCGCTGTATTGACTCCGCGATTTCAGCACCTCCTTCGAGTTTCAATGCTTCCGCATGGCTCTCCTTCATGACGCGGATAGCCGAGGCAAGAGCTTCTTTGGAATTGCCCTGATATGTTCCGAAGGGCAGATCCACAACTACCAGGGCGCGCTTGGCTGCTTTCATCACCGACTTGGCATGATAGATCATTTGGTCGAGGGTGATTGGGAGAGTGGTGACATTGCCTGCCATGACATTTGAAGCTGAATCGCCTACAAGAATCACATCCATACCGGCCTCATCCACAATTTTTGCGGATGTGTAGTCGTAAGAAGTAAGCATTGAGATTTTCTCACCACGCTGTTTCATTTCCATAAGGCGACTTGTGGTCACCTTACGGGTGTTTTCTGCCTGTGCTGTTGACATTGCTATATTGAATTTTGAATTGCGAATTTTGAATTGGTAATCTTAGAGAGTTAATCGAGTTAATCAATGAGTCATGACCACTTGTGTGGGCGGGAGTTCTGTATTTCTCCTGTTGCATTCTTCCACCACTCTATCGGCAAGTTCTGAAAATGCTTTAGCCTCTGGGTTTTCGGAAATGCTTCCTCCGGTGGATTGCACAGCCGTAGGTTGTCCGTTGTCGGCCATCTCGCAGATATCAGCTACAAGAGGAATTTGGGCAAGAAGAGGCACATCCAGTTGCTCGGCAAGCCTTACGGCACCCTCTTTTCCGAAAATATAGTATTTCTCATCCGGGTGCAATGCCGGGGTGAACCATGCCATATTCTCTACAAGTCCAAGAATGGGCACATTTATCTTTTCGCTCCGGAACATTCCTATACCCTTGCGGGCATCAGCGAGTGCCACTTCCTGCGGAGTGCTGACCACAATGACGCCAGTGATGGGGAGGGTCTGCACAAGGGTGAGGTGAATGTCGCTCGTGCCCGGAGGCATATCTATGAGAAAATAGTCAAGTTCATCCCACCACGCATCGGTGATCAATTGCTTTAGGGCATTGGAGGCCATTCCTCCGCGCCAAAGTACCGGACTATTGCGGTCCACCACGAAACCGATGCTGAGCATTTTCACGCCATATTTCTCCACTGGTTCTATCCAGTCCTTACCCTCCTGATTCACCATATATAGTTTTTCGTCTTCGACACCAAACATTTTTGGCATCGAGGGTCCGAAAATGTCTGCATCAAGAAGTCCGACTTTATAGCCCATGGATGCAAGGGAGATGGCAAGATTGGCTGCCACGGTGGATTTCCCCACTCCTCCTTTGCCTGAGCTGATTCCAATGATGTTTTTCACTCGTGGAAGTGGACGCTCCTGTTGCGGTTCGGGCTGTTGCTGACGGTATTTTACAGATATGCGACCTTTCACGTCAATGTCGGGGTCAGCGAAAACCGGAAGCGTGGCCTCTGCCGCTCTTACCACAGACTTGATGAAGGGGTCGGTGGGTCTGTCAAAAATCAGCGAGAACGACACCTTGTTGCCATCTATGCGGATGTCATCCTCTACCATACCAAGTTCTACAATATTCTTGCCGTTGCCGGGATACTTGACGTTGGTCAGTGCATCCAGGATTAATTTGGGATATATAGCCATAAATTCTAAACTGTTTTATAGTTTAACAAATCAGGATGGGAAATTATTGCTGTGTCGGCCAAATTCGCTGTGATAGTCGTCTTTTTCCAGGTCGGTGCAATCGGGTTCGATTATTTCTCCTTCGCCGATACGGAAAGAGATGAGTTTGATGGTCTTTCCTCGCGACAGCCATTGCTGCTCGTAGAAAGTCTTTATGGAAGACACGGGGTCTGCATTGCCACTCCCGTAAAGGTCATCAGTATTGACAAGCACCTCAAATCCATTGAGCATCACAAGCCTTCTTGTGTATTCATAAAGAAAAGGGGAGTCAGTCTTTAGGTTCACAATACCACCGTTGCGAAGGAATGACCGGTAGGATGTCAGAAATCTCGATGATGTCAGCCTTTTACGCGCTTTCTGCATTTGAGGGTCGGGAAAAGTGATCCATATTTCATCCACCTCGTCAGGTCCGAAAAACTGAGCAATCATTTCAATCTCGGTTCTTAAGAAGGCGGCGTTGTCAATGCCTTTTTCCTCAACGGATTTGGCTCCTTTCCACATTCTTGCACCTTTTATATCGACACCAATAAAATTCCTGTCGTGGTATGCTTCTGCAAGTCCCACAGTATATTCGCCTTTGCCACACCCAAGTTCGAGTGTGATAGGATTGTGCCGGGCGAAAAAGTCGTTGTTCCAATTTCCCTTGTAAGGGAATCCACGGTCGATCAGAATGTGCCGGGGATATTGAAGCACACAACGGAATGACTCCATGTCGGAGAATTTCTGAAGCTTGTTTTTTCCCATTTTGAATAGTATTCTTTGAAAAGCACTGTCTCAGTGCTGTCAAGGGCACTGAGACATGTATCAATTCTTAACCACAAGTATTTTTGTCACTTCATTAAACGATGTCCCGTTGGGACCCGCTGATGCCAGCACGAAATATACGCCGCTTGCCACCCTGTCAAGATTGGCATTGCAGGCATCCCATTGGGCTTTGCCACCCGATGATGGTCCCAGTTCGCGTATCAGGTTGCCGGCGGAGTCCACAATTTTGACAACGCAGTCGTCTTCGAGCCCGTCGATAGTAATCCATCCGTAATAATCAGGACGGACCGGGTTGGGATAGGCCCTGACATCGGATTCCTGTTGGGTGTCTGACTGCATGCTAAAATAATATTCACACAAACCGTTTTCGGTGGCTATCATCAGGGAGTTTGACTCCGGGTTATAACAAGTGGCATAAACCTTATCGGAGGGCAGCATCGAATCATCTGATGATATTTCCTGGATAATTGTTCTGCCGTCGGCGGAGGTGCATACTATTCCTCCACCTTCAAGTGAAAACCACTTTCTGCCCTTATTGTCGATGGATATGTCATTCACACTGATGCCGTCAAGCAAATAGTCGGCAAGGGAAGTGCCGTCGTTTCTGCTGACTTTTATTCTTTTTACGCTGCCGGCGTTGGAAAACTGTTCAAGAGGATCAAAAGTGAAGACACCATTGTCGGAGCCGACCCATACAAGACCTGTGGCGGGATCCTCAATGGCACAGAAAAGATAATTGTATGTCACTGTGCCGTCGCTGTCGCTTAGGGATTTGACCACTACTTTTCTGTCGTCAGCTTCATCCTCCGGAGTGCCGTTGTGATCATAGATTACAAAAGGTTCCTTATAGCTGTTGAATACAAAAAATGGTATGAGGTTTTGCGAAGATGCTGACTCAAGTGGCAATGCCAATGAAGACCTTGAGTATGTGATTCCTTCCATCTTTATAATCTTAAAAGGCTGGAAAGTCTCGGCAGAAACGGAAGCCTTGCGCTTTTCCGGCGTCCATATCCAAAGCTCGGATTTATAGTCCTTAAGGTCGGTGTTGCAATGGGCCACTATTAGATTGCCTTTTTTGTCGAAGCGGGGATTCATGGTCATAAACACGCTTCCCCATGTGGCATAAGGCTCTCTGAGCGATACGTGACCGGGTAGGGAAGGGCTGTCGTTGCTTCTTGTCATGTGAAGCACCGTATTGGAATAGTCGTTTATATCATATCGGATCAGCCCGTTTAGTATAGAACCAAAATAGAAAACATCGGGATTGTCGGGATCTTGCGCGAACCCGCAGGGGTTTGTCACCCTCATTTCCTGCGAATCGTCAAAATATGGAATTCCGAGATGATTCCAGTCGGAGCCTTGAAGAGCACACAGCAAAATCGGGTTCTGTGCCAAGTGGGCACCGAAATTCTGGTCGATGCCATGGGAATTCACGAGCATTCCATGTCGTGAGGAATATCTCATGAAGTTGCTTCTGAATGCGGAGGGGGAATTGGGCTTGATTATCTGGCGGGTCACGTTCCACTCATCGTTGTCGCTGCGTTTCAGGGAATATACGCCCTCCCTTGGTTTGACATATATGAACTCGGATAAATCCCAGGATCCGGCCGGCATGTCGTCGTCTTCGCCGCCGGGACGTCTTGAAATCACTTTTCGGTCGCCGGTCACACGCTCGATCTCCACAAGCTGCGAAGGTCTCGTCACCAGAATGCCATCCTTGTTTTCAGCAAAAGTGGCACCCACAAAGCTACCGATAAGGGTACAAGTGGGTTGCTGTCCGCCCTCGGGGAATGTGAGCATGTAATGATATTCCCATCCGTTGGTTTTTTTTGAGAAGACACATTTGTCGGGCGACAGAGACATCATATTGAGCACCGGGTCGCCTTCTTCCCATCCGGTCTCAATGAAATCGGAAAAGGATATATGGTTGGAATCGACCTTGTCGCGCAATATTTTGCCATCATGCACAACAAGGAGGTAATCCGCAGCCCTTACGACATAATCGAGCGCAACATCATATATGCCACTTGCAGCCACCTCATGTTTTTGGTCGTTTATCTCCAAAAAACCGAAGTCTGTAGCGAGGTAGGCCCGGTTGCGTTCGGTGTCGAAGGAGATGGACCTGACTTCTTTTGTGCCGGAAGTGGAGAAGTTCTTCAAAGCCGGGATACTGAATAATCGGCCGTCGTCGTATAAAATATCTATCATCAGATTGTCATAGACAATCATGAGATATTTCTTTAACGCATTATAATTTGCCAATTTGATTACCGAACCGGAAAGAAAATTCTGGGCGTTGTATGGCCTTAATTCATCGGTTTCCTTGTCCAGACAAAAAAGATAACATAGTTTGTCGCTGTTGTCGCTCAGATTCGGGTAATAATACTGGGCCTGGGCAAGTATGTATGTCTTTGATTCGGTGTCGAATATATTTTCGATATTATGGTCGAAGGAGTTGTAGAGTCTCCAGTCGGAAGATATGGCCGCATTTGCCGGAATAAAGGCAAGGATAAATGCACACAATGATGCCAGCCATTTCACCATAGAGGCTACGGCTCTTCCGCGATGCGAAATGGCATTTTTTTCATCGTCGGACATCTCGGCAAAACATTTTCCGGTCTCCTCGGATATGAATACGGGGTCATAGCCGAATCCGTTGGTGCCGCTTCTTTGCGTGGCAATGGAGCCTTCGCATAAGCCTTCAAATATATGTTCTTTGCCTTCAAGTGAAAGCGCAAGGCATGTGCGGAAGCGCGCATTGCGGTTTTCCACACCTTGTAAGTTTTTTAGCAGAAGGTCGATATTGTCGTCAGAGTTGCATTCCTCGCCGGCATATCTTGCCGAAAACACGCCCGGTGCTCCGTCGAGAGCATCAACCATCAGGCCGGTGTCGTCTGCAAAGACATCAAGGTCGGTGGTTTTCTTTACAGCACGAACTTTCAGGAGGGCATTTCCCTCAAGTGTATCAGCGTTCTCCGGGATATCGCTGTCGAAGCCAATGTCGTCAAGGCTTAGAATTTCGAGATTATTTCCGGCGATGGCTCTCGCCTCGCGGAGTTTTCCCGCGTTATTGGTAGCCATCACAAGTTTACGTTTTCCAGTCATCCTATAGTTAGTATATATCATTATCAATTATAACGTAAAAAAGTGAATAATATTGCAAACGCTATTAGGCCCAATCCCACTGAGACCCCTAAGCCTTAAAAATTTTTGAGATGGGGTCTAATTTTTTTTGTGGTATCTGACCTTATATTTCACCAATGGCTCATCAGGATTCTTGTGTTTTATGTTTTGCTGTCCGGTAGTGCGGATGATGGGTCAGAAGCTCTTGGCGGAGATGCGATTTGTCAAGATGCACATATATTTCTGTGGTCTCAAGCGACTCGTGTCCCAATAGTTCCTGTATTACTCGGAGAGATGCCCCTCCTTCGAGCAGATGAGTGGCAAATGAGTGACGAAGGGTATGTGGCGACACCTTTTTTAGAATCCCTGCTGCAGCTGCCAAATCCCGTATGATATAAAACACCATGACACGCGACATTTTGTCGCCTCTGCGGTTGAGGAATATATAATCCCGTGCATTTGGCTTGATATTAAGTTGTGCACGCTGTGGAAGATAATCCTTTATCAAATCCAGAGCAACCGATGAGACAGGCACAACCCGCTGTTTGCTTCCTTTGCCCTCTATGATCAGAAAGCCATCATCAATGTTCAGACGCGACAGGCGTGCATCCGTCAGTTCAGATACCCGCAGACCGCTGCCATACAGAGTCTCTAATATGGCATGGTTACGCAGTGACTCATCTTTGTCTTCCGGTATCATTGAAATCATCATGTCTATCTCCTCAGTGCTGAGCACTTCGGGAAGATGTTTGCCCAACCGTGGAGATTCCAGCAGGTCGGTGGGATTTGTTTCGATGAAACCGGCTAATTTCAAGTATTTGAAAAAACTCCTTATGCCCGACAAAATACGGGCTTGGCTTCTCGGTCCTATGCCGATGTCTCTAAGTGTGCAGATAAACTCGTGGAGATCTTTTTCCTGCGTATCCGTAGCATTTATTCCCTTTTCATCGAGAAATTCCATCAGATGACCCACATCGCAAAGGTATGCCTGACGAGTATTGTCAGACATGCCTCGCTCAAGTGTGAGATATGATTCGAAGTCTTTTGTAATGTCCAATTTCGTTAAATTTATAGGATGTCATACTCGACGTGCTGCATCCCTTCACGTCTCAGACACAAGTCGAAAGAATGTCCCGACAAAATGAGCGAGAACGGTATCTCCTGACAATGGTTGGCAAACCATGTCTTATGGTTTTTCCCCGAATGATAATTCAAAACGGCGTAAGACTTTTGCACCACATTGAGCAATTCAGCTGTGTCAGCAGATATTGGCCTGTTGAAAAATACGATTAAATCGGCATTTTCCGGCATTTTGTGTCCCTCGTGGACAGTAACTTTGGGAAAGGTCTCGGAAATTATATCCACAATCTTATTGTCTGCATCAGGAATCCAAGCAACCTTACATTTAAGCGTGTGTATCAGTCTTATCAAGAGCCTGAGGTATCTACCTTCATCATAATCTGCTACTGTGGAGTAGATTTTGGAATCCACATAGAAGGCATATCTATCGTCGGGATGGACACAGTCCTTTACTAATTTATATGCAAGAGGAGAATGAACGCCATACCCGTGGGTATGGCGCCATCGATTTATAAAGTCAAAAATACGCGATTTCATCGTTGTTGTTTCCCGTCTTTCCTGTTTTTGAGAATGGGATAACAGCAGGTTGCGATTGCCGCTATGATGAGGATGTAAATCAGTACCACGGAAACCATAGATATGGTGTTGGCCGTTCTTACAGACCCGGGCTCAAATGTCATCACAATCTCAGAATCCCCGGCCGGTAGGCGCAGCGACCGCAGCACATAGTTTACTCGTACGATCGGAACTTCCTTGCCGTTGACTTCCGCCTTCCAGCCCCATGGGAAATATATCTCCGAGAATACGGCAATTCCACCTTTCGCCGACCGTGCCTTATAGGTTAGACGGTTGGGAGCGTATGATGTCTCATAGATGGTATCACCAACAGAAACAGGCAAAGGATTGCCGATGGATTCGGCAAATTTCCTGTCTGCAACAGCTTTATTGCGAGTGTGAAGATTTGAAAGCATTTCCATTTCTTCTTTTGGAGTGGCAACGTATGTCAGGGTGTCAACAAACCAGACATTGCCAAAAGCATCGGGATTCAGGCTGTAGCTGTCGCCATTCAGGAAATATTTGGCATTAAGCATGTTTAAGACAAACTGGTTGCCCTTGCTTATCTGGTGTTCGATAAGGTCGTTGTAGCGGGTAAGCTTCGCGGCATGATAGCCTCCGATTGTCTTGTGGAAGTAACTGCTTCGTGCCGATGAGAATCCCGTCACGTCCATCACGCGATAATTGGATGTGTCTTTCAAGATTTCAAGGTCGGCCTCTGTAGGCACAAATGCGGCCTCGTCACTTTCAGCAGTCAGGAAATTCTCTGAGTTCACATATCGCTTGTCAACGCTGAAGAGATCGAGAAGAACCACGACAGATAAGCAACATACCCATATCGAGGGATTTGTGATGGCTTTCTTGGCCCATAGGAACATAAGTATGCATCCGGCAAGAATATACATCAGCGAACGAAGGGAATCGCCTGAGACAAGCGACAGACGCCCGGCCGAAATTCCTTGCATCACATTTGAGTATGCCGGATTTGCAAAGACACCAGCCTCTTTCAGATAACTGAGTTCGGAAACTGAATAAGGCTCACCGAATACTGACGGGGCTAACCATCCTGTCAAACACACCGCTATGCCGCATCCCATCACGCAGATCACAGTCCACTTGTTCTTTATAAAGAAGTTTTCGGTCTTAATGATTTGCCTTATGCAAAGCGCCGCAAGCAAAGGAATGCAGAATTCTACGATTACAAGGATTGAACTTACCGTCCGGAACTTGTTGTAGCCCGGGAAATGGTCTATCATAAAGTTGGTGAGCGCATCGAAATTGTGTCCCCAGCTGAGAAGTACCGATATGACAGAAGCTGCGAAAAGTGCCCATTTCATCGGGGTTTCCCACTTGCCTTGCACCACAAACATGGCCAATATTGCAAGCATAAGGACAAATGCTCCGACATATACCGGACCATTGGTCATTGGCTGGTCGCCGAAATATTGGGTAAACTGCCCGATGAACTGCATTTCTTCCGGTGAGAAATATCTGTCCGCGCCCAGGTCTGTGTCTGCAACTGACATTATATGATTCTGTCCCTCTACCGGCTTGATCGAGGCCCCACCCTTGACATTGGGTATAAGCAATGACCAAGTTTCATCAAGTCCGTAGCTCCACGCCGTGATGGCTTCCTTGTCCATGCCGACTGCTGCCGGAGCATTGGGGTCTGTAATCTCTGTGGCACGTCCGCGCACAGTCTCTTTGCTGTATTCGAGGGAGTTGTAGAGGCTTGCAGAATTGGCTCCAACACCTATAAGGCCTGATGCAATGAGGATGCACGTAGATATAGCCCATTCTCCCACTTTCTTTTCCTTGATTGAGATCCACAGCCATGCAAGTGCCATGCAAGCCATAACGAGCATGAAATAATAGGTCATCTGAGGATGGTTGCTCATGAGTTGCATTGCTGAGAAGAGAGCTGTCACCGCGCTGCCCAATATCCATTTTTTGCGATATATAAGCACCAGACCTCCAATCGTGGGAGGAATATAGCAGAGGGTAAGGAACTTCCAAATGTGTCCGGCCCCGATGATGATTATGAAATATGAAGAGAATCCCCATGCTATTGAGGCGAACAGGGCTTCGCTCCACCTCATTTTCATGCACAGGCACATTATGAAGAAGCCAAGCATCATGCCAAAAAGAAGATTGGCAGGCGAGGGGAGTCCGAGCATAAACACGCTCTGGATCCAACTCAGGAAATCGTTGGCGGGATATGAAGGGGCAATCTGGAAATTGGGCATTCCTCCGAAAAGGGAATTGGTCCAGCGGGTGGATTCGCCGGTTTCAGCTTCATATACCTGCCCTTCGTGTCCGTTGGCAAGGCCTTGCTGTATGTCATGTTGCTGAAGCACTCTCCCTTCCATTGCGTCAGGGAAGAAAAACATAAAGGCGACCACTGCCAAAAGCAGAGCCGCCGCTATGGTGAAGATTAGATTTCTTTTATTCTTCATCGGTGTCAAGTTTGATCTGACGGTTCATTGACTGTTCGAGCGAGATAAGGGTCTCCGTTTCTGTCACTCCTTTGATGTGTTGGATTCTGTCGTTGAGCAACTCCATCAGGTGCTGGTTGTCGCGGGCAAACACCTTCATCAGCATTGAATATGGTCCGGTGGTGAAATGGCACTCCACCACTTCCGGAATGCTCTCAAGATCGGCTACCACCTCACGATACATAGAGCCTTTCTCGAGTTTAACACCCACGTATGTGCAAGTGTTGTAGCCAAGTTTTTTAGGATCAACATCATAGCCCGAACCAACAATCACGCCCATTTCAATCAGGCGCTGGATACGTTGGTGGATGGCAGCACGAGAAACTCCGCATACAATTGCCACATCTTTCGACGGTGTGCGGGCATTGTTCATGATAATGTTCAGGATTTTCCTGTCAAGGTTATCGACTTTTTCCATGGTTGAATAAAACTTCTAAAATTTCGTAATGACGTGCCAACATTTTGCGATTGTGTTTGCTTCATGTTGGATTTTTTGCAAAGATAAAACGAAAAAGCAAAATTTCCAAATAAAATTGAAAAAAGTTGTAGCAAAAAGTCAAAAATAGGTTCTAAAACATTAAAAATACCCTTGTAAACATTAAAAATTCCTCATCTTCAGTATGCCATTTGGCAAGATTTTGAAGATGAGGAATATGTCATTAATTGTCAGAACGGATATTTGCCATCGGCGGCGCCTTCGAATACGCCGTCAAGTTGCAGATTGCTCAGTATGTTGCCGGTGGTGCGGTTTATGTCGCCGCCCGTTTCCCAGAAGAAAGGCACCATACCCGCTTTCTTAGATTCGCGGGTTACAACCTTGTTCCAGAGCTTGACCGAGGCGCGCCATTTGTCTTTGTCGATGCCGGCGGTATTCTCGCGGTTGAAGCAGACTGCATATTCTCCGGTGATTCCGGGGATACCCTTGTCGATGAAACGTTTTTTCATCTTCTGGAATTGGTCTGCAACATAGTCTTCCTCTCCCCATGTGCTGTTGCGGTCAGATCCGGCCACATGGTTTTCCTTGCCCCAATACCAGAATGTCTTGCCCCAGCTTTCATCCTTTTCCATCATGTTGAATTGATAGGGGCCATAGAAATGTGTTTCGATCATCAGCCTGTCTGCAATTACGTCCTTCGGAAGGTCGTATTGCCCTTCGAGAGTCACGTCTATGTCGGTGTTCGGACCCTGCATCACGAGTACTCGCGAAGCGTTGTTGCCACCTGTTGCGCGAACAGCATCAAGCATGGTCTGCTGATACTTCATGATGGCCTCAATGCTGGCTTTTTTCTTGCTGCTACCATCGCCTACGTTTGGCTCGTTCATTGCAGCAAGTAGCAGACGCTCGTCATATTTGTTGAGTTTGTTGGCAATCTGCGTCCAGTAATCATGCTGCTTTTGGTTGATTTTTTCATCATATCCATTGGCACATGAATTTTCAAGCCAGCCGCCATCCCAGTGAATGTTTAGAACAGCATACATATCCTCGGCTACAATCCAGCCCACTACCTCGCTTACTCTGTCGAGCCATGCTTCGTTGATAATGTTGCTTGAGGCATTGGAAACGTGGCTGTCCCATGCGCATGGCACTCTGACTGCATTGAAGCCAAGCGCTTTCAATCCCTTGATATAGTCGCGGTTGACAACCGGACAATTCCATGCTCCCTCTCTGTCGGGAGTTTCCATGGTGTTGCCGATGTTGATGCCGGCATACATTCTTGCTGCTATCTCCATTGCAGTGCTTCCCATCTGCGGCTCGCCCGGCACAACGGGTTCTTCCGGTGTCTGAATCTCTCCGGCTGCCTGCTTTACCGTGATCTCGGCTCCGCCATTGCCGGCGGTAAGCATGAAAGCAGTGGTACGTTCATTTTCCGTCGGGTTGGCCTTGACTGAAAATTCGATTCGGAAAATATTGCCCGCTGAGTTGGACACTACAGGTTCGCTGACTGAAATCCAGTCAGTAGTCATTGATGAAAGGGATACCACAGTGGGTTTGCCGCTACATAGCACAGTGAGAGACTGAGTGCCACCGTCGCTGCCGAAGTTGAGTTCCGTTGCCGAAACGCGGAAATCATCGCCGAAATAATCATCTTCGCTTTTGTCGTCGCATGCGCTGAAGAATCCAAGCGTCAGCATGGAGAAAAGCACTGGCAGAAAAAAGTTTTTGAAAAATTGTCTCATGAAAATTTAATTTTGGAGAGTTGTTAAAAATAGAGGGGAAGGGCAGATATATGTCCTTCCCCATAATAAACGGAAATTTATGGTATTTATTATTTTACTTCACGAGTTTCCACCAGAATGCGATAACTTCATCCTTGTCGTCGCCGGAAGCGATAGAGTTGCTGATGGCACCAAGCCAGAAGCCTTTCTCATCTATGTTGGAAAGGTTGTTGCCGATCTGCGGATGGCTCACCCATATCCATTCGTTGATACCAAGCGGAGTGGTCCATCCGGCACCTTTCAGGTTCTCGTAGGGAACCCAGCTTGCGGGGGTGCCTGCATAGTCAACGAGCGGGAATGAGAATGTGACAGACGGCGTGTCGTTCTGCACTGTCATTATGCCGCTTGCGCTCACTGGAGTGCCATCAAACTTGGTGTAGTTCAGGGTAGCCATAATCTGGCCGTTGGCGTCGGTGAATGAAAGGGTGGCACCCTCGCATACCTTTGCCACGTCTGCTGTCCAAATCCAGCCATTTGATGAGTAGTCGGTGCCGAACGCCGAAGGAGCGGTCCAGCCTCCAGTAAGGTCATAGTTGAGCCAGTCGCAGAATGCATCGGTGTTGGGAGTGAATGTCTTGCCGCAAAGAGCCTTGCGCCATGCATCCATCGGGTCTGCCGCTGACTGGCTGCCGGCCGACGGAGTGAAGTGGTAAGCCATGTATTCATCCTTTTCGGTGCTGCGTGCGCCGAGCCACATGCCGGATACGCTGCCCATTGCATCTTTCTCTATCGAAAGAATGCGAAGGGCATTGTTGGCGTCAACCGCAAATGAAGCCCAACCTACGAGTGTAAACGAGGGAATCGGTTCGGAGAAGGTGTAGATGCCCTTGTCATCAAGTTCGTAGGTGCAATCGAGTTTTGATCCGTCGGGGAAAGTGAATTTCACATCGTTGTTCTTGCTGTCGAGGGTCATCGAGAAGTTGGCATAGCTTGCAGGGTCGGGAGTGCCGAGCCAGTCAGGGTAATCAGAAAGGCTCTTCCAGTTGTTCATGAGAGATCCGTCGAGATTTGCCCAGTCAAGAGGATTCTTGTCGGAGAGCACCCACTTCACGGAAGTGATGACAGTCTGGGAAACATCGTCGCGCCATCCTTCGGGAAGAAGCGGTTCGGGCTCTTTCGTGTCAGCCACATAGTTTTCGAAGTAGTCCTTGGTGACGTAGTTGAAAGAAGTCACGTTGGCATCCATTCCGTCTGGTATTATCATCATGGCGGTATCGGAAAGGTATAGCAACTTGTAGTCGCGTGTCGATGCGCTGCCGGTGTTGAGCGGATAAAGGTCGGAGAATGATATGGTGTGGTTGTCAACGTCGAGCATATATGTGCCTTTTGACACTACATTGCCACTGGCATCTGTGATTGTGACATTTGCGCCATTGATGAGGTCGAGCGTCATATAGCCATAATTGTTCAGACCGCACATCCATGAGTTACCTGCATAATCCGATGCCCAATACCAGTTGGCCCCGTCGCCACTGCCGTCTTCCGGAACCTCATTGGGGTTGATTGCCATTGTGGCTGCATCCCAGGGGTCGGAGTCACGGAAATTGGCATATACTGTCTCGGTCTCAGATGCGGCATGGAGATGATCCCAGGTGTAGTTGCCGTTCCAGTACCAGTGAGGTCCGGTCCAGTATGTGGTCTTTGCGCTGCCATCCTCAAGCATGGCGAGGTCGAGCTGCCATGTCTTAGACTCGCCCACACCGCCGCTGATACGTTTCCAAAGATAGTTGTCAACGAATTCAGCACAGAAATCATCTATGGTGAATGAAGTTGGATTGCTCCATACATAGCCGCCACGGGTATTGACACCCATTTGCACTTCGTATGTGCCGTCGAATGGGATTTTCAGAGTGCGGTCTGCACCTACTGAGCGTCCCTGGGGAGTTACCCAAGACACCTGATAGTTTGCAGGCAAAAGGCTCTTGAGATATACGATGTTGGGGTTGCTGCTGTCGTGGGTAATGGTGAATGCTATGCCCTCCACCAGTTCCTCGGCACTGATATTGGGGTCGGGCAGGTCATAACTGTCGGGTGTACATCCTGTACCGATAGCCAATAGTCCGGCAACAGCCGCGATATATAATGACTTAAGTCGTTTCATATAAATATTTTATTTTAGGTTTTGAAGAGATTATAGCCAACCTGGATTCTGCTTCAGCACTCCGTTGGAGAGTGTAATCTGAGAATTTGGAATCTGAATGAATCCTTGGGTCTGCTTGATTTTAGCACTGTCGTACGACACTGTGGCATCGACGCTTCCGTTCTTCACTGCACCGGCGCTTGCGCATACAGCCTCTGCCACCTTGTCGATGCCCTGACGGAGAAGATCCCAGTAGCGATGTCCCTCGAAAGCAAGTTCAAGAGCACGCTCGTTGAGAATGTTTTCTTTAGTGGCAGTCACCGAAGGAAGACCCGAACGGGAGCGTACCATGTCAAGAGCGGCTTGAGCGTCGAGTGACGGAACACCGCCAAGTTCGCTGACCATCAGAAGCACATCGGCATAGCGCATGATCACCCAGTTCTGGAAGTTAGAGATCTGGAAGTCACCGGTTCCGTCGGGCTTCGATGCACTGTTGCCATTGGGGAAGCATATTGGAGAATATTTCTTCACGCACATGCCGGTGTATTCACGCCAGTCTTTTACGGAAGTCGAATATTCCGAAGCTGCGGTGACGCCTTCAGCCACGAGGTCGATGATGGATGCTTCGCGACGCGGGTCGTCGGCTGAGAACTTGTTGTAGTAGGCCGATGTCACGGTGCAGGCTCCCCAACCCTTGCCGTAGGGTGAGAAGTTGAGGCTTCGCATGCCCATCATCACCTGCCAGCGGTTTGAGTCGTTGTTGCCGTTATAGTCTTGAGAGGGAGTGAACTTCTGCTGGAGAAGCACCTCGCTGTTGGCCTCGCCGGCATAGGTGGATTTCTTTGTGTCCCAGCCGGTGCTGTTGGCAAGAGGAACGAGAGAAGAAGCGGGGAACAAGTTCTTAACGGCGTCCACCAGCTCATAATTGTGTGAAGCCACAATATCTTCAAGATAATTAACAATTTCAGCCTTTGTCATATTTGAAGGTTCCGAGCCGTAGTAGCCTGTGTAGAAGAGATATGCACGTGCAGCCATAGCCTCGCAGGCATATTTTGTGATGCGGCCGTTGTCTGCCACTGCAAGATTGGCATCTGCGGGTATATGCTCAATGGCATATTTGAAGTCTTCGAAAATAGCCTTATATACATCAGCCGGGTCAGCCTGCTCGCGGTTTTCATTAACCGGCTCGAGGAACAATGGAATGTGTCCCCACATGCGAACCATATCGAAATAAAGAAGGGCGCGGATTGCATGGGTCTCACCCATGTAAAGGCCATGGTTGCCGCTGTTTTCAAGCCATTCGATGTCGTCTTCATGGCTCAGGTATTCGTTGCAACGGTACACTCCGGCATAGTAGCTCTTCCAGTCCTGCTCGAAGAGGTTGAGGTCGCCCGGAGAAAGGGTGTTGTCGAAATGGTCCACTGCCTGATAGCCATAGCCGTCACCGTTGCCGGTGCCGCCGTAAGTCTCATCGCTTAGCACGGTGGAAAGCACATAGAAGCCGTAGCCCGGATTGGAGGAAATCTGGCGCCAGCCGTCGTAGCAGCCCAAAAGTGCACGCCATGCGTCGCCTTCTGTCTTATAGAAGTTGCCGGTGGTGGATTCAGTCTTCGATGATACATCGAGGAAACTGTCCGAACATGAGGTCAGACCCATTCCGGATGCCAAAGCGGCGAGTGCGAGTATATTTATTTTTAGTTTGTTCATTTTGATAATGTTTTGCAGTTTTTCATTCTTTAGAAGGCGAGGTTAACACCGAAGAGGAATGTGCGTGAACGCGGATAGAAACCGAGGTCAACACCCGAAACCCATGAAGAAGTGCCATAACCAATTTCGGGATCCATGCCATCATATTTGGTGAAGGTCAGCAGGTTCTGTGCCTGGAAATAAAGACGGCACTGGCTGCACCATTTTTGCTTCATGATGGGAGCAAAGTCATATCCGAATGTAAGATTGGAGATGCGGAAGAAATCGCCTTTCTGCATGAAGAGGTCGGAGAACTGATAATTGACGTTCTGGTTCGTAACGCGTGGTACTGTGTTGGACGTGCCTTCACCTGTCCAGCGGTCGAGAATTGCTGTGGTATAGTTGGCATATTGGTCGCCCTGGTTGCGGTAGGACTGCACAATCTTGTTGCCTGCAACTCCGGTGCCCACGATACCCAAGTCGAAGTTCTTCCAGTAGAAATTGAGATTGATGCCGTAAGTGAACTTGGGAATACCATTGCCAAGGTCGGTCTTGTCGTTTTCATCAACCACACCGTTGCCATCCTGGTCCACGAAGATTACATCACCGGGCTGAGGATTTGACTGGAGGGTACCGTTGCCGGCAGCCTTCCATTCGTCAATCTGGGCCTGGTTTTGGAAAATGCCGGCTGTCTCATATCCCCAGAAATAGCCGATTGGATGACCGTTCTCAGCACGATAGAACTCGAGCGAGTTGTCATAAAGCATGTTTGCATCGCCATGTATTATGCCGTCTTCTGTCGGAATTGATCCAACCTTGTTCTTGTTCCATGTGCCGTTGACTCCGATGCTATAGGAGAAGTCGTTGCCGATGACATCGTGCCATGTGAGGTTGAATTCCACACCGGTATTTTTTACTGAGCCTCCATTGATGTATGGTGCTCCGGCACCTGCTGTTGCCAAAATCGGAGCGGGCACGAGCCAGTCTTTGGTGTTCTTGATGTAATAGTCGAAGTTGATGCCAAAACGGTTGTTGAAGAGATATGCGTCAAAACCGATGTTGGTCTGCTCGGAAGTCTCCCAGGTCACATCCCAGTTGGCAAGACGTGAAGGATAAGCACCAAAGTTTTCACTCAGCTTTGAAGCATAGTCTCCGTATGTTCCGCCAGGACCAAAATACTGACCGAAGAAATAATGGGTGTTGGTACTCTTGATAGGAGCAAGATACTGGTAGTTGTCGATGTTCTGGTTGCCGACGCGTCCCCAGCTTGCACGAATCTTCAGGAAGTCAAGCCATGTGTTGGTTGATTCCATGAATTCCTCGCTCGAGAGGTTCCAGCCTGCAGATACTGAAGGGAATGTGCCGAAGCGATGTCCACTTGCGAAGCGTGAAGAACCGTCGCGGCGTACTGTCACGTTTACCATATATTTCTCCTTCCAGTTCCATCCGATACGTCCGAAGTAGCTGACTGTGCGGCTTTCATCATTAGGATAGCCGCTTGCGCTTAGGCCATCGGCTGTGGTGGCTGCTGTTCCGTTGCTTACCCATGCGTATGGCCAAGTGTCAAAACCTTCCTTGAGGTCACGGTTGCCGGCTCCGACGTAGGATCCGCTGTAGCGTGATGACTCCATACCGATGAGGACATTGAAGCTATGGTCCTTGATGTCGAAGTCATAACTTGCGGTGTTGGTCCAGGTAAGTGTCATGCCATTGCTTGCATTTTGCGACACGGAGGTGTGCTCGGAATATGAGTAGTCGGAGAATCGGTAGATAGGTGAGAAACTGCGGTAGTTGCTTGTGTTATATACGGCGCCAAACACGGTCTTCACCTTGAGATTCTTGATCGGTTCAATCTGTGCATAGACGTTGCCGGAGAATGTGGCTGCCTTTGTCTTGTTGTTGGTATTGACCATCATGGAGCCGTAGGGGTTGCCGGCATGATAGTTCCAGTCATTGCCGTCGGTGCAGTTGAACTCTCCCTGTTCATTATATATCGGTATGATGGGAGCTGCACCGAATGCACCGCGAAGGGTGTTGTTGTATTGGTTGCCAACAGAAATACCGGTGTTCTTGGTGTAGATGAAACTTGCCTGTTCGCCTACGGTAAGGAAATTGCCAAGAAGCTTATGGTCTGAGTTGATGCGGAAATTGTAGCGGGAGTAGTCGGATACATCCTTGCCTCCGGCGATGCCTTCCTGATTGAGATATCCCAGCGACATTGCGTAGGTGGAGTTGGCGGACCCGCCGGTGACACCGATGGTATAGCTCTGGGTCTTTGCGTTGTCCTTAAACATTGAACTTACCCAATCTGTGTCAATGAGCTCGCGGTTGCCGTCAGCATCGGTGCGCCATATCGAGTTCATGCTGTCCCAATTGTAGGGGGCTGTGCCTTCATTGATGTTCTGCTCATCCATGATGGTCATGTATTCCTTGGAATTGAGCATTTGCATTTTCCTTGGAGCTGACTGCCATCCGAAATAAGTAAGTGAGCAAAATTAAGCAACGTTATGATAGAACTGACAAAACGCTAT
>JAMPAV010000001.1:803260-846441 GCA_023667055.1 Muribaculum sp. | reverse complement strand
TCCGGTAGGTCTGAAGCCATGAAAAGGAACGCTCCACAACCCAGCGTCCGTCGATATTGCCCAAAACTACCAGCGGTTTTATTTCCTACGAGGTGCGCAATGTCAAGAACCTCTCCCGGGTGACCGATATGTGCGGTGTCATCACCGGTATGTCCCCGACCTTGCATCTCTCCAGCGAGTTGCTCGGCGAGGAGTGCGTGTCGATACCCGTGAAGGCTTACAAGGCCGATGCCACAACAATAAGAGGTGAATTCCTGACTTTCGGGCATCACGAAAAGAACGACTCCCCGCATCTTTTCGGCCTATACCTTTGGATGAAATCAGGCGAGAATTTCTTCATCGGCAACCGCGTAGCCCGATTCAATGTAACATCGCAAATCCATGCTGCCCCCGACCGGAGGCGCGTACACTACATCATCGATGGCCTTGAGTTGCCCGGCGAGGGAGGCTCTTCGGGTAGCGGCACACCTTTCGACGGCACTTTCGACGACTGGAACGACAACAACGCCGAAATCATCATGTAACTCACCGAATATCAATAATAAAAATTTAACTCCACAATGTCCAAGACGACTATAGTCGATGACTTCGGAAACCCCTATGGCAATCAACCTAAAAAATACAATCTACATGACAAAGACTATATTTATCACCGGAGGCGCGACAGGAATTGGTCGGGCCTCCGTCAGGAAATTCCTCGAAGAGGGATGGAACGTGGGTTTCATTGACATCAATGTCGAGGAAGCCAGCAGCATCTTTAATGAAACTGATGCCACTGACCGGCTGCTCTTTATCGAGGGCAACACCCGCAATCGCGTGGAGATACGCAATGCGGTAGAGGCAACCGTGAAACAGTTCGGACACCTCGACGCTGTATTCGCCAATGCCGGGATACATCGCTGCAACACGATGCTCGACATTGCCGACGAGGAGCTTGACCTGATGATTCAGACCAACATCTACGGCACTGTCAACACTCTGCGTGAGGCTGTACCTCACCTCATTGAAAATGGTGGTGGTTCGGTTGTCATCAACTGCTCCGACCAATGGTTTGTTGGCAAGCCCAACAGTTTTGCATACGGGCTTACGAAGGGGGCGTTAGGACAAATCACCCGCAGTCTCTCTATAGACCTTGGCCCGAAAAACATTCGCGTCAATGCCGTATGTGCCGGTACCATCCACACTCCGCTCGTGGATAACCTTTTCGACAAATTCGCACAAGTGGAGGGGAAGACCATCTATGACTATTGGGTGCAGGAAAACGCCCTCTATGCTCGCGGCAAGGCCGGGCAACCCGAAGAGGTGGCGGAGCTTGTCCTCTTCCTTGCCTCCGACAAATCCTCTTTCTGCACCGGCGGCCACTACCTCATCGACGGCGGCCTCGTCGCCCGATGATAATGGTTTAAGTCCCTGAGAGTTGAAAATTCTCAGGGACTTAAAAATACAAGTGTATTCAAGTGTATCCAAGTGTATTCAAGTGTATCCAAGTGTACTCATGGATACACTTAAATTATCAGGGATCATCATTATCATTTTCTCGAGCGGTTGCGCCAGAGGGAGGTCATGTCCTCGAGGGTCTTGCCCTTGGTCTCAGGCACGAATTTGGCCACGAACCATGCCGCGATGATGCAAATCACGCCGTAGAGAGCGTATGCGAAGAAGTGTCCGAACTTGGTGCCCATGTCGCCCATGCTCATGTTGTACATCGGCACGAATGTGCTGCTGACAATGAAATTGAATATCCACTGGAATGCAACTGCAATAGCCACAGCCTGCGAACGGATGGTGTTCGGAAAAATCTCCGAAATAAGCACCCAGCAGATCGGTCCCCATGAGAACATGAAGGAAGCGGAATAGACCATGATGCTGACAACCGGAACGAGAGCCGGAACTTCAAATATATTCGAGAGAGCCACACCGCAAGCACCGACAGCCATGCCGAGCGAACCCCAAATGAGAAGCGGTTTTCGACCAAGTTTCTCTACAGTGAATACTGCCACAAGGGTGAATGCAATGTTGACTATGCCCATGATCACGGTCTGCACCATAGGATTGCCCATGTTCATCGATTCAAAGATACGCGGAGCATAATAGAGCACGGCGTTGATACCCACAGCCTGTTGGAATACGGAAAGCATCACTCCGACGAATACCACCATGATGCCGAAGGAGAAGAGTTTCTCGCTCTTCACGCTGACAGTCTCCTTGATTTCCTTCAGGATTTCCTGAGCCTTGACAGCACCGTTGATCTTGGTGAGCACCTTCAATGCCTGTGAGTCCTTGCCGGTCATGGCGAGATAACGGGGTGATTCAGGCACGAGACATACAAGAATCGTGAAGATACCTGCCACAATGGCCTCCGAGCCAAACATGTAGCGCCAACCGGTTGAGATAGTCCAGGGATCGGATGATGCACTTACCTCATAGAGAGCCTCACCGATTTTGTTGATGACAGGCTGGGTGTGTTCGCCAAGGATCATGAAGTTGACGAAATAGACCACAAGCTGACCGAAGATGATGGCAAATTGGTTCCAGGACACGAGTGTGCCGCGCATATTCGATGGAGCCACCTCCGCGATATACATCGGGCAGATAGCTGAAGCGAGCCCCACACCGATGCCTCCTATGATTCGATAGATGTTGAATGTGATAAGCAAGGAGAATGAGGGCACTCCGTAGTCGTAGAGCATGAATTCCGGATAATAGGAACCTAATGCAGAAACGAAGAAGAATATACCTGCGATGAAGAGGGCCTTCTTGCGTCCGAGACGTGTGGCTATGATGCCGGAGATGGCTGAGCCGATGATGCAGCCCAATAGGGCGCTTGATGATGTGATGCCATGGATTGTGTCGCTGTAGATAAAGTCTTTTGCACCTAAGAAGAATGCCTGAAGACCTTTTTCCGCTCCGGAGATGACAGCAGTGTCATAACCGAAGAGCAGACCGCCGAGCACCGCCACAAGCACGATGCCGAAAAGATAGGCCTTGCTGCCGTTTGTTTGGTTTGTCATGATACTATGTTAATTTTGAATTATAATTTTCTTGTTTCAATTCAAAAGAGGTCCTTGGTGGAAACCCCGTCATCCCAATGGTGGTCTTTCGGGAAAGGCTGTCCATTCCAAGCCTTCTGGTTGGTGGTGGGATGCGGAGCATCGGTCCAGAACGGATGATGCGCCGGGAGTCCGAGCGGAAGGAAAGCAAGCGAGGTCATGTATAGGCTACCGTTGTTTGTGTACCAGTCTGCCACATTTGGCTGCCGGCCTGCAAATCCGATGGTAAGGAATCCACCCTCGTTGAAATTCTCCTTGCCGTCATACATAGTGTGCATCACCGATGTCAAGGCGTTGCGAACCTGTCCGTTGGTCAGTCCGGAAGGAAGCTTTTCATGCCACGCCATAAGTGCAAGGGGTTGCATTGCTGCCATGCGATAAGGTATGGATCTGCCAAATACAGGGAAAGTACCCTCCGGTGAAATAAGTCTTTCAAGGACCACACTGAATTTCTGTGCACGCTTCAAAGCCCTGTCGTAATATTTCGAATAGTGTATTCTGGTTCGCGCTTTGGCATCCTTCATGTTCTGGAGTGTCTCCAGATACATCGGGTGGAAGACATAGCTGCTGTAGTAGTCAAAAGCAAAAGAAGGCCCGTCGGCATACCAGCCGTCGCCGGTGTACCATTCCTCCATCTTGCGTATTGCCGAGTTTATACGGTATTGGTCATAATCGCCTCCGGCCTTAGCCATAAAGCTCTCTATGGTAGAGGAAAATAGCAGCCAGTTGGTATATGGTGGGTCTATGCCACGGAGTTGTTTGAACTCTGTAAGATAGCGTTGTTTGGTCTGGTCATCAAGAGGCATCCATAGTGCATCGTAGGCGCGGATGAAGCTTTCTGCTATGTAAGCGGCATCCACGAGCACCTGGCCTTCACCTTTCCAAAGAAGATAATCGGGTGATTCAGGATTTACGGCATTTGCGTAACTCTTAAGTGCCATTTCTCGTAGTTGCCTGCGTTGTTTGCCTTCCTCTGTTTCATCGTCAGGAAGAGACAGCCATGGTGCGATACCGGCCATCAGGCGTCCGAAAGTTTCCATATATGTCACCTTCTTGTTGCGTCCGTCCCAGTTGGGGCTGACCTCCACCATCATGTTTTTCTGCAGTGTGCCCTCGGCCATATTGCTGAGCACGGGATAAGCCATCTTGTATGCAAGGTCGGTCCAATATTTGCGGTCGGAGTTGTTGTCCTTTTCGAGGAAACGCACATATTCACAAGCAGCGAGCAAGAAAGCCCCGACACCAAAGTCGGCGGTGGAATTCTTATCTACCACTTGTCCCGGAATCGCTTTCTCACCGATTGGTTGCACGTAGCCAACCTTGCCATCCTTCTGAAGAGCCTTGGTGCTGAGATAGTTCCATCCTTTTAAAGCTGCATCAAGATATTTGGAATCTGTAAGATAACCATTGTTCACGCCCCATAGCAATCCGTAGGTGAAGAAAGCCGTACCGCTTGTCTCATATCCGGGAGCATGTTCTTCATCAAGCATCGAGCGGCTCCAGTATCCGCCCGGATGTTGGCTTGCCACCACTGCTTCCGCCAATTGGCGATAGCGCTTTTCAAATATATCGCGGTGTTGGTAATTGGCCGGTACATCCTTCAGTACTTTGGCGAGGCCGGCAAGCACCCATCCGTCACCGCGTGCCCAGAAATCCTTTTTGCCGTTGGCACTCTCATGCTTTGGATATACATATTTGGCATCACGGTAGTAAAGTCCGGCTTCTGCATCAAACATTATGCTGTCGGCAAACATGAAGTAATCATAAAGTTTGTCGAGATATTTCTGATTCCCCGTGATTTTATGCATCTTTGTCATCACTGGCATTACCATGTAAAGACCATCTGCCCACCACCAGTAGTCGTTGTCTGCAGTTGACATTTGGTATTCCATCACCTCGCGTGCACGCTTGATACGTTGGTCGTCAGGAAGAATATTGTAGAGGTCAGCGTATGTCTGGAAACAGATCTGCCAGTCGCCAAACATCACATGGTCGGGCGATTCGCCGTAATTCTTATATTTCCATTTGGATTTGTCGTTGCCTGTGGCTCCTTTCCAGTTGTTGTGATTGGCCCAGTCTTCTGAATATTTGAGCCATTCATGATTGCCGGTGAGATTGTATGCCTCCATGTTGCCGGTATGGTATGCCGCCACATGCCAGAAAGGTGTTGTCTCAGGCGCGTGCGTGCTCTGCCACTGTGTGTTGACACGGTTTATAATCTCACGTACCCTTTGTGACTCCTTTGTGGTGTCTGCATAGACTAAAGGAGCGACAAAACATGCAATTAGCAATGTCAACGATATTGTTTTGAGTCTTTTCATGATGTTTTTTGAATGTTTATCCGCAAAGTTACGAAATTTTTGTGAGAAAACAGTGATGATATAAGCGAAAAATTTGCTATATTTGCATTTTGAAAGGAAAAAGCCAATAACAGATGGGGTCTTAGTCTTTTTAACTACCTAACATAATGATGGCCGGTCCTCCAGGAAATGCCGGCAGATAGAAAGAAAACCAAACATGTGCAGAATAATTATAGTGGCGATCGCACTGCTCTCCATATCGATTGAAATGTGGGCGTTACCTTCAGACTACCGCACCGGACGTCTGTTTGATGACCCGACGGTTGTCTCCGGTAGCTACACCGGCTTCTGTCAGGACAAGGAGGGTTATATATGGATCGGGACCAACAGAGGTCTTCTCCGTTTTGATGGAAATGCCTACGACGTATATCGGCATGAAGACATAAGGGAAGGTTCGCTGAGCGACAGCCGTATCCTCGCGGTGTTTTGCGACTCGAAAGGTCATGTGTGGGTGGCCACAGCCAATGGTCTGAATCTTTATCAACCGGACACAGACAGTTTTAAAGTTGTGGAGCTGCCCTCTAAGACATTCTATGGATATATAATCGCAATCAACGAACAGTCAGATGGCACTGTGACATTCATTGCATCGGGCGTGGGCCTGTATGTGATAAATTTCCATGGTGATCAGCCTGTTGCCGTGCAATACACCATGAGCGATGTGGGGTCAGTAATAAATCACATTGTGTGTTGCGACAACGGCAAGATGTATTTCGGAACTCACAATGGCATTGTCTATTGTATGGCCGCAAACGGAGGATTGACCCAAATACAGGTCACAGACGGGGCATACATAGTGGCTTTAAGTCTTGATGAGAATGAAGATGTGATAGTCGGCACATTGAATGACATTTTCAGAATAGACACCAAGACACAGACAGTCAGCAAACTTGCCATTGAAGAAAAGATTTTGATCAACAATCTCTCCAACCCGCATAATGGAAAAGTATTTGTGGCCACATCGCAGAATGGGCTAATGCAGATACGCACGGGATCCGACCGTGTAGAACCCGCATCTGAAATATACTGTCCATTTGTAAATCTTACTACTGCCAACATAGGCTCCGCATACTCTGCACCCGATGGAAATCTCTGGATTGGTTGCAATTATGTCGGGCTTGTGATGGTGCCCGGCAAAGAACTTCCATTCACATATAAAAGAATCAACGATGATTTCCGCGACTTCAATGGCGGAATCAGTGCGATGGCCTTGTGGAAAAATCATGTCCTTGCCGCACTCAACAAAGGGCGGATCGGGGTGTTCGCACCCAACGGAAAGATGATCAAGAGTGCCTCTCTGCCATCGGGAGGATACATCACCTCCATTGAGGTTATAGGCGACAAGGCTTTGCTTGGTGTCATAGGCAACGGTATCTGGGAATTTGACATTTTGTCTGGTGTAATCAAGAAATTTATTGATATCCCCGGCAAGTATCCATCGATATCTTTGGCACGCGGCAAGGGTGAAGATCTGTTTATAGGTGTGCATGGCGAAGGCCTGATGCGCTATAATATGGCTACAAAAGAGATGATTACCATTCCGCATACACCCGGGAGTGAGACGGGTTTTAGCAACACGTACACGACATCTTTTCTTCGTGACGGCGACAAATTGTGGATTGGTACATTCAGTGGTCTCGCTTGCTACGACTTGAATGCCAATAAGATGCTTGAGGTTGATCAGATTCCGTTTCTTAATGGCACCACGTTTACTATGGCTGCTGCCCCGGACGGTTCCGTATATGCCGGCACAAGCCAGGGCCTTATGCATTATGATTTAAAAAAGGGAGTGGTGAAAAGCTATACTACGGCTGATGGATTGACTGATAATGACATCCGTTGTATAGTGGTCGATAAGGAAGGCGGCAAATGGATTGGTACAGTCCGAGGGTTGTCTTACCTTACACCGGACGACAATAAAATACTTTCTTATTATGGCGGATATGGTCTTGTCGAAAATGCTTTCAATCATGCTATGTATTCGGAGGATAACGACAGAGTATATCTTGGCAATGATTTGGGAATGACCTCTTTCAGACCCGAATCTGTGCCATCTCCGGGATTTGGCCAAAATGTGATGGTGTCTGCAATCTACCTTAATGGAGAACGTATTTTGGCAAACTCTGACTATGGTTCAAAAAAAATAATAGAAGGTAACCCGATGCATCCCCAGGCACTTAATTTGCCGTCGCAGAACAATGCCTTGACCCTGAGGTTATCGACAATGGATTTCCGTGATGCTTCCAATATCAGCTATATGTGGAGATTGAATGGTCGGGATGAATGGATCAAGACCCAACCGGGGCATAACATGATAAATCTGCCCTATCTTGACCCCGGAGAATACAATCTCGAGGTCTGTGCGGTGGAAAACAATACCATGTCGGAAGTCACTGCCATTAAAATTCATGTTGCAACCCCCTGGTATTGGAACAGTTGGTCAAAACTTGCGTATTTCATAATATCGCTTGTGTTGCTATGGCTTATTTGGATAGCATTCAAGAAGAAACGTGATGAGAAAATCAATGAGGAAAAAATCAAGTTTTTCATGGATATATCCCACGATTTGAGATCGCCAATGACACTTATCAAGAGTCCTCTCGAGTCCCTGATGAAGCAGCCGCTTGACAAGGATGTGATGGACAAGCTTCACACGATGCACCGAAATGTGGGACGTGTCATGAATCTTGTCAATCAATTGCTTGATATCCGGAAACTTGAAAAGGGGAAGATGCATCTTCATTGCAAGCGCACGGATGTGAATGAATTTATAGGCGAACTTGTCGATATGTTCCGTCCTCAGGTGGAAGACAAAAAACAGACCATAGCATTTGAACCATGGCAGGAGAATGAAAAAGTGTGGATAGATCGCAATAATTTCGACAAGATTCTTGTGAATATAATATCCAATGCCATTAAATATACGCCATCAGGCGGAAGCATTGTTGTAAGCGCGTATTCAAGGCATGATGTCAAGCTCGGAAAATGTCTTTGCGTAAGTGTTGTTGATTCCGGTGTGGGACTCAATGCAAAGACTGAGGCAAAGATATTTGAGCGTTTCTATAGAGTGGAAGATGAGGGAACACAATCGGCTGCTGGCTTCGGAATAGGTCTGGATTTGTGCAGGAGACTTGTTATGCTTCATCATGGTGCCATAACAGGCAAAAATCGTGAGGATGGAGTAAGGGGCAGCGTTTTCACCGTGATGATTCCACTTGAAGAAGACTGCTATCTTCCATCAGAACTGGTGGATGGTGAGGAAGCGACGGATGTGCAAAGAAAGATACCGGATTTCGCCGCGTCCCCTGCAGGGGACCTTTCGACAAGGCCTTCGCCCTTGTCGAAAGGTAAATATATCCTTTTTGTGGATGATGATGCGGAGATGCGTGCATACATGTCTCAGCAACTTGGTCGGTTCTATAAGGTAAGGACTGCTCCCAATGGAGTGGAAGCCATGAAGATTATAGGGGAGGGATATCCCGATATAGTGGTAAGCGATGTGATGATGCCGGAAATGGATGGACTGACACTGCTGAAGCGTCTGAAAGCAAGAAGCGACACAAACTATATTCCTGTAATACTTCTCAGCAGCAAGAACGATATTTCAGACCGCATGGCTGGATGGGACAAGGGTGCTGACGGATACATCGGTAAACCGTTCAATATAGAGGAACTTGATTCGCTCATCGGCACGCTGATTGAAAACCGTAAAAGAATGAAGGGGAAATATTCCGGTGCGCAAGAGACCGATGGGAAAATCAATTCGCCCGAGATGAAGGGAAATGACGAAAATCTGATGGAAAGGGTTATTAAGGAGATTAATCTGCATATCGATGATCCGCAGTTTAACGTGGAGACTCTTTCTGATGGGGTAGGGGTGAGCCGCACACACCTCCACCGCAAGATGAAGGATATTATAGGTATGACACCGAGCGACTATATACGCAACATTAGGTTGAAACGTGCATGTGAACTTCTTAAGCGTAATGATATTGAGGTGACGCAAGTGGCTTATAAGATTGGCTTCGCATCCCAGTCGCATTTCTCAACGCATTTCAAGCGATACACCGGCTATTCTCCCTCAGAATATCGGGCAAAATGTATGTCGGGCGACATCCCTGAAGCGCCTGTTTAGGGGTTAGAGTTTGGTGTTTGGTGTGCTTGCATGAGTCGTTGTTTTTCGGTTTTCTCATGTAGATGCTACGAATGTTAATGTATATGTTACAATTTCGCATATCCGGTTTTCATTGAGAAATGAATGGATTACGATAAAAAATGCCTGTAGAGTGGATATTGTCTAATTTTGCAATCGTAATTCAAAATCTAACCGGCAATGTCCATGCATAAAAAATTATCTTGTTTTGCGCTTGGTGTTTTCATTATTTATGGGGCACAGAAAGTGTTGGCCGATTCCAATGTAAGGGAGTCCGGTAATCTGCATTATGGGGTAATGCACAATCCTGTGCTGTGGGCAGACGTTCCGGATCCGGATGTAATCAGGGTAGATGATGACTATTATATGGTGTCAACCACGATGCACCTTATGCCGGGATGTCCTGTGATGCATTCAAAGGATTTGGTGAATTGGGAAACCATAGGATATGTGTTCGACCGTCTGACAGATACTCCAAAGTATGACCTTGCAAATAGCGAGACTGTGTATGGTCGCGGTCAGTGGGCTACCTCCATCAGATATCGCGACGGAATATACTATGTGCTGTTCTCGCCAAATGATGAGCCTTTCAAATCTTATATATATAAAGCATCAAATCCGGCCGGACCATGGAGTCTTCTCACGCGAAGCGAGCATTTTCATGATGCGTCGTTGCTTCTTGATGACGACGGCAAGGCATACGTATTCTCCGGAAGCGGCAATATAAGGTTGCGTCAGCTTAACGATGACTTGACAGGAGTCAAGGAGGGTGGTATAGACAAAATTGTGATAACACCGGATGAAACAGAGACAAACCTGCATGAGGGAAGCCGTGTGGTTAAATACAATGGAAAATATTATGCTTTTGTAATATCGTGGCCTGCTGGTAAGCCTCGTCGGCAGTTGTGCTATCGTGCCGACAATATCGAGGGACCATACGAAAAGATGGTGGTGCTCGAATCTGAATTCGGAGGATTCCCATACGTCGGACAAGGATGTCTCGTTGATGATCCGGAGGGTCATTGGTGGGGTGTCATATTTCAGGATCGCGGCGGTGTGGGAAGAGTGCTTACCCTCAATCCCTGTACCTGGAAGTATGGATGGCCAATGTTGGGCGATGAAAACGGTAAAGTGCCGGCTGAAATAGAAATGCCTCTTTCGGCTGAAATATCCGGCCGCGTGGCTGAGTCGGATGATTTCAGCGATGGCAAGAAGTCTTTATATTGGCAGTGGAATCACAATCCGGATGATTCGGCATGGTCTCTTACAGACCGACCGGGTCACCTGCGGCTGAGCACCTCGCGGATCGTGAATAATCTATACGAGGCCCCAAATACTATATCGCAAAGAATGACGGGCCCATTCAGTACCGGAATCGTGAAGCTTGACGTGTCGGGTATGCTTCCCGGCGACAGAGCCGGTTTTGCAGCCATGAACGGTGATTCCGGTCTTCTCCGGATTGAGTGTGATGATTCCGGTAAGTTTCTCGTTGCGCTGTCTTCATCGGTGAATATTGAGAATCCCGCGCATAAAGTGGTTGGTGTTGAAGACAGGGAAATGGAAAGGATACTTCTTGATAAAAATAACATATATCTAAGGATTGATGCCGATTTCAATCCCGGAAGGGATATGGCCAAATTCTCATATAGTTACGATGGCAAAGCGTGGACTCCCATTGGCGAAGACTACAAGATGATTTTCGACTATCGCAAATTGTTTATGGGTACTCGGTTTGCAATCTACAATTACGCCACCAGGCAAATCGGCGGATATATGGACATAGATAGTTTCACCTATCTGCCCCAACGATGAATTTCATGCTAAAGATTGATAATAGGTTTAGTTATTAGGTTAACATTTGCTTTTTTTAACCGGACTCTGATTAATTGTGAATTGATCTCTAATTGGAGGTGAGGGAAAGGCCTCGAGACTTGCGCCTTTCCCTCTTTTTTCCCCTTATTAGGATCCTTAAAATTAGGAAGTGTGTAACAATCTAATATTCAACTGTATGTCAAACTGATGTTGCAAATAATAACATATATGAAACAAATTTGCAACGCCATGTAACGGATACTAACGCATTAAGTATTCATACGCGCGTGAGAAATTTAGATAATTGCTAAATTTGCATTCATTAAACATTGACAACAATTCAAACAAACAACAATATTAATTCAAACCAAATGACTCGAAAACTGACCAACATCACAATCGCAGCCGGATGCCTCTTCTCAATCATCGGAGGGGGATCTTGCTCGTCAAAGATGAGTCCCCAGAGTTCGGTGGCAATTTTCGACTCGTTTGAGTATGTGGGCGACGACTCATTCTACAAGTCCAACCCGCTTCCTGACGAGAGCCATTACTACAATCCGATTCTCGCCGGATGGTATTCCGACCCCTCGGTCTGTACCAACGGTGAGGGCGATTATTTTCTGGTGACATCAACCTTCACTTACTATCCGGGAGTTCCGATCTTCCATAGCCGCGATCTTCTCAACTGGGAGCAGATAGGACATGTCCTCACACGTCCTTCCCAGTTTGTCAATATGGAGAGCCAGCATGTGAGCGGCGGTATTTTCGCACCTGACATTGCCTACAACCCAGCCAACAAGACCTACTACATGATCACGACAAACGTTGGTGCCGGTAATTTCTTTGTCAAGACTCAGGATCCCTTCGGCGAATGGAGCGACCCAATCATGCTTCCCGAAGTAGCGGGTATCGACCCGGCATTCTTTTTCGATGAGGATGGAAAGGGTTACATCGTCAACAATGACGATGCGCCCGAGGGTAAGCCGGAATATTCCGGGCACCGCACGGTTCGCGTAGTGGAATTTGACACAACTACTGACAAATGTGTCGGAGAACGCAAGATAGTTGTCAATAAGGGATGGCGTCCCGAAGACAAACCTATATGGTGTGAAGGCCCGCATATCTATAAGGTAAACGGTAACTATTATCTCATGACAGCTGAGGGAGGTACAAGCGTAAACCACAGTGAGGTCATATATAAAGGTGACACTCCATTCGGTCCATTCATACCATGGGATGCAAACCCGATTTTGACTCAGCGTACTCTCGACTGGAATCGTGAGAATCCGGTGACCTGTGCCGGCCATGCCGATATGGTGCAGACCTCGGAAGGCGACTGGTGGGGAGTGTTTCTTGCATGTCGTCCGGTAGAAGGGAACAAAGAAAATCTTGGAAGGGAGACATTCATGTTGCCGGTGAAATGGACTGAAGACGGCTGGCCTCGGTTTGTTGAGAACGGTGAGACTGTGCCTTTGATGGCAAGCAAGCCGGGAGCTAAGCGTGGTGAGAATGTGACATTCGGCAATTATACACGCCGGGAAGAGTTTAAAGACACAACTCTGGGTCATGAATGGATGACTCTTAGAGGCAGGGCTTCCGATTATTATTCACTTAGTGAAAATCCGGGTTGTCTCACCCTGAAATGTGCCGAAGTGAATTCTTCCGACAAGGCAGTGCTTCCATACGTATGCCGCAGACTGAACCATCACGATTTCAGCTGCAAGACCCGTGTTACCTTTCTCCCCGAACATGACGCACAGGCTGCAGGCATTCTCCTGCTTAAGGATGAGACCCATCAGTATTTGCTTGTACGCACATGTCGTGGCGACAAACATTATGTGGAATTGCGAAAGATTTCAGAAGCCGGAAGCGACGTAATAGGTGAGAAGGAGGTGACTCCAAAACTTACCACTGTCGATCTTAAGGTTGATGGAAAGGGACTTGAATACGCATTTAGTTATTCTGAGGATGAAGGCATCACCTGGAATAAGATAGCAGATGGTGTTGACGCCGCGTTCACCACCACCGATCAGGCCGGCGGCTTCACCGGCACAGTCGTGGGCCCCTACGCCACAAACAAACTATAACGACTAATCAATTATCCATATACTTTAATATTTAATAGACATGAAAAATGTAAAGAATGCTTTTCATTACATTGCGTTGCTGATGGCAATGGTCGTGACGGGGGCACTTAGTGCCAATGCCACGATAGTCAAAGGCAACGTCACCGATGACACGGGCGAGCCGCTCATCGGTGCGACTGTGATGGTTGTCGGCACGACCGGTGGCACTGCCACCGATATCGACGGCAACTACTCAATCGATGTGCCTGACATCAAGAAGAACGAGTTGAAGTTCTCCTACGTCGGAATGGTGTCCCAAAACGTGAAGGTGGGCGGACGTACGGAACTCAACGTAGTGCTTAAATCCGATGCCACAAATCTTGAAGACCTTGTGGTGGTCGGCTACGGCCAGCAGAAGAAGGCCTCTGTTGTGGGTGCTATCACACAAACCTCAGGTGAGGTTTTGGAACGCGCCGCCGGTGTGCATGATATCAGTGCCGCATTGACCGGTAACCTGCCGGGTGTGATCACAGTGCAGTCCTCCGGTATGCCGGGCGACGAAAGCGCAAAGATCACCATCCGTGGAGCTTCCTCCTGGAACAACAGCGACCCTCTCGTGCTCGTCGATGGTATTGAACGCGAGATGAGCAGTGTCGATGTAAGTTCTGTGAAGTCAATCTCAGTGCTTAAGGACGCATCTGCCACTGCCGTCTATGGTGTGAAGGGTGCAAACGGTGTGATCCTCATCACCACCAAACGTGGTCAGGAAGGACGCGCTCGCATCGACGTTGGTTTTACGGCTACAATGAAGACTGTATCAAAACTTCCCGACAAGGCAGACTCATACGATGCGCTTCTTCAGCGCAACCTTGCCGTGATGCATGAACTTCCCATCATGCCCTCATCCTGGAGCTACATGACCCCCATCGAGGTGGCTGAAAAATATCGCAACCCGGCCAACCTTGAGGAAGCCGAAAGATACCCGAATGTCAACTGGAGAGACTACCTCTTCAAAGACAACGCAATGTCTTACAACGGCAATGTGTCGGTGAGTGGCGGTACAAAGTTTGTGAAATATTATGCTGTCATCGACTTCGTGAGCGAAGGAGACCTTTTCAAGAATATCGACAACGGTCGCGGATACGACACAGGTTTCGGCTACAACCGTATCAACGCCCGCTCCAACCTTGACTTCTCCTTGACTCCGACCACAACATTTAAGGTGAACATAGCAGGTTCTACAGGTACAAGAAAGAGCACATGGCCTAACGACGGAAACTCTTTCGACCAAAGCAACTGGAACAACCAGCAGGTTTGGGCCGGTGTATATAACATCGCGCCTGACGTATTCATTCCTATATATAGCGACGGATCGTTTGGCTACTATCCTGCCTTCAAGTCTCAGGTGGCTAACTCAGCTGAGCAGTTGGCGATGGGTGGCGCTTTCAAGACTACCACTACTACCATCACTACCGACTTTGTCCTCAACCAGGATCTGAAGTTCATCACTCCCGGCCTTAACTTCCAGGGTATGATTTCATGGGACAACCGTTTCGTGGAGGCTGGTCGCGGTATTAATGACCTTTACAACAGCCCTCAGCACAAATGGATTGATCCTGAGACAGGTGTGGCTCAGACCGAAACTGCGTGGGACAAAACCACAATGTTTGACTATATGCCCGGCAACAAGTGGACAACTCAGGGTGGCAGTGTTCAGAACTGGAATACAGTGCGCAACATGAACTATCAGCTTCAGTTGAACTACAACCGAGACTTCGGTAAAAACAATGTCGGAGCCACTGCAGTATGGACCCGTCAGGAGGTTGCAACCGGAAGCATGATTCCAATCCGTCGTGAAGACTGGGTGTTCCGTCTGACTTACAACTTCGACGACCGCTACTTTGCGGAATGGAACGGTGCCTATAATGGTTCGGAGAAATTCGGCAAGGGATTCCGTTTCGGTTTCTTTAATTCAGGCGCAATCGGCTGGCGCCCGAGCGCAGAAAAATTCTGGACAGCTGCCGGACTCGACAACTGGTGGCAGGAACTGAAGATCCGTGCATCCTACGGTGAAATCGGTGATGATACCGGCGACCGTTTCATGTACATGGACCAGTGGGCTTACGGCTGGCATGCCAAGATGATTTCGACCGGAATCGGCGATAACAACAATGACTGGGCAGATGGCTCGCCTTATCAATATATCCGTCAGACCGTACTCGGCAACCCTGATGCACACTGGGAGAAGGTGAAGAAGATGAACCTCGGTATCGATTTCTCATTCCTCAATGGTATGTTTGCCGGTACTGTCGAACTCTTCAAGGACAAGCGTAACGATATCCTTATTGCAGGTGCTGACCGTGCGATGCCTTCATACTTCGGACAGACACCTCCTACTGCCAACCTTGGTAAGGCCCAGGTGTCGGGTTATGAACTCGAACTTCGCTTCAACAAACCAATCGGCCGCGACATGAGAGTATGGGCAAACCTCAACATGACCCATGCCGCCAACAAGATTGAATTCCGCGATGACCCGGAATTGAAACCGGCTTATCAGAAACAGGAAGGTTTCGCAATCGGCCAGACCCACGCATACATCAACGGTGGCTTCCTCAATTCACTCGACGAACTCTATGGCGCACCTATACACGACGTCAACAATGAGAGCCGTCTTCCGGGCGACTATTACATCGTAGATTTCAATGGTGACGGCAAGGTTGATGTGGAAGACTCCGCTCCTTACGGTTACACCGGAACTCCTCAGAACACATATAATGCCACCATCGGTTATGAATGGAAAGGCTTCAGCTGCTTCGTTCAGTTTTATGGTGTGACCAATGTGACCCGTGATGTAGGTCTCCATTCTTTCACCCACAACACCGACAACGTATATAACCTCGGCACATGGTGGAACGGTTCAGACTGCGACGGCGATGTGCTTCTACCACGCTGGTATTCTCAGACAAGTTCATACGTGGATGGCACACAGTATCTTTACGATGGATCATACATTCGTCTGAAGAACGTGGAGATTGCCTACACTTGGAATGGCGGCTGGATTAAGAAACTTGGCATGAACAATCTCAAGGTTTATCTCAACGGCAACAACCTCTGGCTATGGTCGAGAATGCCCGACGACCGCGAATCAAACTTCGCCGGCAGCGCAGGCTCAGGTGCATACCCGACAATGCGTCGCTTCAACCTTGGTCTTAAGTTCAACTTCTAATTATCAAGAAACTATATTATGAATAAAATATTTAAAACTCTTGGCGCATTGGTGTTCGGACTGACTATCTCGGTCGGGATGTCTTCATGTGAGGACTACCTTGACAAGGAACCGGATTCTGACGTGGCTCCCGACACGGCGTTCAAGAATTTCCAGAACATGCAGGGTTTCGTGGAGGAAATCTACAACTGTATCCCCAACAAAGCGCAGGCATACTGGACATCTTCTTGGAATCTCGGCGACGACGAGATAATGAATCCGCAGGCAGAATCCGACAAAGTGATTCAAACTCAGATAGACCTCGGAAACTTCTTCGCCTGGCAGACAAACAATCAATTCTGGTTTGCAGCAAAACGTGACGGTCTTGATTCCAATTCCAGCAATCCTTTCAATCACCGTCTGGTAGGACACGCCTGGTATTGCATAGCAAAATGCAACAAGGGTATTCAGGAAATAGACAATTATTTCACCGGCACGCAGGAAGAGAAAGACATGATTCTCGGACAGCTCTATTTCTTCCGCGCATGGTGGCATTTCGAGATGATGCAGTTCCTCGGTGGTCTGCCCTATATCGACGAGGTGCTTGATCCGGCTCAGTCTCCAAGATTGCCAAGATTGTCTTATACAGAATGTGCCGACAAGGCGGCTGCCGATTTCAAGAAGGCTTCCGAACTTCTCCCCGTCAACTGGGACAACACAAATCCGGGCAAGAACACCCTCGGCAAAAATGAGCTCCGCATCAACAAGATCACAGCTCTTGCTTATCTTGGCAAAAACTACCTTTGGGCTGCAAGTCCTCTTATGAAAAATGGTGCTCAGACAGGTGCTTCAAAAAATGGCAAGACGTATGATTATGATACTGAATATGCCAAACTTGCCGCCGATGCGCTTGGTCAGATTATTAAATTGGTATCCGAAGGTCAGACCCAATATGAACTTGCCTCGTTCGACTACTCCAATATCTATGACCATACAAAATCGACCGGCGTAGAATACAGCTACAGTGAGTTATTCTTCACATCAGGGCGCAGCTGGCTGCAGCCGGGTGGTAAAGAGGCTCTCCTTCGCGGTCCTTCCTCCGGTTGGTCGTTCACACGCTACAACTACAGCCGCACATTCGGTCCCAACCAGCTTTGTGCACAGGACAACCATATCCATCAGGCAACCGCTAACTATGTGAAGAATTATGGCATGGCAAACGGTCTTCCTCTTGACGACCCGGAATCAGGCTATGATCCGACTCATCCTTTCAAGGATCGTGACCCCCGTTTCTATCACGACATCATTTTCGACGGCGTGAAATATATCAATGCTGATCCTGAAACCGCTGACAAGGCAATGAAATATGCCGGTCTTGCCACCGACGGCTCAATGCGTGCCGTGACCAATGCAAGCCGCTCCGGATATTTCTATCAGAAACTGGTGCCACATACATGTCAGAAATATGATTCAGGCACTGCAGACGACTATGGCCCCAATCCTCACGCTTACATTCCTTACATGCGTCTCGCAGATATCTATCTGATGTATGCTGAGGCAGCCGCAGTTCTCAACGGGCCCACCGGAAAATCATCCACTTGCGACCTTACAGCCATCGATGCCCTCAATGTGCTGAGAGACCGCGTAGGCGCAGGCCATGTCGCTGCGAAGTTCACCGGCAATGCCTTTATGGATGAGGTTCGCCGCGAGCGTGCTGTCGAGCTCGCATTCGAAGGCTTCCGTTTCAACGACCTCCAGCGTTGGCTTCTCCTCACCGAAGAACCCTACACCACCAAGACTTCACAGGAATTCATCCGTGTGTCAGGTGCTGACGAGAAATTCTTCGCTGAGAATGACCCGGCTGAGGCTGAGGTGGCAGAGTTCCATGAAGAAGTGATTTTGACACGCAACTTTGACTCGAAGCATTATTGGTTCCCGCTTCTCCGCGACGACACCTATATTTATGAGGATTTCCAGCAGAATCCCGGATGGTAATGTGGTCTAACTAACCTTACTAAAACAATATGACAACAAAATATAATAAACTCTTCCCGATTGCTGCCGCAATCGCCATTTGCTCGCCAAATGCCATGGCGGCCGATGTCGAGGCTACAGATTCTGTGGCTACGGGCAGTCAGGTACAGTTGGCCTACCGACTTGCCGACCAGGGCGATGTGCTCGGCGGTGTTGAGGTCCTCGATCTTTCAAAATTGATGGAGGTCAACTATATCAATGAACTGAGCAACTCTACATTGTCAGGCTATGTGTCAGGTTTCAACGGAAACTCCCTTTGGGGCGCCGATTCCGACAACGACCAAGGCTATCTTGTATTGATAGATGGTGTGGTTCGTGACCTTAACAATGTGATTACTACTGAAGTTGAAAACGTAACCTTCATGAAGGGAGCCGCAGCAACGGTGCTCTATGGCGCACGTGCTGCCAAAGGTGTGATTTACGTCACTACCAAACGAGGCAAGAATGCTCCGCTTTCGATCAATGTGAGGGCAAACACCGGTTGGCATGTAGCCAAGTCGATGCCTGAATATTTAGGTAGTGCCGAATATATGACCCTATATAATGAGGCTCGTGTCAACGACGGCCTTGCTCCGCTCTACAGCGAATCAGATATCTACAACTATGGTTCGGGCAAGAACCCATACAGGTATCCAAATGTGGATATGTATTCCAATAAATATGTCAGAAAGGCATACAACCGCACCGATGCCTCAGTAGAGATTTCGGGTGGTAATGAACGCGCCCGCTATTATACCAATGTGAACTATTATCGTGTAGGCGACTATCTGAAGATTGGAGAATCCGGCAAGAACTACACCGACCGCTTCAGCGTACGCGGAAATATCGATGTAGATATCACCAAATGGATCAGTGCTTACGTCAACACAAGCGCCACATTCTATGGAAGCCGTTCGGCTCTCGGAAACGACACCGGCAACTATTGGCAGAATGCCGCCACTCTCCGTCCGAACCGCATCAACCCTCTGATTCCGGTTAGCATGATTAATCCCGATGCAGCATCGGCCCTCGGTCTTATCGGCAATACCACAAATATCTACGATGGATGCTTCCTTTCAGGAACACAGATTGACAAGCAGAACATTTTTGCCAACTATCTTGCCTCGGGATATTCCAAGTACAACAGCCGCCAGTTCCAGTTTGACACAGGCGTCAACGTTGACCTTGGTATGGTGACAAAGGGTCTGACCTTCAACACCAAGTTTGCTGTGGATTATGCTACGTCTTACACCCTCAGCTATAATAATGATTATGCCACCTTCATTCCCACCTGGAGTGATTTCAATGGCTATGATGAGATAACCGGCATCACTCAGGAAGGCACCGACGTACACTCCGGCGTGCAGAATATCTCGAATTCCTCCAACCGCCAGACAATGTATTGGTCAGGTCAGTTTGACTATGTGCGCTCTTTCAATGATGTCCACAATATCCATGCCCTCGCTGTTGCAGCCGGCTGGCAACGCACCTTCTCAGGTGAATACCACCGCACAAGCAGCGCCAACATCGGTTTTGAAGTTGACTACAACTACGACCACCGCTACTATGCAGACGTGGCAGTGACGGGCGTTCACTCATCGAAACTTGCCCCCGGTCACCGTCAGGGTTGGTCTCCGTCTGCCACAATCGGATGGAACATCGCCAACGAGGCATTCCTTCAGGACAACGATGCAGTCAACAGCCTTATCCTTTCAGCATCTGCTTCACTGCTGCACCAGGATATCGACATTGCCGACTACTATATGTATTCAGCCAACTACACCAATGGCGGCTGGTATAGCTGGGCTGTCGGTGGTACATCTGCAGCATATCCCAAGAGAGGTGCCAATGAAGACCTCACATTCGTGAAACGTCGTGAGTTCACTGTAGGACTCCGCGGTGAATTCCTCAACCGTGCGTTGGATTTCAATGCAATGTTCTTCAACTACGACACCAAGGGACTCCTCAGCAACACATCCACCAAGTTCCCGACATACTTCTCTACCTATTATCCCGAAGCATCTTTCGTGCCTTACGTGAACATGAACGACAACCGTCGCAACGGTTTTGACTTCGCTGTCAACTACAAGAAAAATTTCGGCGAATTCGACATGAAGGTTGGTGTGACAGGTACATACTACAACACAAAGGCCACAAAACGTGATGAGGTTTATGAGAACGACTATCAGTATCGTCAGGGACATCCAGTGGATGGCATCTGGGGCTACAAGTGTCTCGGTTTCTTTGAAAGTGATGCCGAAGCAGCCGCAGCCGATCAGTCTGCACTCGGAACAGCCAACCTAAAGGCCGGTGACCTCAAATATGCTGACTTGAACGGCGACGGAAAGGTTGACACCAACGACCAGACCTTCCTTGGCAAAGGCGGATGGTATGGCGCTCCTTTCTTCATGGGTGTTAATCTCCAGTTCTCTTGGAAGGGCTTCACTCTGTTCGTTCATGGTCTTGGCTCATTCGGTGGCAATGGCACACTCAATGGCAACAGCTACTATAAGATGACCGGTGACGCCAAGTATAGCGTGGAAGCCCGCAACCGCTGGACACCTGAAACAGCAGCAACTGCCTCACTGCCACGTCTGACCACCGAAAGCGGTGCCAACAACTATGTGACTTCCGATTTCTGGATGTACAGCACCGACCGCTTCGACATTGACAAGATTCAGCTTACATACGATTTCCCGAAGTCTATCATTCATGGACCAATTGTGAAGGGTCTTCAACTCTATCTCAGTGCAGACGATCTCGTGACATTTGGCAAGAACCGTGAGATACTTGAAAGAAACGTAGGAAGTGCTCCTCAGTCACGTTTCTACAACTTCGGTGCACAAGTAACTTTCTAAACCTAAGATGATGAAAAAAATAGTAAAATATATAGCAGTGGCTTCTGTTCTGATGGGTTTCACTACCTCTTGTGCAGATCTTTTTGATCCTGCCGAGGAGAACATCAAGGATGAGAACTCCATGGAGACCGAGCCAAACTATGCTGATGCAATCCTTGGCAGCGCATATATTCTGATGCCTTATCCAAGTGCTCCTGAAAACGATGTGGCCACTGACGATGCCGTTTCCAACGACATCAGCAATGAATACCTGTCGATGGCAGGTGGTTCATGGACCTCGCAGACAGGTGTATCGGTCAACAACTGGCGCGATCGCAATGCCTCAATCCAATATTGCAATCTGCTTCTTGAGCATGTGGATGGAATAAACTTTGCCACAGATCCGGCCATCAACCAGATGTTCTGCGACCGTTTGAAAGGCGAGGCTTACGGCATCCGCGCCCTCAACATGCTTTATCTTCTCCAGAATTATGCCGGCAAGAATGCTGCGGGTCAGCTCCTTGGTGTGCCTATCTGGACAAGTTCCTACAGCGCAACTTCAGAACTGAATGTGGCACGTAATACTTTTGAGGAGTGCATGGCGCAGCTGCTCAGCGATGTCGATAACGCTATCGAACTTCTTCCCACAGATTATGCCGACGTTTCCGACAGCGAAGTACCTTCCAAGTATAAGACCCTTGGCGTGAATGCAGCACAATACAACCGTGTGAATGGCGCCACTACTGCTCTCCGTCTTTCCGGACGTATTGCAGAGGCCATAGGTTCTCAGGCAGCCCTGCTCGCCGCGAGCCCCGCTTTCTCCGACCAGTCCGGTGTGACTTGGGAAGAAGCTGCCAACCGTGCAGCCAAATTGCTCAACCACCTCGGTGGTCCGGCCGGTATGCCACAGAAAGGTCATCTTTGGTTCACTGCTGAAGAAATCGGTAATGCTGTCACTGCATCCGTGAATCATCCTGAAGTTATCTGGCGCAGCGGTGCGGAGGAAAACTCCACAATAGAAGGCAACAACTATCCCCCGTCGCTTTATGGCAAGGGTCGCGTGAACCCCACGCAGAATCTTGTTGACGCATTCCCGATGGCAAACGGCTATCCCATCAGCGACTCACGTTCCGGTTATGATGCCAACAATCCATATCAGAACCGCGACCCGCGCTTGGCTGCTTACATTGTCACTGACGGAAGCACTCTCGGCGTGAACAATTCCACCATCCATACCGGAGCTGACGCAAGCAACAACGATGGACTCAATAAAGAAGCCGGATATTCCACACGCACCGGCTACTATCTGCTCAAACTTCTCCGCAAGGACGTGAATCCGAACTCAACAAATACTGTCAACAAATATCACTACACCACACGTATCCGCTATACCGAGATATTCCTTGCATACGCCGAGGCTGCAAATGAAGCTTGGGGTCCGCAGGGCAAGGGAAGCAATAACTTCTCTGCGTATGACGTTATTAAAGCGATACGTGCACGCGCTGGTGTCGGTACCTCCAATGGTGATGAGTATCTTGAGTCGGTCAAAGGTGACAAGGAGAAGATGCGTGAATTGATCCGCAATGAACGCCGTCTTGAACTCTGCTTCGAAAACAAACGCTTCTGGGACCTCCGCCGCTGGAAGGCCAATCTCAATGAAACAGCCACAGGTATGGAGATCAACGGTACTTCCTATAAGAAGTTTGATGTGGAGAAGCGCGACTTCAAAGACTACATGATCTATGGACCGCTCCCGTATAGCGATGTGCTCAAATTCAGCAATCTCGAACAGAATGCGGGATGGTAAATTAACCTCTTAAATGAAACGAAATGAAAATCTTTAGAAACAGTGTGATAGCCGGTCTCGGCGTAATCCTTTCGGTGTCGGCCACTTCTTGCAAGAACTCCGACAATGAGTTTCCCGATTATGACGGTGGCGTGACTGTATATTTTGCAAACCAGTATCCTTCACGTTGCGTTGTGCTCGGTGATTATCCCGACGGAGACAACACCCTCGACAATCAGCACAAGATAATGATATATGCCACCCAGTCGGGAGCATACAAATCGAAGGATATCAAGATCAATGTGGCTGTGGATCCGGCTCTTGCCGACAATCTGACTTTCCCCGACGGAAGCCCGGTGAAGGTGATGCCTGAGAATTACTATTCTCTTGAGTCAACAACCCTGACCAAGAAGAAAGATTATCTCTTCGGCACTGAAGTAAGCCTGAGCGATGCATTTTTCGCAGATCCGGATGCAATCAAGAACACATACGTGATACCATTGCGAATGCTCAACCAGACCGGAGCAGATCAGATTCTCTCCGGCACACCTGCAAGCGAGGGTGGAAGTCCTGCCCGTACCGATGCAAGTGCATGGAGCATACAGCCACAGGATTTTGTGCTCTACTGTGTGAAATATGTCAATCCATGGGATGCAAGTTATGTTCGCAGAGGTGTTGATCAGGTGACTGACGCCACTGCAGGCAGCTCCACAGTGGTTCGCCATGAGCAGTATGTGGAAAAAGACGAAGTGGTGAGACTTACCACCAAGTCGATGAGCGAGATCGTTTTTCCACTTTCCACAGTTGTGCCCGACGGAGGATCCGTCAAGACCTTGACCTGCGACCTCGTGCTTAAATTCAATGGCGACGATGTGACAATCTCCTCATCCACTGATGGCATGACAGCAAACGGCACCGGCAAATTTGTGAAGCTTGGCGACAAAAACAGTTTTGGCAATCAGGACCGCGACGTGCTTTATCTTGACTACAACGTCAATTTCGGGCCTCGTCAGTTTGTGACCAAAGATACTCTGGTGGTTCGCTCCCGCGAAATAGTGCCTGAGTTTAATTTCAATCCCGTCTATAATAATTGAACTGAATCATGAAATTAAATAAGAAATATTTTCTGGCTTTGGCTCCGGCTCTGCTTATGACCTCATGTGCCGACTATTTCGACACCGCCAACTATCTGGTGGAGCAACCTGAGAGTGATGCCCGTCTGGCATATCTTGACGAGTATAAGCCGATGAAAGAATACGTCAACCGCAGCGCGCACCCCGGTTTCCTTTTGGGAACCGGCGTGAACGCCGAGGAATTCATAAAGGGCGAGGGTGTGTATTTGCTCACCAAGTCAAACTTTGACATGATTACCGCCGGCAACGCCATGAAGTATTCCTCTGTGGTGAAGGATAACGGCGACATGGATTTCGGCACAGTACGCGACTTCGTGAGTGCTGCCGAAAATGCAGGTCTGCAGGTGTATGGACACACCCTTTGCTGGCATTCACAGCAGAATGTGAAGTATCTCAACAGCCTTCTTGCCGACAAGGAACTGGAAGTGGATCCCAATGAGAAAAACGAAGTCGTGGATTATGAACTCGACTTCGGTACGCTGGATTCATACACCATGTGGCATCAGGGCCCGGATGCGACTGTATTCTCCATCAACAAGGAAGAAGGGTGCCTGCAAATCGACAATCCGGAGGCTGTAAGCACGTGGCAAGTTCAATATTTCACATTCGACAATGTGAATCTCGTGAAAGGACAGGAATATCAACTTTCTGTTACTGTACGTGCTACTTCAGAAGGCGCTATTCAGGGTAATGTCGGCGGATGGAGCGACAATGCCGGTATCCGAATTGGATATTCCACAGACTGGGAGACAAAGACAATAACGTTTACCAATGTTAATGACGGCGGTTGCCATGGTCTTTTCCAGACAGGCGACCTCGTGGGTACTATCCAATATAAGAACCTAAAGATCTCTCACTTTGAGGCTCCTTCGGTGACAATTGACTCCCCCCTAATCGCAACAGCAGACGGCAGTTCTGAATGTGCTAACCTTATTGCCCGTGTAAAGGGAAATGGTGATGTGCCCGCACCTATAGTAAACGACCCAACACGTGGACCTGTCTATAAGTGTGACATTCTTGCAAATCCTGTTGACGCTTGGGATTGCCAGTTCTTCATCAAGTCAAACGATGCTCTTCAGGAGGGTGACAAAATTAAACTCAAATTCATGTACCGTACCGACGACACTCGTAGCATTGAGACCCAGGCTCATGGTGAGCCTGGCAGCTACCACCACTGGTCATGTATCGGAACTTTGTCTTCAACCCCCGAATGGAAAGAACATACCTACAGTGGTACTGTCACTTCTTCATGGGCCGGCGAGGACGGATTCAAATCTGTAGCTTTGAACCTTTCTTCTGCATCTGGTGCATCAACATTCTATATTGATGACGTGGAATTCACCATTGAGAAATCAGCCAACAGCATACCTTTGACAGCTGAAGAAAAAGCTGAGATTCTTGACAATGAACTCGACCGTTGGATCAAAGGCATGATGGATGCTACCGAAGGCAAGGTGAAGGCATGGGACGTAGTCAACGAACCTCTTCAGGACACTTGGGGCGACATTCCTCTGAAGAGTGCTGCCGCAAGTGGAGGTGAGAATAATTTCTATTGGCAGGATTACCTTGGAGAGAACTATGTGCGCAATGCAGTGAAGCATGCACGTGAGCATTATGCCGAACAGGAAGGTGCAAATCCTGATGAACTCAAGCTGTTCATAAATGACTACAACCTTGAGGCTGCCTACAACCACAATGACAAGTGCACAAGCCTTGTCAATTGGATCAAGAAGTGGGAGTCGGACGGTGTGACCAAGATTGACGGTATCGGAAGCCAGATGCATGTAAGCTACAGTATGAATCCCGAGACTCAGAAGAAGAATGAGGAAGCTGTGGTAAATATGCTGCAAATTCTGGCAAATTCTGGCAAACTGATCCGTCTTACTGAACTTGACATGGGCATCAATGACGAGAATGGCAATGAAATCAAGACTGCCAACGTGACATTTGAGCAGCATAAACTTATGGGTGAATACTACAGATTCATCATCAACAAGTATTTTGAAATCATTCCCCAGGCTCAGCAATTCGGTATCTGCCAGTGGGCTCAGACCGACAGTCCGGACAACAGCGGCTGGCGTGCCGGATGTCCGATTGGTCTCTGGAATCTTAACTATCAGCGCAAACCTGCCTACGGCAGCGTATGCGATGCATACAACGAAAACTAAAACCTAAAGGAGAGGCGGCAATATCCGCCTCTCCTCAAAAACTTAATAACTAAATTTTTTATCATGAAGAAAGTTTTACTATTTGCCGCAGCCTCTCTGATGGCTGTATCTGCATCTGCCCAGGAAAAGCAGGTGCTTGCCACTATGTATCCCGGCGATGCCGCTTTTATCGGTTGGGGCGGTGATTCAAGTCGCGAAGTGGTGACTGAAGACGGAAAGGAATGTTTCAAGTTCACTAATCCCACTGCCGGTGATTCTTGGGGTGTGCAATTCGCATACGATGCAACATTCGAAGTGGGCAAGACTTACTATTTTGACTTTGATGTCAAAGGCGATGCATTCGAAGGCCTGACCTCCGGTTTCCAATGCACAGACGGGTATGCAGGATGTGGCGACATGAATGCATTCTCAATCACTCCGGAATGGAACACAGTTACAATAAAAGGAACTGTAAAGGATCCGGGTGAAGGAAAGGTTGTTGACCGTTGGGTTGCCAACGCCGGTAAGTTTGTCGGCACTTTCTATATCTCAAAAGTGACACTTTACACTCTCGAAGAGGGTGGCGTGACACCTCCCTCAGGCGGGTGGACGTCAATTATAGACGGCGGTAATGCCAACAATGGCGAAAGCTCATCAATTCAGGCTAACTGGAGCGGCAATGCCCCTGTGGTGGCTAATCCTTCAGGTGAGGGTAAGGTGTTTGAATGCCCGATAGCTGCCGATCCGGCAAACGCATGGGATTCCCAGATGTTCATTAAATTTAATGAGGCTGTTCCTGAAGGCACCAATTTGAAGGTCAGCTTCGATTATTATTGCACTGATGCCCGTACAATTGACGCCCAGGCTCAGGGCGAACCTGGAAGCTATCACCACTGGACAGTTTTCGGACATAGTCTTGATGCAAAACCGGAATGGCAGAAACTCAGCTGGGAAGGTGAAGTTTCCGCTGATATGGCTAAAGAAGATGGTTTCAAGACAATTGCCCTAAACCTCGCATCTCAGCCCGCAGCTGCAACATTCTATATCAATAATGTTGTGGTAGAAAAAGAGACAGCCACAGGCGTTGAGTCTGTAAACGTTTCTGCAGAAGTTCGCACTGGTGTTTATAACCTGCATGGCATCAAGGTGGCCGACTCCATCGACGAAGTTTCTACTCCGGGACTCTACATTGCCAACGGCAAAAAACTTATAAAGAAATAATTTTTCAGTGTCACGGCGGGTGATACCGCTATGACACACCAATATCAATAAAACCACCATGAAAAAACTCTCGCTTTTAGTTGCTTTTATTGTTAGTGTATTGGCTATGTCTGCTGATAATCCTATCGTGCAGACTTGCTTTACCACGGATCCTGCCCCCATGGTGCACGGCGACCGACTTTATGTATATACCGGACATGATGAGAATGGTGCTGATTTTTTCTGGATGCAGGAATGGAGGGTATATTCCACAGAAGACATGGTGAACTGGACCGACCATGGCAGTCCGCTTGCCATCGAGGACTTTTCATGGGGTGATGACCGGGCTTGGGCTCCGCAGTGTATCGAACGTAATGGAAAGTTTTATTTCTATGTGCCATTACATTCAAAGTTGTCAGGTGCCATGGCTATTGGAGTTGCTGTCAGCGATTCTCCGACCGGCCCGTTTAAGGATGCAATAGGGAAACCACTTGCTGATGGAAACTGGGCCTACATAGACCCGACGGTTTTTATTGATGATGACGGACAGGCTTATCTTTATTGGGGAAATCCTGAGATTTATTATGTCAAGCTCAATGAAGATATGATATCCTTTAAAGGAGATGTGAGGAAACTGGATATGACTGTGGAAGGTTTCGGAAAGGGTCGCATGGTGGAGATGGAGCCGGGAAAAGATTATCGTACTACATATACGGAGGGACCATGGATTCAAAAACGCAATGGCAAATATCAGATGATTTATGCTGCCGGTGGAATTCCTGAGCATATAGCCTATTCTGAAAGCGATACTCCGGTCGGTCCATGGAAATATAAGGGAATCATAATGAATCAGACTGATTCCACAAATTCATTCACAAATCACCCCGGAGTGATGGATTTCAAAGGCAAATCTTATTTCTTTTATCATACCGGCAATCTTCCGGGAGGTGGCGGTTTTGCCCGCAGTGTGGCGGTTGAGCCTTTTGAATACAATCCGGATGGTTCGTTCCCTGAGATAGTGCCGTCAAAAGCGGGTGCTCCTGCAATAGGTTATCTTGACCCATATAGAAGGGTTGAGGCTGAGACGATGGCTTCTGGCAAAGGAGTTACAACGGAGCCGAACTCCGAGATGGGAGTATATGTTTCTGATATTCACAATGGAGATTATATAAAGCTTGCTAATGTAAATTTCATGAGTGGAGGGCCGAGAAGGTTTGGCGCTTCTGTGGCAAGTGCATTAAGAGGTGGCTCTCTGGAGGTGAGGATGGATTCGGTGGAGGGACCATTGGTGGCAAAGATTGACGTTCCATCCACCGGAGGTTGGGAAAACTGGACTTATCTGGAGACTCCGGCACTTATAGAAGTACCGGGTGTGCACGATATATATTTTGTATTCAAAGGACGTAAGGGACCGAAACTCTTCAACTTTGACTATTGGAAATTTGAATAATTATAAACTAAATATCATGAACTCATTAAAAAAGATATTATTCTCTCTTGTAGCGGCATCCGGTATATTGTCAATGTATGCTTCCGACCCCAATTTCCATATATATCTATGTATCGGACAATCCAATATGGAAGGATGCGGCAAGATAGAGAAATGCGATAAGGAAAATGTGCCGGAGCGTTTCAAGGTGATGGCAGCGCAGGAGTTTTCAGTTCCTGAACGTAAAATAGGGGAGTGGTACACTGCTGTTCCTCCTCTTGTCGGTCAGAACTATGAACTTTCTCCGGCTGATTATTTCGGCCGTACCATGGTTGCCAATATGCCGGAGAATGTCACGGCCGGAGTTGTGCCGGTGGCAATCGGTGGTTGTAAAATCGAGCATCTGTCGAAAGATTATGACCCTGCCAAGGTTGCTGAAGAACCGCTGTGGTTTAAAGAAAAGATGGCTCCATACGACAACGCGCCTTACGCAAGACTTATTGAATGTGCGAAAAAGGCACAGGAAGCCGGTGTGATAAAGGGAATTCTCCTTCATCAGGGTGAATCAAACAATGGCGATACGGCTTGGCCACTGAAAGTGAAAAAGGTTTACGACGATATTCTTGCTGACCTTGGGCTTGCTCCAAATTCCATTCCACTTATTGCCGGAGAAGTGGTCGCTACCGATATGGGGGGTGTATGCGGAGGCATGAATCCAATCATTGACAAACTTCCTGAAACTTTGCCTGTGGCAAAAGTCGTCTCCTCCGCAGGTTTGCCTCAGAGAGGAGATGGCTTGCATTTCACATCCTACGCTTATCGCGAACTTGGCAGCCGTTATGCTAAAGAGATGCTTGAACTTGAAGGAGTGAAAAATCCGAAACTTCCATATTCAAAATTGGAATCGTTCACCTCGACATCCGACAGTATGACGAGTCCTGACGGAAAGACCGTAGTGACTGTCACAGATGAAAATTCTTGCCCCACTTACAGTGTGACAAGAAACGGAGTTGATTTTATTTTGCCCTCTCCGTTGGGTGTGTTCACAAATATAGGTGATTATTCCAAAAATATGTCGCTCAAAGGTGGTTCTGAAACTAAAGAAGTGACAGATAACTATTCCTTAAGTAACATCAAGAAAAGCAGTGTGAATTATAAAGCCAATGAGAAGACATTCACTTTCGTTGATCTTGCAACAGGTAAACCTGCCATGGAGGTGCAGATGCGTGTCGGCGACAACGACATCGCATTCAGATATAAGATACTCCCAAGCAATGGTAATCTATGCACCGTAGTGGAGAGAGAAGCTACGGGATTCAATCTTCCCGCAGGCACTTCCACATTCCTCTGCGAACAGGTTTGGCCAATGGGTGGATTTGCCCGCACATATCCAAGTTATGAGACTAACTACACACTTGATGATGCAGTTGGCAAAAATGGCAACGGCAATGGTTTCACTTTCCCATGCCTTTTCAGGAATGGAGACAACGGGTGGACTCTCATTTCCGAGACGGGGGTGGCCGGGAACTATTGCGGTTCGCACCTTGTAAATAAAAAAGATGCCGAATATCAGATAGCGTATGCTATGCCCGGAGAGCAAAACGGTTTCGGTTCAACCGGCGCTTCCTTGGCGTTGCCCGGCTACACCCCATGGCGAACCATTACAATGGGTGAGACTCTTGCTCCCATAGTGGAGACAACGGTGCCTTTTGATGTTGTAGAGCCGGTCTATGAACCGTCCAAGAATTATCAACCGGGCAAAGGCAGCTGGAGCTGGATTATCAAGCAGGATGCAAGTTGCAATTTCGATGAACAGAAAAAATATATTGACTTTTCTGCTGCTATGGGTTGGGACACAGTGCTGATTGATGCTTGGTGGGATTCTAAAATAGGATATGATGGAATAGAAAAACTTGCTAAATATGCCAAGGAAAAAGGTGTGGAACTTTTCTTGTGGTATAATTCAAATGGCAGTTGGAACGATGCTCCGCAGGGACCTCGCGGCGTGATGAACGATATTGTGAAGCGCCGCAAGGACATGAAGTGGATGCACGAAAATGGAATCCGTGGCATAAAGGTAGATTTCTTTGGAGGTGACAAGCAAGAGACGATGAGACTGTATCATGACATTCTTGCCGATGCGAATGAATATGGCATTCAGGTTATTTTCCACGGTTGCACGTTGCCGAGAGGTTGGGAGAGAATGTATCCCAACTATGTAGCAAGTGAGGCTGTACTTGCAAGTGAGAATCTGAATTTCCAACAGGCTATGTGTGACGCGGAAGCCCGCAATGCATCCATTCATCCTTTTATCCGCAACGCTGTGGGCAGCATGGACTTCGGTGGAAGCGCATTGAATAAATTCTATAGCGCAGACAATAAGAGAGGGTCGCAGCGTAAAACATCTGATGTTTTCGCACTTGCCACTGCAGTGTTGTTTCAAAGCCCGGTGCAACATTTTGCTCTCGCCCCCAACAATCTTGAAGACGCGCCGGATTGGGCAATAGATTTCATGAAGAGTGTGCCTACAACTTGGGACGATGTTCGTTTCATTGATGGTTATCCCGGCAAATACGTGGTAATGGCGCGCCGAAGCGGCGACAAATGGTATGTTGCCGGCATAAATGCGGAGGAGTCACCACGTGTGATAGAGATAGATGTTCCCAAAGGCATTGAAGCAATTCTTTACAGCGATGACAAGAATCTGGCAGGAAGTAGGACCTCGGTCAAGCCGAATAAAAAAGGGAAAGTGAAATTGAACATACCTCAAAATGGCGGCTCCCTCCTGATATATTGATGTCTCTAATATCTCCGATATCTCTAATATCTCCGATATCTCTAATATCTCTGATAACTCTGATAACTCTGATATCTCTGATTCCATAATTTTCTTTGCAACTTAAAATCCAAACTTTCATGAAAAATAACGACAACACCGAAGCGAAAGGCTTCTACAAGGTATCGATGCTGAAGTGTATAGGCTTCGGATCGGGTGATCTCGCCCAGAATCTGATCTATCAGACCATCAGCATGTATCTTCTTTTCTTCTACACAAATGTCTATGGCCTTGATCCTGCTGCGGCCGCAGTAATGTTTCTTGTGGTTAGAATAATTGACGTGATTTGGGACCCTTTGGTGGGAACTTTTGTAGATAAGCATGATCCAAAACTCGGAAAATATCGCTCATATCTTGTGTTGGGCGGCATTCCTCTGACGGCATTCGCAATTCTTTGTTTCTGGAATGGCTTTTCAGGATCACTTCTGTATGCATATATCACATACGTGGGCCTTTCGATGTGCTACACGTTTGTGAATGTTCCGTATGGAGCTCTTAATGCTTCTCTGACACGAGACACCAATGAAATCACCAAACTTACCTCTGTCAGAATGTTTATGGCTAATGTCGGTGGTCTTGCAGTGGGTATGGGAATCCCAATTATCCTTAAACTTTTCGATCCCACTGAATCGCAAGATATGTCAACGCATGATTCAGCATGGCTTTACACCATGACCATATATGGGCTTGTGGGTCTTGCATTGCTTTTCTTCTGCTTCTCACAATGCAGGGAAAGAGTGGTGATGGATAAGAAAGCAACTGAAAATGTAAAGGTCTCAGACCTGTGGATGGAGTTTGTACATAACCGTCCCCTGCGAATCCTGGCATTCTTCTTTATCACGGCATTCGGCATGATGGCCATATCGAACTCTGCCGGTGCTTATTATATCAATTACAATATGCACGGAAGTGCCGGCGAACTGTCGGTCTTTATGGGTCTTGGATCAATTCCCGCTTTCATATTCATGCCGATGATTCCGGCCATAAAGAAAATGGTCGGCAAAAAAGGAATGTTCTATATTTTCCTTATCACGGCAATTGTGGGTATGCTTATGCTATATGCTGTCTCCATGATTCCGGCACTCAAGCAGATGTGGATAGTATATGTGGCTCAGTTTATCAAGTCAACCGGTGTGATTGTTGCCACCGGTTATATGTGGGCTCTTGTGCCTGAGGTTATCTCATACGGTGAATATACCCATGGGCGACGCATCTCAGGTATTGTCAATGCCTTGACCGGCATATTCTACAAAGCCGGTATGGCTCTTGGAGGTGTTGTGCCCGGTCTGGTGCTTGCTTTCGTAGGTTTCCAAAAAGAAGCCGCTGAGCAGACGCTTTTTGCACAGCAGGGCATCCTGTGGCTCGTGGCAGTGATTCCGGCTATCCTTCTTATTCTTGCGATGTTTATCATCTCCAAATATGAACTTGATGATGACCGTATCGACGAAATAAACCGTGCAATCGAGGCCAAACACCTTTCAAATAATTGAGAATTTAGAATTTAGAATTTAAATGAAAAAGATAGCATTTGCCGGCGCTGTTGCCGCAATATTGGCATCCTGCTCCTCGACAGAGACAACACAGGTAGCTACAATTAAAGACCATTTCAAGAATGACTTCCTTATAGGAGCTGCTATTCCGGTAGATCATGTAAATGGTCTTGACCCTAAGGCTGATTCAATCGTGTCGTTACATTTCAATTCCATTGTTGCAGAAAACTGCATGAAGAGTGAAAAGATACATCCACAGGAAAACAAATATGAGTGGAACGATGCTGATTCATTTGTAAAATATGGGGAAGACAGGAATATGGCCATAATAGGCCATTGCCTTATTTGGCATTCCCAACTTGCTCCTTGGTTTCCATACGACAGTGTTGGAAATTATGTATCTGCAGATGTTCTAAAAGAGCGTATGCGCGACCATATCTATTCTATTGTCGGACGCTACAAGGGTCGCGTGCATGGATGGGACGTAGTGAACGAGGCCATTGAAGATGATGGGAGTTATAGAAAATCTCCATTCTTTGATATTCTCGGAGAGGAATATATTCCTCTTGCTTTCCAGTTTGCCCATGAAGCGGACCCTGACACCGAACTCTACATAAATGATTTCTCCATGGCAAAACCGGGAAAAAGGGAAACATACAAGAAAATCATCAAAGACTTGAAGGATCGCGGACTCCGCATAGATGCAATAGGAATGCAGAGCCATAACGGCATGGATTATCCGAATTTTGAGGAATACGAAAAGTCGATTGAGGAATTCGGACAATGCGGTGTGAATGTGATGATGACGGAACTTGACATGAATGCGTTGCCAACTGTTAATACCGGTGCGAATGTGGATGATAAGGTAGCCTACGAACAGTCGCTGAATCCATATCCCAATGGCCTTCCCACTGAAGTTTCTGATGAATGGAATGACAGGATGTCTAAACTCATTGATATGTATAAAAGGCACTCTGATGTGATTTCACGTGTGACATGGTGGGGTACATACGATGGCATGTCTTGGCTGAATGACTGGCCTGTAGCCGGTCGCACAAACTATCCCCTCGCTTTCGACCGCAACTACGAGATGAAGCCCTTCCTCCAAAAAGAACTCTCAAAAGAATAAATTGTCATGCGTAGGGACGTGCCTTTGGCACGTATGATTTGCATTGCTACGTGCCAAAGACACGTCCCTACATAATCCCAAACAAAAAATGAAAACTGAAAAAAGATATCTTTTCCCCGCCGACTATATGGCGGACCCAAGTGTCCATGTATTCAATGGCAAAATCTATATCTATCCTTCCCACGACTGGGAATGCGATAATGTCGAAAACGACAACGGCGACCAATATGTGATGAAAGACATGCACGTGCTTTCCATTGAAGGCGACCCAATGACGGGGAAGGTCATCGACCATGGCAAGGCTCTTGACATTGCCGACATTCCATGGGCCGGACGTCAGCTTTGGGACTGCGACTGCAATGAGAAAGATGGAAAATATTATCTCTATTTTCCTCTGAAGGATAAGAATGACATTTTCCGCATGGGAGTCGCGATAGCCGACAATCCTGAAGGTCCGTTCATTCCGCAACCGGATCCTATCCGAGGCAGTTATTCAATCGACATTTGTGTCTTGAAAGAAGGAGATGAATATTATCTCTACTTCGGAGGTATCTGGGGTGGCCAGCTTCAAAGGTATAAAGACAATAAGGCTCTCGAATATCCGGAACTTCCCGAAGGTGCGGAACCTTCGCTGCCGAGCCGCTGTGTGCGTCTGAGCAATGACATGCTTCAGTTTGCCGAAGAACCGCGTCCGATTCAGGTAGTAGATGAAAACGGCAATCCTCTCCGTGCTGATGACCCACACCGTTTCTTCGAGGCTTCATGGGTGCACAAATACAATGGAAAATATTATTTCTCTTACTCTACCGGCGACAGCCATTTGCTATGCTATGCCGTGGGCGACAACCCATACGGACCTTTCACATACAAAGGTGTCATATTAACTCCCGTAGTAGGCTGGACCACTCATCACAGTATCATTGAATATGACGGCAAGTGGTATCTCTTCCATCACGACAGTGTACCCTCCGGTGGCAAGTCATGGCTGCGTAGCCTGAAAGTATGCGAGCTCAAATATGATTCGGAAGGCAATATCCTTCCTATAGATGGTATGGACTGATAGAAAGTATGGACTTACTTCAAACCAAACTAAAATATATCATGAAAAAGACTATTTTATCAGCTTTTCTGACACTGTCCGTAGCGGGAGTTTCATACGCTCAGTTTGGACCTCCGGCAGATAACGGACCAAAAAGCCTTAAGGATGCCTACGATGGATATTTCACCATCGGTGTGGCTGTCAATCGGCACAATATTTCCGAACCGAATCAGGTGGAAATTGTCAGGAAAGAATTCAACAGTATCACAGCTGAAAATGCGATGAAACCTGGCGAACTGCATCCTGCCGAGGGTGTATGGAACTGGGGACTTGCTGATAGCATTGCCAACTTCTGTCGAACCAACGGCATAAAACTCCGCGGTCATAATCTTGTTTGGCACAGCCAGTTTGCCGACTGGATGTTTACCGATAAGAAAGGTAATCCGGTAAGCAAGGAGGTTTTTTATGAGCGTCTCCGCGACCATATTCATACTGTGGTGAATCGTTATAAGGATATAGTGTATTGCTGGGACGTGGTGAATGAGGCTATGTCTGATGCCGGACCGGGTTGGCGCGGACAGACTCCGAATCCCTACCGTGAAAGCCAGCTCTATAAACTTTGTGGCGATGAGTTTATTGCCAAAGCTTTTGAATATGCCCACGAGGCTGACCCTAATGCCATTCTTTTCTATAATGACTATAATGCCGCCACTCCAATCAAGCGCGACCGTATTTATAATATGGTCAAGAAGATGCAGGATGCCGGTGTCCCCATCACTGGAATAGGAATGCAGGGGCATTACAACGTCTATGGTCCTTCTGAGGAAGATGTGGATGCCGCAATCTCTAAATATTCCGAACTTGTGAAACATATTCACATTACGGAACTCGATATTCGCTGCAATGATGAGATGGGAGGGCAACTGCGATTCTCCAGAGGGCAGAATGCGCCTATGGCAGGATATGTCAATACACTGCAGGAAGATCAGTTCGACCGTATGTTCCGTGTCTTTCGCAAGCACAAGGATGTCATTGACAATGTCACTCTTTGGAATCTTTGCGATGGCGACTCATGGCTCGGAGTCAACAACCACCCTCAACTGTATGATGAGAACCTTAAGCCCAAGAAGGCATATTATGCCGTGAAGAATTTTGACGCCACTCTCGACATGCGTGTGCCGAAAGAGGATTTCCGTCCAAGCGAACTCAATCAGCCCGGACAGCAATATCCAATGGTCAATTCTGAAGGGTATGCGCGTTTCCGAATTGATGCGCCTACTGCCAAATCTGTGATTGTCAGTCTTGGTCTTGGAGGCCGAGGAGGAACAGTACTCCACAAGGACAAGGATGGAGTGTGGACCGGAACCACTCAGGGTCCGATGGATGAGGGATTCCACTATTATCATCTCACTATAGATGGCGCGACGGTCAATGATCCGGGTGCAAACAATTATTTCGGTTCCACTCGTTGGGAAAGCGGTATTGAAATTCCGGCTCATGACGCTGACTTCTTCGCTGTCAAGGATGTGCCGCATGGAAGTGTGCATCAGGTGCTTTTCAATTCGCCAAGCACCGGAATGCATAAACGTGCTTTCGTTTACACTCCGGCTGAATATGCATCCAATCCCAAAAAGAAATATCCGGTGCTCTATTTGCAGCATGGATGGGGTGAGGATGAGACTGCGTGGCACAATCAGGGGCGAGCCAACCTAATCATGGACAACCTTATCGCAGAGGGAAAGTGCGAGCCCTTCATAATCGTGATGACCTACGGCATGACCAATGAAGCCAAGTGGGGAACCATAGGCTCATTTGATTATAAGCCATTTGAGACAGTTCTTGTTGATGAACTTGTTCCGTTTATTGATGCTAATTTTCGCACCAAGGCCGACAAGAAACATCGTGCAATGGCGGGACTCTCGATGGGTGGCATGGAGACAAAGAAAATCACCCTGTCGCGTCCGGATGTGTTTGATTATTATGGATTGCTGAGCGGCGGAATGTATGCGCCTGAGGAATTGAGTGTCAAGCCTCGCCTTATCTTCACCTCCTGCGGCTCTCGCGAATATCCCGAAGGAGTTGAGAATGCCACAAAGGCATTGCAGGATGCCGGGCACAATGCCGTTTCGTATGTATCGGATGCCACCGGCCATGAATTCCTGACCTGGCGCCGAAGCCTCCACGCCCTGGCCCCCCTCCTTTTCAAATAATTTATCAGCGATTGTGACATGGGGCTTGTTTTGATGCAAGCCCCATTTTAAATATAATATAAATGAAGAGATTATCTATACTGACTCTATGTGTGGCCGGTTTATTGGCGGCAAATGCACAGATGCCAATCGTGCAGACTAATTATACTGCCGATCCCGCACCCTTGGTGTATAATGATACCATTTTCCTCTATACTTCTCACGACGATGACAAGGCAGAAGGATTTCTCATGAAAAATTGGCTTCTATATACCTCTACCGATATGGTCAACTGGCAAGACAGGGGTGTAGTGGCCTCTCTTGAAAATTTCAAGTGGTTTGATCGTGACAATGGTGCGTGGGCAATTCAGGTAGTGGAGCGCAATGGCAAGTTCTATATGTATTGTCCGCTGCACGGACATGGAATTGGAGTCCTTGTGTCAGATTCGCCCTACGGTCCGTTTAAGGATCCTCTTGGTGAACCACTCGTATGGCAAACAGAACATTGGTATGATATCGACCCAACTGTGATGATAGATGATGACGGTCAGGCTTATATGTATTGGGGCAATCCGAATCTCTATATGGTGAAACTCAATGATGATATGATCTCTTATTCGGGCGATATCATACAGCATCCGGCTATACACGATTATCAGGAGGGTCCATGGCTCTACAAAAGAGATGATAACTATTATCTCGCATTTGCCTCCACCTGTTGCCCTGAGGGCATAGGCTATGCCATGAGTAGGTCGATCGAGGGTCCGTGGGAATATAAAGGCAATATCATGAACCATACCGACCGTACGCGTGGCAATCATCCCGGCATTATGGATTACAAAGGTAAGACGTATGTATTCGGGCAAAATAGCGACCTTCTAAAACTGGAGATGCCTGAATATAAGGAGCGTCGTTCTGTCAGTGCTGCGGAGATGCACTTCAATGAAGATGGAACCATTCAGGAAGTGCCTTATTGGTTTGACAATAATCTCGAACAGATAGAACTTCTAGATCCATACGTGCTGAATGAAGCGGAGAAGATGAATTGGGGATATGGGTTGAAAACCACTCCGCGCAACCCCTGGGCTCAGCATGACAAGTGGAATCAATTGGTTTGCAACATTGATGATGGTGAATACATCAAGCTGCGTGGCGTTGATTTCGGTTCGGGAGCAAAGTCTTTTGAGGCAAATGTGTCATGTCCTCTCTACGGAGGGACTATAGAAATACGTCTCGACGATGAGGCTGGTCCGTTGGTCGGAGAAATGGCTGTGACAGGTACTAAAAACAAGATCGAGACCTTGACCTGTCCGATTTCAGATACCAAAGGTGTGCATGACCTTTTCTTCGTCTTCAAAGGCTCGAAACAGCAAAAACGCAACCTTTTCAATTTCGACTCCTGGAAATTCAACAAGTAATCCATCCCTCGGTTTTACAGTGGTTTTACAGTGCCTGTGGGCTTGCAACCCGCAGGCTTATCTATTATGGTCGAGGGTTGCAAACCCTCGACGACTGACAATACACAAAGTATTTGCGCAAATTGATGCCGCTTCACTATGCAAATGAAGCGGCATTTCTTTATTTTACTTCGAGCACTGATACGGTGGTCGGTGCGGATTCCACGGCCCTTTCGCCATCGCCCTGATGTGTTGGTTGCACAAAGATATTCAGCTGTTTCTTGTCGCGCCAAAGCTGGGTATCGATCGATGGTTCCCATGCATCCACATCGAAGTCGGTGATGTCTGTGATTGTCCATTCTCCCTCGGCTCCGGTTTGTGATTCCGCAATGGATACTAACCCACCACGTTCGCGGTCGCGAAACACCACTCCTATATATTCGCCATCAGCCACAACCCTCGGACGCGCAATAGGAATCATTTTGGTGCCCCCTCCCGAAAGCGAGAAGCTCTCGGTGCGATTGGTTATCTGACGGTGATTCCATGCGTTGCCGTCGTTCCAGATGATGCGGTATTGCGGCACGCCTGAATCCTCACTTCGCCAGTATGTGACAATATAGGGGTGAGACTCTGTGTCAGCGGTCATTGACGTTTGATTGATCAACTCTGAATTCTGTGGTATTCGCCATGCGTATTCGGCATTTTTTGCGGTGATGGGGAGTCTATATTCCGAATTGTCTGATTTAAGCCAGGTTTTGCCGCCATCGAGCGACTTCGCGTAGCACATATCGTGGTTTGTCTCCACAAGCCATGTCTCGCGCCATACCCACGAGACATGGATCACGTCGTTGCCATCGATATATACCTGCCAATAGGGCGAACGCTCTTCTTCTCCATCCACAAGAGAATCCTGCACTCTTTCCCATTTCTTGTTTTTCACGTCATAACGGTTGATTGCCATGTTCCCTCGTCCGGAGGCTCCGGAACGATATACAAACAGAAGGTCACCGTTTGAAAGGGAGTAAAACTCCGGATATGTCACTTTCCCCTCGTCAATGCCCGTCATGGGTTGCAATTCGCCCAATTCCAGACTGCCGGGGGCTATTCCTTTGGCATATCGGAGGGGATGACCATGATGATCGAAGGAGACATGGATGAATCCATCTCCATCCACTCCCATGCTTATGATATTGTGTCCATCTTTCACATTGCCTTTGTATTGGGTGCGATGTATTTCCCATTCGTCGTTCCCATGTTTCCTTTTTCCTAAAGTCATGTAGCCTTCAGGATCGTAGTATGAGATGTATTGTGTGTCGCCATACGTGACAAGGGAGTTTGTCCGGAATACGGCTGTGTTGACCGATGTCCCGCTGAATCCCTCACCGACGTCAACCTTTCTCACATCTGCGTTGACTTCACATTCAAAAAGGCCGGCCGACATCAACATTATGACGGCTATCATTATTTTATCCTTCATTTCGTTTCAACTTTTGAACTTTCCATTTAATACAGGACTCAAATCAATAGGAGTGTTGCAGTAAGAATTCCGGAGCAAAACCTATTTCGTTGTTCCAATCCACGGTGAAAGGGTCAAGATGGAAATTAAGAAAGTAATTTTTGTCTTGTAATTTTTTGCATATTCCTTTCTGTGCTAATGGGAAGAAATCGCATAACTTTACTTCTCCATTGTTAAATGTGAGTCGCAAGATGTAATCCTTTACGTATGATGCATCTATTATTTTTAGAATAAGAGGTTTTTTCATATATATTTATTTTAGAGGCTCAATTTTCTTCGCTTGCTCGTTATTTTGCAATCTCTTCCAATTGTCAAGTAATTCTTTTTCATGAAGATCAAGCCATTCAAATACAAGTCGGGCTGCTCGCCGAGGAAGTGAGCCGGTAATGATACCATCTTTTATCGTAATCCAACATTCATGTTCGTTATATACAACGTGAAAATGAGGAGGCTGATGATCGCTGATATACATATAGATTATGATACCGTAGAATCTGCTAATTTCTGGCATATTTTATGTTGTTTAAGTTTTGTCTGCAAAAATAACAAAAAAATTGGTAAGGTCATATCTGATGTGTGTTTTTTTGTTTGAGAAATTGATTTATTTTAGTAATTTTGCATTTTTCAAATAATCTAACTAAACAGAAAAATGAAAAAATTATCTACAATTGCTATGGCATTTGCGTTTTGCAATGCCGCTTGGGGACTTCCGGCTGACTTCTCATGGCCATCCGACATAATCCTCCAGCAACCGGAAGGTAAAGTTTCGCAGACATACTGCGGCTCTGAAATATCGTGGTTGCTCTATAACAATCAGGCTGCATCCATTTCAGGCAACTATGGCATTTGCCGTCAGATGGTGGAGAATGGTGACGATGTATATCTCAAGAATTTTCTTCTGGAGACAAAGACCGATAGCTGGATCAAAGGCTCAAAACAGGAAAATGGCGACATATTGTTTTCTTTCCCTCAGATGATCAGCGATGATAATGGCAGAAACCTTTATCTTGGCGTGTTGACTCCTTCCTACGACGAGGATGGAACTTTCACATTACAATTGGTGCCTGATGACTGCGACATGATAATGCGCTGGGAAGATGGAGTGCTTCGTCAGGTACTCCCATCTACTGAAGGAATAGAAGATGCAAGAACAGCCATGTACACAGGTATGGTGGGTGCTGTAAATTCCAACGGTAACTTTGTCGCATTCGGCGAGAAAGGGATGTCTGTGAAAATTTGGACTGAGAAACCTGCCACTGCTCCTCAATTCTCTTCTACGGCAACCTACGATATCAGTTATGTGAATCGGGACAAAGAGGAAGTCACCTCTCGAATTGAAGTTAATTTCACTGAAGGTCAGGTATGGATTCAGGGTCTAAATAGATTCAAACCGGAAGCCTGGCTTGTTGGTGATATCGCCGACAATGGTGGCTGGGAATTCTCGTTTCCTCAATACAACGGCCTTATCGATGATTTCTACACTTTCTATATTGGAGTTAATGAGAGTGTAACCGAGCCTTTGAATAAGGTTGTGTTCAATGCAGGTGAAGAAGGTGTCATGACTTCTACCGGAAACATTGCTGTCAACATAAGCACGGAGAAACTCAATCCATCTCTTCTTTTCAGTGACATGACTTTCACTCCGGTTGCGGAGGTTGCCCAGACTCCGTTGCCGGTGACTGATCTTGAGGCTGAATGGGAAGATGATCTTGGAGTTGTCGGTTTCTTCCTCCCATCCACTGACACTGAAGGCCGTCCGCTCGACATGAGCAAGCTCTACTACAATGTATATTTCGATGACGAACTTTATACCTTCACGCCCGACAATGACTTTGTTGATGAGGTGATGACGGATGTTCCCGCCAATTACTCCAACGACCTCACTTTCCTTGAGGCGGGTGATGGCTACATTCTTATAGTCTTGTTTGAACCTCACAAGAGTGTAGGGGTGCGCTGTGTGTATAAAAATTCGGTTGATACCACTTATTCAGAAATTGTAACCTGCAGTATGTCCACTTCGAGTGTAGAATCCATTGCGGAAGAACCTATATCCACAACATATTATGACTTGCGTGGCATTACTGTCGCTGATCCTGAAAAAGGATTCTATATTCGCAAGCGCGTAATGCCCGACGGTTCAATCCTCACCGACAAAGTCCGTAGATAATATAACATACATCAGTCGCGCAGACACCCTATTGGGACAATGAATATTCTGTCTTGACGGCAGTAGGCATAATCGCCTACTGCCGTCAGTATCATCATGAAGGAAGGTTCTCACAAAAAATTATCATAGTCTGATGATGAAGGTGGTGAGGGGAAGTCGCTGAAGGGTGAGGGTGCCACCGAGGTGGGTGATGATGCGGCGCGACAGACTCAGTCCGATGCCGCTGC
>JAMPAV010000001.1:777656-803160 GCA_023667055.1 Muribaculum sp. | reverse complement strand
GCCTGCAGGCCAAAAATAGCTCCAAGGCTGCGACCCCAGCCGCTGCCATTTTTTTGAGTCGGGGCCTAAATACTGACATCTATTTGCAATTCCGATAGCTCATCTCATATCAGCGAAAGCAACTGGCTCAGCCATCCGGACATTGGAGATGGCGCACTAAGAAGACCGGAATTATACTGAAGGTTAAGTGATGAAAACCTTACTCGATATTCAGGTTGATACTTCTTATTGTATAGGGCAAGACTATTCCCGTTTATGTTTCCCTCAGCCTTTACTTCAATCGGTATTATATATCTATCAACCTGAACAACAAATTCTACTTCCGCAGTCGCGTCTGATGTCCAATAACTCGGTAGTTGATTGCCAAGGTTGGGTATCATGGATTCGAGAACGGCATTTTCAGCCATAGCTCCCTTAAACTCTGTATAATTTGCTATAGGATCTGTAATTATTGAGGCGGGAAGATTGGCCAGTCGTCTGAGCAATCCGCAGTCGCAGGCATAAACCTTGAATACGCTGTTGTCCTGATATGCCGAAAGCGGCATACCAGGTTTTGAGATATTGTAAACTCGATAAATCATACCCGCATCCTCAAGCCACATCAATGCATCCTCATAATCCTTTGATCTGGCACCCGTCTTTATCACTTTATATATAAATTTACGGTTCTCTTTGGCAAGTTGAGCCGGAAGGGAATGCCAGATTGCATGAATGCGGGGAATTTCTTTTGAATCGGCATATTTGGCAAAATCCAACTCATAGAGATCAAGAATGTCTTGCAATGTGGATTCGACTTCTCCAATCCCTCTGTTTTCAAGAAGTGCGACCACAGCTTCCGGCATTCCTCCACAGACCATATATCTGCGATACTCCGATAAAAGCTTGTTTAGAATTATTTCCGGCAGATGTTCTACTTTTTTTAAAGATTTAACAAATGCGTAAGTGGTGGGATCTGCAGAATTCAAAAATTCCCTGAATGATATGGGATACATCCTTTTTACTTCGACCTTACCCACCGGGACTGTCATCCTGCGTCGTTTCACTGCGACACCAAGCAACGATCCGGCTGCTATTATATGATATTCCGGGGCATCTTCACAAAAATATTTCAAACTGTTGAGTGCCTCTTCACATTCTTGGATCTCATCAAATATAATCAGCGTCTTCTCGGGTATTATGGGTTGGTTGCAGTAGATTGCCAATTCCTTGAGGATTCGTTCCGGTTCCTTGCTATTTTGGAATACACTTTTCAATTCAGGTTGCCGGTCGAAGTCAAATTTTACGCAATATTCAAAATTATCATGTCCGAATTTCTCCATAGCCCAAGTCTTGCCAATCTGGCGCGCTCCCTTAAGCAGAATTGGTTTACGGTTTTTTGATTCTTTCCACTCTTTAAATTGCTCTATGATTTCTCTCTTAATTTCCATTGTTTTTGCACTGTAAAGTTAGATTTTGTGTTATTTTTTACATTTTTCCGAACTTTCCAGTGCAAAAATACAATTTTTTATCATTATCTCCAAATACTACATGAAATTTCTTCCAGCCTATACGTAGCTGCTTTTATCGTTGTCTTTTATAATATCCCTAAGTGAGTGATGAATTATGGCAAAAATATCCCTGAGTGAGTGATGAAATTCAGTAAAAATATCCCTGACTGAGGGATGTTTTTATTAAAATATCACCTTTTTATTTGAAGAAACCGGTGTCGGAATATACTTTGATTCCTGACACCGGTTTTCTTATTACTTTATTTTGGTGAAACTTCCCAGTCCTTATTTCACTATTATCTTCTTGGTTTGGTTTTTGTCAACTGCAATATATATGCCGGGTGTCAGATTTGCATTGACCAGTTGCTTGCCTGATGGTGAATAAACCTGTACCGCTGAATTTGACGAAGATACAACCTTACCATTCTCCACATACAATTTGCCGATAGCAGTTTCGGCCATCATCACACCACTTGTGTCTGATTTCTTAATGTAGAAAGCCGGGGAGATTATCTGGCTTTGGGTGTTGCCTGACGCATCTGTAAGAGTTACCTTAAGGTCAAACCATCCATTGTCGCTGGTCTTGGTGATTCCGTCAAAACATCCTTCCCAGAAGCCTCCATAGCTTTGCACATATTTCTCCTGATCCTCTTTAACTTCAATTATGGAGAAATCATCCGATGCGTAGGGGGCATATTCCACGCTTATTTCGGCGGGGGCATAGTCGTAGGTGGTGATGTTTTCTGTATAGGAACCGAAATCAACTCCCTGTGTGGTCTTTGGTGTGAAGTCACCGCCCGAAATCATTATTTTCCCCTCCTCGGCATTGTCGAAATATATTGTCGGATTGCCATTCGCATCGCTGATCATCAGGCGTTGGATTGTCGGCGGAACCACGTCGTCTTTCCCTTCTGTATATGTAAGCGTGCATACATTGCTGCCATCAAGGTCAGCCACCCTAATGTTGTTGTCGGTATAGGTTATGGCTACCTCGCCGTTGTCATGAGACTCAGATGCAAGACTCGCAAGCCAATTGTTGACAGTCCTGAAACTTGAAAGATCCACCGGCTCGCCATTGTAGGCGGCACTCTCTTCATAATACATGCCATCCACCACGCGCAGGTCGCCATAGTTGCCATAATAAGCGGCCACGGTGTTGTTGAAATAAGGATTGACTCCATCCACATATTTGCCTATCGTGGCAACGTAGGCTGATGTGGATCCCATGGCGTATTCATTGCTGTAGGGATAAGAGAAGTAAGGATTGTAGGGTGCCTTGTCTCTCCATGCTTTTGTCCCTATGTCGTATGGGTTGTCTTCCTGAGTGCAGAAGTAATACATTTCGCCATTCATGTCTGTGCCCATCACCGGAGAATGCACCCCTTCCTTGCGTCCATATTTCGGATTCACGTCAAGGTCTCTCAGGTATGCCATAGAGTGATACGAGTCGAAATCTACATCCGGGGCGCATATATGAAACTCAGTAGGCACATTGGCCACGATGCCAAGACCGGCAAGCACACCGCCGTCCGGACGGTAGATATTGAACGTCACTCCCTTGCTTACGTTGTCGCCGCCCAGTTGGTCATAGATTGGGGTGTGTTCGAATGACGTTTCAAGTGTCATGAAATCCGATGGACGGTTTTCTACGAGTTGTCCGTTAGATAGTGTCGCTCCGTCGGCTGTCACAGATGCTCCACAAATACCATAGTCCTGAGAGACGTAGGTCAGTGCATGCCAGTAGGGCATGGTGTCTTCTCCGAAATTGCTTTTGAGCGTGAAAGACTTGTAAGAGTTCGCACCTCCGATGCTTGCTGTGACTGAGTGGGTGTATTGCGAACTTCCATTGACCATCACCGACTGCAGGCATGTCATCGCCGGAATGTTGTAGGCTGCGGAGGGATCTCCGTCTGTTGGCAGTACCACCTGGTTGCCATCATGCAGATACATCTTGAAGGATACCAACTTGTCTGCCATGTCAAGGCATACCTCTTTTTCTATCGGTCCGTTCAGTTCCACATTGGGAATCGCTACAATCGAATGGTAATAGTCATCGTAGATCACCTGAATGTCGTATGTGCCGGCGGGTAGATCAAATGTGCTGACTTCCTGATATTCCGTTTTCCAATACATGTACTTGTCTTTCATGACAAACACAGAACTGGGGGCTGCGTTAGCTCCGGAACTGTCGGGCAATCCTTTTATAGTGAGCGGATATGTGGTTTGTCCTGCCACGTATGCTTTCCTCATTCGAATCATTTCTTCTGATTCCGGCACTGAGTAAAGTCTTGACCGGACATTGCCGTTCTCATCGATTTGGGTGACCCATGTGGTGCTTCCTGGCGTGGCATTTACCAGGGCATCCCCTACCTTGATGAAATTTGCCTGATTGTCGGTTGCATTGAAGTTGTTGTTTTCAGCGTTCGCGGCGAAAATTGTTGCTGATGAGCATGCTGAAAATGTAATGGCAAGTAAAAGTTTCTTCATATAGTGAAAAGAGGTTCTGTATGTTATGTCCTGAAGAGCCGACAGAACCATTATGCGCCCTCTTCCGGATTCTTTTTGCTTGTTGCCAACTGACAAAATGTCGCAAAAAATTCAATTTTATGATATTGTAACAAATTTTAAGCTTTTTTTGTTCGCGCGTGACAGTTATTTTTGAAAAGCAGTTATCTTTGAGACTTCGCTTGTTGTTGGAGATGCTGTTGCCAAGACTCTCTTTTTTACAGTCAATGAACAATTCATGCGGTTTTTTCATTAAATGTTTGTGGCATTTGCGTTTTGATGCCACTTAAATCTTGATCCGCTATGAAACTACAAAGCATGGATGGCTGCACGGCAGCTGCTTATATCGCTTACGCATTCAGCGAAGTCGCCACAATTTATCCAATCACTCCCATCGCTTCCATGGGCGAGACCGCCGACAAATGGAACATGTCCGGCCTTAAGAACCTCCTTGGTGGCCCGATGCAGGTGCGCGAGATGGAGTCGGAACTCGGTGCAGCCGGAGCCACCCACGGTGCGCTCGTCGGCGGTGCACTAGCCACAACTTTCACATCCTCTCAGGGTCTGATGCTGATGATTCCAAACATGTATAAGATTGCCGGCGAATTGCTCCCCGCTGTGTTTCATGTGGGCTGCCGCAGCCTTGCAACTCATGCACTCAGTATTTTCGGCGACCATCAGGATGTGATGGCATGTCGTGCCACCGGGTTTGCGATGCTTGCCTCCGCCTCAGTCCAGGAAACCCACGACCTTGCCATCGTGGCTCATATTGCGGCACTTAATGGTCGTGTGCCGGTGCTTCACTTCTTTGATGGCTGGCGCACATCAAATGAAACCGCCACCATCGACACCCTTTCATACGAAGAGTTGCAACCGCTGCTTCCATCGGATGCCGTAGCCGATTTCCGAAAGAGGGCAATGAACCCAGAACATCCCGACCTCCGCGGTTCAGCCCAGAACTGGGATGTATATTTCCAAAACACCGAGGCCCGAAATAAATATTACGATGCTTTCCCCGGCATTGTGCAGAAGGCAATGGATAAGGTTAATGCCGCTGTTGGCAAAAGTTATCACCTTGTGGATTATGTCGGCAGTCCTGATGCAGAAAGCCTTATAATCTCAATCGGTTCGTCAACCCAGGTCGCGGAATACACCATCAATTGGCTCAATGCACGCGGAGGCAAGTACGGTCTGCTGAAAGTCCGTCTATATCGTCCTTTCCCGGCTGGTGCACTGGTTGATGCAATTCCGGATTCTGTGAAAAGAATTGCAGTGCTCGACCGCACCAAAGAGCATGGTGCCCTTGGCCAGCCCCTATACCTCGATGTCTGTGCAGCCCTGAAATCCTCGGGTCGCGACATAAAGGTCATCGGTGGCTGCTATGGTCTTGGCTCAAAGAATTTCGACCCAACCATGGTGAAGGCCGTCTTTGATAATCTTCAGTCGGCTGATCCCATTGACAATTTCTCTGTAGGCATTGAAGATGATGTCACCCATAGGTCCTTGCCGTTGGGCTGGAAACTCCTTATTCCGTCGCCGGATGTGAAGGCTGCTGTCTTCTACGGCATGGGTTCTGACGGCACTGTGGGCGCTACCCGGACGGCTGCCAAAATAATTGGTGATGCCTCTGATATGTATAGTCAGGCTTATTTTGAGTATTCTGCTAAGAAATCAGGCGGTTTCACTGTGTGTCAACTCCGGCTCAGCAAGAAACCAATTCCACAGGCATACACCATCGAACAGGCCGATTATGTAGGCTGCAACAAGAGCATATACGTAAGCAGGTTTGACCTTATCGACAATCTTCTTCCCGGTGGCACTTTCGTGCTCAATGCCATCTGGGCACCCGATCAGATGGACACAATGCTCCCGGCCTCGCTTCGCCGCAAGATTGCCGAAAAGAAAGCGCGTTTCTTTGTCTGCGATGCTCTGAAGATTGCCAAGGCCAACAACCTTGGTGTGAGAATCAATATGATAATGTTGACAGTATTCTTCCGGTTGACTAATATAATCCCCTTTGAGGAGGCGATGGCACAACTGAAGAAATACATCACCACTCTCTACGCCCATGAGGGTGGGGAAGTGGTGAAGAATAATCTTGCCGCGATTGATCAGGCCGCGGCCGGCATAATGGAAGTGAAATATGATGCCGGGAAGTGGCTTGCTGCTTCTGATTCGCCTGTGACCGAGGCTGGAATACCGGAGTTTGTGCTGTCTGTGGCACGTCCATGCCTTGACCTTCGCGGCGACTCTCTTCCGGTGTCAAAGTTCTCTCCCGATGGAATTATGCCAATGGGAACCACAGCCTACGAAAAGCGAACAATTGCCGACAACATACCGGCTTGGGATAAAGACAAGTGCATACAGTGCACTCAGTGTTCGTTTGTATGTGCCCATGCGGCCATCCGTCCCTATCTGCTCAGTGATGATGAGCTGAAAAAAGCTACGGAAAATCTCACTTCCGTTCCTGCTAAAATGCCGGCACTGAAAGGACTCCACTATCGGATTCAGGTCTATCCGCAGGATTGCACAGGTTGTGGATCGTGTGCTGTAGTGTGTCCCGGTCATGCCCTTACCATGACTCCCATAGCGTCGCTGCTCGAGGAGCAAAAATCCATGCTTGAGTTTGTGAAGGATAATGTGTCAATAAAGGATGGTCTGGTGGCCCGCGACACTTTGATTGGTTCGCAATTACATCAGCCGCTTCTCGAGTTTTCCGGTGCATGTGCCGGTTGCGGCGAGACCCCATACGTAAAACTGCTTACCCAGCTTATGGGTGAACGTATGGTGATTGCCAATGCCACAGGTTGCAGTTCCATCTGGGGCGCCAACTATCCGAGCAATGCCTATTGCACCAACCGTTTCGGTCAGGGTCCGGCATGGGGTAATTCGCTCTTTGAAGACAATGCCGAGTATGGGTTTGGCATTGCAGTGGCAATAGCGCATCGCCGCGAGCAACTTTCATCAAAGGTGAAGACGCTGGCTGATAATCCCTCCACGCCTGAGGATTTGGTAAAGGCTTTAAATGACTGGCTGGCTTCGCGACATGATGGAAACGCGAGTGTTTTCACTTCTAAGACTGCACTTGAACTGTTGGCAAAGAATTCATCTATGTCCGGTGTACCGGAGATCCTTGCCGACGCTGATCTCTTTGTGAAGAAAAGTGTCTGGGCGATAGGCGGTGACGGCTGGGCTTACGATATTGGTTTTGCAGGTCTCGACCATGTGCTTGCACAGAATGTGGATATAAATCTGCTTGTAATGGACACGGAGTGCTATTCAAATACCGGCGGACAGACCTCTAAGGCCACTCCACTTGGTGCGGTGGCAAAATATTCTGCCGATGGCAAACGGACGTATAAAAAGGATCTCGGTCGAATGATGATGACTTATCCTGATGTCTATGTGGCTTCAATTGCAATGGGTGCCAATTTCATGCAGACCATAAAGGCTCTGACTGAGGCCGATGCCTATCCGGGCCCGGCAATCGTAATAGCCTATTGCCCGTGTATCAACCATGGCATACGCGCCGGAATGAGCCATGCCATGCCTGAGGAAAAAGAAGCGGTGAAGTGTGGCTACTGGCAACTGTATCGCTATAATCCCTCGAAGAATCCCGCTTTGACAGTGGAGATGCAGGCACCGGCCAAAGGGGAACTGATTCCCTTTATCAATGGAGAGGACCGATATGCAGACCTCAAGATGTCGGATGCGGCCGCAGCCGCCACCCTTCAGCCTGAGCTCGAAGACCGCTGCGTTGCCATCTACGATCTTCTCGCCTACAACTCTCATTATGTGCGTAACTAAAAAAAACTCAATTGTTTAAGTGATTTTAAAAAATTATTTGTAATTTTGCAGTGTAATTATTAAATTTTATTTACATGAAAAAATCTTTACTTATTGCCACTTCCGCATGTCTGGTGGCGGGATCTGCTTTTGCGGCAACTCCCAAGAAGGAGAACAAACAGTCTATGGCAAGACAAATTGCCGAATACGTGAAAGCCATCAATAATGGCAAATTGAGTGCAAATCCTCTGTCGGTTTCTACCCGCAGCGGAAATTCCCTCCCCGACAATATCTACGAAGATGACGGGTCTGTAGTGTGGTGTCCGGGATTCGTGACCGATTATTATTGGAGCGGACAGTCGTGGGAAGGTGGAGCGCGTGAGATTTATACATACAACGACAATGGCCAGATTCTGACACGCGGTGGAGAAACTTACCAGACAGAATTTAAATATGATGAGTTGTCGCGTGTCAAGTCTCAGACTTCCAAATATTTCAATGGAGTAGAATGGGTGTCGGACAATGTCACCGAATACTTCTACGATGACATAGTAAAGGATCTTGTGGTAAAGACAGTTTCCGGTTCTGAATGGGGTTCAAATGAATATGGTATAGAAATCACCCGCAATGCCGATAGAAATATCACCGAGGTGAAAGACTACAGTGCTTGGGATTCTCAAAAATCTTATAGCAATGTATTGACTGTCAAATATGGTGCCGACGGCAAGGCCAATGAGATAATAGAGAGTGAATATGATAATGGACGCCTGATTCCCGATGTCACATATTCAAATGTGGAATGGGAAAACACTGATGGCCAGATTTATGAAGTTGAAATTGATGATTACGACGCCGATTCATATTTTGGATTAAACCGGATCAAACACGCTTCTGTGGATGATGATGAATGGCCTAAGACGGCTGAACTCAATGTGGCCTACAATGACGGTAACTTTGGTTTTCACGCAGTTCTTGCCATGGAAGGCAACGATGTGATTTATGACTATACCTACAAGCCTGTGGATGATTTCGGCAGCTATGATGTAAGCCTTGTTGAAGTTGATTGGGACGATGATGATGGCGTTTACTATAAAGACTATACTCGTACGGGTACAGAAAGCTACCGCGTTGATAAATTTGGCCTGATGCTCCAGGATATTTCCGAGGGTGTCGATGTCGATTCCAAAAATTCCGATCCCTACTATTATGGTGAGAAGGGTGCTGTGACTTACGATCCCACCACTGGATGTCCTGTTGAGTATATCAAGTCGCGCACTCAAGGTGATAGCAAGAATTATGTATATTCCGACCGAAAGGTCTTTGGAGATTATACCTGGTCAGCAGTTGAAAATATTGTGGATGACAGTGATGATGCCCCCATAGAATACTACAATCTGCATGGCGTGCGTGTCAACAATCCCGACTCCGGCATCTTCATCCGTCGTCAGGGCAACAAATCCGCCAAAGTGCTGTTCTAACTCACTTCTGCAAATATATTTATAAAAAACAAGAGTGACGATTTCCGTCACTCTTATTTTTCATTATCTTATATATGGTAATCAGTCTTCGATGGCAGCCTGCGCCGCTGCTACGCGGGCGATTGGCACGCGGTAGGGTGAACAGCTGACGTAGTTCATGCCGAGTTTAGCGCAGAACTTAACAGAGCTGGGCTCACCGCCATGTTCGCCACAGACTCCTACCTTGAGGTCGGGGTTGGTAGCGCGCCCTTTCTGTACACCCATTGCCACGAGTTGGCCTACGCCTTCCTGGTCGAGAACCTCAAACGGATCCACCTTCAGGATACCAAGTTCCTTGTAGTGCTTGATAAACTTCGGAGCGTCGTCACGGCTGTAGCCGAATGTCATCTGGGTGAGGTCGTTTGTGCCGAATGAGAAGAACTCTGCCACTTCTGCAATCTGGTTTGCAGTGAGGGCTGCACGTGGAACCTCAATCATTGTGCCTACTTTGTAAGGTACAGTCTCACCTCTTTCATCAAACACCTTGGCTGCAGTAGTGTGGATCACGTTTGCCTGGTGCTGGAGTTCCTTTAGTGTGCCTACGAGAGGAACCATGATTTCCGGATGAACCTTGATGCCCTTGGCCTTGCAGTTGAGTGCTGCCTCAATGATGGCGCGTGTCTGCATCTCTGTGATTTCAGGATATGTGATGCCAAGACGGCAACCACGGTGTCCGAGCATCGGGTTGAACTCTTCAAGTGAATCAACCTTGGCCTTAACCTCTTCGAGTGTCAGACCCATTTCCTCTGCCATTTCTTTCTGTGTTGCAGTCTGGTGAGGAACAAACTCATGCAGCGGTGGGTCGAGCAGACGAACTGTCACGCCGTAGCCTTCCATTGCTGTGAAAATTCCCTCGAAGTCACCTCTCTGCATAGGAAGCAGTTTGGCAAGTGCTATCTTGCGGCCTTCCACGTCGCTTGCAAGAATCATCTCGCGGATTGCCTTGATGCGGTCACCTTCGAAGAACATGTGTTCCGTACGGCAAAGGCCGATACCCTGGGCGCCAAACTTGCGGGCCTGTGTTGCATCGCGCGGAGTGTCTGCGTTGGTGCGGACGAGGCATTTTGTGAATTTGTCGGCAAGGTTCATGATTGCTGCGAAGTCGCCGCCAAGTTCAGGTTCGGTTGTCGGTACCTGACCGTCATAAACGTCACCTGTAGAACCATTGAGTGAAATCCAGTCACCTTCCTTATATGTCTTGCCACCCATTTCCACAGTCTTGGCCTTATAGTCAACGCGGATTTCACCGGCGCCGGATACACAGCACTTACCCATGCCGCGGGCCACAACGGCTGCGTGGCTGGTCATACCGCCGCGCATTGTCAGAATACCCTGGGCCACTGCCATGCCGCGGAGGTCTTCAGGTGAAGTCTCAATACGAACAAGAACGACTTTTCTCTTCTTCTCAGCCCATGCCTCGGCGTCGTCGGCGGAGAATACCACCTGGCCGCTCGCTGCACCCGGAGATGCGGGAAGACCCTTGGCTACGACCTTAGCGCGTTTGAGAGCGTCTTTGTCGAATACGGGGTGGAGAAGTTCGTCGAGTTTCTGTGGCTCCATACGGAGAAGTGCGGTCTTTTCATCGATCATGTTGTCGCGGAGAAGATCCATTGCAATCTTCACCATGGCTGCACCGGTACGCTTGCCGTTACGGGTCTGGAGCATCCAGAGTTTGCCGTTCTGGATTGTGAACTCCATGTCCTGCATGTCACGGTAGTAATCTTCAAGACGATTTGCAATTGCAATCAGTTCGGCAGCGCAGTCAGGCATTGTTTCCTCAAGTGCGGGATATTTTGCTGCACGTTCCTCTTCGCTGATGCCCTGGAGTTTTGCCCAGCGGCGTGAGCCTTCCACTGTGATCTGCTGTGGGGTACGTACACCTGCCACAACGTCCTCACCCTGTGCGTTGATCAGATATTCACCATTGAAGATGTTTTCGCCGGTAGCGGCGTCACGGCTGAATGCAACGCCGGTAGCGGAATTGTTACCCATGTTGCCATATACCATAGCCTGAACATTGACTGCAGTACCCCATTCTTCGGGTATCTGGTTCATGCGGCGGTAAAGGATGGCGCGTTCGTTCATCCAGCTGTCAAACACAGCGCAGATGCCTCCCCAGAGCTGTTCCCATGCTGATTCGGGGAAATCCTTTCCGGTGTAGTCTTTTACGGCTGCCTTGAAGAGCTTGACGAGATTTTTAAGGTCATCAACGTCAAGTTCTGTGTCGAGTTTCACACCTTTCTTCTCCTTCACTTCGTCCATGATGGCCTCGAAGGGATCGATGTCGGTCTTACTCTTCGGCTTCATGCCGAGCACAACGTCGCCATACATCTGCACGAAACGGCGATAGCTGTCCCATGCGAAACGTGGGTTACCGCTCTTTTCTGCCATGGTGGCTACGGTTGCGTCGTTCATGCCAAGGTTGAGGACTGTGTCCATCATACCCGGCATTGATGCGCGTGCACCTGAACGCACGGATACAAGAAGGGGATTGCTTGGGTCGTTGAATTTATTGCCTGTGAGCTCCTCGATGTGCTTGATCGCTGCCTCAACATCTTTCTGGATGTCAGCCACTACTTTGTCTCTGCCATACTGAGTGTATTCGGTGCAGACTTCGGTAGTAATAGTGAAGCCGGGAGGCACCGGCATTCCGAGCAAGTTCATCTCTGCAAGGTTTGCTCCCTTGCCGCCAAGGAGGTTTCTCATCTCGGCGTTACCTTCGGCTTTTCCATTGCCGAACGTATATACTTTCTTTGCCATTGGTTATTTATATAATTTAAATTGTCTTTTGGTTATATACCTTATTTTGATATGCATGTGCCGTGGCAAAACACGGATATGCGTATCTTCATGTTGCAAAATTAAAAAAATAATTCCTAATAACCTAATGATTCCCTCATTTATTTGTCGAAAATTCGTTTATTATAGTCTTATTTAAGACATTTTTGATTTTCTGCGTTTGTTTATACCTGTTGCTTTAAATTTTTTTAGTAATTTTGCATTATGAATTTAGCCCCTCAGCTCTCAACTAAAGCTAATGCCGGGAAGCGGAGATGTCTTGGGCTGACTTGAAATAAGGTAAAATGAAAAGAATTTTTGAAAGTATATTTGTGATATTGTGTCTGGGTATGTTCTCAGCCGGGATTTGTGCTCAGGTCAATCTTCCCAAAGTCACCATAGCCGGAAGCGAATACTTCATTTACGAGTCTAAGAAAGGTGATTCCTTATATGGCATTTCCAATCGTTATGGTTGGAATTTGGATCAGCTCATGAAGTTGAATCCATCCCTGAATCACAAACTCAAAAAAGGGGAGAAGGTATATTTCCCGGTCAATGCCGAAGATTCCAATTATGATGACACTCCTGTGGTATTCTCTGCAGAATCCTATCCCGTCATTCAGCATCTGGTGAAGAAAGGCGATTCGGTCTATTCCATATCTAAGATGTATGGGGTTCCGGTAAATCTTATATATACTTACAACCCCGACTCTAAAAATGGTCTGAAACGTGGCTCCGTAATCACTTTACCTCAGCAGCCGGATGATATCAACGATGGATCAAGTTTCCTCTTCTATGCAATACGCCCGGGCGATACTCTCGCCGGTATTGCCAGAACCTACAATACAAGTGTCGAACAACTGCTACGCGATAACAAGGGAGTGTCGGAAAATAATTTCGAAGCGGGCGACCTTCTGCGTGTAAGCGTGAACTCAAAAAATGATTATATGGTCACGGAAACTGTTGACGAGACCAAATTGGCACGAATTGAATCATACACAGCAGGTAAGGATGACACATGGGAAAGTGTGGCACAAAAAACCAATACTGATATCCACCAGCTTAAGGATATGAACGCAGGCTTGGAATTGAAGAAGAATGCCCATATTGATTTTCCGGTGATTGAGACTTCCCGTATTGAAAGGGAAGTGGTGGCATCAGATGAGCGGGAGAATTCTGAGGAGGGCGTGCGCGACATATACAATAATGTGCATAGGCTTGTCAATTCGGACTCGTTTGCGAGAGACACTGTAAATGTGGCTCTAATCATTGAAGATCCTCAGTCAAAGCGTGATAATGAGTTTGCGAGGGGGGCGCTTCTTGCCATCGACCGATTGAAAAATTCACCTTTCAGCATTCGGTTTAAGTTGCTTCAGGACAGTTTGGCGGATGCCGACTCTGTTAAAGTTGAGAAGGCTCTCATAGATAGTCTTGACCTTTTCTCCCCCCAGATTGTAATAGCCACTCATGAGAAGAATTTTCCCGGCTGGCTTGCCCGGTATGGAGAGGAAAATGGCGTGGAAATCGTGAATTCATTCGATGTCAAGAGCGAACTTTATATGGAGAATCCATCTGTGATACATCTCCTTACTCCCTCTGCCTATTTCAGTGAGGCTGTGGCTGAATGGGAATATTCCGCCTTCCCCGACTACAATCTGATAATGGCCGGCAAAAAGGATTCTGACGATGCTTACGCGGATGCCATATTGTCCAAGCTGGATGCGACCCCACTTAATATTGATATTGAGGCACTCGGGGATATGAAACTTGATGATTTCGGACATTATCTTATTTATGGCTATCCCACATCCAAGGAAGAGGTCTCTTCTCTTCTTCATGCCGTGTCGGCTTTGAAGGATGCAAATCCATTGGCAAATGTAAAAGTGTTTGGTCGTCTAAACTGGATAACTCTTGCCGAAGACATGAAGGATCTCTTCGCGAAGGCTGATGTATATTTCCCCTCAAGATTTTATTTCGATCATAATGGCGCCGATGGAAAGAAGTTTATATCTGACTATTCTGCTTCATTCGGGCATGGCCCCATACGTGCATATCCCACCTATGCAGCTTCCGGCTTTGACGTGATGAATTATTTCATCGAGAGTCTTGCTTCCAATGAAGGCGACTTCAATGCCATAGTGCCCGAAGGAAAGGAACTTCAGACACCAATCAATCTTCAGCGCGTTGGCAACTGGGGTGGATTCTTCAATCCTTCCTCATATATCATTCGCTATACTCCATACGGCGATGTGGAGAAAATCCTTATCCGCAAATGACATGAAGAAGATCGTATTGGTTCTCTTGTCGATGTTCTTTGGCTTGGCTTGCAGTCAGGCCCAGACTCATTTTGACTCTCGCGTGGATTTGGGCGTGAGGGGAGGTGTCACACTTTCAGAGGTTATGTTTAAGCCTTCCATAACGCAGAAATTCGGAATGGGGGAGACGTTTGGTGTCACTTTCCGATACACGGAGGAGAACCATTTCGGACTCATAGCGGAAGTAAACTTCGTGCAAAGGGGTTGGGCTGAGAAGTTCGAGGAACTCGATTATAAATATCAGCGGTTGCTGAATTATATCGAGATTCCTGTCATGTCGCACATATATTTCGGGCGTAGAGGCAAATTCTTTTTCAATGCCGGCCCGGAGGTGTCTTATTTTCTTGGCGACAAGATAAACTGCGATTTTGATTATCAGAATCCGTCGTCCGTGCCAGGTCTAAACGACAAGGATCGGCGCACAGAGCAACTTGATATGAAAGTAGGGCAGAAACTCGACTTCGGAATTGTAGCGGGCCTTGGAGGGGAGTTCAGCATCAACCGACGAAACTCTCTTGCCGTCGAGGCGCGTGTGTATTATGGCATTGGCAATGTCATGCCGTCTGGCAGGCAAGACTATTTTTCCATATCCAATCAGCTCAGCATCGCAGTGACGGCCCAATATTGGTTTCGCATAAAATAATCATCATGAAATTCCGCACAGAGTATCTGCCCGTAAAATCAGGTCTTGTCCTCGACCCCGGTCATCCCGTGGTGTTGGTTGGCTCTTGTTTTGCATCGAATATTGCAGAGAAGATGCGTGAATGCCGGTGGAATGCTTTCAATGGAGTGGGTACTCTTTATAATCCTCTTTCAATAGCCAAGGTGCTTGATTTGCTTGTGTTTGCAGGGGATTCCGCTGAGATTGTTAAGGATTCCTTGTTTCGGTCAGAGGGCTATGTTCATTCCTGGTTGTTCGATTCCCATTTTTCCCGGATGTCGGAGAGTGAATGTCTTGCAGAAATAGAGCGTGTGGGAAAAGCATTGGTTGAGACACTTGAAAATGCACAGACCCTTATAGTCACCTTCGGCACTTCATGGTGCTATTTCCTTAATGAAAAGGAGAATTATGTAGTGGCGAATTGCCACAAGATGCCACAGTCAATGTTTACTCGTCGCCGAGTATCCGTTGAGGAAATCTCGCCATTGTGGATAGATTTGTGTGGTCGTCTGAAAAAAAGATTCCCCGACCTGTCGATTATGTTCACTGTGAGTCCGGTGCGTCATCTCAAGGATGGTTTTGAGGGAAATGCTCGGTCGAAGGCTATGTTGCTGCTTGCAGTCGAGGAGATTTGCGGCAACGTGGAGGATGCCATGTACTTTCCTGCATACGAGATCGTCACCGACGACTTGCGCGATTATCGTTTCTATGCTTCCGATCTTGTCCATCCTTCCGAGCAGGCGGTTGAATACCTCTGGGAAATCTTCATTGGCACTTTTCTTGACGAGAATGGCGAGCAAATGCTGAAAGAAGGTAGTAAGGCCTACAAGCGGCTAAACCACCGCCCTATAAAAAAATAACATTTTTTCATAAATTTCGTGGGTTTTCTGCGGTTTTCTCATAAAATTCCATTAATTTTGTACTGAATTTCCTTATTGGATTAATTCAAAATTCCAAATTCAACATTCAAAATTAAATGTAATATCATGTTCAATCCCCTTTTTTGGCTTGTGCCTGCCTCCTCCATAGTGGCTTTGGTGCTTGCTTTCTATTTTTTCCGCTGGATGAAAGGGCAGGACGAAGGCACCGACCAGATGCGAAAGATCGCATCTCACGTTCGTAAGGGTGCAATGTCTTATCTTAGTCAGCAATACAAGATAGTCACAATAGTATTTGTGTGTCTTGTCGCTCTGTTCTCAATAATGGCATACGGTTTCGGTGTGCAAAACCAGTGGGTGCCGGTTGCGTTCCTTACCGGCGGCTTCTTCAGTGGTCTTGCCGGTTATCTCGGTATGAAAACTGCCACTTACGCTTCTGCACGCACTGCGAATGCTGCCCGTGAGTCGCTCAATTCCGGTCTTAAGGTAGCCTTCCGCTCCGGCGCCGTTATGGGTCTTGTGGTGGTAGGTCTCGGTCTGCTCGACATCTCTTTCTGGTATGTCATACTCAACTGGCTGATCGATTTGCCCGACACTCAGAAACTCACCATGATCACCACCACAATGCTCACTTTCGGTATGGGGGCGAGCACTCAGGCTCTTTTCGCGCGTGTGGGTGGCGGTATTTATACCAAGGCTGCCGATGTGGGTGCTGACCTTGTAGGTAAGGTTGAGGCCGGTATCCCCGAGGATGACCCCCGCAACCCTGCCACTATCGCCGACAATGTGGGCGACAATGTGGGAGATGTCGCCGGCATGGGCGCGGACCTTTATGAATCATATTGCGGATCCATCCTTGCCACTGCCGCTCTTGGGGCTGCCGCCGGTGCTGTCGGTTTCGGTGCCGAGGAAGCCGGAAGCGTGGCACTTCAGACAAAGGCAGTCATGGCTCCTATGCTTATAGCTGCAGTTGGCATTCTGCTTTCCATCATTGGCATCTTTTGCGTCAAGACAAAGGAGAATGCCACCATGAAGAATCTTCTCGGCGCTCTCTCTATGGGCACAAATCTCAGTTCTGCTCTTATTGTCATCGCTACTTTCCTGATTATGTGGGTACTTGAGATTCCCAACTGGATCAATATTTCCTGTGCTGTCGTAGTAGGTCTTCTTGTCGGAATCGTCATTGGTCAGGCCACAGAATATTATACATCCCAATCCTACAAACCTACCAAGCGTCTTGCGGAAAGCGGCCAGACCGGACCTGCTACCGTTATTATTTCAGGTGTAGGTCTTGGTATGATTTCTACAGCAATTCCTGTCATTGCAGTAGTGTTTGGTATAATAATGAGTTATTGGTTGGCTTCAGGTTTTGACTTTGCCAATATTTCATGGGGACTCTATGGAATTGGTATCGCAGCGGTGGGCATGCTTTCCACTCTTGGCATAACTCTTGCCACTGATGCCTACGGACCAATTGCCGACAATGCAGGTGGCAATGCTGAGATGAGCGGTCTCGGCGAAAATGTCCGCAAGCGCACCGATGCCCTCGACTCGCTTGGCAACACCACTGCGGCTACCGGCAAAGGATTCGCCATAGGCTCTGCTGCCCTCACCGGTCTCGCTCTTCTTGCATCATACGTGGAGGAGATTCGTATGGGACTTCACCATATAGGCAAGGAATTCATTCAGGTAGGCACCACCATCGACCCGGTTAGCATGACAGAGATACCGCGTCAGATAGCCATCAACGATGCAACTTTCCGCGACTTTATGATTGCCTACGATGTCAACCTCATGAATCCAATCGTGCTTTCAGGTATGTTTATAGGAGCCATGATGGCATTCCTCTTCTGCGGTCTTACCATGAATGCCGTGGGGCGCGCTGCATCCCACATGGTTGAGGAGGTTCGCCGCCAATTCCGCGAGATAAAGGGTATTCTCACAGGTCAGGCAGAACCCGACTATGCGCGTTGCGTGCAGATTTCCACAAAGGGTGCTCAGCGGGAGATGGTCTTCCCGTCACTTCTTGCCATAGCAGTGCCCATCATTGTGGGTCTGGTATTCGGTGTGCCGGGTGTGATTGGCCTTTTGATAGGTGGCCTTTCAGCCGGATTTGTATTGGCTGTCTTCATGGCCAACTCCGGTGGCGCCTGGGACAATGCAAAGAAATATATAGAGGAGGGTAACTTCGGTGGCAAGGGTAGCGAAGTCCACAAGGCCACAGTTGTCGGCGACACCGTAGGCGACCCCTTCAAGGACACATCCGGCCCCAGCCTCAACATCCTCATCAAGCTTATGTCGATGGTGGCCATAGTCATGGCCGGACTCACAGTCTCCTGGTCACTCTTCTAAAGAAATCAACCTCATCAGAATTTGACATGCTTCGGTATGAATTGGCATGATTTGACATGTCAATTCATGCCGAATCTTGTCTTTTTATCTATGAACCTCTCTGTCGTTTCAGGCGTTCTTTTAGAAAAGATAATTTGCTATGGAAAAGAATAAATTGAAAATAGAAGATGAAAAGAAATATCCCGGCGCAGCCGACGATATTTATGACAACAATGTGAAAGCCGCAACCTGCGAGATGAACCTTAACCCACGCAACTCCGAAGAGCAAAAATGATCCCAGATCTGCCTTCAGTCTATTCCGGCCAACACTCCGTCTCAGATGAGATTTCCGGAATAGTGGAGCGGTGATATTCAGGATTTTTGCCGGCTTTCCGCTGTGCGCAGTAGTCATGCAGAAGCCTGATTGCATATTTACCGAGCATCAGGATGGCAATAAGGTTGCATAGTGTCATGAGACCCATGAAGACATCTGCCAATGCCCATACCACATCCAGTGTGGTGATGGCTCCAAGCATTACCATGCCTCCCACAAGCACACGATAAGCCGTGACTGGCCATTTCTTTGAAGTGATGAATTGTATGTTGGTCTCTCCATAATAGTAATTGGCGACGATGCTTGTGAATGCAAAGAAAAAGACGGCAATGGCCACAAATGATGATCCGATAGCCCCAATTTCCGATTCAAGCGCCGTTTGGGTCAATGCTATACCGTTTTCCCCATCATACGCCCGCCCACTCAGTAGAATGATGAAAGCAGTGCAGGAGCATATAAGTAAAGTGTCAGTAAAAACTCCTAAAGTTTGCAGCAAACCCTGCTTCACCGGATGACTCACCGATGCCGTTGCTGCGGCATTCGGTGTGGAACCCTCTCCGGCTTCATTGCTGAATAGACCGCGCTTGATTCCCATCATCAAGGCCCCACCTATTCCTCCACCTAATGCGGCCGTGCCGGTGAACGCTTCGCTGAATATCATCTTAAGCACATCTGGAAGTACTGAAATATTCATGATGATTATTGCTATGGCAAGCAGCAGATATGCCACAGCCATCGCCGGGACCACTATCTCGCTGAATCTCGATATTCGTTGTATTCCTCCAAATATAACGCCGAGTGTCAGTATTGTGACTATAATTCCGACCAAAGTCGGATTCCATCCGAACGATACATCAAGTGCCATTGCTATAGTGTTGGACTGAACAGAATTGAATGCAAATCCGAAGGTCAGTGTGATGAGAATGGCAAAAATTACTCCCCACCATCTTTTCCCTAGACCCTTTTCTATGTAGTAGGCCGGACCTCCCTTAAAGGAATTTTTGCCTTTAGTCTTGAACAGCTGTGCCAGCGTAGATTCCACAAAAGCAGAGGCTGATCCTAAGATTGCAATGAGCCACATCCAGAATACTGCCCCGGCGCCCCCTATGGCAATGGCTGTTGCCACCCCGGCAAGGTTGCCCGTGCCCACCCTCGATGCTATCGACACTGCAAATGCCTGAAATGAACTCACGCTATGGTGAGAATCTGATTTCCCTTTACCTTCCCGTTTCCCGGAGTTCGCCAATAGGCGGAACATATCTCCCGCGAGGCGGAACTGTACCCCTCGGCTTTTGATAGTGAACCATATTGCTGCGATAATTAGCATCGCAATCAGTACATAACTCCAAAGCCAATCGTTGATGGTGTCTATGATATTCATACACTATATAATACTTTTTAACAATAGTAAAACAAATTAGATATTCTTATGTTTCTGACATTAGGATTAATTTGAAACATTCTCGTCTTGCCCATTGTTGTAAGTATAAAAAAGTTTGAATGATGAGCGAATCTAAGAATGTGGTGATTGTCGGTGCTTCCTCAGGGATTGGCAATAAGATTGCATGTATTTATGCCGGTAGGGGATATCGGTTGACGGTCTGTGCCAGAAGAATCGAAAAACTCAAGGAGTTGGCCGAGAAGTTTCCGGGAAATGTCACACCAGTTCAGCTGGATGTGGATTCCGAAAATGTCGCCGCAGAATTTGAATCAATTCTCAGGTCTGCCGGGGATGTTGACATAATTCTGAATTGTGCCGGTATAGGCAAATATAATCCCGAACTTGATTGCGATGTAGATTTAAAGACCATAAAGACAGATTGTTCCGGTTTTGCTGCCATAGCCGACACTGCATTTGATTATTTCACCCGTAGCGGACGATGTGGGCAGTTTGCTGCAATTTCTTCCATTGCCGGAGTGAGGGGACTCGGCATGTCTCTCAGTTATAGTGCTTGCAAACGATTCCAGAACACCTACCTCGAAGGATTGGAACAATTGAGACGAATCAGAAAGATTCCACTGTCTGTAACTGATATTCGTCCCGGATTTGTAGCCACCGACCTCCTCGACAAAAATAAGAAATATCCTATGCTGATGAGTTCCGACCACGTGGCCCGTATTGCTGTCATGGCCATCGACAAAAAGAAAAGGGTGAAGGTTATCGATTGGCGATATAATCTGTTGGTCGGTTTCTGGAGATTGATTCCTCGGTGGCTTTGGGTGAGACTTCCGATAAAACTTTCAATCTGACAATTTTATGATTATATATTTTTCTGGCACAGGCAATACTGCAATGGCTGCCCTTATGCTTGCAAATGAACTTGGCGATGACTGTATGATGCAGATGGATTCCAAGATGCTCCTTCATCCCGAATATTGTGCTTTGCAGGGCGTGAGAGGCAGAATAATATGGGCTTTTCCCACATATTCATGGGGAATACCTCCCGTGGTGGCAAAATTTATGCAGGAAGTTTCTGCCGATGAGAGTGTTGAGAATGCCTTGCATTATATGCTTACCACATGCGGCGACGATATCGGATATGCCGATCGGCAATGGCGCTCCATAATGAAAAAACGTGGATGGAATGCCGTCGGTGCGTTTGCCGTGCAGATGCCAAACACATACGTATGCATGAAAGGTTTTGACGTGGACTCGCCCTCTCTGGAAAAGAAAAAACTTTCAGATGCACCTTACGCTGTGGCAAGGATTGCCGAATCAATCATTAATGATGGACATGACATCCTGATACGTAAATCTTTCTCATGGGTGAAGACTTATGTGATCTATCCATGGTTCAGGAAATATGCAATGTCGCCAAAACCCTTTAAATTCACTGAATCCTGTATAAGCTGTGGCAAATGTGCTGCTTCATGTCCCATGTCAAACATTCGGATGGTCAACTCTCATCCGTCATGGTCAGACCACTGCGCAATGTGTCTGCGCTGTTATCATATTTGTCCGGCGCATGCAGTTGACTACGACAATCAGACAGACCCCAAAGGTCAATATACCACCGAAATGTCACACGTCTGTCAGCCCTGCCGCAAGAAAGATTTATGAGAAAACCCCGAACCTTAAGTCCAAGATTTTCTCACAAAATCATTTCAGTCCCGGAGGAAAGCTTATTGGTAAAGGTTGCCCTTACTTGAAGAACTGACGGAATACTTTCACCACTGATTCATGGTCTGCCGCTGAAGCTGTCTCAGCTGCCGAGTGCATGGCCCAAATGGCTGCTCCCATATCCACACCCCTCAGGTCGAGTTGCCCCGTCAGTATATTGCCCAGTGTCGAGCCACCGGCCACATCGGAATGATTCACGAAATATTGGCATTTTACTCCGGCTTCGTCACACAGTGTGCGGAACACCGCGGCTCCGTCGGCATCTGTCATGTATTTACAGTTGGCGTTTATCTTCACCACAGGCCCGCCTCCAAGCTTGGGGTGATTTGTTGGGTCATACTTGTCATTGTAGTTCGGATGCCATGCATGGGCATCATCGGCTGAGATCATGAAGGAATTTGCAACTGCCCTGAAGAACGACTCCGGGTCGTTGTCGGATGTCTGCATACATATTCTCTCGAGAATAGAACGCAGGATGGGGGAGTGGGCTCCTTGTTTTGTGCCGGATCCTGTCTCCTCGTTGTCAAACACTGCCATGACCCTTGTGGCCTCAGACTCATGGTCGCATTCCTGAAGCATTGCTTCCAGTGATGCGAATGCCATGCTCAGGTCATCGATTCGTCCGCTCTGAAGCATTTCATTGTTCACCCCGATAAGACGTGTGGTGTCGATGGGATAAAGATTCAGTTCATAGTCGATGATATCCTCCGGCTTGATGCCAAGTTCTTCTGCAACTATGCACTTCACCACTCCTCCATGCTCTTTGTAGTTCTCTATTTGTTGCTCGCTGAAGACCCCGATCACCGGTTTCATGTCTTTCTGCACGCTCAGTTTGTTGCCTTCATTCACCTCGCGGTTGAAGTGAATGGCAAGATGGGGTATTGTGCATACCGGGCGTTTGAGATCCACAGTTTTGGCGACCGGATGAAGAGCATCATTGCCTCTCATCATTACCCTTCCGGAAATGGACAACGGTCGGTCAAACCATGTGTAGAGTATTCCGCCTCCATATTTTTCCACATTGAGTGTCACCGTGCCTCCTTCATTGTAGATTTCGGCGTTGGGCTTGATTTTGAAGCAAGGGGAATCACTGTGAGAAGATATGATTCTGAACCCCGTGTCTGCAGGCGACTTTGTGCCGGCTATGAAAGCAAACACAGCGGAATCGTTTTTGGTCACATAATATTTGCCGCCTTTCTTTATATCCCATTTCTCACGTGCATCAAGACGCGTGAATCCGGCAGCGTCAAGTTCTCGCGTAATAGTTTCCGCCGCAAGAAAATTGCACGTGGAGGCGTCAAGCCATTTTATCAATCTGTCGATCATTTATTACTTCTTGCTTAATGTTTATTGCTTATTACTCATTACTTATCATCTGCTGCTTTGCAGCAGGTAGTTAAGTGCACGCATAGCATTGCAGAGTGTCTGCGACCAGTACTCATCAAATTGCTCTTTGCATTCTCTGTATGCATCCTCGATATTTCCACCCTCGCTTTCTCTCACCTCAACCACAAAATTGAAGAGTGGCTGATAGATATCCGCAAGGTTTTCTGATATGGATACAGCTATTGGCGTCTCCGAATATTTCATGTCTTTTTCGAATGTCTCCAGATAGGTGTCATCCTCCCCAAAAATGGATGCGAGTTGTCTTCTCACCATCTCATACTGGTCTTCATTAAGGCTTGAAGATGATGTGGCTATAGATAGTCCCCATTCATCTATGGAAGCGTCTTCTTCAGCCTCAATGTCAAGAAACTCGAAGTAAATCCTTGGAAGATATCCAAGCAAAGATCTCACAAGCTCAGGCATCTCCAGTTCCGACGCATTCTCTATCGTCACGCAAAAGTCCGAGCAGAGAGCCACAAGATTTATCAACCGTGTCTTTAATGTTTCCATCTCTTCTATTATTTATTATTCATAAGTACGGATTGGATGCCTTCTCGCGTCCTACAGTTGTCGCGGACCCATGACCGGGATACACCACAGTGTCATCCGGCAAGGTGAGCAGCCTGTAGGTTATTGCATTGATTAGTTGCGCATGGTCGCCACCCATAAGGTCTGTTCTTCCGATGCTGCCCTCAAACAGAGTGTCGCCCACAATTACAAAACCATCCTCTTTGTCATACAAGGCAATGCTGCCGGGGCTGTGTCCCGGCACGTGTAGCACTCTGAGTGTCCCATTTCCAATTTTGATATCATCCCCGTCGTTCAATATCTTTCCTATTTCAATTTTTGCATCCACACCACGTATTCCGAATCGTTGTGCCTGTTGGTTCAACACCAATCCGAGGGTAGAGTCGTCTTCATGTGCCTCCACCGGCAAATTGTATTTCTCCATCACCCATTTGTCGGCTATGGCATGGTCGATGTGGATATGTGTGTTTATCAGATGCGTCACTGTAAGGTTTTCCCTGACAATGAATTTCTCCATGGCATCAAACTCTTCCTTACGGCTCATTCCGGGATCGATGATTGCTGCCTCCTTAAGTTCAGGGTCATACACCACGTATGTGTTTATGCCGAACATATAAAATGTAAATCTCGCTATTTTAAGCATATCCTTACTTTTTATTCCTTACTTTTGATTATGCAAGTATGGTGAGTTAAGACAGTTGAAAATTTATTTATGCTGTTGCAAAAAATTAAAAATATTTTGACTTGGTCTAACAATCGGGCTTGCCGTCAGACCATAACCAACCTTTTTTGTAGTCGTATATTGCGTAAATGTCATCTAAGATATAACAAACACTCTCGTTGAAAGGTTTAATTTGTGTGTCACTGTGGTTTTGAACTTTGAATTCACAAGATACACGTGGCTCCTCGTATTTCATATAATATTTGAATCCAGGGTTGGAAAAAATTATGGTATCTTCATTAAATACATAAAATCCAACCCAAGGCCCTGGTGGGATAGTATTCTCCTTTGTTTCTTGAATTTTCATTAGGAATCCCCTCTTATACTTGCTGCAGGAGACGAATATAAAGCCCTTTGTCTTTTTGGAACGTTCAGGTATTGCGTTGTCCATTATTTCTTTAAAAATGGAGTCTCTTGAGAAATCTATTTTCTTAAGAGAAATGTATTCTATTTTGTTGGCCTCATTCTCTCGTTGGTTGTTATCATTTGAGTGATTAAATACCATAATAAGATTTAAAATTAACCAAATCATGCTTTTATTCCTTTTTTCGTTTAGGCATTTCAATTTTTAAAGTTTGCTTTTTATTCTTTCCATATTCTCGTTTATTCCATATCCAGCCAAACCCGTAAATGTATCGTGCATAGTTACCGTCTTTTATGATAAAATGCCATTCCTGGGGATCGTAAGGAGCAGGTAGTGGTTTTTGAATTTTGAAAACAATTGTAGCTGAATTTTCAGGCTTTGGCAGCTGATAGTGGCCGTCGCTGAAAATAAAAATTGTTTTCCCGTTGAAGATGTCATAACCCACGCATCCTTCTCCAGTTGGAAGTTGTTTTAATGATTCTTGTTTGATTCTGATCTCATGATTTCCATCTGCTGTTGTCATATCAAATGTATAAAAGTTGGATTTATCAACACCTTTTTCCGAAACATCGCTGAATATGTCGCTAAGAATTGCATTTATGATGGAGTCCTGCTTAAGAGGTATTCTGGGAAGTTCAATAGAGGTGTCCTTTTGAGATGGACCTGTTGCCATCAGAATAGTTATGGCACCAAGGGCTGCTATCATACGTATAATTAAATTCTTCATTTTATATATCAATAATTTAAGTTTCGCAAGCTCACTTAAAGTTTAGAAGTTTAATAGTTTAAAAG
>JAMPAV010000001.1:755408-777556 GCA_023667055.1 Muribaculum sp. | reverse complement strand
TCCATAATGTTATAATTTATCTTATTGACAAATTGCCAAATCAGAAAGTTGAGTTATTATAGGGAGTAGATGATGAATTCGGCGAGCCAGGCGAGGAGGGTGAGGATAGCGAATACTATGGCTATCTTCTGGAGGAGTTTGCCGCTTTGGGGAATCATGTAGCCGATGGCGATCGACATGAGCCATGTGAATGCGGTCATAAAGAGAGTGAAACAGTCGATGAATGCCCACCAGCCGAGTTGGCGGCGAAATTCGAATGTAATGGCTATCATGGCAATGATGACCAAAAGGGAGATGGAGGCAAGAAGGATGTTACGGTTTGATTTTTTCATGATAAAATAATTTTGACCAATGAAAATTGAGAAATCCAGAGATATCCAGAGAAAACTCGAGGCAGCCAATCATCGGTAGAGTTTAGTAGCGTGGCGTATGCCGTCTTTGTCGATGAGAAGTGCTATGTAGAAACCGTTGGGTTCACCGGCCAGGTCAATGTGGGCGACGTTGGTGTTGCGAAACTTTTTTTGGAATGCCATGGAACCTGCCACATTGTAGATAATGACACGATCTATCTCCACAGGAAGAGAAAGTGAGAAGTGACCTGCACCGTTGGAAGTCACGACAGGAGACTCTGGAATCTGAATTTCATCCACTGCCAACGGAGCAAAGGCATACTCAACCGGTTCGGCGGTTTCAAAATCGAATTCCGTGGCATATCGGCGTACCATCCACACTTCATCCTTGTCATCAAAAGAGGCGGGATAGAAATCATCGTTGTCGGGATTGCCGAAAATATCGAATACCACGTTGGGATATGTGATCCATTGCTCGATTGCATCGGAGGGGATACGGCTATCGTAGCGTATCATCTCAATGTCGCGAGAGAAATCGGTAAGGATTGACTTGACCATAGAAGTCATCTTCGACTTATCGAAGTTTTGCTTTAGTGAATAGGCAAGCACCGGAAACGCCTTGTTTTCGGCAGAGATTACTACGAAACCGCCGGCCGGAGAATTGAATACGTAGAAAGGCGTGAAGAGACGCTGGCCGGTGAGGTCTTTTCCATTATATACGTAAGACACGGGGCCGGTGACGTAATGCCTTGACTCGTTGAAAAAATTCTGAGCCATGGCTTTAGCCTGCTTCATGCCGATTGTTTCGGCCGAGAGGTCGGTGGATGCCGCAAAGAGCAATCCGCACAGGGAAAACATCGAGAGTATTTTTTTTATCTTGTCCATACATATATATAACGGATGAGCGAGGAAAATAGTCTGTGGGGGAATTGAGAATGGAGAATTGAGAATTGAGAATTGGGAATGGAGATTTTTTTGGAAATGCACAATGGGAGGGGGCATGTGCAAGAGGAGGAATGGGGATGAAATATTTTTGAAATATTTTAGAATGCTTATAATTAAAGAGTTGGAAGAATATTAAAGTTTTTTAACACTAAATTTAGGGTTTTTAGGAATAAAAAATTAGGAATGAGTAATAAATTTTTGTAATTTTGGGAACAGAAACAAAAAACAGACACAACAAAAACGATATAATGGAACAAACGCTTGTAATACTGAAACCCTCAGCGATAGAACGCGGACTTGTGGGAGAGATAATCTCCAGAATCCAGAAAAAGGGTTTGATAATCACCGGAATGAAAATGATGCAGCTTGACGAGGCGATACTGCGTGAGCATTATGCGCATCTTGTGGAGAAGCCATTTTTCCCGACGATAGTGGCATCAATGACAGCCTCGCCGGTGATTTGCATGGTATTGAAGGGTGTGGATGCCGTGGCAGTATTCCGCCAGATGACCGGAGTAACCAACGGCAGGAAAGCCGCTCCGGGCACACTTAGAGGAGACTTCTGCATGAGCGGATCAGCCAACATCATACACGCGTCAGACAGCGTTGAGAACGCATTGATAGAAATCAAACGATTCTTCAAGCCGGAGGAAGTGCTTGACTACACACCGGCCAACGTGGGATTCCTTTATGTCGATGACGAACTCTAAAAACGAACTACCAATGAAACGACTCAGCGCAATCCTTTGTTGCACGCTTCTTGCCGCCGCCGGGATATCGGGCATGGCACAAAAGAAGTCGTCGCACGCTGCAGCGCACAAGCAACTACTTGCCAACGCGGCGTCATCATCAAAGGACCAAATCAAATTGATCGAACAGAACACCTTCATCGACCTTCTTGAGAACGAGCTTGAACCGGAGCTCGACATCTACACCGAGGGATGGAACTCAAAAAGCGTGAATCCCTTCAGAGAGCAGGACGTGCCTGACACACAGGTGATAGACGTGACAGGATACGTGATGCCTCACAAGGGAGTGTTGACTTCCCCTTACGGCTACAGGAAGAAATTTGGCAGAATGCACAAGGGAGTGGATATCGGCATCCACAGCAACGACACAATATACGCTGCATTTGACGGCAAGGTGCGTCTGACAGCTTACGAGGGAAGAGGATATGGAAATTATGTTATCATTCGCCACCCCAACGGACTTGAAACCGTATATGGCCACCTGAACAAGCATCTTGTGAAGCCGGACGACGTGGTGAGAGCCGGCGACCCTATAGGTCTTGGAGGAAGCACCGGGAGAAGCACGGGACCACACTTGCACTTTGAGACCCGATTCATGGGATATGCCATCAACCCATCGGCAATATTCGACTTTGCCAACCACACTACCCACACAGACGAATATACATTCTCCAAGAAGACTTATACAAAAGCGCGTAATTTCGCTCCTACACGCAACAAAGGTGAGCTTGCGAAGGATGATGCCAACACATACAAGCAGGGTAGCAAGGAGATTGCCATATACACCGTGAAGAAGGGTGACACGCTCAACAAGATAGCGAGAGCTTACGGCATGTCGGCTACATCGCTTAGGAAACTGAACAATCTTGGCGAAGCTGATGTGATAAAGATTGGGCAGGAGCTGAAAGTGAAGTAATTAACCACAAATTTCACAAATTAACACAAATTATTGACATCGGATGAAAGGGGAATCCGATAACGGAATAAATTTGTAATCAGAATATGGGAGGGCTGATGCGTAAGCATCGGCTCTCGTTTTTTTACAATAGTTAATTAACATATTGTGGATAAACCATTGGAGAGTTGAAACGTTTTATAGGCATAGACCGAAACCTTATAAAAACAAGATACTATGAAAGCATTATACATCATTTGCTACGCGATCGGATGTATACTTCTGATCATCTCCTGTTTCACCTCCAGTGTATCACTGACATGGTGGTTGGGCGGAATAGCCGTCGTATTCCTCATCGGTGGTTGCGTATGCCAGTTTCAGGTGGCGAAGGACGCAAACCAAAGACGGTATCAGTGAAACATTACCCCGGGTCAAAGACCCGGGTAAGTTTTTTTGTTTTTCAATCACTTAGAGTATGGAAGGGGCAAGGGCGAGAGAGGATGGTTTGCCGATATCAAGTATTGAGAGGGAATCTTGTCGGAAGCCGCCAATTTTCACGTCGTCAAATCTTGCGAGAAGGAAATCCATAATCGGGAATTTACCGTGGAAACCATGCTGTCTCATCTTTTCTAACACAATGGGAGACATCACATATATACCGCTGAATGAGAGAATGCGGTCATTCGAATCTATTTGTAGTTTTTCAGGACGGATCTCCTCCGTCTTTTTATTTAGCCAGCCTTTCAGATTCATGTATGGGTCGAAAACGAGTTTTCGGTCAGAGTTCCTGTCAGAGACAAGGAGTGTGACATCGAGTCCGGAGTCGATATGATGCCGATAAAGAGCCGGCAGATCGGCATCGGAAAGAATATCAACGTTGTGCACAAGAAACGGTGCGGAGTCTGAAGCAAGGAACGGTGCGGCATGTAGCAGTCCTCCCCCCGTGTCGAGAAGACAATCAGACTCATCAGACACATGTACTTTTTCGGCAGAGAGAGAGCCTTGATTGATGAAGTCGATGATCTGTGATGCGAAGTGATGCACATTGATGGTTTGGTCGGTGAAGCCATGGGATGCGAGGCGATCAGATACTCTCTTCAACATAGGGACACCGGCGACCGGGACGAGGGCCTTGGGATGAGAGAGCGTCCATGGGCGCAGGCGCGTGCCAAGGCCGGCACAGAGGATGATGGTTTTCACAGTTTAGAGTTTAGGGTTTAGAGTTTAGTTTATCAGTAACTTAAGTTTCGCAAGCTCAACTTAAAGTTTATAGGTTTATATGTTTATGGGTTTATTTTATCGGTATTTTGATGGAAGTTATAGATAATTATTTGACCAATTTCGTTCTTTGATTATGAACTGGCAAGTCACAGACAAAATAAACCTATAAACCATAAACCTATAAACCTCAACTTTCGTTTGCGAAAGTTGAATCAGTAAGAGAACACCTCCGCAATGCTTGCAGAGCACAGTAACAAATATCACAGTCTTAGACAATTTAACTATGAGTGATAACAGGGTGCTCACGGTGGGTGAGGATGACGGTGGCCTCGGGGAAAAGGGTGCGGAGATGGCTTGCCGTGGCTTCGGCACAATAAACGGAACGGTGTTGTCCGCCTGTGCATCCGAACCCTATCTGCAGATTGGTGAATCCGCGCGACAGATACCGCTCCACAGCCGGGTCGGTGAGAGACCAGGCGTTGGCAAGAAATGACTGCACCTCTCCCCTGCTTTCAAGAAACTCAATGACTGGGGCGTCGCGACCCGTGAGAGCCTTAAATTGCTCGTAACGGCCGGGATTATGCATGGCACGGCAATCAAACATGAATCCGCCACCATTGCCCGACAGGTCCTCAGGATAACCTTTCTTATAAGAAAAGGAGAAAACCTCCACCCGCAAGGCGTCGGATTTATGCTGAACAGAATATTTAGGGTTCTCGATAAGTTTAAGGCAGATTGACTTCAGTTCGGGAAATTCATCGAGAGCATCCTCACCAATAAGTTGACGGAGATTTTCGACAGCACCCGGAATCGAAAGGATGAAATGGCTTCGGTGTTGAATGAGTCCTCTGAAACCGTAGGCACCGAGCACCTGAAGGGTTCGGAAAATTACCAGATTATTGAGGTCGGCGAGCATTCTGCAGGCCTCATCCTTATCTCCGCAAAACTGCAAGGCATACATGACAAGCATGCGCATCCTGAATTCATCAGAAAAACCGGCCCTGGCCTGCCAAAGGAGAGATACCGCATCATAGAGGCAGGGTCCGAAACGGCCTCCCTGAAAATCTATAAAGTGAGGAGTCTTGTGCATCATGACATTCCGGCTCTGGCAATCGCGCATCATGAAGCCCCAGAATTTTTTTGGAATGCTGAGGAGATAGACACACAATCTTTCAAAATCATTTTCGAGTTTATTCTCATCAAACGGGATGCCGGAAGGCTTGAGGAAGTCATATTTGAAATAATTAAGATCCCACAAAATCTGGCGACATGAAAATTCCGGGTGGATGACATCGTTCTCCCAAAGACTCTTGGGAGAGCACTGCAGATCAGCGAGCCGCAAGACAGTCATCAGCACATTGATATCGGCAAACCTTTGGCCGAGTACAGAAAAGAGCGAGACGTCGCCAAGGTCTTCCTGAAGATAGAAATGATAGTCATCGCTAAAAGAATATATCTGCGGAACCTCAAGGTCGGCACCATAAAAATTGCGGGCGAGATTGACAAAACATTTCGCCTCCGAGGCATCAGGGTCGTAGGTACCCACACACTTCCCTGAGGAAGAAGTCATGCGGAAATATTGCCGGTCGCCACCACCTTGCGGCAGTCTGACAATCTCAACAGCATCGTCCGGCTTCAGGTGATAATAATCGACAAAAAGCGATCTCAAGGCAGAAAGGACATCGGAATCAGTCATAAAATATATGTAATAAATAAGTAAAAAAGCGTGTTAAATATGAAGTAATCTAAAACAAATACAAAATTAATCAATTTTGAGCATATTTTTTGCAAAAAGATTTGCAATAATAGAGAGAATTTCTTAATTTTGTATTAAAATCGGCAGAAGAGCCGAAAACAGGGGCATCAAAACAGCCCAAACGAATAGAAAAGAGAGAATAATTAAATTTAACCCGTAGTTTAGATATGGCAACAATCGACAATTACAATTTCGCCGGGAAGAAGGCGATTGTACGAGTAGATTTCAACGTGCCCCTCAATGAAGACGGCACCATCAGCGACGACACCCGTATCCGTGGTGCACTCCCCACCCTGAAGAAGATACTTTCAGACGGAGGCAGTCTTATCCTCATGAGCCACATGGGCAAGCCAAAAGGGAAGGTGAACCCCAAGCTTAGTCTTTCCCAGATAAAAGAAGCAGTAGGAAAGGCACTTGGCGTTGACGTAAAATTTGCACCTGACTGCGCTAAAGCACAGGAGGAAGCCAAAAATCTGAAGCCAGGAGAAGTGCTACTTCTTGAAAACCTCCGTTTCTATCCCGAAGAGGAAGGCAAACCGGTAGGCATCGACAAGGCAGACCCCGGCTATGAGGCAGCCAAGAAAGAGATGAAAGAGCGTCAGAAAGAATTTGCAAAGACCCTCGCAAGCTATGCAGACGTGTATGTCAACGATGCATTCGGCACAGCCCACCGCAAACATGCCTCAACGGCAGTTATAGCCGACTACTTCGACGCAGACCACAAGATGCTCGGCTATCTGATGGAGAAAGAGGTGAAGGCAGTAGATAACATCCTTAAAGACATCAAGCGTCCATTCACCGCCATCATGGGTGGTTCGAAAGTATCCACAAAAATCGGTATCATCGAGAACCTGATGGACAAGGTGGATAACCTTATACTTTGCGGCGGCATGACCTATACATTTGCAAAGGCACAGGGCGGCAAAGTGGGCAACTCCATCTGCGAGGAAGACAAACTTGACCTTGCACTCGACATCATGAAGAAAGCAAAGGAAAAGGGAGTGAACCTCGTGCTCGGATCAGACTGTGTGGCAGCCGACGCATTCAGCAACGACGCCAATATCCAAGTATGCTCCGTGATGGATATTCCTGAAGGATGGGAAGGTCTTGACGCAGGGCCGAAGAGCATCGAGGCTTTCACAGCAGCAATTCTTCCGGCAAAGACTATCCTCTGGAACGGCCCGGCCGGAGTTTTTGAGATGGAGAAATTCACCACAGGCAGCCGTGCGATAGCAGAAGCTATAGCAGAAGCCACTAAAAACGGAGCATTCTCGCTTGTAGGCGGTGGCGACTCAGTGGCATGCGTGAACAAATTCGGACTTGCCGACCAGGTGAGCTATGTATCTACCGGTGGCGGAGCACTTCTCGAAGCGATCGAAGGCAAGGTGCTTCCGGGCATAGCAGCAATCAAAGGTTAAGACCAAAATCACTATAAAGCCGGGAGTGGAAACACTCCTCTCCCGGCTTGACAATACATAATTTAAACCTTAAAATATCAGAGCCTGAACTACTCAATAAAGGCAGCTTTCGACAAAATCCTATTAAACAGACGATTTACAAACAGTTAGATGTTTTCAAGAATCAGAATGTAAAAAAATATTTATAAAAAAGGAATATTTTTTTGAAATAAGATTTGTTTATTTCGATATTTTTGGTAATTTTGCATTGTTAAGTGAAACTGACCGAAGAAACGAACAAAAAAAGGAAAAAATTTTCTAACATCTTTAATTAATAACAACCCAAACTAATTTAAATCTATGGCATCTAACGATCCCAAGACTCAGGCAGCTACAACAGCAGCTAAAGTCAAGAAAGAAGAGAAAATCTCTCAGGTTCGCGGCATCAAGAACGCGTTTCTTGTAATCCTCGCTTGCGCAGTGTGCGGCGTGTGCATCTTCCTGTTCCTCATGGGTAATCCCTCGAACTTCGAAGGCGGCGACCCGGCCAACGGACATCCCCTCAACCTCGCAGGTACAGTCTATAAGGGCGGTTTCATCGTGCCTATCCTGATGACCCTTCTTCTTACTGTAATCACCCTCTCCATCGAACGCTGGATCGCACTTTCCTCAGCAAGCGGCAAGGGCAACACAGCTAAATTCGTTGCAAACATCAAGGCTGACCTCGCTGCCAACAACATCGACGGCGCCATGAAGCGTTGCAAAGAGCAGAAAGGTTCAGTTGCATCTGTAGTTTACAACACACTTGTTAAGTACAAGGAAATGGATGCCAACACCGTATTGAGCAAAGAGCAGAAGCTTACAACACTCCGCAACGAAGTAGAAGAGGCTACAGCACTTGAGATGCCTTCACTGAGCCAGAATCTTCCGATTCTTGCAACACTTACCACTCTTGGTACACTCGTCGGTCTTCTCGGTACTGTGATGGGTATGATCAAGTCATTCCAGGCACTTGCAAATTCAGGTTCACCTGACTCAACCGAGTTGTCAACCGGTATCTCTGAGGCACTTGTGAACACCGCCTTCGGTATCGCAACCGGTGCATTCGCAGTTATCTCCTACAACTTCTTCACCAACAAGATCGACAACCTTTCCTACGCTATTGACGAAATCGGCTTCTCTATCGTAGCAACATTTGCCGCTACCCACTAATCCCGAGGGATTCAGAGGTATAAGAAGAATTTAACAACAACCGAAAAAGTTAAATAGCTAATATGGGAAGAGTAAAAATAGCAAAGAAAAGTACATTCATCGACATGACCGCGATGAGTGACGTGACGGTGCTGCTGCTTACCTTCTTCATGTTGACTTCAACTTTCCTTGCAAAGGAACCTACACAGGTGATCACCCCTGCATCAGTTTCGGAAGAAAAGGTACAGGAAACGAACTTTGTGCAGATACTTGTCAGCCCCGATGCGAAAAGAGACGCACAGGGACGCGTGACAGAAGGAAAAGTTTGGCTCACGATGAACAACGACACTTCGAACAAATGGTCGAATGAAAAGATGAAAATCGCGTTGCTCGACAAAGTGACCGAAATCTACAATGAGTCGCATAAGAACCAATTGAGCTTTACACCTCAGCAAAAGATGGCCTTCAGCAAGCTTGGCTCATTCGGAGTTCCCCTCTCACAGATGAGTGAATTCCTGAGTCTTGCATCAGAACCTGAAGGAACAACAAAAATGGACAAATGGCTTCAGGGACAGGATCCCAATCCCAACCACGTGACGGGCATACCTGTAGAGTGGAATCAGGATGAGAACCGACCGGATGAATTCCAGATGTGGATGAAAGCCATGCGTCAGACCGACAATGAGAACCTTGCAGGGGCGATCAAAGACGGTACGGGTGTAGCGCTGAAGGCAGACCAGAATACATCTTTCGACATCGTACACATGGTAATGGATAACCTCCAGACCATCAGGATGAATAAGTTCACTCTACTTACATCACTTAAAGCAGGAGGAGAATAAAATGGCAGAAGTTCAGCAAAAAGAAGCTGGGGGCAAGAAGAAAGGCGCCCAGAAGAAAATGACAATTAGGGTTGACTTTACCCCGATGGTTGACATGAACATGTTGCTTATCACATTCTTCATGCTGTGTACGACCATGATTAAGTCGCAGACCCTGAACATCGCGCTCCCTTCCAATGAGAAGGTTCAGAACGAAGAGAACATGAGCCAGGCATCAGCCGACGAGGCAGTGACCATCATCATCGACGCCAAGCGTAAGCCGGGCAGCTTTGTGCCAGACACAGTGAACGGCCAGGTGGTGAACGAGATTTACTACTACGACGGCAAGCCATGTGGAGGCGAGGCTGTTCCGACAGCGGAAAACAATAACCTTAAGAAAGCCGACTTTGTGGGTGCGAAAGATGTGGATAAAGACATCCGCCGCATCATCCAGGACCGCAACAAGGATGTCTGGAAGAAGGTGGAACTTCTTAAGAAGGACTTCCGCGATGGCAAGATCACCCAGGAACAGTTTAATGAGAAAGCCAAAGAGGTCCGCAAAGACGAGAATTTGAAAAAACCGGTGATAATCATCAAATCGACTCCGGAGGCGTCATACGGTGCACTTGTGGAGATGCTTGATGAGATGCAGATCAACTCAGTATCGAAGTATCAGATCGACAACATGAGCCGCATGGACTCGACGATGCTTATTGAGTATCAGAACCGCAATCGCTGATGTATGATTTATTAACCTTTAAGACTGAAGAAGAAAATGGCTAAAAGCAATATAGATCTTACATCGAAAGAATGGCGCGACATAGTATTCGCCGACAAGAACAAAGAGTTTGGTGCATACGTGATGCGCTCGCAGAGCGACAAACGCCACAACAAGGCATTCCTCTTCCTGCTTCTGGGACTTGTAGCCGTGATAGTGCTCATCATAGCATGGAGCAAATATAGCGACTACCGTTCGGAACAGGCAGCCATCGAGGCCAAGATGCAGGCAGAAAAGATGCTTGCAGCTCAGCTCGAGCAGATGGAGGAACCTGAAGTGGAAGAAGAGCCGGAAGAACAGAAAGTGGAAATCGAGATTCCGGAAGTGCCTCAGGAAGTACTTGCCACAGTACAGGTGACCCAGATTGCCATCGTGGATGAAGTAAAGAACGAGGTGATGGACATGGAAGACCAGAAGGAAGACAACACCGCACGTGGCGTTGTCAACCAGGAAGGTTCGGATGACGCCGACAAGTTCAAGGCAGTTCAAGAGCAAGTCGTAGTTGTAGAAGAGAAACCCGCCCCCAAAGAGGAAGAAATCTTCGTTGCAGTGGAGCAGCAGGCAGAATTCCCCGGAGGTATGCCGGCACTGATGAAGTGGCTCAGCAGCAACATCCGCTATCCGGAAGCAGCCCAGCAGAATGACGTACAGGGACGTGTAATCGTGAAATTCGTCGTAGAAAAAGACGGTTCCGTATCCCAGGCACAGATTCTGAAGGGAGTTGACAAGGATCTCGACAAAGAGGCCCTTCGCGTGGTGAACAAGATGCCGAAGTGGCAGGCAGGTAAGAACAACGGTGTATCCGTACGTTCATACTTCACACTCCCGGTTCAGTTCCGCCTACAGCAGTAATTTCAAATTACATACTATTAAAAAATTCCGTTTCGCATGAAACGGAATTTTTTTTTGCCAAGCTTAAACTAAGAGGAGAAATAAATGTTAAATAAGTAGAAAACCTTATAAAACATAAAGTCATGAAAAATATTGATGATCCCCAAACCGGTCAACCCAAGGGCTACCGTATCGGTTTTAACATCTTTATGATGTTTGTTTACATAATTGTGGGTGTACTATTCTTCACCGGTTTTTTCAATATCGACAACAAGGTGGTGAGCTATTGTGTGGGAGGACTACTCGTGGCATACGGCATCTGGCGTGGAGTAAGAGTATATATTAATGAAAAAAATCGGTAGAGCCATGAGCAAGAACTACAAGCGTGTCCGCTTTCTGAAAGCAATGTCGCTGGGACTTATCCTGGCGGCATTCGCCGTAAGCTGCGGACAGATCAAGAGAGGCGAATACGTCGATGGCAGCGCCACGATGTATTGCGATGACGGATTCCGCCAGATACTTCAAGAGGAAATCGAGGTGTTCGAGTATCAATATCCCAACAGCGCCATCATTCCATATTATGTGGATGAACAGACTGCTATGGATTCACTGTTGGCAGACAAGACACAGTTGATTGTGAGCACCCATGAGCTGACGAAAGACGAAATAGCATATATGAAGGATAAATTCCGCCGCATAGTTCGTCAGCGTCCTATAGCGGTGGATGCAGTGGCAATGATTGTGAACAAAGACAATCCGGTGAGCCAAATCACTATAGACGACATTAAAGGAATTCTTCAAGGCAAGATCAGCAAGTGGAATCAGCTTGCCGTGCCGGACGACGGCACAATCAAGCTTGTCTTTGACAACCAGGGAAGTTCCACAGTGAGCTACATGCGTGAGAAATTTCTTGGAAAAGATGAAAAGATTGCCGACAACCCGAATGCATTCGCACAGAAGGACAATGCGGAGGTGTTTGACATTGTAAAAAAAGACAAGAATGCCATCGGCATCATAAGCGTGAGCTGGCTTGGCTCGGATCTTCAGGAGGCAAAGAATGTGCCGGTGGATCAGCGTATGGAGGAATATGCCGTGGAGAATGACACGATAGCCAACAATCTGACGACCGAGGTCAAGATACTGAAAGTTGCAAATCCTGTGGAGGAAAATGACTATTCACTTCAGGGATATATGCCGTATCAGGCCTACATCAACAGTGGTGAATATCCACTTTTCCGGAAAGTGTATATGATAAGCACAGCGACGAGCAGCAGCGTACTCAACAGTTTCTATCAGTTCTGCGGCGGCTTCATAGGCCAGAAGATCATATCAAAGACGGGTATTCTCCCCTATCACATGTCGGCAAGGCTTGTGAACCTTCAATAACATTTAAAATTTATTGGGAACTCAGAGGAATCAAAGTCCTCTGAGTTTTGAATACTAACCTGCAAGTGAAAAATAATCGACTCTTGAGCCTCGACGTGATGCGGGGCATGACTATAGCGCTAATGATTGTGGTCAACAATCAGGTAGGCAGCGGACGAATGTATCCATTCCTCAACCATGTGTTGTGGGATGGACTTTCATTTGCAGACCTTGTCTTTCCTTCCTTCATGTTTATCATGGGAGTCTCCGCTGCTTTTTCAATGAGAAGACTCGGCAAGACGCAAGCTATAAGAAAATCGATAATCAGAGGGTTCAAGATAATTGTAGCAGGAATTTTGCTTACATGGATATGCCGTGGATTTTCCGGACTGGAGAAATTTGTGGAATTTGACACACTTAGATACACCGGAGTCCTTGTTCGTCTTGGTATATGCTACATGTTTGCAACAATATTATATGTGGTGCTCGACACAAGGAAAAGGATTATGTGGTGCATAGCAATAATGCTGATAGGCTATACCATTCTGCTGTCTGCCTTCAATGGATACGCGTTGTCGGAAGACAATATCATTTCTGTGATAGACCGTGCAATCATCGGACCGGACCATCTATACCACAAAAAGGTTGGCGACATCAGGATATGTTTTGACCCGGAGGGTCTGCTATCTAACCTGCCCGGGATAGCGCATGTGCTGATAGGCATGTTATGCGGCAGAATAATCATGAATAACAAAGATGACATGTGGCCGACAGTAGCCAAACTGTCCGTAGCCGGCGGAGTGATGATTATGCTTGGATTCTTCATGAATCCAATATTGCCTATCAACAAAAATCTTTGGACACCGAGTTTTGTATTTGCCACTTGCGGAGGGGCCGCAGCCATGCTTGCCACATTGCTTTGGATGCTTGATATAAGGAAGTGGCACCCTGCATGGTTTGTCAAACCGATGTGCGTGTTTGGATTGAACCCTCTTGTACTATACTGTTTCAGTTACATATTGGAAGAAGGCATAAGAGAAATACATGTGGGAGATATGGCATTTCCGGAATGGTTTTCGATGCTGTTTGGTGGGAATGAGTTCGGTTCACTTATGTATTCCATCTTTCTGGTGGGAGTATGCTTTCTTGTCGGGATTCCGCTATATACAAAAAGAATTATCATTAAATTATGATAAAATTAACCAGAGGCAATAAACTAAACGCAAAAAAATTTGTCAACATCGTATAAAATCACTATATTTGCAGTTAGTTTTCGCAAAAGACAGCCTTATGCGAAAACCGAATCGAGAGATGCGATAACCCGAAATAATAAACTAAAAACATATAGCAATGAAATTCAAATCATTATTTGTAGCCGCTTTCGTGGCATTGGCTATGAGCGCATCGGCACAGACCCACAAGGAAGGAGTCGAATACTACAAGGCCGACCAGCTTGATAACGCCAAGGAGCTTCTCAACCGAAATTTCAACAATGCAGGCACCGACAAAGCCATTGCAAACTACTATCTCGGCCAGATAGCCCTTGACGAGAAGAAATATGACGAGGCAAAGAAATATTTCGAGGCCGGAGTACAAGCAAACGCCGACTATGCCAACAACTACATCGGACTTGGCGCGCTGGCACTGAAACAGGGCGACAAAAAGGGAGCGGAAGAGCAATTCAAGCTTGCAGAGAAAAGAGTGAAGAAAGATCCGGGTGCAGAAATTGCCATTGCCCGCGCATATTATGAGGCAGACCCGACAACCTACGCCAAGGAAATAGAGAAGAGAGTCAACAAAGCCCGCAAGACCGACATGAAGGCACCGGAAATCTATATCTTCGAGGGTGACCAAAGAAAAGACCTCAAGGACTGGGGTGGCGCTGCCGGCAAATATGAGATGGCAAAGAGCTATGACCCGAATGCCACGGAGGCATACGTGAAATACGCTAACCTCTACACTATGGTGAATCCGGAGTATGCAGTAAAGATGCTTCAGGAACTTCTGTCGGTGAATCCGAACTCAGCACTTGGACAGCGTGAGCTCGCCAACGCATACTACAACAAGAAAGACTATGCAAATGCAGCTTCAGAGTATGGCAAATATGTGCAAAATCCGAACCACTTCAAGCAGGACGAAGACCGCTACGCATTCCTTCTCTTCTACAGCCAGGATTTCCAGAAAGGTTACGACTATGCCACGCAACTTCTTGCAGCCAACCCAGGCAACTTCACAGCACGCCGTTACCAATTCATGAATGCTGCCAACATCCCGGCATTGGGCGACAAGCTTGTGCCGATGGCAGAGGAACTTCTTGCAGCACACAATGCAAATCCGGAGGCCAACAAGTTTGCCCCCATCGACTTCACCCTCATAGCGGATGAGTTCACAAGAGCAAAGAGAACTGATGAAGCCATCGCAGTGCTTAACGAGGCTATCAAGGAAATGCCGGACAACGCAAACTTCAACAAGCAGCTGGCCATGACCTACCTCGAGGGAGACAATTTCTCGAAAGCCTCCGACTCTTTCGAAGGTTATCTTGCAAAGATTGAGAAACCCGGATTCAACGACTACAGCCAACAGGCTATCTTCAGCTACTATGCAGGCGTGGAAAACAAGCAGGAGAATCCGGCAAAAGCTGAGGAATACTTTAAGAAAACAGCCGACTATGCAGCCAAGATGCAGGCAGAGCTTCCCGACAACTACAAGCCCAAGAAAATACTCGGCGACATAGCCATGCAGCACGCAGCCAACGATGAAGAGGCCAAGACCGCAGCCTTCCCAATGTATAGCGAGGCAGCCGACCTTATCGACAAGGCCAACGCAGCCGGCACAGACACAAGCCGCTACGCTTCCGACGCCAAGACCATCTACAACTACCTCGGCAACTACTACCTTGACCACAAGGACAATGCAAAGGCAAAGGAATGCTTCACCAAGTATCTGAAGTATGACCCGAACAACGAGGCCTACCGCGAATTCGTAGAGAGCATCAAGGTGGATTAACAAACCTGAATATAAGGATTTTCATAATGCGGGTCTGCCCATGACGGCAGACCCGTCATTTTTTTACGCATTATAACAAAATAATGGAAAAAATTGCGTAAATTTGCATTATGAAACTAATAACAACAATAATGTCGTCTTTTTCGATACTGACAGCACTCGCAATTATGGTTTGCTGCGGACACAGGGAGACGGTATCAGAGACGGAAGAAGTAGCCTTGTATCAGCTCGTGGGAGAACCGTGTTCGGAAGGTGACTATGCCACTGCGATACGCAGAGCCGACTCCCTGCTGAATGCGCCAAGGCAAATGTCGGATACACTGAAGTCTTACATCATGATAGACCGCGATGTGTCGATACTTGAAGGTGGCAATCCGGCATGGGCGACAGCATACGCCGACACCGTGATAGAATTCGGCAAGAAGCATGACATCGGGCTTGCAGTGATGCAGGGACTACAAAACAAAGGCATCATCTGCAGGCGTGGCGGAAACTATGATGAGGCAATCTCCTTATATAAGGAGGGACTTGAAATAGCTGTGGAAGAAAACGATGATGAGATGCAACAGGTTTTTTCAGAAATGCTTGCCATAGCATGTGCCGAACACGGACTGAACGAAGAGGCATATTCATTCGGGAAGAAATCGTTGGAGCTGTCGCGCGAAATGGGCGACAGCATACAGGAACTCAACTCCGCTGCCACACTAAGCGCAATACTTGCAAAACAGGGAGAATATGGCAAGGCCATAGAGGAATTGCGACCATACAAGGAAATGGGCAAAAGAGCGAGAAGCGTGATACGCATAAAGTATCTAACGCCTCTTCTGAAGTCTTATCTTGAACTTGACTCGGTGGCAAGGGCCAAGGAAACTTTGCAAGAGATGTATGACGCGCTTGAGGGAATGCCGCCCAACACACAGCCATATTATGTGGCAATCAACTCAGAGGCGATACTTGCAGAGAAGGAAGGCCGATACCAAGATGAATGGGACTGGCTTCAGAAAGCAGACTCGATAGGAACAATGGGGACAGCTCAGGATGACATATACCAACAGCGTGCCAAATGTCTGGCCAATATGGGAAGATACAGGGAAGCCTACGATTACCAGACAAAGGCACTTATGGCACTTGACTCTCTAAGGACATCAGACAACGACAGGCGACTGACCGACCTGATGGTGAAATATGACTCGCTTGAGAAAGAGAATGCCATCTCACATCTAAAGGCGCAACGATTGGGATGGTCGCTGGTAGCCATATTATGTGCAGTGGCACTTACAGGCTTGATTTTATTTGCGATACAGTATCACCGGAAGAAGGAGCGACAGATTGAGAAAACAAGACACGAGGAATACTTGAGGGGACTGGAACAGGAAAGGCAACGCATAGCGAAAGAACTACACGATGACGTGGCGGGAAGTATTTTGGGGTTGCAATTAAGGCTCCACACCTCAGCCACAGAAGACATAGAGGACTCGCTGATTAGTCTGTCGAGGAGAGTGCGTACAATGTCGCATGAGATGATGCCGCCGGAATTTAGTAAGCGGACATTCATGGAGATGCTCCACGACATGATAATCAGAAACAGCAAAAGTTCAAGCGGACGTAAGATTACCTTGCAGGAGGAAGGAATGTTCGATTGGGATTCACTGAGTGCAGAGGAAAGTTATGAACTTTACAGAGTGGTGCAGCAATCGCTTAGCAATGCCATGAGCCATGGAGGGGACGGAGAAATACGGATAAATCTGTCGGGCGATGATAAATGGCAACTTGAGATCAGAAGTATGCTTTCCGAAGGCGCGAACAACTCAGAAGAAAGCAATGGCATAGGACTCAGGTCGCTTAGGGAGCGTGCTGAAAAGATAGATGCCGCCATATCCACATCAAGGAGAGACGGGAACTTTATCGTAAGTCTTAAAAAAAGATAGATACGCATGAAAAAGATATTGATAGTTGATGACCATCCGGTGGTGCTTGAGGGGCTTGCCCATGTTTTTTCGGAGGCCGGATATAATGTGGTCAAGGCATCGACCGCCAATGATGCAATGAAATTGGCCGAGAAAAACAAGCACCGTATTCAGACGCTGGTGATAGACCTCACTCTTAATGCTGATGCCGACGGGCTACTGCTTATCAGGAAATTGAGGAAAGCTCACGTCAAGGCTCCGGTGGTGGTCTATACGATGCATGAGGAATTATGGAATATCTCGCTTTTGCTTGAATCGGATGTCGAGGGCATAGTGCTCAAGGGAGAGAGGATAGAGGAACTGTTGGAGGCTGTAGCTGCGGTGAACAATGGCGGAAGATTCATAAGTCCGGTCTTCAAGGAAAGAATGGAGGTGCTTAATGATGCATCGGGGAAACTGACTGCCAAAGAGATCAATATCATCAACCTCATCAGCAATGGTGAGAGTTCGGCGGATATATCGTGCAAAATGTGCATCAGCACAAAAACAGTAGAATACCACAGGAGCAACATTATGAAGAAACTTGACGCAAAAAATATGACACAGGCTATACGTAATGCCGTTAAACTCGGTATAATATCATCAATAATAGCAGGCACTCCCCTATCGATGGATGCCCGAGACAACACGGTGCTGAATCCGGTGGATTTGGGTCTGTCGGTGAAATGGGCTGACAGGAATTTAGATGCCGAGTCAGAGCTTGACTCCGGAGGGTTCTATAGCTTTGGAGAGACTCAGACAAAAGAATACTACGATTGGAGCACATATCAGCATTGCGATGACGGAGACATAATACTGCAGCATTATCTTGGAGAAAACATTTCCGGCACTGAATATGATGCTGCCTACATGCTTTTGGGTGAAGGTTGGAGAATGCCGACACTCGAAGAAGTGGAAGAATTGCTTGAACATTGCATGGTCACCAATTTCCCATCTGAAAACGGCAATCATGCTTACACCCGAATAGCTGCATCCAATGGAAATTTCATCGATATTCCCATCTGCGGATATATGAATAAAGACAAACTTCTTTACAGCGGTAAGGAAGCGGAGATACTCACCGGCAGCATGGATACGGATGAAGAGGAAGAAGATGGCATTATCTATCGCATCAATGCGCCTTATGTCATGGCGTGCACGAACACCACCGAGCCACTGGTGATAATGGCATCATCGCATTTAGGATTTAATATCCGACCGGTAAATGACGGCATGACTGGAGTGGAAATCGTCACTTGGGAATGCATGCCGGAGACAATCTACTCGCTTGATGGAAGAATGATGGGATCAGACACATCAAGTCTGCCATCCGGCATTTACGTCAAGGTCAGAGGGGGAAAGGCGGAGAAAGTTCTAAAATAAGTATCCTCCGTCCAATCTGATGAGATATATACGCACAAAGTAAATGTGCAATTACTATAGCATTGGATGGGAGAGATATCAAAATGCACATTTACTTTGTGCGTGTACTATAATTAAGGATTTGGGAATTCCGGGAAAAGTGTTAACTTTGGAGTTGGAATGAGTGTTTACACTTTATAATGAGCTTTGATTATGGCAGCGACAGTGAAATACCCGATAGGCATACAGTCTTTCTCATCTTTGATAGAAGGAGGATATACCTATGTCGATAAGACAATGTATATACATAGTCTTTTGAACAATGGCAAATACTTCTTTTTGAGTCGTCCCAGACGATTCGGCAAAAGTCTATTTTTAAGCACACTTGAAGCCTACTTCAAAGGGGAAAGAGAACTTTTCAAAGGACTTGCAATTGAAAAACATGAATCGGAATGGAAGCCTCGTCCGGTGATTAAACTGTCTTTTTCATCCATTGACGCATACAATGAGAATTCATTGCATCAGATGCTAGACAACTCACTCCTGTTTTATGAAAAAATATATGGCAGAGAACCCGGAATAGAAGACCTGGCCCAACGATTTACCAATCTGGTCATAAACGCAAAAACGCAGACAAATGCCAATGTGGCGATTCTTATAGATGAATATGACGCCCCGCTCTTAAACACACTTGAAAATGAGTTAATCAACAGTAAATATCGAGAAACTCTCAAATTAATGTTTACTGTATTGAAAAATACCGATGAATATATTCACTTTGCCTTCATAACCGGGGTTTCACGTTTCAGCCACACAAGTCTTTTCAGCGGTGCCAACAATCTGAAGGATATATCCCTGAGGGATGAATATGCGGCAATTTGCGGCATAACAGAAGAGGAACTTAAAAGTCAGTTTGCCGCGGGGATTAATTCATTTGCAGAGAAAAAGGAAGTGTCAACCATTGAAATGCTTTCCATGCTGAAAGAAAACTATGATGGCTATCATTTCAGCAAACAATCTCCGGACATCTACAATCCCTTCAGTATTCTCAGCGCTCTTGATGCCAAAGAGATCACTAACTACTGGTTCAGGTCAGGCACCGCAAGTTTCCTTTTGAATGTTTTGAAACGCGACAACTTTTTCCTCCCCGAACTTGACTGCACTGAATCAATCGAAAGCGATCTGTCGGCCAAGGAATCCTATCTGCAGAATCCAATTGCACTTCTCTATGAAGCCGGATACATCACCATCAAGAAATATGATGAAGAACTGGACCTATACACCCTCGGACTACCAAACAAGGAGGTGGCAACCAGTTTTTCTGAAGCCCTGATGCCGATTTATTCGGCATTGGATCTCATGGATTGCCGCAACAGTTTCATCAAGATGCGCAAGGCTGTAATGAAGGGTGAAGCTGACGACTTCATGCGTCATCTCCAGACTTTTCTGAAAGGTAATCCTTACAGCAACACACAGTTGGCTGAAAGGGAGACATATTTCAAAAACAACATCTATCTTGTATTCAAAGCACTTGGTTTTTTACCAAGAAATGAGGAGGAGACCTGCAATTCGCGAATGGACATCATGCTTCGCACCCGCCGCTTCATCTACATCTTCGAGTTGAAGACCGACGGATCAGCCGAAAAAGGAATGACGCAGATTAATGACAAGGGATATGAAATGCCATATATCGACGAGGGACGGAAGATTATCAAGATAGCCGCCAACTACTCATCCACCGACAACAACATCGACTCCTGGATTATCAAGGAGATGTAGCCTTGATTTGTTTTGAGAATTCGGGAAAAAGTGTTAACTTTGGAGTTGGAATGAGTGTTTACACTTTATAATGAGCTTTGATTATGGCAGCGACAGTGAAATACCCGATAGGAATTCAGTCTTTCGCAAAATTAAGGGAAGACGACTATCTTTATGTGGACAAGACAGAATGTATCCACAGACTTGTGAATTCAGGATCACAGTATGTCTTTCTCAGCAGACCTCGCCGCTTTGGTAAAAGTCTCTTACTGTCAACGATAGAGGCATTATTCAAAGGGAGAAGAGAGCTTTTCAAAGGACTTGCCATAGATTCCGTGGGCTGGAACTGGGAGCCGCATGAGGTGCTACGTCTTGACCTGAATGTGCAGAACTATAGCTACGAGGACAGTCTGAATGCCATAATAGATTGGCATCTTAAGAAATGGGAAGAACAGTATGGGATATCACAACCGGCACCGAAACTTGAAAACAGATTCTCAGATGTAATAATTCATGCCTGCAGACAGTCTGGCAGGAAAGTTGTGATATTGATAGACGAGTATGACAAACCACTCGTCAACACCATTATCAACGAGAAAAAACTTCACAATTTATATAAAAAGCAGCTTCAGGCCTTTTATGGGGTGTTGAAATCTCTTGACGAATACATACGTTTTGGGATGCTGACGGGAGTATCTCGTTTCAGCAAAGTGTCGATATTCAGTGGTCTCAACAATCTCAAAGACATATCGCTATTTGACGATTACAATTCAATCTGCGGTATAAACGAGTCAGAACTTGACAAATACTTCCTTCAAAGTATGGAAGAGATGGCGGATTATCAAAAAACAAGTTTCGAGCAAATACATAATGATTTGAAGGCCAATTATGATGGTTATCATTTCTCAGCCAATGGCGAGGATATCTATAACCCATTCAGCCTTTTGAACACCTTCGACCGAAAAGTTTTCGGAGGCTACTGGTATGCAACCGGCACCACTTCCAATCTGATTGAAATACTTGAAAATGCAACTTTTTCCATACCGGAGCTTGAAGGTTTCCGGTGCGACGAGAGTTATCTTAACGGGTCTGACATATATCTCAAGGAACCGGTGCCGCTGTTTTTCCAAACCGGTTATCTCACCATAAAGGGATATGACCCAAGGTTTAAACTCTATACACTTGGATTTCCCAACAAGGAGGTGCTTGAGGGATTCTCTAATTTCCTGATGAATTCTTATATGCGCAATGGCAAGAGTTCGGCGATGCTCATCACGGAATTTGTGCTTGACGCGGAGGCAGGGAGGATTGATGACTTCATGAACAAGCTTAAGTCTTTCATGGCCGGAATACCATACGATCATGCCATGGCAAGAAAGAAAACGGATGCAGACGAGGAAACCATCAAGGGTGATATGGAGATACATTATCAGAATGTGATGTTTGTCATAATGAAACTTATGGGATTCTATACGCATACTGAATACCGCACCAGCGACGGACGCATTGACATGCTTGTGGAAACACCGAATTATCTATATTTGATGGAGTTCAAGATCGACAGCACTCCGGAGAAGGCGATGAAGCAGATAGAGGACAAGGAATATTCATTGCCGTTCAAGACTTCGGGCAAGAAGGTATATGCCATCGGAGCCAACATCAGTACATCCAAACGCCGCCTTGAAAACTGGATCATCAAGGAGATGTAGCCGTTCCTTTTTTATTAAGTAAGTGAGCAAAATTAAGCAACGTTATGATAGAACTGACAAAACGCTAT
>JAMPAV010000001.1:737301-755308 GCA_023667055.1 Muribaculum sp. | reverse complement strand
TGATTCATCACGATTCATCATGATTCAACATGATGCATCATCATGAATCATGGTGCTTCTTGATGAATCATGATGAATCTTGATATTGCAAATAAAATTTGTCAGGACAATTTTATTTGCTTATCTTTGCATCATGAAACAACAAGAACCTTTTTCCTTGCGCAAACGCATACTTTCATTCCGGTATGCGCTGCAAGGCATGGCAATCCTGCTGCGTGACGAACATAATGCACGAATCCACGTCGCCGTTATGCTTGCCGTGATATTGACCGGATTCCTTTTGGGAATTACCGCCACTGAATGGTGTGCGGTGCTGATTTGCTTCGGCATGGTGCTTATGGCTGAGGCCATGAACTCTGCCATAGAGGCCATTGCCGACCTTGTCATGCCCGGCCAGCATCCTCTCATAAAAAAAGCCAAGGATGTGGCAGCGGCGGGGGTTCTCTTCACTGCCATGTCGGCTGTAGCCACAGGTCTTGTCATTTTCATTCCGCATCTGCTTATTCTGATAAAAAACATAACGCAACAATGATAGCTGTCATCAATGGTCCCAACCTCAACATGCTGGGACTCCGGAACCCAGGGGTGTATGGCTCCAAATCCTTCGCCGACTTCCTGCCGGAAGCGGAAAACCTTGTGCATGAACTGTCTGCCGGTAAAGAATCGCTCGAATACTTCCAGTCGAACTGCGAGGGAGAACTTGTCACTAAGATTCAGCAACTGGCTTTCAACCCCGACTGCCACGGCATTGTATTCAACCCGGGAGCATACGCCCATTACTCCTACGCCCTCCGCGATGCAATAGAGATGGCTCAATGTCCCGCAGTCATAGTGCACATCTCAAACATCCACGCCCGCGATGAGTTCCGCCACAATGACGTGATAGCCCCGGTTTGTCAAGGCTCCATCTGCGGACTCGGACTTGACGGATACCTGCTCGCGTTGCAATTTTTAATTTCCAAATACTTAATTTCCAATTCCTAATTGACCTACGAAATAGACTCCGACATTGACTCATACGTCGATGCCCACATATCGCCCGAACCGGAACATCTGAAAAGGCTCACCCGCGAATCATACCTGCGCCTCATCAATGGTCGCATGTGCTCCGGACATCTCCAGGGCCGGCTCCTGAAGATGCTCACCCGGCTGTGTGCACCCCGGCTTGTCCTTGAACTCGGCACTTTCACCGGCTATTCCGCCCTCTGCATAGCAGAGGGACTTCCGGCAGAAGGACGGCTCATCACAGTGGAGGTGGATGATGAACTCGAAGACTTCATTCGCAGGCAATTTGCCGAATCACCATACGGGGATAAAATCGAACTCCGCATTGGTCCCGCCACCGATGTCTGCGCCTCGCTGCCTGACGAATCACTCGACATGATTTTCATCGATGCCAACAAACGCGAATATCCTGCATATCTAAGGGAGTCTGAACGGCTCTTGCGCCACGGCGGACTGGTCGTGGCCGACAACACGCTCTGGTCCGGACATGTATGCGACCCGGCCTATTCGCGCGACCCCCAGACACGCGGTGTCTGCGAATTCAACGATCTGGCGGCTAACAATCCGGCGTTCGAGACCGTCATACTGCCGCTGCGCGATGGAATCACGCTGCTCAGAAAAACTTAAATGCAAAATACATTGTTATCTTAACAGAACCAACCGACCAATGCGGATTTTCCATCTGCTCTTGCCGGAGCACTGCAACGATCGCATTGAGTCTTAAACAAGTATATAATTATGGAATCTAAACGCCAAGCCAAAATAGCACGTCTGCTTCAGAAGGAACTGAGCGAGATTTTCCGCCGGCAGACCGCCGCCATGGGCAACGTGCTCGTGTCGGTCAGCACTGTACGCGTATCGCCCGACCTGTCTGTGGCCAAAGCTTATCTAAGCATTTTCCCTCCTGAAAAAGCCGGTGACATTCTCGAGAACATCAAGAAGCAGAGCAAGACGGTGAGATATGAGCTCGCACAGGCCGTGAAGCAGGTGCTCCGCAAATGCCCCGACCTTGCATTTTATCTTGATGACTCGCTCGACTACGCAGAAAACATCGACCGGCTTCTTGCCTCCGACCCCATAAAGGGCACCGCCGACGACTATGTGGATCCTGACGAACTGAAGAAAGCAAACCGTTGAAAGCCATTCCGATGCTCATAGCAATGCGATTTCTTGCCGGCAAGAAATCGCATCGTGCCGTCAATGCCATCGCCTTTGTGTCGGTGGCAGGCGTTGCCGTGGCCACTGCAGCCGTAATCTGCGTGCTTTCCGTATTCAACGGATTCCAGTCTATACTTTCAGGAAGACTTGACACCCTTGCCCCTGATCTCATGGTGACACCTGCCGAGGGAAAAACCATCGCCCACGGTGACTCGCTTGCCAACATGATTGCAGGCATCAAGGAGGTGGAGATTGCCACGCCAACTCTCACCGACAATGCGCTTGGATTCTTCAATGGCCGAGAAACCCCCGTCACACTTAAAGGAATAATCCCCAAGGAATACTCACTCGTGACTTCGCTCGACTCTCTGATGATAGCGGGTGGAAATACCCTGCAGAATTCCGATGCCGAGAATCCGGCCCTCATTTCAGTGGGAACGGCTTACAAACTTTCCCTCTTCAACGAAGGGGAGGTTTTCAACGTTTTTGCACCTAAACGACTCGGAAGATTCAATCCTGCCAATCCGGCGGCTGCTTTCGTCATGGACTCTCTCTATGTGGCCGACATTTTTCAGTCACTTCAGGAGGAATATGATGAAAACACTATCTTCACCGACATATCGATTGTGAGAGACCTGCTGCTTTATGACAACGAGGCCACCGCCATAGAAATAAAACTCAAGGCAGGGGCAAACCAAGAGGATGCGACTGAGCATGTGAGCAAACTTATCGGCCCGGAATATCTCGTCAAAGACAGGCTCATGCAGCAGGAAATCAATTTCCGGATGATTCAGATTGAGAAGTGGATGACGTTTCTTCTACTTTTCTTTATTCTCGTGATAGCATCATTCAATATCATCTCCACAATATCTATGCTGGTGCTTGAAAAGACCAACTCAATGCGCACCATGTCGGCTATAGGATTGTCTCGCAGTGGCATTTCAAGAGTATTCATGTGGGAAAGCGTCCTTGTGTCGGCCATAGGTGCCTTAGCCGGCATAGCCCTGGGATCGATACTTTGTCTGCTGCAGCAACACTATGGCTTCATCACCATAGCAAACGGAGGGATTGAAGCCGAACCAATCCCCTATCCCGTCTGCCTTGAGGCCTCAGACATTCTTATCACTCTAATCCCCATCATTTTAATCACACTGCTCTGTGCGCTTGTGGCCTCTACATTCGCCAAGTCCCGGCTAAATACTTAGTAACTTCTTCGGAGACCTCCTGTCTGGTTGCGATTATTACGGTTGTTGCGGTCGTTGGGATTGAATGGATTGCCAAACATGTCGTCTTCATCTTCCTCTTCATCCTCCTGCTGCTGCGACTGGTCATTATTCTTGCGCTTTGGCTTGTTTTTCTTTATCTTGGATGGTTTCTGCAAATCAAGTGCCGTCTCAAACACATTCCAGGTCTGCTCTATGTCCCAAGCCTTCTTCACATTGATTGTCTTTGGATAATAATATACAAGATCGGGGGGTATCGCTATCAGGATGTCGGTGCCGATGCTGTCGCCCTCAATCGGCTCCAGACTATAGCCCATACGCACAAGATTTTCCACCATCGATTTGTCGGTTAGCGGTCTGCGCTCCACTGCTGCCACCGAATCCTTCTGAATCACGACCGAATCGCCTCGCAATGCCAGCGTGTCAGCAACCAGTACGGAATCGACCCGCAATGCCAGCGTGTCAGCAACCAATACGGAATCACCTCGCAATGTCAACGTGTCAGCAAGTTCATTTTTGGGAGTGCCATACACACGTTGAAGTCTATAGCTGCCGGGAGTATATTTTCCGTCACCGTCGAAGTCCTCATAGACCCGTGCATAATATTTCCCACTGTCTATCCCCCTGAAATTGGCAACGCCATCTTCCACTTTGGCCGTATAACTCACCTTGTCACCTCCCGCCATAATTTGCACGAAAGCTGGAATCTCCCTATCGAGTCCATTGAGAGTGAACTTAAGATTCGACACGTCGTCGTCGGTCTTGGTTTTGAATTCAAACTGCAATTTGTCGCTCTGCACACCATAAATGTCAGTGGCCACCAGCGAATCCGCCGAAAGCCTGTAGGACATACCGCGCTGCCAGGGATATTCTATCTTGAAGCGACGTTCGGAAAGAGTGTCACGGCGTTGCAATCTGTAGCCATTCTTCACATTACCCCATACAGTGTCGCCCTCAGCCTTCACCTCCAACCGGAATCCGAGCGTGTCAAGCGATGCAAGCGGCACCGGCACCTCCAGCACGATAGGCTGACTTATATCCCTTTCAGGTCCGGATGCCTGAAACTTGAAGGTCGGCAGCGGCGGAGTCTCTTCTTCTTCCTCATTATCCTCAGAGGCGTCCTCATTCACATCGTCGGAATCCTCGCCGACCTCAGTCTTCTTGGCTTTATTCTTCTTTTTCTTTTTTTGTTTTTCCTTCTTTTTCTCCACTTTAGGTTTAGTGAGTTTCACCGTATCGTTCACCATCCTCGGTGTGCCGGTGGCCACATCTGTATTGACATATTCTATGGCAAGCTTCAAGGTGTCGCGCATGGCAATCTCGCGTGGAAGGAAGAATGTCAATGAATCATTGCCAATGCTTGCCTCTGCCACCAAAGGATCGGGGAATTCCTCATCGTCGGCAAGTCTGACAATAGGACGCCGCTCACCGGGGGAATTGAATATGAAACTCAGTTTTGTGGAATCGGGCCGGGTATAGCTGACAAGATATTGGGGCTTTACACCGGTATTAAACATGCGCAACAGCACATTATTGGGCAAAAAGCGTGTACGCCGCCGCTCCACTATGGTATCCACAGCCCCGGTATAGAGATCACGGATTGTATCCTGTGTCACTATCCTTTCCGATGTGGGGCGGATAGTGTCGGCAAACCACGCTATATCCTCCTCCGGATTTGCATAATGCTTGTCGTTGTCAAGATCCTTGAGAGCAAACAGACGATAAGTTGTGTCGCGAAGTCCGCGCAGCACAAACCTGCCCATCTCATCAGTACGGGCAAGTCTCTCGAATGGAGTTTTCAGAAATGCCGAATCAGCATCTGATGTGTATGCCCCGACAAACACCCCCTGCTGCGGCTCCATGTCTTCCGCTCCAAGCACCATCCCGGAGATCCTAAGCGAATCAAGCACACTGCCGGTGGAAAACGTATAGGAGAAGCCGGAAAGGATATTGCCTTCGTTGTTGTCTTCTATGGCATCTCCGAAATCGATTGTGTATGTAGTGTTGGGCAACAAAGTGTCGGTATTGTTGATTAGAATCCTGCGGCCTCTTGTTGTGACCCTTGGCACCGATTTTCCGGGAGGTGACAGCACTACCTTCTCAAAGGCATTCTTTACGTTGACCAACTCATCAAACGCAATGCTGATGTTCAGATCGGTCGAATCCACGTTGACCGATCCGGGCGCGGGACTTGCCGACACAAACCGCGGCGGATCCTCGTCGCGTGCTCCTCCGGAGGGATTACCTATCGAGGCACATCCAAACATCAATGTGCAGAATATGGCACACAAGGCAACATATCTTATATCTTCACTGACTCTCAATTTCTTATCTGTTTTATGGGTTTTATCTATATTCCGGCGGCAATATTTTCCTGACATCTGCTGTGTCGGCATGCGTAATCACCATAGGGGCCGAACCTTTCCAAAACAACGGGGTGTGATACATCTTGTATTCAAGCATCACCGGCACGCATTCGAGCATCATGCCTTTCATGTGGGCCGCAAGACTGTCGCCTTCCACCGAGAAGCGTATTTCCTCGAAATATGTGGGAGTTGAATCACCAAGCTCTCGGTAAGGTATCAGCACACCCTCAAATGTCTTGACCACAGTTCCGCGTTGCTCCATGCTTTTTATATAGCCATATTTGACAGCCCCATCCACATACGGACGGAAAAACCAGATCCACACACCAATCAAAAGCAGCAGAATCGCCAATATGCCCACAAACCACCATTTCCAGACCTTTCCGGGCTTGGGCATCATCCTCGATATGTCTGACTCCTCCTCAATCCAGTAGTCGGGATCCTCAGGATCGAGCTTCACCGGTTTTGGCTTCGGTTTTATTTCCGGCTCCGGCTCGGTGTCATTGTTGAAAAAGTCATCGTTTTCCTCATCTTTGCCTATATCAAAGAAACTCCCTTTTTTTGATTTCCTCGGCACGACTTCGGGGATATCCTCGGGGGTATCCTCGGGGGAATCTCCAGGGGTATTCTCAGGGGTATCCTCAGGGGCATCGTCCCACAAATCATCTTCATCATCATCCCCTAATCTTCTATTAATTTCGTTTGTCATAGTCTTACTGTAAAATTGAAGTTTTCTTCCCGGATGTGACTGTAATCCAAATGGCTGCGAATATACCAAGAAGTATCAGCATGACCGTCTGTGCGCTCCAGACAAGAATGGAAAATGCGGTTCCCTCCACATCCGCCACTCCATAGATGGCCAGGCCGAACATCACCGCTATGTTCCATGGGCCAAGACCACCGTTGCTCGGAATCGCCATGCCTACCGATGAGAACACGAATGCCACAAGACACGGAATCAGCCCATACGCAAGATGCGGCTCCTGACACAACACCCTCGTAAAGCCAAATGCATACATCGCCACATACAATTGCATGAAATAGCACCCCCAAATGGCAATGGTCAGCAATACAAATTTCCATTTGCCGGGCATCGTGACCACTACGGAAAAGCCTTTCCAGACCTCAGATGTCCATTTACGCAGCCTCAACACTATTTTGGTGTTGCCGTATTTTCTCAACAGAAACCACATAAGCGCAACAGCGACAACCACCGATATCCACAGTACGGGGGAATACAACAGATGGAGCAGTCCTTCTCCGAGCGGGTACTTAGCCAAGAATGCCGCAAGCGCCGGCGCCGCCACCACAAACGTAAGCAACATCAGAAGCAACACCATGGCTGTGTCTGACAGACGGTCGGCCACCATAGACCCGACAACCGTGGTCAACGGAGATTTAGACCTCCGCGAAATGAACGTGCATCTCCACAACTCGCCGAGCCTCGGCACTATCAGATTCAATGCGTAGCATCCGAAGATGCTGCATGTCACCTCCATCAGACTCGTGGGCACTTTCAGCGCATGAAACTGCAGACGCCAGCGCATTGCCCTGAAGACGTGGGAGAAGACACTTATTGCCATTGCCGCCAGAATCCATTCATATCTTACGCCATGGCTGATGATCTCAAGTGTCTGCCGGAAATCGACCTTACGGAACAGCAGCCACACAAGAAGCACCGTAAGCCCTACGGGCAAAATGTAACGCAATGCCTTTTTCATGACATGAAATCTCCATATATCTCGTATGCACTCCTTATTTCCTCTTCGGTGGGATACATGTCCCACACAGGATTGCCCACTGAGTTCAATAGTGTGAAATTGATGCGGCTGTCGCTGTTTTTCTTGTCATGGCGCATCAGATCCAATAAAGCGCAAATGTCCTTGCATCCAACATTCAGTCGTGGATAATGCCGCTTGAGCATCCCGGCATACACTTGCAGCTGCGACGTGTCGAGATGCGCTCCTCTTTTTTCCTTGCACGACGTGGCGGAGAGTATCATTTCCCATAGCATACCGTGGGCCACTGCCACGCCGTGGGCCACATGGTGTCCGTGCTGCAAGGCAAACGATTCAAAGGCATGGCCGGCCGTGTGACCGAAATTCAGAATCTTGCGCTCTCCTTGTTCCTTTGGATCCCTTCCTGTTACACAATTTTTTATTTCCATGCATCTTCTCACCCATGGCATTATCATTCGCCGGTCGGCAATATATTTGTCAACGTCGAGAAGTTCGGCATACATGCCGGCATCTGCAATAAGAGCGGTCTTGAGCATCTCGGCATACCCCGAAAGGAATTCTATTTCTGGGAGGGTATCAAGTGTCTCTGCCACTATCACAACATCCTTCGGCATAGAAAAAGCCCCCACCTCATTCTTCAGGTTGTCGAGATTTATTCCCGTCTTGCCTCCGGTGGCGGCATCCACCATGCCAAGAAGCGTCGTGGGCACGTTCACACACGCCACGCCGCGCTTGAACGTAGCCGCCGCAAACCCTCCCAGGTCTGTCACCATCCCTCCTCCTATGCAAAAGACCGTGGTCTTTCTGTTGGCGCCGCCATTAGAGAATGCCCTCCATATTTCGGCCAAAGATGTCACATTCTTATGCTCATCCCCGGCCGGGACCGACACACGCGGCAATTCGCCAAGCAGAGGAATCTGACCGGCCAGCCTATCCACCACCAAACGTGACGTGTTTTCATCGCACACCAGAAATTTGCTCTCGGAATCAATGAGATCCAGCGCGAGCGGAAGCAAGTCGGCAAAGTCATCCATCGACTTATAGATGCCCCAGGCATTTTCCTTAATGAAATACTCTTTCGGAATCGGGCCGGTGCATACAGCCATTGTCTTGATGCCGGCTGCCACACCGGCTCTGACACCAAGCGGCGCGTTTTCTATCACTATGGCCTCGTCGGCCCGGACCCCGGCCTTGGCAAGCCCTTTCAGATAAGGTTCGGCATCGGGCTTCCCTTTTGACACGTCATGTGCCGTCACCATCATTCCATCACCGAAAACCCCCGGATAATCTTTGCGCACATTGTCGATCAGCGACGCCTGACCGCTTCCCGTCACCAACACACACCGTATGCCACGTCCGCAAAGAGTCTTCAGCATCCTGGCCGCTCCTTTCATTGGCTCATTACCTCCGATGGATTTGAAAATCTTCGTCTTGTAATCATACAGAGCGGCCCTGCGCTCAGGATCGCACGGATGCCCGAACTCGCGCTGCCAGATAAGATCGATTGTGGCTGCTCCTGTCATCCCCTCATAAATGTAAAACTCGTCGCGCGTGCAGTGGATGCCGTGTTCCTCCATCATCCGCTGCCACGCAAGAGTGTGATATTTCATGGAGTCGTACAGGACTCCGTCCATGTCTATCAATGCTGCTTTAATCATAATGCAAAGTTACAATTTTTTTTGCTAATAAAGCATAAAATGTCATTACAGAATTGTTTCACTTATGCATTTTAATTAAATTTGCAATATGAAAGCATTGATATCACTTTTTTTAGGACTGATTGCATTCATATCGGTCTGCGCTCATGCAGCCACCCCGAAGGAGGTGGCAGACATGGCCATGGAGGGCTACCGTCTTTTCACCCGCGATTCGCTAAACGACGACCGAGCCAAGGGCTACGCCATGATGCTCGACGCGGCATGGGAAGGTGACGCAAAGGCCGCCAACAACATAGGATGGCTTCTTGAGCAAGGAATATTTGTAGATAAGGATCTTCAGGCCGCCCTAAGATGGTATGAAAGAGCTTCAGACCAGGGCCTTCCGGCCGCAGCTCTCAACTACACAAGCATCTTATTCCACCATCCGGAAGTTCTCGAAGGACGACAACCCGACATCGAAAGACTTGCAAATGCCGCGTTCACTGCCGGCGTGGCCCTAACAATGGGACGCGGACTGCACTACGATTACCGCCAGGGCGAGGAACTCCTAATACGCGCAGCTTTACTCGGAAACGACAATGCTGCCATGACCATAGCCCAGCAACTTGAGATGTATCCCGACTCCTTCTCATACCTGCCTCTTGAAAAAATCATCAACGAATGCGATGCCATACTACCAGAGGGCAACTGCCACCGCGCCCCCGTCAACTCAGATCTTAACGAACTGACCGAGCAGATGCTCACTCCCGGATTCTGGTACAAACGCATATCTCATACGGTTCTACAGCATGACTTTCCCGAATATGACACCACTCATTAACACCCTATGTCTCAACATCATTATCCAAACATCTATCAATCCCGCATAATTTCACCAAAAAAAATTTGCACAACTCAAAAAAAAGCATTAACTTTGCAGACGCAACAGAGACCAACCAATCGAATCTAATTTGGATACAAAAGCAACGATTGGAGTATAGTTTGCAGAGCATTATGAAGATTGCCCAGGTGGCGGAATGGTAGACGCGCTCGTTTCAGGTGCGAGTGCTGCGAGGCGTGCAGGTTCGAGTCCTGTTCTGGGCACCCATAACAATCGCAAGTAGTTAAAAATGAATTACTTGCGATTTTTGCATTCAAAAATTGTCAGCAAAATGTCAGCGGTCAGCGAAAAAGTCAGCGATTCAACCCCGCTGAACCGCCTTGAATCCACTTGAATGAACCGAATTTTGATTTATTGACTTTCGTTAACACTGCGATGTCGTTACGCGAAGTGTAGACTGGCTTTATCGTTGCTGCCATACCGCTGACAAAACCTCACTCCGTACCGACCTTTTCTCAACAGCCGAAATTTTCTTTTTGCCAGCCCTTCTCTCATTGGCCAATTCTTTTCTCATTGCCTCCATATACAAGTTCAGTTTAACTCGGGTATATATTACCCGACCTAAACTGAACTTAGCTGTTTTATAGCAATTACTATAATCTTAACATGTTTTGCCGCGAAATGGCAAGATGCGATTTTAACTTTGCAGCGTAATTCAAAGGAGACTCAATATGAAACCATCAAAAAACTCATATTACTGCGTTGACTGCAAGCGGTCAAAGATGCTTTTCCCTTCTAAGGCCAAGGCTGAACGTTTTATGGAATATAATTCCGATGAGATATATGAAGAGACCGGCCACAGACCTGTAAGGGCATATTTTTGTATCGCTTGCGGGGGGATGGCACATTACCTCTCAGGAAGACAGTACACAAATACACTCTGCCGTTGACAAATATTTCCAAGATGAAACAGAATTGAGAGATTTGATGAAGTCGTTGGGAATGAAGGTCAGTTCAAACACCACGCTTGCAAATAATATATCGTGCCGGGTCGCTGAATTCTGCCGCCATGTCGAAAAGCAAAATCTTAATGTTGAGGTGTGTCAGACTAAGTCGGGGAAACTCATGACTGTTTTTGACCGCATCAGCAGGTCGAGCTTCAAAAACAAGAAAGAGATTCAAAATGCTTTCAATCGCTTTGTCGATAGCTTTGAGCTATTTCTCAAACGGAAAGACTCACTTTCTGAAAATCAAAACGCCACCACAATATAAAAATCACTTACAAAACAGATAAGACTATGAATGAAGAATTAATCAGTGTCCTTGAACACTCTGACAATGATGATCTTCGCATTCTTTGCGACATCATCACGCTTGGCAAAGACGGTTCGCCTCGCGTAAGCGAAGACCTTACCGACAAACCGGTATATGAACAAAACTATCCCCACCGCATGAAAGCTCTTATCCCGGGGATGGTCAAGGAACTCAGCCTCTTTGGTGGCAACACCTTCGTTAACCTTTTCAAAGGTCAGGGTGAAGACTATTCAAAAATTCTCCGAAAGGTTGCAAATCGGCTGAAAGTGAGCTTTCGAGACTCACAAGCAGATGAAGTCATTGAGGGCTATATGCTTCAAAAACTGTTTGATGACATGTCAGACAGACTCTCCGATGAAGAACTCCGCACAATGGCGAAAGAGTTTGGGGTAAAACCGCTCCGATACACTCGTCAGGCTATGGTTGCCGCTCTTCAGATTGCCATTCGTCGTGGCGGCATCTACGGCTTGACATGGTCGATGAATGTGGCAAACATCGTTGCACGTCAGATGGTCGGCAGAGGTGTTGCGTTGGCTTCTGGCGGAGTTTTGTCTCGTTCACTCTCTGTTTTCGCGGGACCGATTGGTTGGGCATTAACCGCAGCATGGACGGCATACGACATCGCCGGTCCGGCTTATCGTGTGATAATTCCGGCGGTGATACAAATCGCATATCTGCGCCAGAAGCAACAGTTCCTCGCGCTGCCTTCATGCCAGTCTGAGATTGATGACGAAGATGACTTGGACGAAATTGAGGAACAAGATAACAGTGAGGATTGATAACCTTTATATCTTCAATATATGCTGATAGAGATTCAAAAACGCAAGTGTCTGGGCTGTGGGTGTAAATTCCGGCATACTCTCGGTGGCATTGTCTTGGAATTGTTCCCAAAATGCCCCACTTGCGGGTCTCGTTTCACAGTCAGGATTGGCCGTGAACCCCGAAACCGACAATATGTTGGGACGGCTCCAATATTGAAATATTGAACTCGATAAGACGATATTTCAAATATTTTTCGTAAATTTGCTTCTTAATAATACAATATCATCATAATACAATGCCGACCATGAAAATTACGCCAAAAGAAATGCAAGATGTACTGGATTACATCCAACAAATTCCGGTGTCCGAGAATTCATTTGCAAAAATGGCTGTTCTTGACAACCTTATGAAATACCATTCAGAACTGTCTGATGAGGAAAAAGAAGCGTTCCCCGATGAACTTGTTGCTGATCTCAGGTTTGAAGACTTTAGAGCAACTGTTGAATCCTTTTCAAAAGACAAACAACTGCAATTGCTAAAAAATTTTGTCATTGATGACCTGGATCTTTCGTACTACCGCGATGCGCCTCCTTTTTATCGCGCCGGGTATGCCATCCTAAATGCAGTGGCTTGTCAAGATATCATTGACAGCACCCCCAAGGATCAAGAGGATGAACGAGACCTATGGATTTATCGCGGCCTTAACGCGATAAATCTCGCCATAGATTTATTTGTTCGTATGGATGATCAAGAGGGCACTTTCTCAGCTCTAAAGATAAAAGCGGACATTTTGAGAAATAAATCATACAAAGAGGCCGCAGAAATCGTGCTTCAGGGAATCAGGCAAGCACCAAATGAGGAATGGCAACAGACGTTTGTAGAACTCTGGAATGAGATTACCAACGAACGTTTCGACCTATTCTTTGATCCCAAAGAAAAATCATTTATCAATCAACTTCCTCTTCCCAAAGACACCATAGAGGAAATGTGCAAAGAAGACCCTCACATAGGGATGTTTGCTGACAAGTGCCTTTGCTCTGTAGAACCAAGCTACGACCGGTCGCTTATACTCTTCGTGGAAAAGATAGATGATGTTTCAACTCCGGAAGTTGGAGAGTTGTCGGAAATTGCCAAATACGTATTCTGTATCGACAGAATTCCACCGGAAATCCACTTTGATGAGGGTCATCCGAAGACCAACACTCTTTATGAAGTGGATGAAGAGGATACCACACTCTATCATGAACTCAAAGAGGACGAACAATAATCAGACAACAATATACGCCCATTTGCACACATCGAGCAATTGGGCGTTTATTATGCAATCAGATGGTTCTTACACACTTTAGTTGAAACCATTCTGTATTAGTTTGGCTGCGCCGTTCTACAACCATCAAGAACCATTAATGAACCATCCAAGAACCATCATTTTTGGATAACTCATGCCTTTAGAAAGTTAGGCCCCTCTATGTTGCTATGCAAGTAAATTTATAAAAAGTTATCTACATCCATGGATTTTTATTAATTTTGCAACAGAGAGTTGAAACGGAAGCAGGCTCTGCTGGGGAGCAACCTGCCAGGGATAGACTCTTCGCCTTTATACATAAAAGGTTTGGATCGGTTGTTTGACCGGTCCTTTTTTATGGTAAAGGCTCTATGCCTAAAAAAAACCTTACCAAAGAAAAAATCTTATCCGACAATCTTCTATCAGTGGACACAATGCCACAAGTTCCGTTTCGGTGGGATAAGTAAGATACCGCATTCTGATTAAAGTGGACACAATGCCACAGGGACCTTAACTTTTTAGCCATTTTTTATAGCCGAAGTCGGTGGCGGCATCAGTGCGCCATGAGCGATATTCTTTCTCGAAGCTACGGATGCCGGATTGGGTGGTATCGTTGGAAATTTCGAGAGACACCTTTGTTGTGAATGTGTTTATGCGAAGTAGGTCAGGGATTGAGAATTGTAGGTGAGTCACGAGGTCGTGTATGGGGTAGCATATGCAAATATGGCTCAATGCCGGGTGGCACAATGCTCCTTCGGCCCAGCTTTGACCGTCTTCCATAGAGGAGGTAAATGTCTTGTCTGGATTATCACCGATAGAATTGACTTTCCAGGGATGAACCGTAAAACCACAGTGAGCATGACTCCACATAGTGGGTATTACAGCAACAATCGCTTCATTGGCAAGGGCGAAGTCGGAGCCATAGTAATCATCTTCTGGAAGATGCAGTATAGCTTCCTCATCACTGCGGTCACCACTAACCCGCAACTCAGCTCTCACATCATAATCATCGTCAAACTCAGGCATCTGCTTCATCGTGAGCATAGTCTGCCACAACATCGCTGCGCGAGTTTTCATTGTCTCCACCTTTTTGAGAAGCATTTCATTCAACGCCTCAATCCTTGCGACCTCCGAGGGAGTGGCACGAAACATTCGGTCGAGATAGGAGGCACGGTCAGCTAAAAGGCACTCTACCTTATCATGCAGTTGCGGAATATCGTTCCATCTGCCATTGGAATCTATGATTTCGCGTATCTCGGATTCAATCTTCTGCACCTTGGCGCGGAGTATGTCGGGATTCTTTATGCGGCTCATAATTATCCGGCTACGGTTATGTTTATGTTTTTTCATCAGTCATTTTGCACAAAGTTACAGCCGGAAACTGCCACTTTACGGCAGAAGCGAAAATTATTTCGAAGATTTCACCTTCTCCACATTCTTTGAGCCGCATCGTGGACAATGGGAAGAAGACATGGAAAAGACAAAACCACCTGCCTTCATAATAAAGATATTCCCACAGTCGCGGCATCTACATGATTTAATTATCAGCATTATAAAAGTCCGTGTTTGCGGAGGAGTTGGCACATAGCCACGCCTCCGAAGTGAATGATGTTTCCATGGATTTCCTGCGGAACAAGATATAGCGTCTCGCAGTCGATATCCTCATGCCATGCGAGATTTTTCTGCCCCATCGGTGTATGGTCGTTGGCACTCTCCTTTATGGCTTTGACTTCATCAACTGTCTTTCCAAGCTGACGTGCCAACTCAGCAAAAGCAGCCTCGTGGAGAGTCTCGCGGTCGGACGAAATAACCAGTTCGGCAAAATTAGGCAACTGCACCTTATACCAGGCAATTTCATCAAATCGAAAACGACCACGGTCGCAGCGTAGCCCCGAGAAATCATGCTTACGCTTAATCTCACGCCAAGTCAGGCCATGCAGATTTGAGTATGACTTATTTGGGGGAGTATATTCATCCTCAGGAATCCAGATAGAATTGCAGATCTCACCCGTCCATCGTCCATTGCTCTTTGGAGTGGCATAAAACTTATCGCCCAACTCTTCCACAGCGGCTGCAATCTGCGGATCAAGACCAGCCCATGCAGCGTCCTTCTCCGCAGCCGGGCAGTCATAATCCAGCCACCTCAGGAGGCCGACAAGAGCCTCCGCCTTCTGACAAAGACTCTTGCAGGAAATAACTGATTGAAGATGCAATATTTGAGATTTACTCATCGTCATCTATACCCATCATATCTCTATAGTATTCATTGGTATTATCTATAACATCTTCCCAATTTTCAGGATTTCTCTCAAAATCTTCGTATTCCTCATCAGTTAGGTCATCGACCATTCTATCATCCTTTATTGCCATAATACCTTTTTGTTTTTAATAATTGTAATTTCAGTTTCCTTTATTTTACTATCAGTTTGCGAAATGTCAATAATACTATTACTATAGCAATCGTTCCCAAACTAAATCTTGATGAATGTACTACGACTTCCTTTTATCTTTCAGTTCTTTATAAGCCACATAGGCAGACGCTACTGCAACTAGTGTCTTGCCTACTTCACCTGCGATTTCACCTGTTTTGCGTATCACATTCTTTGCAGTATCCATTTTAGAGTCTACAGATGATACATTACCTTTTTTCTTAAATTTTGCCATAATTTTTATAGTTAGTCTAATTTAGTGAATTCGAAATCGGATTGCGTGCAGCAGGCTTTGGCATAGTCAAAGGTGTAAAGACGCTGGTAGGCTTCTTTGACTTCCTTGGCTCCGTTGCAGAATGGGTTGCTGCAATGAATTGCAGTTGTTACGGTAACAGTCATCTCAGGAGTTAGAACCGTTCCGTTGGTGCGTTTGATGCGCTTTGGCGTAATTTTGAATACTCGTGACATGATTGATTTTAGTTGGTTTAACAAAAAAGGACGCTTCGACTATTGTCTGCTGTCCATCATTCAAAGGGCTTGCCACAGCGAAAGCTGGGCAATTCCGGCCAAGGAACCCGTCAATCGAATGGAAGTAGGCTGATAGTCTCACGTCCATTCCTATATGATGAGGATTCATCAATATACAAAAGGAGTGAGCATCAGTCGCTTCGCCCTCGATGGAATCTGGCCGGATTTCTTTGAATGGGACTCGGCTATAATGCTTTGTAATCTTATTCTGAAGCATCAGTCCTCTCTTGAACCAATAGTCTGCATCAGAATATGCAAATTTAATCATTATTTTCTTACTGAGGCTCACTCCATGATATGTTTTACAACATAAAATCTCAAATTTAACATTCAAGGAGTAGAAAGATGGCAATTTTGGTGATTGGAACTTCCCGGATGCAAAGTTAACACCTTATCTTGCCATAATGCGGCAGAGGCTGTTGATATTTTCTACGACGGATTCACAAAACATTCTAACTGTTCCTATGAAGATGGATGCGGTTGAAGGATCGAGTGAAACACCATATTCCTTTTCTACAGAAATGAAAAAATCCTGAGTATTGAGTCTTGCGAATTTTATAGTGTTGTTTTCGCAATACCATTCCTGAGGATCACAGCTTGTTGCTATCCAGTCGTAAAAATTGTCGTTCGGAATTTTTAACCTGCTGTTCCACCCAATGGATAATTCATCGGCCAATTCCTCGAGAGTCTGTATCTGCTCCTCGTCCTTATGCCAACAGAATATTGGGGCTGAGTCTATGGAAATGTCATACCATCCTCCCGACTCAAGCAAACAGAATTCTGTGTGATCAAGTTTTAAGAAAGAGTTTTTTAGGATAAGCTCCACTACAGCTTCAGGGTTTATGAATGTATCCTCAAGATACGCTCCCAATGGAAGAAATCTGGATTCCGAACATTGATCAAAGATGGCCAAGATCCTGTCATAATCAGTTAACGGATTTACTTCTGACATAAAATTACTTACGAAATTTATATAATATGATGAAATAATCAGGATTTGTAGCGCTCGAGGATTTCGTTGGCATACCACTGCATGTCGTCGCGAAGCCATTGAGGGGAGAGGACTTCTGCATCGGGACCAAGGCGGAGAATTTCGTGCTGGAATTCATATTCCGGGCGCAGTCGGAAGCTGTAATCGGAGTATTCTTCTGTTCTGTTAATAAGCTTTTGCGAAAGATGCAGTGGAGTTCCCTCAAAATAGTTTCGCTGCTTTCCATAAACCCTGACAATTACTTCTTCAACATCAAGGTCGGGGTCAACAAACACACCAACTACCTCCGTAAACAGTTCGTTGAGATTCTCGCAGTTGTTAGGCTCAAATATTTTGTCAGAGATTTCAATGTTGACTATGCGGTCGAGAGCGAATGTCAACGGTGTGTCCTCGCCATACTTGTTGCCAATGAGATACCAGCGGCGGCGATATTGCTTCAATCCCCAAGGCTCAATCAGCCACTCAGTGAGTTCGGGGCGATTGTAGCTCTGATACGTCATTGAGAGGACTCGGTTAGTTGACATTGCCTCGACTATTACCGATAGATATTGGCATCCTCCAGGAGTATCTTCAAACATGATGCGGTTTTTTATGCCTTCGTGGGTCATCAGCTGGTTGTCCAAAGCAAGGCCATTGAAAAGCCATGAAGTGAACGATGGTTGGTTTAACTCCCAATCATCCTTTATATAATAGGTGTTGGTGGCTCGGTCACAGGCAATATCCACACCA
>JAMPAV010000001.1:698437-737201 GCA_023667055.1 Muribaculum sp. | reverse complement strand
CAATTGTCAAAGTAGTGGGAGAACTGTCCCAAGTTATTTTTTAACGATTACTAAAACGAGAAATTGATAAAAAGATTACATGCCCATATGCTATTCGGAAAACTCTTCGTGCTATAAAAACTATCATAGGGAAAGCTGAAGAAGTAGTTATTGAACGAGGGTTAGACCAAAGTATTGATATGCTTTCGCAATATATTCGTTAAAAACACCGGCTAAGCGATTGACAGTAGAGCGTATATTCTCATATCATTTGGGCATTTATCCCTAACGCTGAATCTCGGAGACATCCTAGCCTGTTATTTCTGCACATATCCCCTCGCTATCGGCGATGGAGAGGGGTTGGTCTCTTTGGGGGCAGAGTTGCAAGGAGTAAGATGTGAACACATTGGTCAATGCTACTATAGGTCGGAGAGATTTTAGCTACTCTACAACCATGAATTGTTTGTTTCCTTGTACTATTTAAATCCAGTTCATAATCATCCAAGTTTTAATATGCTCCGACAGGAATATACTATGGCAGTAGGATTTCAGAAATCAATAAAAAAATTCTTCATAATATGGCCATTGTGCCCTGACTTGTGCGTTTCGCATAAGTCAACCCCTAAGATTATGTTTTTCTTTTCACCAGCCTTAGTATATAGTTAGGTTTGGTTTATCGGGCATATATGTAGCCAGAACCAAACTAAACTGGCACCTAAAATCCACGACGCTGCCAAATGTGGTTAAAAAATATGCGATTTGGAACTCTCGTTCACATCATCTACAGTCCATACAGAAAAGATAATCTTAATTCATTCTATCCAAACGCGCCATCGCGTTTCCAAATGTGATGCAAAAACATGAGATTTGGAAGTGTGATGTATAAGTCTGAGGCACGATTTATAGATAAAATAATGTGTCACGTTTCCAAATCCCATAAAAAAACGTAGATTTGGAAGTGTGATGTCGGAAATATTTCGTATCTTTGCAGTCAAAATAACATCTTATATGCTGATAGGAAGAGATAAAGAGATACAGGAGCTTCGACAGGCCTTCGATTCAGAAGAATCCAAGTTTGTCGCTATATTCGGACGCCGAAGAATAGGAAAGACATATCTTGTTAGAGAGGTCTTTCATGATAAATTTGCGTTTTCATACTCCGGAATGGCAAAAGCCACAACGAAGGAACAGTTACAACGGTTTTACTTGTCTCTGAAAGATCACGGCTATAAGAGTAGTGTGAAGCCAAACAATTGGATAGAGGCTTTCTACATGCTTGAACAGTTTCTTAAGGATCAGCCGAAAGGAAAGAAAGTTGTATTTCTTGATGAATTGCCTTGGATGGATGCTCCTAAATCAAGTTTTATGCCTGCCTTTGAGAACTTCTGGAATGGTTGGGCATCAGCAAGAAAGGATATACTCCTTATTGTATGTGGATCAGCGACGTCTTGGATGGTTAAGAAGATACTAAAAAATAGAGGTGGCCTACATAATAGATTGAACAATCAGATACATCTACACCCTTTCAACTTGCATGAATGTGAGTTATATGCAAAAAGTGTCAATCTACCCATGGGGCGGCAGGAGATGATGGAGGCATACATGATATTTGGAGGCATTCCGTTCTATTGGTCGCTACTCAACAAATCGTTAAGTCTGCCACAGAATATAGACGCATTATTTTTTGGGAAGACTCCTAAATTGGGGAATGAGTTTAATGAGTTGTATTCATCATTATTCAAACAGCCCGAACCATATCTGGATATCATAACAGCGTTAGCAAAAAAGAAAATCGGGATGACCCGTGATGAAATCATTGAAAACGCAAATATTGCAACCAGTGGACTGCTTACAAAGTATCTGGAGGATTTGGAGAATTGTGGGTTTATCCGCAAGTATCAGGCAATAGGGTCAAAAACGAAGAACTCCCTCTATCAGCTTATTGATAACCTCACGCTTTTCTACTTCAAGTTTATGGACGGTCGTAAGAACACTGATGTCAATTATTGGTCTAAGATACAGACTGCACCAATATATCACAACTGGTGTGGACTCGCTTTCGAGCGGGTATGTCTATTGCATTCAGAGCAGATAAAGAAGGCACTTGGTATAAGTGGTGTAATCACAAACGAATACTCATGGCGCACAGCTGCTAATGAAGAACATCCCGGTACGCAGATAGATCTATTGATTGACCGCAGTGACAAGGCAATAAACCTTTGTGAAATAAAATATTCTGACGGACCATATACTATTGACAAAAAATATATGGAGAATCTGCGTAACAAAGCTGCACTATTCCGACACCTGACAAAGACCCGTAAAGGAATCGCTCTAACCATGATAACAAGTTCCGGACTTGTGAAGAACTCCTACTCAATGAACAGCATCCATTCACAACTCACAGCCGATGATTTGTTTGTGGATGCCTAAGATTATCTATACCAAATCAAGAAAATAGCACTTCAAATATAATGGATTTCCGGTTTTCTTTTTCATTTTCTCAATAAAAAATTACCTTAGCCTCTGATGCGCTCCTGGGGGCGGTTTAGGCCGCCCCCACCGCGCGGCGTCCCCCTCCAGAAGGAGAGAGGAATGTGGCTTCGCGACCATGACACATCACTCCAAATTTCGGAAGACCCATATATATTTGCAGTAATAGACTTTATGTGTCATTACTTCATTTATAACACATTGCCAAACAATAAATTAAAAACTGTGTGGTGACTTTTGTGGTGACTTTGAGGGGGTGAGGGTGAAAGAAAGACCGCTAACTCATTGATGATTAGCGGTCTTTTATTGTATCTCCAGTCCCTTAGCACTTAACCCCCAATTTCTTGCGCAGATTAAGAATCATGTCTTTTGTCATGGCGTCCAGGTCATACTCCGGCTTCCAGTCCCACTCTTCACGGGCACAGGTGTCGTCAAGGCTGTCGGGCCATGAGTCGGCTATTTTCTGGCGTAGCGGGTCAAGCTCATATTCCATCTCAAAGTCAGGAATATACTCCTTAATTTTATGGTATATCTCTTCGGGATCGAAACTCATCGATGCGATGTTGAAAGAATTGCGGTGTTTGAGCCTCGTCGGGTCTGCTTCCATGATTTCCACGGCTGCCCTCAGCGCATCAGGCATATACATCATGTCCATAAGCGTGCCGGGCTTCAGCGGACACTTGAACTTCTCACCATTGACTGCGTAATAGTAGATGTCAACGGCATAGTCTGTGGTACCGCCTCCTGGAGGAGCCACATAACTGATGAGTCCTGGGAAACGGACACTTCGGGTATCCACCCCGAAACGCTTTGCATAGTAATCGCTGAGCAATTCTCCGGAAACCTTGGTCACGCCGTACATCGTGTCCGGACGCTGAATCGTATCCTGCGGAGTTTTCACATGAGGGGTACTGCTTCCGAAACTACCTATTGAACTCGGGGTAAAGACCGCGCAGTTTTTCTCACGTGCCACCTCAAGGGTATTGAAAAGACCACCGAGACCAATCTTCCATGCAAGCTGCGGCTTGACCTCTGCCACCGCGCTCAATAACGCAGCAAGATTATAGATGGTATCCACATTGTAGCGGCTCACGGCGTCTGCTATCTGTTGGGGATTGGTGATATCCACCACCACCGACGGACCGGACTCAAGGAGTTCTCCTTTGGGTTCAGCTCCCGGTATATAACCTGCCACTACATTTCCCTCCGGATATAGGCCACGGAGTTTCATGGTCAGTTCGCTGCCTATCTGGCCCGTACTGCCTATGATGAGTATATTTTTCATTGCTGTCTGAACGTGTTCTATGGGTTAGATTATTTCGCACTGCAAATTTACAACTTTATTTCGATATTTTCATTCTTTTTATCCATTTTTTATGCAAGCGTGCCTGTGGATTTTTTAAATTCAGTTTTTTTTAGTATCTTTGCCGATTGAAACAGCAATTTCAACTAAAATTTGCAGACCCCAAGGTTTAAATGTTTATATGCCATTTAATCAAGCTGGCAAACTAAACCATAAACCCTAAACTCTAAACTATTAGTCATGCTTTCAAAAATAGAAGAACTTAAGAGCGAAATAGCAAAGATGCAAGCCTCATCCGCTGAGGTCGTGGAGCAATTGCGCATCAAATATCTGAGCAAGAAGGGGGAGATTTCAGCCCTCATGAATGAGTTCCGCACTGTTCCGGCCGAACAAAAACGTGAATTGGGTCAGAAACTCAACGAACTGAAAACGCTCGCCACCGAACGACTCGCAGCCTTGAAGGAGTCTCTTGCCGCTAACGCTGATGCCGAAAAAAGCAACATCGACCTCACACGCACAGCCTCTCCCCTACCCCTTGGCACTCGCCATCCGCTCTCTCTCGTAAAGAATGAGATTATAAACATTTTCGGCAACATGGGATTCACAATCGCTGAAGGGCCGGAGATTGAAGACGACTGGCACGTGTTCAGCTCGCTCAACTTCCCGGCAGATCATCCTGCCCGCGACATGCAAGACACTTTCTTCATACAACGCGACGGCAAGGACGACATTCTGCTCCGCACACACACATCAAGCGTGCAGACCCGCACCATGGAGCACACTCAGCCACCTATCCGCATCGTTTGCCCGGGCCGAGTATATCGTAACGAGGCCATCTCAGCTCGCGCACACTGCTTTTTCCATCAGGTGGAAGGTCTTTACATCGACAAAAACGTAAGCTTTGCCGACCTTAAGCAGGTGCTTCTTGAATTTGCCCAGCAGATGTTTGGCCCGGAGACAAAGATTCGTCTTCGCCCAAGCTATTTCCCATTCACCGAACCCTCGGCCGAAATGGATATAAGCTGCGGCATCTGCGGCGGCAAGGGTTGTGCTCTTTGCAAAGGCACCGGATGGGTCGAGATTCTCGGCTGCGGCATGGTTGACCCCAATGTGCTAAAGGCCTGTGGAATTGATCCGGAAATCTACTCCGGCTATGCGTTCGGCATGGGTGTGGAACGAATCGCCAACCTCAAATATCGCGTAAAGGATCTCCGTCTCTTCAGCGAGAACGATGTCCGTTTCCTCGACGAGTTCGTAGCGGCACATTAATGTTGTCGTTGTTGTCGTTGTTGCCATTGTTGTCGTTGTTGCCATAGATGCCAGTGAAAACGATGAAAACAGTGAAAACAATGAAAACAATGAAAAACAGTTGTTGTCAATGTTTTTGCCGATCTGATAAAATGAATAAGAAGGAAAGATATGAAAGGGTGCTCGACATTTTTCAGGAGATAATGCCGGAACCTAAGACCGAACTCCATTATGACTCACCTTTTCATCTACTGCTTGCCGTAATACTTTCGGCTCAGTGCACCGACAAAAGGGTCAACATGATTTCACCCGCTCTCTTCGCGGCATATCCCGATTCCCGGTCGCTCGCAGCAGCCTCTGAAGAAGAAGTCCATTCCTACATAAAAAGTGTGACATACCCCAACAATAAGACGCGCCACCTTATAAAGGCGGCGCGTATGCTTGTAGATGAATTCAACGGGGAAATGCCGTCCGACATCGACAATCTGATGCGGCTTCCGGGGGTAGGACGGAAGACGGCCAACGTAATGCTGGCTGTGGTGTGGGGAAAAGCGGCGATGCCGGTTGACACACATGTCTTCCGTGTATGCAACCGTATCGGACTCACCCACAACTCCACAACTCCGCTGCAGACGGAAAAGGAACTCGTCAAAAACATTCCGGCTGAGATGCTACCTGACGCCCACCACTGGCTTATACTCCATGGACGCTATGTCTGCACAGCCCGAAAACCTCACTGTGGAGAATGCCCCATCAAGGACTACTGCAAATCTTCCATACATACTTAGGCCCAGACTTATAGGCCCTAAGGCCGATGAAAATTTTTAACTTCAACTTTCGCAATAGAAAGTTGAGGGTTAACCGATAAAACCCCTACATCATGAATAAACTCAAGTTCTGCTTTTTGCATTCTTTAATATGCATTTCAGCGGCGGGTTTTGCCGCCACAGACAAGATTGACCTCTCCGGCCAATGGCAGTTCGGATATGGAGATGCAAAAATCTACAATGACGTGATTTCCCTCCCGGGCTCGATGCTCACCAACGGAAAAGGAAACGATGTCGGCACACATACCAAATGGACAGGTTCGCTCTATGACCAGTCGTACTACTACGCCGAGATGTATGCCCCCTACCGAGAACCGGGCAACATAAAGTTTCCCTTCTTCCTTACCCCCGACAAGGAATTCGTAGGGAATGCCTACTATAAGAAAACCGTGGAGATTCCGAAAGATTGGAAAGGGAAACGAATAATCCTTTTCCTCGAACGCCCACATATCGAAACCACGTTGACAGTCAATGGCAAAGAGGCCGGACACCAAATGTCGCTCTCCACCCCACACGAATACGACATATCAGAATATGTCACCGCAGGAAAGCCCAATGAGATAGAAATCAAAATCTACAATGGCATAGAGAATGTCTGTGTTGGCCAGGACTCCCACAGCGTGACAGACCAGACCCAGGGCAACTGGAACGGCATAGCCGGCGAAATTTCGCTCAAGGCCTTCCCAAAGAACAACTATATCCGCAATGTCCGCGTCTATCCCGACGTGAAATCGAAGAAGGCAGAAGTGGTGGTCATCAATGGAGGCATGGCAAAGAAAACAAAGAACTCAAGTGTCACGGTCGTTTCATCCGACGGGAATGACATCTTCGCTGTATCAAAACCGACATACACCAACGGCGATACGCTCCGCTTCACCATTGAAATGGGAGAGAAAATGAAGACATGGAGCGAATTCTCTACCCCACTCTACAATCTCATTGTCAACCTTGATGATGACATTGCTGAGACTACATTCGGAATGCGTGATATCAGCGTATCCGGAAGGGACATCCTCGTCAACGGCATACCTGCTTATATGCGCGGCACTGTGGAGAACTGCTGTTTTCCACTGACCGGTTACGCACCCACCGATGAGGAATCTTGGGCACAGGTCTTTGCCAAATGCAAGGAATACGGCATCAACATGATGCGTTTCCACAGTTTCTGTCCGCCGGAGGCAGCCTTTGCCGCCGCCGACAAAGCCGGAGTCTATCTACAGCCGGAAGGTCCGTCATGGCCCAATCATGGAGTGAAACTCAACAGTGGAATGACCATCGACCAATACCTTATAGATGAGGCCAAGGCCATTATCGACCGCTACGGCAATCACCCATCTTTCGTAATGATGGCCGCAGGCAACGAACCGGCAGGCGGATGGGTGAAATATTGCAATAACTGGGTGGCCACTATGAAGGACTATGACCCCACCAAGATCTATGCCGGGGCCTCTGTAGGTGGAGGATGGGCCTGGGACGAAGGCAGCGAATATCATGTAAAGGGTGGAGGACGAGGCCTGACATGGGACAAGAAGATGCCAGGCAGCACTGATGACTACACTTCCGATCTTGACCTTCCCCGCAACTTCAAACCCACCGATGAGAATCCGGTCAACAACTCCCCCATCCTCGCCCACGAGCAAGGCCAATGGTGCGCCTTTCCCGATCTGAACGAGACCTCACAATACACCGGACCCTACAAGGCCCGGAATTTCGAGATTTTCGCCGACCTTCTTAAGAAAAACGGTATGGAGGGAATGGGCGAGAAATTCCATTTGGCGAGCGGGAAACTTCAGCAGCTGTGCTATAAATACGAAATAGAGCGCAATCTGCGCACTCCGGGATATTCCGGCTTCCAGCTCCTTGCCCTGAATGACTACAGCGGACAAGGGACAGCTCTTGAAGGGGTGCTCAACGTATTCTGGAAGGAAAAGGCATATACCGACACAAAGCAGTGGCAGGGTTTCTGCAGTCCGGTGGTGCCATTGGCCCGATTCCCAAAATTTGTGTTTACCGACAGTGAGGATCTGTCTGTTAATATCGATGTCATGAACGCCACCAACGACATCATAAAAGATACCAATCTCACATATACTATAACCGATGAAATTGGAAGAGAAAAAATCAACGTTCCAATTCCTTACCCAAAAGAACTTAAAATAGGAAAGAACAAAAATGCCGCAACATTGAATATTCCTCTTCACCAACTGATAACGTGGGACAGGGGATCAGAATCCGGTGCAACCCCCAGAAAATACACACTCACCGTCAAGGTCGGGGAAAAAGGGTGCAATTCATGGCAATTCTGGGTGTATCCCGAAGAAACTGCCTTAGAAGTGCCATCCAACATCTACAAGACCGACTCACTTGATGCCAAGGCTATCGAAGTGCTTGAGAAAGGGGGCAACGTGCTTATCACCGCCGCCGGGAAAGTGACATTGGGCAAGGACATAGTGCAACATTATCTGCCGGTATTCTGGAACACAAGCTGGTTTAAGATGCGTCCCCCCCATACTACCGGGGCCTATATCGATCGCTCTCACCCGCTTTTTGCCGACTACAGTTTTCCCACCGACGACTGGAGCAACCTCAATTGGTGGGAACTTCTGAATCGCTCACAGGTGATGAACCTTCTTGAACTTCCCGCCGACTACCAATCTCCGATACAGCCTATCGACACCTGGCACCACAGCCGAAAACTGGGCATGCTGGTGGAAGCGAACGTCTTGAACGGCAAACTGCTTATGACCACGATGGATATAGACAGCGACCTCGACCGCCGCGTGGTGGCAAAGCGTATGCGCAACGCACTTCTTTCCTACATGGGCGGCGAAAGATTCTCACCATCACTCACTCTTACCACCGAAACCATTGGCAACTTCTTCACAAAGGAAACCGCCCCAATAGAGATGTACACCAACGACACACCCGATGAGCTCAAGCCGAAACTCAAGTGATTCGCCTTTCGCAAGCGAAAGGCAACGGTTATAAGGTTATAGGGTTAAAAGGTTATTTCGTATTCTGAAAATAATATCCTAAAGTCGCAAAAAATCAATGATTTTTTGCGACTTTCAAATTTTTTTATTAATTTTGCAACGTCAATGGACGAATTGCGTCCGGACAGACCTGCAGGTCGGAGACGAAACCACAGGACAGCCCGCCGCTTTACGATTCCTGATGTGATCCGCCGATAAACGGGGACACCATTTATTAACCCAATTAATTTTTCAACTTTTTTAATGAGCGAACTTAATGTTCAGACCCCGATCGAAGATTTCGATTGGGAAGCCTATGAAAATGGCAGCGCAGCTGGCGCAAAGAGCCGCGAAGAAGTCGAGAAGACCTACGACGAAACTCTGAAAACAGCAAAAGACAACGAAGTAGTGACCGGCACCGTGAAATCTATCTCCAAGCGTGAGGTACGTGTCGATATAGGCATGAAGAGCGACGCCATCATCCCCGTCAGCGAGTTCCGCTACAATCCCGACCTTAAGGAAGGCGATGAAGTGGAAGTGTTTATTGAGACACTCGAAGACAAAAACGGTCAGCTTCGCCTCTCCCACAAGAAGGCTTGCCAGACACGCAGCTGGGACCGCGTGAACCAGGCCCTCGAAAACGACGAAATCATCAAAGGCTATGTTAAGAGCCGCACCAAAGGCGGCATGATTGTCGATGTATTCGGCATCGAGGCATTCCTCCCCGGCAGCCAGATCGACGTTCGTCCGATCCGCGACTACGATGTATTCGTCGATAAGACAATGGAATTCAAGGTTGTCAAAATCAATCAGGAATACAAAAACGTTGTTGTCAGCCACAAAGCACTCATCGAGGCAGAACTCGAGGCCCAGAAGAAGGAGATTATCTCCAAACTCGAGAAAGGTCAGGTGCTCGAAGGCAAGGTCAAGAACATCACCAACTATGGCGTATTCATCGACCTTGGCGGTGTTGACGGTCTCGTACACATCACAGACCTCAGCTGGGGCCGCGTAAGCGATCCTCACGAGGTAGTGAAACTTGACCAGGACATCAAGGTGGTTATCCTTGACTTCGACGACGAGAAGAAGCGTATCGCCCTTGGCCTGAAGCAACTCATGCCTCATCCATGGGATAACCTCGACCAGAACCTCAAAGTGGGCGACCACATCAAGGGCAAGGTTGTCGTTATGGCTGATTATGGTGCATTCGTTGAGGTACAGCCCGGAGTGGAAGGTCTCATCCACGTAAGCGAGATGAGCTGGAGCCAGCACCTCCGCAGCGCACAAGATTTCCTCAAGGTTGGCGATGAAGTTGAGGCTGTGATACTCACCCTCGACCGCGAAGACCGCAAGATGAGCCTTGGCATCAAGCAGCTCAAAAATGATCCTTGGGAAAATATCGAGACAAAATATGCTATCGGCAGCCGCCACACTGCAAAAGTTCGCAACTTCACCAATTTCGGTGTGTTTGTTGAAATCGAGGAAGGCGTGGATGGTCTTATCCACATCTCCGACCTCAGCTGGACCAAGAAGGTTAAGCACCCCAGCGAGTTCACTTCTGTCGGAAGCGAAATCGAAGTTCAGGTACTCGAGATTGACAAGGAAAACCGTCGTCTGAGCCTTGGCCACAAGCAGCTTGAAAGCAATCCTTGGGAAGAGTTTGAAGGCCGCTTCACTGTAGGCAGCATCCATGAGGGCACCGTGTCTGAAGTTATGGACAAGGGTGCAGTCATCACTCTCGAAGGTGGCGTAGAAGGCTTCGCTACTCCTAAGCACCTCGTCAAGGAAGATGGCACACAGGCTCAGCTTGGTGAGAAACTCAACTTCAAGGTGATTGAGTTCAACAAAGACAGTAAGCGTATCATCCTCAGCCACAGCCGTATCGCAGAAGACGCAACCCGCGCAGCCCAGCGTGCAGAGCGCAATGCCAACCGTGCAGAACGTGCAGAACGTGCAGCTCGCCGCCAGGAAGAGGCTCGCGTTGAGACCCCGGCAATCGAGAAGACAACTCTCGGTGACCTCGGTGCTCTCCAGGCCCTTAAGGAACAGCTTGCAAAGAACGAGAAATAATTCCTGATTATCACATATAAAAACAAAAAAGGTGGATTCCATGCGGAATCCACCTTTTTTGTCACCAAATGCCAATTATCATGAGTTACCCACAATCAACATCAGTTGATACTTGCAGTTGCATTTGACTGCTGCTGAGCATTTTCAATCATTGTCTTGTCGGCAGTGATATACATCTCCACGCGACGGTTTTGCGCACGACCTGCGGCCGTGGCGTTGGATGCAATCGGATCATTTTCGCCATCACCAACGGCTTTAAGACGACCTTCAGGAATACCCTGGCTTTCCAGATAATCGACTACGCTTTGAGCCCTTTCGAGCGACAGTTTCTGATTGTAGGCCTCAGTGCCGGTGTTGTCCGTGAAACCAACAACCGTAATATCAGTATTTGGATACTGCTTCAAATTATATGCCACTCTTGTCAGCATGGCATCAGCTTCAGCCGAAAGGCTGTAGGAATTGGTGTTGAAAAGCACAGCATCTCCCATTACCAATTTGATAGCATCCAAATTATTGCGGTCCTTTACCATTTGTACTTTTATATCGTTTATATCCTGCGAATTTTGTGCTATATTTTGTTCGTCTTTATTTTCCTGTGCCTTCAATTGATCAAGTTGTGCTTCAAGCGATTTCTTTTGTTTGTCCATGGCATTTCCAACAAGAGCACCGGTGCCGGCGCCTAATGCTGAACCAACCAAGGCACCAATCCAGGTGCCACGCCCGCCACCAATCAGGGCGCCCACGCCGGTGCCTACGGCTGCACCAAGAGCGCCTCCTGCTGTGGCTCCCTGGCCGGTTTGAGACATACCATTCCATGTAGAACAACCAGTCACCCCGGAAATAAGAGAGACGGAACATAAGGTCAAGGCCATGCTCCTGATAAATAAATTTTTAGTTTTCATAGTTTTATAAAATTAAGATTCCATTTTGAAATTAAAACGCCTCAAATTCCCTAAAGTTTATCCAAAAAGTTCTTTTAACCATACCAAGCACATAAATAGATAATTCGAGCACTTATAAATTGTTAAAAATTTGCAAACATGAGAAACTTTTCTTAATTTTGCAACTGCAGACCGCTATCGGAAGCCCCGGTCTGGGGTAAAGAGAGGCGGGAAGCAGAGACATTTTTATTTTAAAAGCGTTTATCCGCGCTGATTCTTGACAGTTAGAAATTCTCGCAAAATTTCAATCAATAGTCAAGGATTGAGCAACGGTAGATGCCCGTGGTATGTAAATCAAAAACACTCGGTATGTCATTTCGTGAGAAATGGTAATGATTGTCGTATTTGCATATATTAGCGTGGGCTTCTGCGTTGCCGTCCGACTATTGATGGGCAATGCGAGAAGCCTCTAACTGTAGGACGGCAACAGATACAGACTCCTGCGCTTTTTTTGTTGACAGTTGGATTGAGGAGTTTGCCAACAGCTAACCTACAATGTATCATAATGAAATTACATTTCAAAATTTGGGGCGCAATAATCGTATTACTCACAACTTCGACACTGTGCTACGCTCAAAAGCCCCATAAAGTTTATGCTGAATACACCTATTATGCACCGGAGACAATGTCGGTGGCTGAGGCTACACGTGTGGCTTTGGAACAGGCGAAGTTACAGGCAATTGCTAAGGAATTTGGCACGCATGTATCCCAAAGCAACAGTTCAATCTCCTCTGAAACCAATGGTATCTCGTCAGAACATTTTTCATCAGTGAGCGGATCAGATGTAAAAGGCGACTGGCTGGAGACAATAGGCGAGCCTGAACTGAAGGTGTCATTTGATAATCGGATGGTTGTAGTCACATGTAAGGTGGAAGGATATGCCATAGAAAAAAGGAAAACATTTGTAGATTATACAATCAAGATTCTGAGACATGCTCCCAATTTAAGTTACGAATCTTCCGAATTCAACTCACACGATGATATGTATGTCTATTTTAGAAGTCCCATTGACGGCTTTTTAAATATTTTTTTACTTGATTATGAAAAAGACACGGCCTACTGCCTTTTGCCTTATAAAAAGTCTAAAGAAGGATCATATAAGGTGGATTCCGACAAAGACTATTTCTTCTTCAGCAAAGACAAAAGGTCAGAAAAGGATGAGAAGGTGGACCCAATTATACTTCTTTCCGACAATGCAAACGAGATGAATGATTTGATGGTGGTATTCTCACCCAAAGAGTTCAGCAAGATGTCTTTGAATTCTGATGCTAAAGCCACTTCCATTCCAAGAAATTCAACTATATCCAAATTCAATAAGTGGATTGCCAAACTCAAAAGATCTGATGAGAACATTATAGTTTCCAACCACAACATTATAATTCACAACAATGATTAAACGATTAATTTTTATCACCGTCCTGTTTATGACGATTTGTGTCAAATCAGAGGCACAACTTGTATATGTGCTAAATGCACATTCGCAATTAGAACCTGTCAGTCATTCTCTGACAATAGGTCATAAGACAGGTGGCAATCAGTTATTTGTGCTATATGGATCAAAACTGACCACGAGCCTGATCATAGACGGAAAGACATCAAAACTGGTACTTCCTATGGGGGCTACAAATTTCTACATTTATAATCCTTCTCCGCTCCCAATAGAAGCATATAAGATTGTACCCCTAAAAAAGGGGAAAAAATCCACAAGAGAACTTCCGTTCATGAAAACAGGTGTATATTCCGGATCTCGTACAAATATCAAAGACATAGAAGTGCAATCGGAAAAAATTGCAGATAACATATATCGTATATATCCCACCAAACCATTGGAACAAGGAGAATACGCACTAATAAGAGTTGATGCAGGAGTTCCGGCTAATTGTTACGATTTCAAGATCGACCCTACGCTATCACCGGCATTAGACATGCCTTCTGATGAAAATGTCATGGCCTTGTTCAAAGGTGCGGAAGTTAAGGTTTTGCAGGCCGACGGCAAATCAAAAGATGGAGAAGATGTCATACTAAAATCAAGCAAGTTGCTGAGTGATGTGGACATTAATATCCCAACTTCTAAAAAAGTGGCAGACAATACTTTTGCTTTGATTATATCGAATGAAAACTATAAGCAGGCAGAGAATGTGCCTTTTGCTCATAACGATGGGAAGGTGTTTAGCCAATACCTTAAATTATGTATCGGCCTGCCGGAAAGCCATATCATTCATCTCGAAGATGCATCGCTGAGTGATATAAAATTTGCCCTCAATAAAATACGCGATATCACCGAAGCATACGAAGGTGAGGCAAAAGTCATAATACATTATTCGGGACATGGCATTCCAAACGAAAAGAGCTCGGAAGGTTATCTTTTGCCTTCTGATGGATATGTTTCAGACCCAACCACAGCGTTGAAACTAAGCGATCTTTATTCAAGTCTTGGATCGCTCAATGCCAAAAGTCTTATATTGTTTTTGGATGCATGTTTCAGCGGAACCAAGAGAGATGGAAATATGCTTGCTTCTGCAAGAGGCGTGGCTATCAAGACAGAAACCGAAATACCAACAGGTAATCTTGTAGTCGTGAGTGCTGCCCAGGATGACCAGACAGCCTTTCCTTACAACTCAAAGGAACACGGCATGATGACTTATTATCTTTTGAAGAAACTTCAGGAATCAAACGGAGATGCTAACCTCGGGGAAATTTCCGATTACATCATCAAAAATGTAAAGCGGACATCGCTTGTGGAAAATGGCAAATCACAGGTGCCGACAGTGACTTTTGATGAAAACAATAAGAATTGGCACAAGCAAACATTGAGATGAGCATTACCATTAATTTTAAACGAATTCTTTCGGTGGCAGCCATGGCTTTTATTGCCATGACTGCCTCGGCTCAATTTGAACCGGGATTTCATAGCGGGTTCAGGGCTTATGGAGGTTTCAGCAATGTGAACGGCAAAAATTATTCAAAAGCTTTCAGCTATGGAATTGGATATGTGCCTCAGTACGACTTTAACAAAAGTGTTTATATCCAACCTGGAATTGAAATCTGGTGTTATCAACATAAACAACTATTTAAACGTAAGGAAATTTCTTATCAAACCACAGCCAAAGCTGCATATATTCATATTCCGGTGCATTTCGGCTATCACTATATTATTAAGGAATCCTCTTTCGTCTTTCTTCAGGCAGGCCCAACTTTGGCTATGGGACTGGGCGGCACTGATTATTTCTACAATAGCAAAAGCAAATATCATTTTACAAATGCTGCTTTCGAAATAGTATCAGATATAGAAAAATTGACTTCTCTTGTATATTGCGTGGAACCAAGACAATATTTCAAGGAAGCCAATCGTTTTGACATTGGATTAGGAGGCAGATTGGGTGTGAATATTAAGGGATATGAAGTCAGTGTGGGGCTAAACTATGGCTTGCTTAATGTATATGACGGGACAGACACGCACAACTTCAATATCAACTTAGGACTCGGAGTGAGATTCTATTAACTAAAAAAATACATCCATGCGTAAATTTATCCTCATCGTTTTGACTTGCATAGCCTCTGTGTGTCCGGAAGCGGATGCACAAAAAGTGCCGGAGAGTTTCCGGAAATTCAGGGAACAGATTTTTGATGATTATGCCAATTTCAAATCCAAGATATTGGATCATTATGCCGATTTTCTCAATGGGGAATGGCAAGAGTCAGAAATCATGGTAGATACCACAGGCCTTTATTCTGCTCCAAAACTTAAAGAAGCACCAACGGCAGATGGGCACAAATCAATGTCAATCCTTAACAAGATTGAAACCGTGGAGACAAACAGCATTGAGTATTTGGATAATAACGCGGATACCGAAGAAATTGCCGAAGCCACTGAGGACGGATATTTTCATTTCGACTTTTACGGAATGGAAATGAAATTGCCGGAAATTGACCTCAAAATAAACAATAGGATTTCTACAAACAAGGAGGCGGCAGCTCACTGGGAAATGATGTCAAGTCAGCCGGAAGGTGAGAAAACATCACAAATGCTGAAGAAACTTTCAGAAGACCTTAATCTGAACGGTTATCTTACGGCAAGATTGACCGAACAATATGTCAGGCAGAAATTTGCTGATGCTGATTTAAATGCCAGAATGTCGGCTGTGCATTTTTTGCTTTCCTATATGGGTTATGATATACGTCTGACACAATATAAGAAACTGCTCACCATAATGATGCCCTTTGCACAGGGAACTGTGGTAGGTATGCCGTGTCTGGTCAAGAAAGATACAGGAAGAACATATTATCTTCTCTTTCCTGAGGATTTTGAGGATGACAATTTGGCTTCTTCTGTCAGGCAGTGTGAACTTCCCAAAGACGCGCTCGGCATGGCATCTGATTTGAAAATATCAGGATTGAACATACCCTTCAAAGGCAAGAGATTCACACTTACAAACGGGGTTCTGACACTGACCGGCGAGGTGAATGAGAACATAAGAAAACTAATGTATAATTATCCGCTGATGCCATTTGGCGACTATGCCTCATCATGGATAGACCAGTCGCTACGCGACAGCCTGGTGTCGCAGCTTAAAGCCCAACTTGCGGGAATGTCACAGAAAGATGCTGTCAACACACTGATGTCGTTGTGTCATTATGGATTTGAATATAAAAATGATGCAGAATGGCACATCACAGAGAAGCCATACCTTGTGGAAGAAAATTTCTTGTATGACTACAACGATTGTGAAGACCGTGCAATCTTCATGTCCTATCTTGTATGGAACGCTCTCGGAATACCTTGCCAGATGCTAAAATATCCCGGTCATGAAAGTGTTGCCGTTGCAATCAATGAGGATGCCGATGGAAGTTATTATGTCACAGATGGCGTGAAATACTTCAGTTCCGACCCAACCTACAGGGGAAGTCAAATTGGAATGGTATTGGGCATTTTTGAAGGAGTAACACCTGAAATTGACAAGCATTACAAATAAAAAACATCTCCCCTTACGCTTTGCGGTATAGAACCTGCCTTAAAACACAATATTGCAAGATTATATTTGACAAGCAAATGAAAAGCATACTTCAAATGGCACTTATCCGTGATAATTTCATGAAAATAAAAGAAAAAAGGAAAAAGTTTTTGTCATGTCGGAAAAAATTAGTAATTTTGCAAGCCGATTTTATCCAATTCTCATTGCAATGGCCGGAGAGGTCCGGGATTTTGGCCGATTCCACCTCATAATCCGACAGATGAGATGAGTGCAGCGGAAGCGGGGTCTTAGTCCGCCGAGGCGGCTCGGAATAAGATTATGTATCATTACAAAACAACCAACAAAAGTGGATTCTTTAAGTTATAAGACCATTTCCGTTACACCGGAAACAATCAACAAGAAGTGGGTCGTAATCGACGCCACCGATCAGGTGCTCGGTCGCCTATGCTCGAAAGTAGCGAAAATACTTCGCGGCAAATACAAACCCGACTTCACCCCCAACATGGACTGCGGCGACAACGTGATCATCATCAACGCAGAGAAATGCGTGCTGACCGGATTCAAGATGGACAAGCACGAATATCTTCGCTATACGGGCTATCCCGGAGGCCAGCGTACTTTCACACCGCGCGACCTGATGAACAAGTCGTTCAAGAAGACTATCAAAGCAGGCAAGCACCCTCTTTACATCAAGGTGGTGAAAGGCATGCTCCCCAAGACCAAACTTGGCGCAGCACAGCTCCGCAACCTTTATGTATATAACGGCAGCGAGCATCCACACGAGGCAGTAAATCCGGAAGTAATTGATATCAACAAACTGAAATAAGCAAGATGGAAAAAATTAATGCACTTGGCCGCCGCAAAGCAGCCGTAGCACGTGTTTACCTTACTGAAGGCACCGGCAATATCGTGATCGACAAGCGTCCGCTCGACGTATATTTTCCCTCTTCAATACTTCAGTATGTAGTGAAGCAGCCTCTGCAGACACTCGGATGCGAAGAGAAATATGACATCTACGCTCACCTCGACGGAGGCGGCTACAAAGGACAGGCAGAAGCACTCCGTCTTGCGATAGCCCGTGCTCTGGTGAAAGTTAACCCGGAAGACAAGGCAGCTCTCCGCGCCGAAGGCCTGATGACCCGCGACCCACGTTCTGTAGAACGTAAGAAACCGGGTCGTCCGAAAGCACGCAAACGCTTCCAGTTCTCCAAGCGTTAATATTCAAATTTGCTTTGCAAATTTGAAGTTTATAGGTTTATGGTTTATAGGTTTATTTTATCGGAAGTCTGCTGATAAAGTCAAAACTTAACTCTTAACCCTTAACTTTTAACTCTTGATAAAAGTTTAGCATCTAAATCGGTAGGATGCGTAAAGGCCTACCTGCCGGTTGGGATCAACAAAAAATAATCCAACAAAGAAAGTAAACAAATCAAAAAGAAAATGGCAACACCAACATTTGAACAACTCCTGGATGCAGGATGTCACTTCGGTCACCTCAAGCGCAAATGGAATCCGGCTATGGAGCCTTACATCTTCATGGAGCGCAACGGCATCCACATCATCGACCTCTATAAGACAGCCGCAAAAATCGAAGAAGCAGCCGCTGCTCTGAAGCAGATTGCAAAAAGCGGCAAGAAAGTGCTCTTCGTAGCCACCAAGAAGCAGGCTAAAGAAGCAATCGCTGAAAAGGCAGGCGCAATCGGCATGCCTTACGTGATCGAGCGTTGGCCGGGCGGCATGCTCACCAACTTCCCCACCATCCGCAAGGCAGTGAAGAAAATGACCACCATCGACAAGATGGAAAAAGATGGCACTTTCGACAACCTGAGCAAGCGCGAGAAGCTCCAGATCACCCGCCAGCGTGCAAAACTTGAGAAGAACCTTGGCTCTATAGCTGACCTCGGCCGCCTTCCGAGCGCACTTTTCGTGGTTGACGTGATGAAGGAACACATTGCAGTGGCAGAAGCCAACCGTCTTGGCATACCTGTATTTGCAATGGTAGATACAAACTCCGACCCGAAGGGGGTTGACTTCGTGATTCCCGCCAACGATGACGCATCACGCTCAATCGAAATCGTCCTCGATGCACTTTGCTCAGCAATGGCAGAAGGACTTCAGGAGCGCAGCGTAGAGAAGGCTGATGCAGCAGAAGAGAAAGAGGAAGGTGCTGAGGCAAATCCCGGAAAGCGTCGTCGTGTACGCCGCAACGCACCGGCAGCAGCAGAGGCTCCCGCTGAGGCAGCACCCGCAGCCGAAGCTGAATAATTTTTCAAATTCGCTTTGCGAATTTGAAGTTTAGAGTTTAGAGTTTAGAGTTTAGTCCAATTGCAAATCAACCGATAAACTAAACCCTAAACCTTAAACCTTAAACTTTGATTTTGCGAAGCAAAATCAGATTAAGAAAATGGCAGTATCTATAGAAGATATCAAAAAACTGCGTAATCTTACAGGCGCAGGCATGATGGACTGCAAAAATGCACTTGCAGAGACCGGTGGCGACATCGAGGCATCCATCGAAATCATCCGCAAGAAAGGTCAGGCTGTGGCAGCCAAGCGTGAAGACCGCGAGGCAGCTGAAGGCTGCGTACTCGCGGGCACCAAGGAAGGCTTCGCAGCAATAGTAGCCCTCAAGTGCGAGACAGACTTCGTGGCAAAGAATGAGTCATTCCGCGCCCTCACCAAGAAGATTCTTGACGCTGCCGTAGAGGCAGGTGCAAAGTCGCTTGACGAAGTAAAGGCTCTTCCGCTCGAAGGCCGCACCGTGGCTGAACTCGTGACTGACGAGATTGGCAAAACCGGCGAAAAGATGGAACTTGGCGACTATGTATATGTAGAAGCTCCCTCTGTGGCAGCATACGAGCATCTTGGCAACAAACTTGCCACAATCGTAGGTCTAAGCGTAGCAGGCGTCAGCAATGCAGTAGGCCGCGAGATCTGCATGCAGGTTGCAGCCATGAATCCTCTTGCAATCGACCGCGACCACGTTGACGCCCACGTTAAGGAAAGCGAGATGAGCGTAGCCATCGAGAAGACAAAAGAGGAGCAGGTGAAGAAAGCCGTAGAGGCAGCCATCCGCAAGGCAGGCATAAACCCCAACCTCGTTGACAGCGCCGACCATGTGGAAAGCAACATCGCCAAGGGCTGGCTCACACGCGAAGAGGCTGACAAAGCCGCTGAAATCGCTGCAAAGGTAGGTGCTGAAAAGGCAGCCAACCTCCCCGAAGCAATGATCCAGAACATCGCAAATGGACGTATGAACAAGTTCTACAAGGAAAACTGCCTTATGGAACAGGAATACCACCGCGATGCAAAGATGACCATCGCCCAGTATCTCGACAGCGAGGTGAAGGGTTGTGTGGTGGTTGACTTCAAGCGTGTAAACCTCAACCAGGATTAACGACGTTTTCAGTGTTTTCATTGTTCTCATTGTTTTCACCGATTCTTTGGTGATTTCCTACTGAGAAGGGAAAAGGCTGAATCTAATAAAAAAGGCTCGCAACAAGCGAGCCTTTTTTATTGTTATTACATTATGATAAATCATGATTCCTCATGATTTATCTTGATACATCATGAGGAATCATGAGAAATTTAACAATGTTAACTGAAGAATTGAAGAGACAATGAAAGACCATACAGACCGGACTCTGACCGTGGAAGTCAGCAACAGCAACCAGATATTTTCCAATTTCCCGAAATCACTCAACAAGATACTGGAGTCATCGGTGCGACGCAACTGGTCGCTTACCGCCTTTTCTGATTTCAGGGGAGGGAGCTATACCTTTGGCGATGTGGCAGAACTGGCAGCGAAGCTTCATATCCTTTTCAAGTCGGCCGGAGTGGAACCCGGCGACAAAATCGCCATCTGCGGCAAGAACTCATCCAAGTGGGCCATTGCATTCATCGCATGCCTCTCGGCGGGAGCCGTTGCCGTGCCAATACTTCATGAGTTCAAGCCGGAAACTATACATCATCTTGTCAACCATTCTGACGCCAAACTTCTTTTCATAGACGAGGCAATATGGAACACTCTCGACCAAAATGACCTTCCGGAACTTAAGGGTGTAATTTTCATAAGCGAATTCGGGATACCCCTCTCCCGTTCGGAATGCCTGACCAACACCCACAACAACATTGACAAATTCTTTGCCGACCAGTATCCCCACGGATTTTCCGCCAACGATCTTCACTGGCATCAGGACCGGCCGGAAGAACTCGCAGTGATCAACTATACTTCCGGCTCAACCGGAATGAGCAAGGGGGTGATGCTACCTTATCTCTCTATCTGGAGCAACATTCGCTTCTGCATGGAGTTTCTCACTTTCCTGCTTCCCGGCGACGGTATGGTCAATATGCTGCCCCTCGCCCACCTTTATGGACTCGTGATTGAGACCCTGCATCCTTTTGCCAAGGGATGCCATTGCACATTCTTGGGGAAGACCCCATCTCCGGCCATTCTGCTTGGAGCCCTTGCCGACATCAAGCCGAAACTCATCATAGCAGTGCCTCTCGTGCTTGAGAAAATAATCAAGTCGAAGGTGTTTCCCGTAATTGAACAGCCCAAGATGAAGATCCTGCTGAAAATCCCAATAATCAGCGGAATAGTACTCGGAAAGATTAAAAATCAATTGATGAAGGCTCTGGGAGGCAATCTGAAAGAGTTCATAATCGGTGGTGCCGCTCTGAATGCTGATGTGGCAGAATTCCTGACAAAAATCAAGTTTCCATTCACCGTGGGATATGGCATGACGGAATGCGGACCGCTCATCACCTACGAAACTCCTCAAAAGGAAAAGCCAGGCACTGTCGGCAAGATTGTGGAGAGAATGGAGGCCCGTGTGGATTCACCGGATCCAGAGAATATCGCCGGCAACCTTTGGGTACGTGGGGACAATGTGATGAAAGGATACTACAAGAATCCTGAAGCCACCAAGGAGGTGATGAATGCCGACGGATGGATGAACACAGGTGATCTCGTGACACGCGACAAGCAGGGCAACATTCACATCATGGGCCGTTCAAAGACCATGATCCTTGGGCCATCGGGACAGAACATATATCCGGAGGAGATAGAACAGAAAATCAATAATCTCCCCTACGTAGTGGAATCTGTGGTCATAGACGACCATGGCAAACTTGTTGCGCTCGTGTATCCTGACTTCGCACTTCTCAAGCAGAATGGGAAAAACGCAGATTCACAAATGGAGGCCAACCTGAAAGTGCTTAACACCCAACTTCCGGGTTACTCCAAAATCTCAGAAATCCGTATCTTCAATGAGGAGTTCGAGAAAACTCCCAAACGAAGCATCAAGCGGTTTCTCTACCAGCCGTAGGCTTTTTTATCAAACGATGACACTGAAAATGTCATTGTTTGATAAAAAAGTATCATTTTTTTGCTTTGAAAAATATGTTTAGCAACATGATACACGGATGTTACATTTTGTAACATTTATGAAATATTGTAAAAATAACTAATTTTAGTTTCATTTTGCAACAGAAACTGCAATTTTAACATAAAATCAATAGCAAATTGAAATTGCCATTTTTTTAGCTCAGCTGAAAATCATTTGGATAAAAGAAAAATATGTATTAATTTTGTATCCGAAATCAAGAGAGATTTCAAACTCGAATGAGTTACGGATGGATAAAAGATATATCGTAATACATTTCGAACCTATACTTCATGAATGACCAAGGGACGGTCTTGTGAAAGACCATGCGAGCGGCGGAGGACCTAATACAACAAAACCTGAAACGCCTAATAACAATCTTTTGCTAACCTTTTACGATTAGAACAATCGAATGAAAAACCTAACAATCTCCGCCGCCGTCCCAAAAAGATAGAAATAATTCAAACAACTAATCTAATAGCAGGGAAGCCTTTCCAAAATGGGAAGGCTTCTTAATTTTATGTAATGCAAGATCCTACTCATGTATTTTTGAAACAATCATACACTACGTGCCGAAGGCACGTCCCTATAAGGTTAAAATTCATTGCCTATCATTGCAGCCGGCTCTTTCAAGCGATAGAGCAGGTTGTCCTGAAGGCCGGGATGGTCGTAGATGATATGTGATAGTTCCCAGTGATGACCTGCTTCTTCCTTAAGCAAAGGAGATGTGGCATCAACATCGGTTAGATTCCAAGTGAGCAACACTGTCTTTATCTTTAGAGCCTTCAGTTTGCGCACAAGCATCTCATGGTCGGCATCGCCGGTGATGAGCACCACATAGTCGAATTTGCGAAATGTGGCAAGTTCGTAAGCCTCCAGTGCAAACCAGACATCCACGCCCTTCTCAACCACCTGCACTACCCCATCCTTCTCCACCTCGCGGAGATGCTTATAGTGGAAGATGACATCATTCTCAATGAGGGTGTCTTCAAACTTACGCTCGTTGTAAAGCAACTTCTTGTCGTAAGCCTCTTTCACGCGATAACGTCCACGAAAATAATGAGCTTCGGTGATCTGGCAATCAGACTGGTCCACATCTTCCTCCATGGCAAGACGGAATGTGATGAAGTCGAAAAGCGACTTCACTCTGATTATTGAATTTTCACTTTTTTTTAGGGCTCTGTTCACCTTGGCATAATAGCCGCCATCGATAAACACCCCGACAGATATATATCCTAACATTGTATTCGGTTAAAAGAGTTAAGAGTTAAGGAATGCCTTAAGCCTCCGCAATGCTTGCGGAGCACAGTAACAAATATCAATGACATTAGCGACACTGACATAAGCATCAATATCCCAAAGTTAAAACGCTTGAGGATGGAAATGGGTTCGCAAAAAAATTACCCCACCCGATTTTCCATTTTGGGTAATAATTTTTAAGTAAGTAGCTGTTCAAATTAAAACGATACAATAAAAAAATGAAAATCTTCATTAATACCCGATTTTTTTTGTTGATTAGAAAAATATATACTAATTTTGCAAAAAAGAAAAATTACACTTTTACAGAACGATGGGTGAAATAGTAAGCGGAACGGCACTTGCGAAGAAGGTGAAGCAGGGAGTGGCCGAGAGAGTGAAGGAATGCGAGGCTAAATATGGACGTGTGCCTCACCTGGTGGTGATTCTCGTTGGCGAGGACCCGGGAAGTGTGTCATACGTGACGGGTAAGGCCCGCGACTGTGGCGAAGTGGGATTCAAGAACACAACACTTAAATATCCCGACACAGTGAGCGAGGAGGAGCTTCTCGCGAAAATAGCGGAACTTAACGCCGACGACAGCGTAGATGGACTCCTCGTGCAGCTACCCCTACCCAAGCACATCAGCGAGGCAAAGGTGATTGAGGCAATCTCGAGGGAAAAGGACGTGGATGGTTTTCACCCCCTAAATGTGGCTTCACTGTGGCAGAAACAGGAATGCCTGCTCCCTTGCACGCCGCAGGGCATCATCATGATGCTCGAGGAAGCCGGCGTGGAGATAGAAGGTAAAAAGGCAGTGGTGATAGGGAGAAGCAACATCGTGGGACTTCCCACCTCGAAGCTGCTTCTGGACCACAATGCAACGGTGACTATGGCACACAGCCGCACCAAAGACCTTGGCGAAGTGACGCGACAGGCCGACATATTGGTGGTGGCAATCGGACGACCGAAATTCGTGACCGCCGACATGGTGAAGCCCGGAGCTGCCGTTATGGACGTGGGCGTCAACCGCAATCCGGAGACCGGCAAGCTATGCGGCGACGTTGACTTTGAGAATGTGAAGGAAATAGCGTCGGTCATCACCCCGGTGCCGGGCGGTCTTGGACCAATGACACGCGCCTGCCTGATGGTCAACACCCTTGAGTGCTTCCTGCGGAAAATGAAAAGAGTTTGATTTATGCAACTTTGCGAGATGAAAACTTGTTTTATATCAAATAAAACATTATCTTTGCAAAAAAGGACAGAGCCCGGAAACAACCAGCGGAGATGTGAAGCTTTGATTCCGGCTTTTCCAACAATGCATTCTCCCGATCAGTGAGAACTTTATTTTCCTGGGGCTGATCTCTTCTTATTTGAGGATGTTCTCTTTTTCACAAGAAGTCCCTCCGGGACTGCGGGTGCTTGTGAGGGTATCACTCCCCGGGCTTGAAGCCCGGGGTTTTCACACGAATCAGCCCTCCGGGCTGCGATGACAATAGCACTTTTACCCGGTGGATTCTCACACAAATCAGCCCTCCGGGCTAAGTTGACAATTTGTAGTAATCACAAAAATTGTGCAACTTGCAAGGAGATGCCTATGGCAGGTGGCATTGAAAAGCAAACATGCCAAAGGCATGTCCCTACAATGTGTATTTTGCACTAATACTTGTGCGTTACCTATAGGAGCTGGGTTGGGTCGCCCTGAAGAGCGCGGAAGCCCATGACGTAGTAGATGGGCATGTAGGTGACACCGTCTTTGGTATAGTTTTATTCTCCATGTTGGATGGAATCATGTCGTATAAAATTCATTTATAGGAGATTTTATTTTTCTATAAAGCATATCCATACACTTTTCCATGTTTTTTGCTACATAAAAATACACTTTTCCATGACTTTTGCAACCTAAAAATACACTTTTCTGATGATTTAAGCAACTAATTCCGCACTTTTCTTGAAATATTGGGTGTAAATCGGTATCCTGCGGATACCAGTGGCTGAGATTGGTAGCCGGGTACACCTCCACTTGCGTTTCGGTGTGCCCGGTTACTGATAAATCGGTCTCCTGCGGAGGCGACGACTTTTTGGAGTCAAAATCACTCCCATCCATGCGATAGAAAATGCACATTTATAGATAACGCAAGAAATATTGCGCATTTTTCACGAGGCGTCCCTCCGGGACTGCTAGTGCTTCTGTATTGGACTCCCAGGGCTTGAAGCCCGGGGTTTTTCACACAAATCAGCCCTCCGGGCTGCGATGACAATAGTACTTTTACCCAGTGGATTCTCACACAAATCAGTCCTCCGGGCTGCGTTGACAATAGCACTTTTACCCAGTGGATTCTCACACGAATCAGCCCTTCGGGCTGCGTTGACAATTTATAGTAATCGCAATAAATAATTGTGCAATTTGCAGGGAGATGACTTTTTAAGCAAATAATTCTGCACTTTTCTTTTGGGAATAGACGAAAAAGAGGCAGATCCGGGTGGGGTCTGCCTCCTTTTTGATGTATTGATTATTGTATTTTTTATGCGTTGGCTTCGGTCTTTTCGAGCTGAATGCCTTCGTTGACCACCACCGATGCGTAGTCGTCGGTGATGTTCATGGCAGCGAGTTCGTCTTTGTTGGCCACTACAATCTTGTTGTATTCGCGCAGACCCGTTCCGGCCGGAATGAGGTGTCCGCAAATCACGTTTTCCTTCATGCCTTCAAGGTAGTCGGTCTTGCCGTTGATGGCAGCCTCGTTGAGAACCTTTGTTGTCTCCTGGAAGGATGCGGCGCTCATGAAGCTTGAGGTCTGAAGTGCAGCGCGGGTAATACCCTGAAGCACCTGTTCGGATGTTGCGGGCATCGCGTCGCGAACCTCCATTGTCTTGAGATCCTTATGCTTCAGAGAAGAGTTCTCATCGCGGAGTTTGCGCTGGGTGATGATCTGTCCGGCACGGTAGTTGGTGGAGTCACCGGCATCGGTGATTACCTTCTTGCCCCAGATGGCATCGTTCTCTTCCATGAAGTCGCGTTTATCCACAATCTGTTGCTCAAGGAAGCGGGTGTCGCCCGGATCAAGGATATTGACTTTGCGCATCATCTGACGCACGATAACCTCAAAGTGCTTGTCGTTGATCTTCACACCCTGCATACGGTAAACGTCCTGAACCTCATTCACAATATATTCCTGCACGGCTGTCGGGCCTTTGATATTGAGGATATCGCTCGGGGTAACGGCACCGTCGGAAAGGGGTGTTCCGGCACGCACATAGTCGTTTTCCTGAACAAGGATCTGCTTCGACAGGGGCACAAGATATTCTTTCTTCTCGCCAAGCTTGGAGGTGACAGTGATCTCACGGTTACCGCGCTTGATCTTTCCAAACTTAACCTCACCGTCGATTTCACTGACCACAGCGGGGTTGCTCGGGTTGCGGGCCTCGAAGAGCTCTGTGACACGCGGCAGACCACCGGTGATGTCTCCGGCATTGCCAGCAGCACGCGGGATACGCACGATGACCTGACCCGGGGTGATTTCCTCACCTTCATTGATGAAGAGGTGGGCACCAACAGGGAGTGAGTAGCTGCGAATCTCTATGCCATCCTTATCGATAAGATGGGCAGCCGGAACCTTGTTGCGGTCCTTTGATTCGATCATGATCTTATCACGCATACCTGAAGCCTCGTCGGTCTCCACACGATAGGTGACACCTTCCTCGACATTCTCAAACTGAACGCGACCACCTTCCTCAGCAACGATAACGGCATTGAACGGGTCCCATTCGCAAATCATGTCGCCCTTCTTGACCATGTCGCCATCCTTGAAATAGAGGTGCGAACCGTAGGGGATGTTGGCATTTGTCAGCACCATACCGCTCTTTGGCTCTATGATACGCATCTCACCCATACGACCTACAACGATATCGACTCCATCTTTGTCTTTGATGGTGCGGAGTTCCTCAAATTCAAGGCGACCGTCGTGGCGGGCGGTGACATCCTTGACGGCAGAAACGTTACCTGCCACACCACCGACGTGGAAGGTACGAAGTGTAAGCTGAGTACCCGGTTCACCGATGGACTGAGCAGCGATTACGCCGACAGCCTCGCCTTTCTGCACCATGCGGTGGTTGGAGAGGTTACGGCCATAACATTTGGCGCATACACCCTTCTTCGACTCGCAGGTGAGCACCGAACGAATCTCAACAGATTCGATGGCAGAGTTCTCGATCTTCTCGGCAATAGCCTCGGTAATTTCCTCACCGGCATGGACGAAGATGATGGAGTCGTCGTGGGGGTCATGAACATCGTGGACGGACACTCGACCGAGAATACGCTCTGAAAGAGTGGCAACGACTTCCTCGTTGTTCTTGATTTCGGTGCAGACAAGTCCGCGGAGAGTGCCACAGTCTTCCTCGTTGATGATGACATCGTGTGCCACATCGACAAGACGACGGGTAAGATAACCGGCATCGGCAGTCTTAAGCGCGGTATCGGCAAGACCCTTACGGGCACCGTGGGTGGAGATGAAGTATTCGAGCACGCTCAGACCCTCCTTGAAGTTTGCGAGAATCGGGTTCTCGATGATCTGACCGCCTTCGGCACCGGCTTTCTGCGGCTTTGCCATAAGACCACGCATACCGGACAGCTGACGAATCTGGTCCTTAGAACCACGGGCACCGGAGTCGAGCATCATATACACAGAGTTGAATCCCTGCTGGTCTTCCTCCATCTGCTTCATCAGGGTGTTGGCGAGTTTCGCGTTGACATTTGTCCAGACATCGATCACCTGGTTGTAACGGTCGTTGCCGGTGATCATACCCATCTGATAGTTCATGAGGATTTCCTCCACCTGGGCGTTGCCCTCAGCTACATATTCAGCCTTCTCCTTCGGAATGATGACGTCGCCAAGGTTGAACGACAGGCCACCGCGGAATGCCATCTTGTAGCCAAGGTTCTTGATATCATCGAGGAACTGTGCGGAACGGGTCACACCACAAGTCTTGATCACCTTGGTGATGATATTTCTTAGAGATTTCTTAGAGATAATCTCATTTACGTATCCGATTTCCTTGGGCACATACTGATTGAAGAGCACACGACCTACGGAGGTGTTCTCTTTCAGGACCTTAACAGGGTTGCCATCTTCATCAACGTCATCTACAAGCACTGTGACGGGGGCATGGAGGTCGAGGCGACCTTCATTGTAGGCAATTTCAGCCTCTTCCGGGCCATAAAACTTTGTGCCCTCTCCTTTTGTGCCGGGACGTAGTTTTGTGATGTAGTAAAGTCCAAGCACCATGTCCTGTGAAGGCACGGTGATAGGAGCGCCATTGGCAGGGTTAAGGATGTTGTGGGCACCGAGCATCAGCATCTGAGCCTCGAGGATAGCCTCGTTGCCAAGCGGCAAGTGCACAGCCATCTGGTCGCCGTCGAAGTCAGCGTTGAACGCAGTGCACGCGAGCGGATGGAGCTGGATAGCCTTGCCCTCGATCATCTTGGGCTGGAAGGCCTGAATACCAAGGCGGTGAAGTGTCGGGGCGCGGTTGAGTAGAACCGGATGACCTTTCATCACATGCTCGAGGATATCCCAAACTACGGGTTCCTTGCGATCCACAATCTTCTTTGCGCTCTTGACAGTCTTCACGATGCCTCGCTCGATGAGCTTGCGGATCACGAAAGGCTTGTAGAGTTCGGCAGCCATCAGTTTAGGAATACCGCATTCGTGCATCTTGAGCTCAGGGCCAACGACGATAACCGAACGGGCTGAGTAATCGACACGCTTACCGAGAAGATTCTGGCGGAAACGGCCCTGCTTGCCTTTCAGAGAGTCGGACAGGGATTTGAGCGGACGATTCACATCGCTTTTCACAGCCGATGCCTTACGGGAGTTGTCGAGAAGTGAGTCAACGGCCTCCTGAAGCAGACGCTTCTCATTGCGGAGAATCACCTCCGGGGCCTTAATCTCGATGAGGCGTTTCAGACGGTTGTTGCGGATAATCACGCGGCGATACAGGTCGTTAAGGTCGGAAGTAGCGAAACGACCGCCATCGAGCGGCACGAGCGGGCGAAGTTCCGGCGGAATAACCGGTATAGCCTTAAGCACCATCCATTCCGGCTTGTTTACATTCTTGGAAGCAAGGAATGAATTCACCACCTGAAGACGCTTCAGGGCCTCAGTCTTACGCTGCTGAGAACCCTCGCGATGAGCGCGGTCGCGCAAATCGGCTGCAAGAGCCTCGAGGTCGATATTTTGGAGCAGCTCATAGACGGCCTCGGCACCCATCTTTGCGATGAACTTGTTGGGGTCATCATCGGGCAGAAGCTGATTGCCTTCGGGAAGTTTGTCAAGGATGTCGAGATATTCCTCCTCAGAGAGCAAATCAAGACGCGCCAGTTCCTTGCCTGCATCCTTTGCAGCAAGTTTCTCGCCGTCGCGGGTGTCGGTGGCGATACCGGCAGCAGCACCCGGCTGGAGCACTACATAACGCTCATAGTAGATCACAGCATCGAGTTTCTTCGATGGAAGGCCAAGAAGATACCCGATTTTGTTGGGAAGAGAACGGAAATACCATATATGAGCCACGGGGACAACGAGTTCGATATGTCCCATGCGCTCGCGGCGAACTTTCTTCTCGGTGACCTCCACACCACAGCGGTCGCAGACGATACCCTTGTAGCGGATTCGCTTGTATTTGCCGCAATGGCATTCATAATCCTTCACGGGGCCGAAGATTTTCTCGCAGAAAAGGCCGTCGCGTTCGGGCTTATATGTGCGGTAGTTGATGGTCTCCGGTTTGAGAACCTCTCCGCTTGACATCTCCTTGATTTTCTCGGGCGAAGCGAGTCCGATTGTGATCTTGGTGAAATTGGTCTTTATCTTATTATCTCTTTTGAAAGCCATAGGTTTTCTATTTTAGTTTAGGGTTTAGAGTTTAGGGTTTAGACTGTTGGCAAAATCTTTATTGGCGATTTTGATTGTTGGCAAAACCCTAACCTTAAATCCTTTTTTACATCATATTATCAGTCGAGGGTCACGCTCAGTCCGAGACCGCGAAGCTCATGGAGCAACACATTGAGAGACTCAGGAATTCCGGGGTTAGGCATCGGGTCTCCTTTGACAATTGCCTCGTATGCTTTGCTACGACCGTTGACATCATCAGATTTAATGGTGAGGATTTCCTGAAGGATATGGCTTGCACCGAAAGCCTCGAGTGCCCAAACCTCCATCTCACCAAAACGCTGACCACCGAACTGGGCCTTACCGCCGAGGGGCTGCTGGGTGATGAGAGAGTACGGACCGATTGAACGAGCGTGCATCTTGTCTTCCACCATGTGGCCAAGCTTAAGCATATAGATGACACCTACAGTGGCGGGCTGGTCAAAGCGGTCGCCTGTGCCGCCGTCGTAGAGATAAGTCTTGCCATAACGCGGGAGACCGGCTTTGTCGGTCCACTCGTTGAGATCATCAAGGCTTGCACCGTCGAAAATCGGGGTTGCGAATTTCTCGCCGAGTTCACGTCCGGCCCATCCGAGCACTGTCTCAAAAATCTGACCGAGGTTCATACGTGAAGGCACACCCAGAGGGTTAAGCACGATATCGACGGGAGTACCGTCCTCAAGGAACGGCATATCTTCCTGACGCACGACTCGCGACACAATACCCTTGTTGCCATGGCGGCCTGCCATCTTGTCGCCCACACCGATCTTGCGCTTCTTGGCGATATATACCTTTGCCATCTGCATGATTCCCGAGGGAAGTTCATCACCGATGGTGATGTCAAACTTGCGGCGACGTAGCTCGCTGTCGATTTCCTTCGACTTGCGAAGATAATTGGTGACGAGTTTCACGATCATGCCGTTGATACGCTCGTCATCAGTCCAGTTGCTGAGGTTGACTGTCTCATATTTGAAGTCGGCCCAGTTGACACCGTTGAACTTCTGTCCGGCAGCGACTATTTCGTCACCGAGGAAGTCTTTCACTCCGGCAGATACCTGACCTTTCAGGAGGGTCTCCATCTTGCCAATCATAATTTCCTTAAGAGCATCGAGACGCTCATGGTATTCATGTTCGAGAGCCTCGGTCTGTTCCTGAAGGGCCTTACGGTTGGTCTTTGACTTGACAGCCTTCGAGAAAAGGTTGGTGCCGATCACCACGCCCTTCAGCGAGGGACTTGCCTTAAGGGAAGCATCCTTCACTTCACCGGCCTTGTCGCCAAATATGGCGCGGAGAAGTTTTTCTTCGGGAGTGGGATCGCTCTCGCCCTTGGGAGTAATCTTACCAATCATTATGTCGCCCGGCACCACGTAAGCGCCCACACGGATAATGCCTCTTTCGTCGAGATCCTTTGTGGCGTCTTCGCTGACATTCGGGATATCGGAAGTGAGTTCCTCCATGCCGCGTTTTGTCTCGCGCACCTCAAGGGTATATTCATCGACATGGACAGATGTGAGTATATCCTCTTTCACCATGCGCTCGTTGAGCACGATGGCATCCTCATAGTTGTAGCCTTTCCAAGGCATGAACGCCACCTTGAGGTTGCGGCCGAGTGCGAGTTCTCCGTTTTCAGTGGAATATCCCTCAGTGAGGATATCACCTTTCTTCACTTTCTGACCTACCTCACAAATAGGGCGCAAGTCGATTGTAGTACCCTGATTGGTGCGGCGGAACTTCGGGATTCTGTATTCTTTAAGAGCAGGCTCAAATTCCACAAACTCTTCGTCGTCGGTGCGGTCATAGTTGATGCGGATAGTGGTGGCATCCACATATTCAATTTCGCCATTGCCCTCAGCCATGATCTGAGTGCGTGAGTCGCGAATCAGCTGTCCCTCAATACCGGTGCCCACGATTGGAGCCTCGCTACGCATCAGAGGCACGGCCTGACGCATCATGTTGGATCCCATCAATGCACGGTTGGCGTCGTCATGCTCAAGGAAGGGAATCAGAGATGCTGCGATCGAAGCAATCTGAATAGGAGCTACATCCATAAGCTTGATGTCGGAAGGAGGAACGATAGGGAAATCCGCATCCTGGCGAGCCTTCACCTTGTCGCGGATGAAGCTGCCGTCGTCGTTAAGTGGTGCGTTGCCCTGAGCGATGTTGAGTCCTTCCTCCATCTCGGCTGTGAGATAGATCACGTCGTCGTTGTTGAGATCCACCACACTATTTTCCACCTTTCTATAGGGAGTCTCGATGAAACCGAGATTATTGATCTTCGCATAGACACAGAGAGACGAAATCAGACCGATGTTAGGACCTTCAGGGGTCTCGATCGGACAGAGACGTCCATAATGGGTATAATGCACGTCGCGCACCTCAAATCCGGCACGCTCGCGGCTCAGACCGCCGGGACCGAGTGCCGAAAGACGACGCTTGTGGGTAATCTCTGCAAGCGGATTGGTCTGGTCCATGAACTGTGAAAGTGCATCTGTGCCGAAGAACGAGTTGATAACGCCGGAAATAGTCTTGGCGTTGATAAGATCAGTCGGGGTGAACACTTCATTGTCGCGGACATTCATTCTCTCGCGAATGGTGCGGCTCATGCGTGCGAGACCAATATTGAACTGGTTATAGAGCTGCTCGCCAACAGTACGCACACGACGGTTGGAAAGGTGGTCGATATCATCGACCTCGCTCTTGTTATTGATCAACTCGATGAGATATTTGATAATCTCCACTATGTCCTCGCGAGTGAGCACCCTCACATCCATCGGAGTGGTGAGAGAAAGCTTCTTATTGATTCTGTAGCGACCCACATCGCCAAGGTCGTATCTCTTCTCGCTGAAGAACAGATTCTGGATTACCTCGCGAGCAGAAGCGTCATCTGGCGGCTCTGCGTTGCGCAGCTGACGGTAAATATACTGAATGGCCTCAGTCTCCGAGTTGGAACTATCCTTAGAGAGCGTATTGAAAATGATGCTGAAATCTATTGCATTAACGTCTTCCTTCTCGAGCACAATCGTCTTAACGCCTGACTCGAGAATTGCATCAATATTGTCTTCCGTAATAGCAACGCCACGGTCCACCACAACCTCGTTGCGTTCGATGGTCATCACTTCACCGATATCGTCGCTACTGATATCCTCCACCCATGACTTGAGCACACGTGCCGCAAGTTTACGGCCGATGACCTTGGTGAGATTAGATTTTGTAACTTTTATCTCTTCAGCAAGATTGAACACCTGAAGAATATCCTTATCGCTCTCAAGACCGATGGCACGAAGCAAAGTGGTGACAGGAAGTTTCTTCTTGCGGTCGATGTAGGCATACATCACGTTGTTGATGTCGGTGGCGAACTCAATCCAGCTGCCCCTGAAAGGTATGATACGAGCGGAATAAAGCTTGGTGCCATTGGCATGCATGCTTTGGCCGAAGAACACACCGGGTGAACGGTGGAGCTGAGAAACCACAACGCGTTCAGCACCGTTGATGATGAAAGTGCCCTGATCAGTCATATAAGGGATAGGACCCAGATATACATCCTGAATACTTGTAGCGAAATCCTCATGGTCAGGATCCGTGCAATAAAGTTTCAACTTAGCCTTAAGAGGCACACTGTAGGTAAGACCTCTTTCGAAGCATTCGTCGATAGTGTAGCGAGGAGGGTCGATATAATAGTCAAGAAATTCGAGCACGAAGTTGTTGCGAGTGTCAGCAATGGGGAAATTTTCTGAGAACACCTTGTATAGACCTTCGTTCTTTCTATTCTCGGGCGGAGTATCAAGCTGAAGGAAATCCCTGAAGGATTTCAGCTGCACCTCAAGGAAATCCGGGAATGGATACGGATTCTTCACAGACGCGAAGTTAACGCGAGGTTTTGCATTTGTATTCTTTGACATAAAATAAGATTTATCTGTTGGCAAGCCAAATAAGAGAAGCGAAAATCGCTCCTAAATCTTTTAAAAAGTGTTAATTTTGTGTAAAAACAATTAAATCGCTAAAAAAAGCATACGTTATAATACACAAATAATTTTCAGACTGCCAATCACAAAGCGATGGAATCTGAAAATCTGCGAGATACGAAAGGCGCCGGCTGCATGACAAGCAGGGAAACCCGACATATCAACGCACTATGGAATATAAAATGTGTAATTCCCCCACACTCAGCGGGGGAATTACGATCTTATAGCTGTATTACTTAAGTTCAACTTCAGCACCAGCATCTTCGAGCTGCTTCTTGAGACCCTCTGCGTCAGCCTTCGGGAGCTGCTCTTTAACTACGCTGGGTGCGCCGTCAACGAGTTCCTTAGCTTCCTTAAGACCAAGGCCGGTGAGTTCCTTCACGAGCTTAACGACAGCGAGTTTGCTTGCGCCTGCTGCTTTGAGGACAACGTCAAAGTTAGTTTTTTCTTCAGCTGCGGGAGCGCCAGCTGCCGGACCGGCTGCTACTGCAACAGCTGCAGCTGCGGGTTCGATACCGTATTCGTCCTTGAGGATCTGAGCGAGTTCGTTTACTTCCTTTACAGTGAGGTTTACGAGCTGTTCTGCAAATGCTTTCAAATCTGCCATTTTTGTATAGTTTTTTATTTATTTTACAATGTTGATTATTCTTTGTTGGATAGAGTTTCCAGAATACCGTGAAGTTTTCCGGCGCCACTATTGAGGGCTGAGATAACATTCTTAGCAGGCGATTGCAGCAGAGCCACAACATCTGCGATAAGTTCGTTCTTGCTCTTGATGGCGGCCAGGGTATCCAACATGTCCTCGCCGACATAAACGCTTTCCTCTACGAAGGCTCCCTTAAGAGCAGGGAGAGTTTCCTTTTTGTCACGGAACTTCTTGATCATCTTTGCGGGAGCATTACCCACGTTGGAGAGCAGAAGTGTAGTTTCGCCGTGAAGAAGGCCGTAAAGTTCGGAGTAGTCGATTTCGCTTGCCTCAAAAGCCTTCTTGAGAAGGGTATTTTTGACACACATCATCTTGATGCCGTCCTGGAAGCAAGCGCGACGTAGAGCGCTTGTTTTCTCTGCATTCAGGCCAGAGGACTGAACGAGATAAACGCAACTGTACTCTTTAAGAGTATCGCCGATCTTTTCAATCAGCAGAGTCTTATCTTCTTTCTTCATCTTGAGTGTCGTTTTGAGGGTTATTCATCTATGCTCTTAGTGTCAACCTTCACACCGGGGCTCATGGTGCTTGAAAGATAGATGCTCTTGATGTATGTACCTTTAGCAGTTGCGGGTTTAAGCTTAATCAAAGTGTTGATAAACTCCTTGGCGTTTTCGCGCATAGCCTTCGGATCGAAGGAAACCTTGCCGATAGAAGCGTGCACGATACCGGTTTTGTCAACCTTGAAGTCGATCTTACCCTGCTTAACTTCCTTGACAGCCTTAGCGACATCCATAGTCACTGTACCGCTCTTTGGGTTAGGCATCAGTCCGCGAGGACCGAGGATACGACCGAGAGGGCCAAGTTTACCCATTACAGAAGGCTGAGTGATGATAACATCTACATCAGTCCAACCGCCTTTAATTTTCTGAAGATACTCGTCGAGGCCAACATAGTCAGCACCGGCTTCTTTAGCAGCCGCTTCGGCATCAGGATTGCAGAGTACAAGCACTCTTACTTCCTTACCGGTGCCATGAGGCAGCGAAACTACGCCACGCACCATCTGGTCAGCCTTACGCGGGTCAACGCCCAGACGGACATCGATATCAAGAGAAGCGTCAAATTTGGTATAAGTGATTTCCTTTACCTTTTCAGCAGCTTCTGCCAAAGTATATGCTTTCCCAGCTTCAATCTTCGACAGAGCCAACTTTTGATTTTTTGTCAGTTTTCCCATTTCGTATTGAAGTATTAGTTAAGTTCAGGGAATGCTCCTTTGACGGTGATACCCATGCTTCTAGCTGTGCCGGCAACCATACGCATCGCCGAGTCCAAAGTGAAACAGTTCAAATCAGGCATCTTGTCTTCAGCAATAGTCTTCACCTGTTCCCAAGTGATTTCAGCCACTTTCTTACGGTTAGGCTGAGCTGATCCACTCTTGAGTTTAGCCACTTCCTTGAGTTGCACTGCTACCGGAGGAGTCTTCACTACAAAGTCGAAACTCTTGTCTGAATAGTAAGTGATAACGACAGGAAGAACCTTACCGGCCTTATCTTGGGTACGGGCATTGAACTGCTTGCAGAATTCCATGATGTTTATACCCTTCGAACCGAGAGCCGGTCCTACCGGAGGCGACGGGTTTGCCGCACCGCCCTTAATCTGCAATTTGATCTGTCCAGCAATTTCTTTAGCCATTTTGTTAAATACTTTAAAAATTGATTTTCTCTTGAGAACTCATATAAAAAGCCGACTGCGTAACATCAGACGACCAATCACATTCATTCTCTTTCCACTTGGGAATATTCCAACTCGAGGTCTGTGGGACGACCAAAGATCTTAACCTCAACCTTCAGTTTCTGAGTCTCTCTGCTCACCTCCTTTATTACTCCGGAGAAACCGGAGAAAGGTCCAGAAATGACCTTAACAGCCTCACCTGCGAAATAAGCATCGTCGGATGATTCAGGAGAGTCGTTAAGAGCATCAGCAGCTCCCAGCATGTTCATAACCTCGCTTTCGCGGAGCGACTCGGGTTCCGAATTCTTGGCGCGGCCGCGAAGGAAATCAATCACATTACTGGTGTTGCGCAGTTCATACTGAACCTCTCCAGTGAGAATGCATTTTACAAACACATAACCGCTGAAGAGCGTACGATCTTTGACAACCTTTTTGCCTGAGCGAGTGACATAGACCTTTTCGGTAGGAATCAAAACCTCCGATACATACTTTCCAAGGTCGGTATTCTTGATGGCAGCATCAAGCACTTCCTTCACCTTGGCCTCTTTACCGGAAATGGCACGAAGCACGTACCATTCAAATTTTCTCTCAGCCATTGAAACCTACATTTAAGATTAGAAACTAATAGAATATATAGTCTCCATCAGTAAACTGAATATCTTGTCAACTGCCCAGATGAACACTGCTATAATGATGGAAGCAATCAGCACGAGCACTGCGGAATTAACAAGATTTTTTCGAGTCGGCCAGGAAACCTTATGAACGAGTTCATCGTAGGATTCCCTTAAGTCTTTTACTATATTCATTTTGATTTCTTTTTAGCACGGGAAGAGAGGCTCGAACTCCCGACACCTGGTTTTGGAGACCAGTGCTCTACCGACTGAGCTATTCCCGTATGTAAGGGGTCTGTATTTCAAGACCCCTATTATATTTATCAGAATTAGTCTTCAACGATTGAAGTGATCTGACCTGAACCAACGGTGCGGCCACCTTCACGGATAGCGAAACGAAGACCCTTGTCGCAAGCCACCGGAGTGATGAGCTTAACGTCGATCTCAACGTTGTCGCCGGGCATAACCATTTCAGTTCCTTCAGGAAGAGTGATTTCACCTGTCACGTCAAGTGTACGGATGTAGAACTGAGGACGATATTTGTTGTGGAACGGAGTGTGACGGCCACCTTCTTCTTTCTTCAGGATATAAACCTGAGCCTTGAAGTGATCGTGAGGCTTAACCTGTCCCGGGTGGCAGATAACCATACCACGCTTGATTTCGTTCTTGTCGATACCACGGAGAAGAAGACCTACATTGTCGCCGGCTTCACCTTCGTCAAGAATCTTACGGAACATCTCAACACCAGTTACGACAGACTTCTTGTCGGCACCAAGACCAAGGATCTGAACTTCGTCGCCTACCTTTACCTTACCAGCCTCGATACGGCCTGTAGCCACAGTACCACGGCCAGTGATTGAGAACACGTCCTCAACAGGCATAAGGAATGGTTTATCAACGTCGCGCGGAGGAAGCGGAATCCAAGTGTCAACAGCGTCCATAAGTTCCATCACTTTCTCTACCCACTGCGGTTCACCGTTAAGTGCGCCGAGAGCAGAACCCTGGATGATAGGAGTGTTGTCACCGTCATATTCGTACTGAGCGAGGAGGTCGCGCATATCCATTTCAACGAGCTCAAGCATTTCGGGGTCGTCAACCATGTCGCACTTGTTCATGAAAACCACGAGTGCAGGCACGTTCACCTGACGGGCGAGAAGGATGTGCTCACGAGTCTGGGGCATCGGACCGTCAGTAGCAGCAACCACGATGATAGCACCGTCCATCTGAGCAGCACCTGTTACCATGTTCTTCACATAGTCGGCGTGTCCCGGGCAGTCCACGTGTGCGTAGTGGCGGTTAGCGGTCTGATATTCTACGTGTGCGGTATTGATTGTGATACCACGTTCTTTCTCCTCAGGAGCGTTGTCAATTGAGTCGAATGAACGAACCTCAGAGAGACCTTTTTCAGCGAGCACCTTAGTGATGGCAGCAGTAAGAGTAGTCTTACCGTGGTCAACGTGACCGA
>JAMPAV010000001.1:687658-698337 GCA_023667055.1 Muribaculum sp. | reverse complement strand
ACTCGCGACCCTTAGCTTGGAAGGCTAATGCTCTACCAACTGAGCTACTTCCGCAAAATTGTGGGCGAAGATGGATTCGAACCACCGAAGGTATAAACCAGCAGATTTACAGTCTGCCCCATTTGGCCACTCTGGTATTCGCCCTAAGAATTTCATTGTTCTTCTATCTTGAGCCTCTTGTCGGATTCGAACCAACGACCCCGAGATTACAAATCACGTGCTCTGGCCAACTGAGCTAAAGAGGCAAAAATCGGCTTCGTTTCGCGTCCGCGGTGGGATTGTCCCGAAACCGAGTGCAAAGTTACAACAAATTTTTGGATGCACAAAATTTTTCAGCAAAAAAATTCATCCGCACCCCTATTTTTTTTGTTTTTACTATTCCACAGTGACGGATTTTGCAAGATTGCGCGGCATATCCACATTTTTACCCTTGTTGATGGCAATATAATATGAAAGCAGCTGCAGGGGGATGCTGGTGATGATCGGAGTGAGACACTCCGGCACATCCGGGACCTCAATCACGTGGTCGGCTATGTTACGGATTTCCTTGTCGCCTTCGGTGACGATAGCGATTACGCTGCCTTGACGGGCCTTTACCTGCTGGACGTTGCTGACTATTTTCTCATACAGGTGGTCGTTGGGTGCAATGATGACCGTAGGCATCTCGGCATCAATAAGAGCGATGGGGCCATGCTTCATTTCAGCGGCAGGGTATCCTTCGGCATGAATATATGAAATTTCCTTAAGCTTCAGGGCTCCCTCGAGAGCAACGGGATAACTGTAGCCGCGACCGAGATAAAGGAAATTGTGGGCGTATGTGAATATTAGCGACAGGCGCTCGATCTGATCATTAAGTTCGAGGGTCTGCTTCACGAAAGCCGGAATCTTCAGCACCTCCTGTCCCAACTCAACAAGCTTTTCCTTCGGCATCGTACCTTTGAGCTCAGCCACAGCCATGGCAAGAAGGGTCAGCACCATCACCTGTCCGGTAAAGGCCTTTGTGGATGCCACACCTATCTCCGGTCCAACATGAATATATGTGCCAGAATCAGTATTGCGCGGGATAGAGCTGCCAACGACATTGCTGATGCCATATACGTAAGCACCGGCCTCACGTGCCATCTGAATGGCAGCGAGTGTGTCAGCGGTCTCGCCGCTCTGGGAGATTGCAATCACGAGGTCGCGGTCGTCGATGACCGGATTGCTGTATCTGAACTCGCTTGCATACTCCACCTCTACAGGAATGCGGCACATGTCCTGAATCAGGTATTTTCCAATCAATGCAGCATGCCATGAGGTGCCACAAGCGACGATGATAATCCTCTTTGCATTGAGAAATTTATCCTTGCTGTCGAGCACACCGCTGATAATGACATCCCTGCCCTTTTTAACCACACGGCCACGGATACAATCACGGAGAGTGACAGGCTGCTCGAAAATTTCCTTGAGCATGAAATGAGGATACCCTCCTTTTTCGAGTTGAGATATTGACAGTTCGAGAGTCTTCACGTCAACCTTAGCCTTCTCATTGTCGAGATTGATGATTTTCAGCGGTTCGTTTTTTGAAACCACCGCAATCTCATTATCATTCAGATATACGACCTCCTTGGTGTGTTCCACAATTGGCGTGGCATCAGAACCGATGAACATCTCGCCCTCCCCTATTCCAATCACGAGCGGAGAACTCTTGCGGGCGGCGATGATTGTGTCGGGATTAGTCTTGTCTATGATAGCAATGGCATAGGCGCCCACGACCTGACGCAAGGCCTCGCGCACTGCATCGAGAAGCGAACAATTGTTGTGCTTCTTTATATATTCAATAAGCTGAACAAGGACTTCTGTATCGGTTTCCGAACAGAACGTACAGCCATTTGCAATAAGAGCGTCTTTCAATACCTTATAATTCTCTATAGTGCCGTTGTGCACGAGGGCAATCTCGCCATCCTCGCTGAAATGGGGATGTGCGTTGCAATCCGACGGCTCGCCGTGCGTGGCCCAACGGGTGTGTGCGATGCCGGTGCCACCGGCGAGATCCTTGTCGCTGCAGAAAGCTTCCAGATTGGAAACCTTACCTGTGGTTTTATACACACTAAGTTTACCGGAACCGTTTATCATTGCCACTCCGGCACTGTCGTATCCTCGGTATTCAAGTCGATGCAAGCCTTTAATAAGAATATCGTAGGCATTAGCATCTCCTACATATCCTACTATTCCACACATAATTTAGTAAGTATATTAAGTTAAGTATATTAAGTTATGATTAAGTAATTCAATTTTTGGGTCAAATCAGTCATCCTTGTGGGCAATCAGATAGTTCCATGCTGCATCATGATCGTTCGGAATCAAACCGTCGAGAATCGCATCTTTCACCATCTGCTTCAACCTTGAGATTTCCTGAGATGGCGGAATTCCAAGTCTTTCCATGATTTCATTGCCATTGATGGGGTTTTTCCAATTCCTGTAGTCGTCGGCAGCATTAATTTCCATCATTCTCTGCCTCAGAGCGGCAAAGCCTTCGAGGGCGGTGCGTACCTTGACGGGATTTCCTGAAGTAAGGTCAGACTCTGCGAGAATCATCAGGTCTTCCACGTCGTCGCCGGCATCGGTGAGAAGACGTCTTACGCCGGAATCACTGACACCTTCTTCCCCCACCTGCTGAGGCCGCATGTGAAGGCCCACAAGTTTCTGCACATATTTCATTTTGTCGTTGAGCGGCATCTTCATATTCTTGAAAATGCGCGGCACCATTTTCTCCCCGACGAAATTATGGTTGTGGAAAGTCCAGCCTTGCGCTGCATCCCACTTTTTAGTGACGGGTTTTGCTATGTCGTGCAGCAACGCAGCCCAGCGAAGCCATTCGTTGTCGCTTCGGACTGCCACATTATCCACGACCTTCAACGTATGGTAGAAGTTATCCTTGTGAGCTCGCCCACCCACTGACTCCACTCCCTTCAGCGCGTGCAGTTCAGGCATTATTCTCTCAAGAAGACCACTCTCATCAAGAAGCCGGAATCCGATGGAGGGATGTCGCGAACGCATGATCTTGCTCAGTTCATCGTTGATTCTCTCCTTGGTGATTATATCAATCCTTGCAGCGTTTCTTCTGATTCCCTCAAAAGTGGCCGGCAAAATATCAAATTCCAGTTGGGTGGCAAATCTGATGGCACGCATCATCCTCAGTGGATCATCACTGAACGTAACGTCGGGATCAAGAGGCGTGCGGATAATCTTCGAGTTAATATCTTCAATACCGCCAAACGGATCTACAAGTTGGCCGAATCTTTCCTTATTCAGGCATATAGCCATGGCATTAATAGTGAAGTCACGCCGTTTCTGGTCGTCATCAAGGGTTCCGTTCTCTACTATAGGGTTGCGCGAATCTCTTGAATAACTTTCACGTCTTGCGCCTACAAACTCAAGTTCAAGATCGCGATGCCTGATTTGCGCCGTGCCATAGTTTGCATAGACGGTAAGACGCTTTTTTTGTCGGAGTCTGTCGGCTACTGCCTCGGCCAGTGCAATGCCGCTTCCCACCGTGACAAAATCGATATCTGCAGAATGGCGATTGAGAAAAATATCGCGCACGAATCCACCGACAACATAAACCTCGAGGTTCATACTGTCGGCGGTGTCACCTATTATATGAAATATGTCATTCTTAAGTCTATCCTTAAGTTGCATAGGCATCATTCTTGTGATTTGTTGATATCAGAGCCACCTTGCCGTGAAGCCTTGCGGTCCTTGAAGCGTTGCTTTCTTAATTTGTGTTTGCTTTCGTGCTGCTTTCCCTCATCATGCCCGGTATTCTTACGCTCGGCCCTTCCATCGCGATGTCTTTTTGCATCGGGATTATTGTCATCCGCAGGACCTTGCATATCCTCCTGATTTACGGAATGCACATCCTGACCGACATCAGCAAGAGGACGCTGTCCTTTGCCCTTCTGCTTCTTTTTCTTGGTTTTGTCAAAGCGAGTCAAAGCATCCTGCTCGGCAAGATCAATGTAATCTTTCTTCTCAGGCTGCGCATCCTCATCAGCAGTTATTTTATCCACCTTGATGCCTTGCTTGTTGAGAGCAATTATTTCAAAAGCCCTTGACGCGGGGATGCTCACAAGGTTTGCACCCATCCTCTTGTCGCTGCTGTAGGTGAGAGTGCGGGTAAGAATATCTGTCTTAAACAAATAATAGTCGGCATCCTTTGCCAAAAGCACCGTATCTTTCGAAGGCAACTGCTTCACAGCCTCGGCATAAGCATCAATCTCAAAATTCAGGCAGCACTTAAGCTTGGCACACTGGCCTGCGAGCTTCTGAGGATTCATCGAGAGATCTTGCATTCTGGCAGCCCCTGTCCCGACACTTACGAAATGTGTCATCCAACTGGAACAGCAGAGCGGTCTGCCGCAAGGACCGATTCCGCCAATGCGACCGGTCTCCTGGCGGGCACCAATCTGCTTCATCTCAATCCTGACATGAAACTCATCGGCAAGTATTCTGATAAGTTTGCGGAAATCGACACGCTCATCGGCAATATAATAGAATATGGCCTTGCTTCCGTCGCCCTGATATTCCACATCGCCAATCTTCATGTTGAGTCCGAGATCTTCGGCAATGGCACGCGAACGTATCATTGTACTGTGTTCCTTACCTCTGGCCTCATTGAAACGTTCGATATCGTATGGTTTGGCAATCCTGAATACCTGCTTGATATCCTCAAGGTTGTCGGGATCCAGTTTTGCCTTTATCATCTGCATCCGCACGAGAGGCCCCACCATCACGACCTGTCCGATGTCGTGACCACTTGCGGCCTCCACAGCCACCGTGTCGCCAATCTTCAGGTTTAGTTTCGACGGGTTGAGATAGAAACCGGCACGGGTATTCTTAAACTGCACTTGCACGGCGGGGAAATCGGCGGAAGTGGAAATATCACCGAGCCAGTTGGTGGCATAAAGTTTTCCTCGCGGCTCACGTCTCCACCCCATGACCTTATGTGCACCACAACCACCGCAGCCCGCAGACTCATCAGCGGCACCGGATGAACACCCGGACGAGTCACATCCGGATTCGCAACCGCTGCATTGCGTGCAATCAGGCACCTCCGCTATGGGGGGAATGTTCTCTGTCTCGCTCATGTTTATTTCGCATAGGCCACGGCGCGGGTCTCACGAATGACAGTAATCTTAACCTGACCGGGATAAGTGAGTTCGTTTTGAATTTTCTTTGCGATGTTTGCGCTCAGGCTCTCGATTTCCTCATCGGAAATCTTATCGGCCCCCACAATCACGCGCAGTTCGCGACCTGCTTGGATAGCGTATGTCTTGATCACTCCGGGATATGACATGGCGAGTTGCTCAAGATCGTTGAGTCGCTTGATGTAAGCCTCCACTATTTCACGGCGGGCACCGGGGCGTGCGCCGGAAATCGCATCGCAGACTTGCACTATCGGTGAAAGTAGCGATGTCATCTCCACTTCATCGTGGTGTGCTCCGATTGCATTGCAGATATCCGGCTTTTCCTTGAATTTCTCCGCAAGTTTCATGCCGAATATAGCGTGAGGTATCTCGGGGTCATCATCCGGCACCTTGCCGATATCATGGAGCAAACCGGCACGACGGGCCTTCTTTGGATTGAGACCAAGCTCGGCAGCCATGATTGCACATAGATTGGCCGTCTCACGCGCATGCTGAAGCAGATTCTGACCGTAGGAAGAGCGATACTTCATCTTTCCCACCATTCTGATCAGTTCGGGATGCAAGCCGTGGATTCCAAGGTCGATACAAGTGCGTTTTCCGGTTTCATTTATTTCTTCCTCAATCTGCTTGCGCACTTTGGCCACCACTTCCTCGATTCTTGCCGGGTGGATACGTCCGTCGAGCACAAGCTGATGCAGAGCAAGACGTGCTATCTCCCTTCTTACAGGATCGAAGCCTGAAAGAACGATAGCCTCGGGGGTGTCATCCACGATAATCTCGATGCCGGTAGCGGCTTCAAGCGCACGTATGTTTCGACCCTCGCGTCCGATGATGCGTCCTTTTATCTCGTCGTTTTCAATATGGAATACAGTCACTGAGTTTTCCACAGCCGCCTCGGTCGCCACCCGCTGTATTGACTGTATCACAATTTTCTTCGCCTCCTTGTTGGCCGTAAGCTTTGCCTCATCCATTATATCGTTGATGTATCCCTGGGCGGCGGTGCGCGCTTCGTCTTTGAGACTTTCAATAAGTCTTTCGCGGGCTTCATCGGCCGAAAGTCCGGATATGTGCTCAAGTTGCTCCTGAGCCTGGCGATATAGGTGCTCCACCTCATTCTTACGGACCTCAAGGGTCTTCTCCATGTTTTCCGCATTCATCATGCGGGTGTCAAGGCTCTGCTTCTGTGAATCGAGTTCTTTCTTGCGACGGGCGAGTTCGGATTGCTGCTGGTTGAGCTGAAGTTCGCGCTGCTTTGCACGGGCCTCATTTGCCTGTGCCTTCTGCATTTTGGCATTTGCATTTCGCTCCGCCTCCGACAGAATTTTCACCTCTTGTTCCTTGGCCTCAATGATTTTCTTTTCCTTGATGACCTCCGCCTCTTTGCGGGCATCATCCATTATGGTGTTAGCCCTGCTGTGGGCATTGTTCTTGCTGACAGTCATAGCCATCAAATAGCCGGCTATTGCGGCTACCGCTGCTACTACTGCTATAATCAACCACGTAGTTGGAGTCATGATATTTAAATTTATTTATTCTATTTGATTTTATAATTAGTAAATGTATCTGTCTTTGTCAGTGGCAGGAACATACAACCCGACCCTCCGGCCGTGATGCTGGAAGGAAACGCGATATCAAGCAAAACTCATTTGGAAACAAAATATCAAGAGTCAATATAGCGGAAACTCATCCACAATGGACTCGTCTTCTGCAGACTCACCGCACAGTCTCGATATGTCATCAAGAAGCGACTGAGCCTCTTCTTCAAGCGCATTTCTCGCATCAAGCAGGTCGAAATATGACGACGCAAACTTATAAGCAATCATTGCGAGCAGGGCCTTTGGCGACTTCTTGGGGAATTTTGTACCCCAGTCCTCGTATAAGGCCTTGAGTTCCTTTTCTGTATTTCTCACGGCGAGTTGCCTTGAGAATGGCACAGTGAGCATCAATCTCTCACCGGCTATATTGACTTCCATTTTAATATCTTCAGAATTCATCAGCTGATATCTGCGTCATCCTTGAGGAGAGCGACGCACCTGTCTATTTTTGCGATCAACCGTTGGAGCCGTCTGCGAGCCGAAATAAGATTGTCGGGGGAGTCAATCCGCTGAGCCACCGTAAGGAAATCAACCTCCATACGGAATTTTTTCAACTTTTTCTGACAATCCTCCAACTGCTGACTGAGCGAATCCACTCTTTGGGCAAGGTCTGCGCACTCCTTTCTGGCAGCATCCCTTTGCTTGGCCAGTGTCTCCATCTTGCGACGCAAGTCGTGTATAATTCCGGTCAGCTGTCGGGCCATATTACGATAAATCTTTACAAAGTTAATACATTTTTTGAAAATAACCAAATCCAAACAGCGTAAAATCACCAATTGATACCGTTAAGACGGGTTGATTGCTTGTCATATTTCAAGTCCTGGAGCAATGAAGACTTCACTGCCACGTTGAAATTGAAACTCTTATACATTCCGACGGGGATAATGGAACATGACATCGTGAAGCAATGCATGTCTCTTGAAATATTGAGATTCATGTAGGCAATTTTCTTTGCCTGGAAATCATAACTGCAGGATGCCGACACGTTCCAGTTTTTGGTAGGTCTTATGTTGCCCGAGACAGAGAAGTTCTGCGTAAACCGTCCATTATAGTCCATTTTCTTGTAATTGAAATCACCGAGTCCGTAATTTACCGAATAGTTGAACGACAGACTCCAGGGGCATTCCCACGGAGTGTAGCCATCAGCATCATTTTGCTGTTGCTCTTCATTGTCTCGGTTTCTGCCATTGCGGCGGTTGGCTGCTATATCGGAAAAGTCAGATTCCTCGTTGTCGTCATAATCGTCGTCGTATTCATTGCCGCGATTACCCTTATTTTTGTTGTCATCCTTCTTCTTTTTCTTGAAGGTGTTGTTGTTGATGGTATAGCTGAAAGATGTGCCGGTTGATGTCAGTTTCACGAGACCCTTGTGAGCTTGAAGCCTTGTCTTATTGACCCTTACAGGCTGTCCGCTTGAGTTAAGGGCGTATGTATAAGGATCCCAAGTGGCACTCAGGTTAAGATTGAAGCTTTTTGTGAGCCTAAGCAAAATGGAAGTGTTGAGATTGCTCCAATTCATAGAGTCGGCGGCAAAATTATAGCTCTCGCTTATCGACAAGTTCTCGATGAGCGAAACTTTCTTCACGCCTGTGGAATCCTGGTCGCTTTTCACCTTCATCTCAAGGTTGTTGGAAAGATTGAGCGAGACTGAGCTTGTCTTTCCGGCGCTCGGGCTGCCCAACACTCCATGCTGGAAATAATTATATTTCTTTGTGACATTCATTCCGGCATTATCCAAATATGAATATTGCCCATACACACCCCACATTGGATCTGAGAAATCCGGGGAATAGTTGAACGAGATACTTGGGGTCATCACATGACGTATCATCTGCACCTTGTCTCCTAAAAATTTCATCGGTTTGAAAAAACCGTAAATCTTAGTATCTGCAGATAAAGAAGCCGTGAAGTCAAAAAGATTATAGAATCCATAGCAGGTGTCGGCAATCTCAGCAGACTTGTTGGGATCCCAGTCGCGTTTTATTTTGGAAGTGTACATTCGGTCGTTCATAGAGACTGAAGGCGACACGTTTATGTATTTAAGGACATTAAATGTGGCAGACACCGGGATAGAATGTCGTATGCCATTTCGCCAGTCCTTTATCAGACTTTTGTGGAAAAACTCGTCCTGCTTAGCTGTAAGCGAGTTCTGAAGCTGTCCGCTATAGCTCAACTTTATTTTTTCATACCATTTTTCCGACCCGGATGCTCTCTTTCTTTTGAAGGGGGCGGTTTGGCTCATCGTGACATTCAGATTGGGGAATGAAACAGCAAGAGTTGCATCCTGTGTGCGCTGAGAAATATTCATCGATGTACTTGCCGACCACTTTGTGCCAGGAAAACGGTATGTGAGATTGACAGTGCTCGACTTTGTGTTTTCAGTAAAGGAACTGTTGTAGTATGAGTTCAGGTCATTTCTTGTGTAGCCGGATGTGGAGAAATTCACGGATGCAGAAAAATTGAGATTGGGATTGGCCTTTTGGTCCATGCTGTGGCTCCATACAACCTGGAAGTTGTTTTGCTTCGAATAATCCGGCATTCCCTTGTCGCCAGTGACTGTGCTTATGTAGGAAATATTGAAAGAGCCGCTGAATTTATACCTTTTCTTGTAGGAAGATCTTCCTGTCAAACCCCACGAACCCTTAGTGTATATTTCTCCTGTCAAAGCGAGATCCACATAATCGCTGAAAGCAAAATAATATCCACCGTTGCGGGCATAGAATCCACGGTTGTAGTCATCACCAAACGTTGGGAAAATGATACCCGAAGAATACTCCTTGCTGAAGGGGAAATAGCCGAAAGGCAAAGCTAAAGGCAATGGGACATCTGCCACTACCATATATACCGGTCCGGAAACCACATCCTTACCCGGCCGCATCTTACCTTTCGTGAGTTTGAAATAGAAATGTGGATGGTCGTGTTCATCACAAGTGGTGTACATTGCATCTTCCGCAAAGAAACTTCCATCCTCCATTTTCTTGGCGCGTCCACCGACAAGATACCCCTCACCTTGCTCGGTGATAACATCAGTGATGAATCCACGCTGATTTTTGAAGTTGAACGACATACTCTTTGACTCGTATTCGTCTCCTCCATCCTGAAATATCGGTTTGCCAAGAATTTCACCTGTTGAGTCCGGCCGTCCTACGGCATATACAGTTGTAGAGTCCATGACCATTCTGATTTCATCAGCATTGAGCTTGAACTTGCCGTAATCTACATTACTCTCTCCATATAGAAAGGCAAGGTTGTTGCCAACAAGCACCACTGAGTCTTTGGCTGAGAAAGCCACTCCCGACTCCAAATCCACTTTTTCCTTATTGATTCTTGTTATTTTACTCCTATCTTCCGAAATTGCATCAAGATCGGTTAAGGAATTTTCAGTATAATCTGCATCTGCGTGAATAAGGGACGTGGAATCATTAAGCAACGAATCGGGATTTAATATTATGGAATCATTGACAGCACTGATCCTTTTGATACCAACAAGCGAATCGCCTGAAGCAAGATTTGTGGCAACTATTTCCGACACTGACGCAGAGTCCGAAACATCAGCAGATGCATCAGACATATCATTGTGTCTTGCAGGGGATTTCATCGACGGCTGGGCCAAAATTAAAGCAAGAAACGACAATGCCAAAGATATGAGGAAAAAACGTCGCATAATACGCGACAAAATTACAAAAAAAAGTTGAGATTAAGCGTTAAATTTGGTAAAAAAGAAAACAAGTAAAATAAAAACGATACCAACTATGGCAACGCTGAAAAGACCGACAACACTGAAAACATCGACAACACTGAAAACAAAAAGATCCGGAGTAAATATGACTCCGGATCTCGTTAAGGTGGCGATTACCTACTCTCCCGCGTTAGCAGTACCATCGGCGTTACAAGG
>JAMPAV010000001.1:647039-687558 GCA_023667055.1 Muribaculum sp. | reverse complement strand
AAATTCTGCTTCGGCGTGGGAATCACGGAACCGGCACAGAACGGGCCAAAGGCCGCCACAGAACTCGCACGGAACTTTCTTCGCTTACGGAATGGGGAACCAGCCTTCGGTTTAGGAACTGTAATCCCTGTCGGGATCAGAATGGTCACGGAACGTCGCGCGCACCAATGTCTCCGTGAATAAAAAACTTAAGTTTCGGTTTTAAATCTATTCACGTAATGGATAGAAAAGATTCGACCTCAAACGCAGCTCAGCGAAATCTCGGATGGAAGCCGATGGATGCGGAATTTGATTCGGCAATCAAAATGCACAATTACTTTGTGCGTGCACTATAAACAGAATTGAAGACGATACAACAGTTTTTTCTTTGTACAATAAAAGAGAGTTTTTTGGCGTTTTATTGCTATGGGAATGAGTAAAAAACGCTTTACATATATATTGTCTTTGTTGGCTATGGTAACTGTCATGGCCATTCTTCCGGGGTGTAAGTCAGTGAAACTGACCGATGCCGACGACACCCTTGCCAGAGGAGAGTATTTCGATGCCTCCAAAATGTACCGGAAGATTTACAACAAGTTGACCAAACGCGAGGAACGTCCGCTTCGCGGAGAGGTGGCATATAAACTCGGCACCTGCTATCAGAAACTAAACCGGCCAGCCAACGCTGCCGCATCATATCAGAATGCCGTAAGATATGAATATCCCGACTCAACGGTTTTTCTCAAGCTCGGACAAATGCTCCAGGCAAGCGGAAAATATCCGCAGGCCATCAAGGAATATCAGACATATCTCGAATGGCAACCCGACGACAAGATAGCGCGTACCGGAATACGAGGCTGCGAACTCGCAATAGCAGCCAAAGGCAATGACCCGAGCCGATATATCGTCAAACAGTCAAAACTGTTCAACTCCCGCCGCTCCGACTTCGCCCCGATGTATGGCGACAAGGAATTCAACACCCTATATTTCACCACAACCAACGAAAAAGCCACCGGTGAAAACAAATCGGAAATCACCGGAATGAAAAAAGGGGACATCTGGTTTTCCAAGAAAAACGAAAAGGGTGAATGGCAACGCCCGGAACCGGTGGAAGGGGAACTGAACACCGATGCCGACGAAGGGATTGTGTCTTTCTCGCCCGACGGACAGACAATGTATCTCACCGTGGCGAAACGCTCCGAAACCTCATCCACATCAGTGGAGATATACACGTCGAGACGCAGCGAGGCCTCATGGAGCGCAGCACAAAAATTCGAGATTCTAAACGACACGGTGACAGCCGTGGGACATCCGGCTGTATCGCCCGACGGAACATACCTCTACTTCACTTCCGACATGCCCGGCGGCTATGGAGGCCTTGATATATGGCGCATCAACCTGCAGGAACGAGGAGGGTCGCTCGAAAATCTCGGGCCACAGATCAACACTACGGGCAATGAGTCGTTCCCTTACGTACGCTCTGACTCTCTGCTTTATTTCTCCAGCGACGGACATCCCGGCTTCGGTGGCCTTGACATCTTCAAGGCCCGGCTCAACTCCACCGGCGACCGATGGAGTGTGGATAACCTTGGAATGCCAATCAACTCAATGAGCGACGACTTCGGAATCACCTTCGGACCCGGAGAATCCGGATTCTTCAGCAGCAACCGAAACGACGGTCGCGGCTACGACCATATCTATTCCTTCATACTTCCCGACCTTAAGATAAGTATCGCCGGATGGGTGGTAGATAAGGATGACGAGCCGGTGCCTAACGCCATAATCAGGATTGTCGGCAACGATGGCTCCAACCAGAAGGAGGTGGCGCGTGATGACGGCAGTTTCAAGTTCAACCTGCAAAGGGGAGTGAAGTATGTGATGCTTGCCGGAGCAAAGGGTTATCTGAATCAGAAGGTTGAGTTTGAGAGCGACAGCGCGGAGGAAGACGCCGAATATGGCATCGACTTCATACTTGCATCAATCAGCAAACCGAGTGTGGTGGAAAATATCTTTTACGATTTCGACAAGGCCTCCTTGCGACCGGAATCGAAAGAAGCCCTTGACGAGATTGCCGTGATGCTCGAAGACAACCCCAACGTAAGCATCGAAATGAGCGCACACACCGACCGCAAGGGAAGTGAGGAATACAACATCGACCTCTCCGACCGCCGCGCCAAGAGTGTGGTGGATTATCTTGTGGAGAAGGGTATTAATCCGTCGCGCCTGACATGGGTGGGATATGGCAAGAGCCGGCCGAAGACCATCACAAAACGCATCAACAAGGAATATCCACAGTTTGAGGAAGGAGTGACACTTACACCAGAATTCATAGAAACCCTTTCGGAAGAGGACCAGGAGGCGGCAGACCAGATCAACCGCCGCACCGAATTTCAGGTGACAGCCATCGACACCGACTTCGAGCTTCTCTGAATTTCTTAAATAATTCAACTATAAGAATCCTGCCTTACGCTTGAAAGCATGAGACAGGATTCATAGTTATAGGTATCGCACAAATACTTCGTAAGCTAAGCCCCCGACAATGATCAGGTGTCGATGTTAGCGTATGTGGCATGTTCCTCAATGAAATCGCGGCGAGGCCCGACTTCCTCACCCATAAGGATTGAGAATGTGTGGTCGGCACTTGCGGCATCAGTCAGCGTAACCTTCTTTAGCATACGATTCTCCGGGTCCATTGTTGTTTCCCAAAGCTGTTCGGGGTTCATCTCTCCAAGACCTTTGTATCGCTGTATGTCAAGTTTGTTGCGCTGTCCGCCGCAGACCCTGTCAACGAACGACTGCACCTGCTGGTCGGTCCATGCATATTCAAACACACTCTTCTTCCCTTTCAATGTGCATTTATAGAGCGGTGGAGTGGCAATATACAGATAACCGTTGTCGATAATCGGACGAATCTTGCGGAAGAAAAATGTCATTAGCAAAGTCGCGATATGAGCACCATCCACATCGGCATCGGTCATGATGATTATCTTGTGATAGCGAAGCTTCGACACGTTAGGTTCCTTAGAATCCTCCTCGGTTCCGATTGTCACGCCGAGAGCCTTAAACATGTTGACAATCTCCTCCGATTCAAACACCTTGTGCTCCATCGCTTTCTCCACATTGAGAATCTTGCCTCGCAGAGGAAGAATGGCCTGATAGTTTGGATTGCGGCCCTGCTTAGCACTGCCACCTGCAGAGTCACCCTCGACGAGGAAAAGTTCACATTCCACTGCATCACGGCTCTTGCAATCGGCAAGTTTACCCGGTAGCCCGGCACCGCCAAGCGGTGTCTTTCTCTGCACCTTCATTCGTGCATTGTAGGCAGCATGACGCGCCTGAGCGGCCAACATAACCTTGTCAACAATGGCACGAGCCTGCTTCGGATGCTCCTCAAGATAATTGCGAAGCGCCTCGCTCACAGCTGTCTGGACCACACCCATCACATCATTGTTGCCAAGCTTTGTCTTGGTCTGACCCTCAAACTGTGGCTCTGCTACTTTCACCGACACCACAGCTGTCAGCCCGTCACGGAAATCATCTTTTGAAAGCTCTATCTTAAGCTTGTCGAGCAAATGATTGTCGTCAGCATACTTCTTAAGGGTTGATGTAAGTCCGCGGCGGAACCCTGTGAGGTGTGTACCACCCTCTATCGTATTGATGTTGTTTACGTAAGAATATATATTTTCATTAAAGGACGTGTTGTAAGTCATAGCGACTTCCACCGGCACTCCATTGCGTTCGGTCTTCAAGTCAATAATGTCCTCGATAAGAGGTTCCTTGCCTTGGTCGATATAGCGCACAAACTCCTTAAGCCCCTCGTCACTATGGAAACGGTCGCTACGAGGGTTGCCATTCTCATCACGAAACCTAAGGTCGGTAAGTGTCAATGTGATTCCTGCGTTGAGATACGCGAGATCCCTAAGTCGGTTGGCAAGAGTCTCATAGTCATACACTGTCTCGGTGAAGATGCTTGCATCCGGATGGAATATGATGGTGGTGCCTGTATGGTCGGTATCGCCTATTACGCAAAGTTCCGATGTCGGTTTGCCGTAGGCATATTCCTGCATGTGGATTTTGCCATCGCGGTGTATTTCCGCACGCAGATAGTCGGAAAGCGCGTTGACACAGCTGACGCCCACACCGTGAAGGCCACCGGACACCTTATAGGAACCCTTGTCGAATTTGCCACCGGCATGAAGCACTGTGAGCACCACCTCAAGGGCCGGTTTGTGCATTTTCTCATGCATATCTACCGGAATACCACGTCCGTTATCGACTACCTTTATGGAGTTGTCTTCCAGTATTGTGACCTCTATATGGGATGCAAAACCCGCAAGGGCCTCATCAATGGAGTTATCTACCACCTCATACACAAGGTGGTGAAGACCACGACCAGAAATGTCACCAATGTACATCGCCGGGCGTTTGCGCACAGCTTCCAGGCCCTCAAGCACCTGGATGTTGTCCGCAGCGTATTCCTTCTTTTGTTCCTGCTCTATGTTAAGTTCTTCTTCTGTCATCTGCTGAATGAGTTATTTTTTGGAGTGTTTTTCAATTTGACCGGTTATGTCGGAGAAAATATCATCAATACTGCCAAGTCCATTGATTTGCATATATTTCCCTTTTCCCTTGTAATGCTCCTTGAGCGGTTCGGTCTGGTTGTGATACACTCTCAGTCGGTTGTTGATGGTCTCCACGTTGTCATCGGCTCTACCGGTTTGCTTACCTCTCTGGAGCATACGTTCCACCAGTTCAGCCTCCGGCACCTCAAGACCCACCACACCATGGAGCTCCACACCCATTTCCTCGAGCATTTTCTCAAGTGCCTCAGCCTGTGGAATTGTACGTGGGAAACCGTCGAAGATTACCCCCTTTGAATCCTTGATAATCTTTTCCAATTCGTCCCGAAGAATGTCGATCATAAGATCATCGGGAATCAGTTGTCCCTTGCTGATATAAGAGGCAGCAGTTTTACCGAGTTCACTGCCCTCTTTGATGTGTTTGCGGAGGACTTCGCCTGTGGATATATGGTGCAGTCCGTATTTCTCAATTAATTTTTCACTTTGAGTGCCCTTGCCGCTGCCAGGGGCGCCAAACAATACCAAGTTTAACATAATATATTGATTGCTAATCTTCTTTTATAACATAAATATCCGGAATATTACGAGCCTTTCCATCAAGGTCGAGTCCGTATCCGATTATGAATTTCGGTGGGATGTTGAATGCGATGTAGTCGGGTGTAAAACCGGTCTGGCTGCTTTCCGGCTTATAAAGCAAAGTGGCGAATTTCACAGATGCGGGTTTCTTCTGCTTCAGGTCTTCGACCATACGCACCGCTGTGAGTCCGGTATCGACTATATCCTCTATAATCACGACATCCTCACCCTCAATGCCTTCCGGCAATCCTATGATCTGCTTCACTGTGCCGGTGGTGGATGTACCTTCGTATGATTTGTATCTGATGAAGGAGATCTTCGCGTCGTTGAGTCCGGTGGCACGCAACAGGTCGGATGCGAATACAAATGCACCCGTCAGCACGCATAGGAAATGAGGCTTCTTGCCCTCATAGTCTCGGGCTATCTCAAAGGCCACTCTCTTCACCTGCTGCTCTATTTCCTCGTGGGTCAGGTATGGCACAAAGGTCAGGCCATCTACTACAATTTGCTTCTCGTTTTGCATATCTCAATAGTTTCTGCAAAGATACAAAAAAAACACGACATGACAAAATAATGTAGAGCCAACTGACAAGTTTAGAGTTCAAACAAATCCATCCCCCTCAGAGTTTTTCGGGTTTTCGCAACTTATAGACGAGGTCGCGGATGTAGGCGGCTGCGCGTACATGCGGCATCTTGGCGGCTCTCAGTTCCCGGATTTTGACGGGAGTGCCGATGATAACCTTAAAATTTTTCCCTCTTGCAGCACAAAGCTCGGACGGAAGAGTGGATTGCTCCAGATTGACCTTTATGCCCAGTTTCTTGCGCCAACGGGCCACACGATAAAACCGTTTGCGGTTTAGCGCCACAAAACGGACAGGGACAATGTCTCTGTCATATTCAAATGCCTTGACCACAAAAGCCTTTTGCCAAGTCAGGTCCTCCACCTGGCCATCGTCTTGCAGACGAGATACCAATCCTGCCGGAAAGACCACCATCTCCTTGTCGGAGGCATATTCCTTGTTGATTATATCCACCGATGTCCTCGCCTGGCTTCCATATTTATTGATGGGAATAAACACATTTCTCAGAGGCTCCACATTCATCAGCAGATCGTTGACCATAAACCGTATGTTGTCATCACCGTAATAACTTCCAAGCACATCTATCAGTGCTATACCATCAAGTCCACCTAAAGGATGGTTGCATGCGAACACAGTGCGCTGACCAAGAGGAGGGAGATTTTCCTCGCCCTCCACCTCCACGGTTATATCCAGATATTCAAGCACCTTATGAGCGAACTCACTGCCGGTCGATGGGTACCCGACACGAAGCATTTCGTTGAGTTCAGCCTGATGTATGAAGCCGGCAAGAAATCTGTAGAGGAAATTGGGAATATACCTTTCCTTGTCTTTTGGAATCCTTTTCTTCAGAATTCCCTCAATGTCAAGTTGCAACAGACTTCTTTTCTTGCTTTCATGACCATCCCCGGCTGACAACTGACAACTGACAACTGAAGACTCCCTTCTCATTTCCCGGTTCCTTTCTTTGCTCCACGCCAGGCATCCTTGCCATCTTCACTGTCATTGAGAGATTGCTCTTCATCCCAGAACTCATCAGCCCACTCCTCATCAGTGGCAGGCATCCAGTCGTCTTCCTCATTGTCGTCCTGATGGAAGATAAACTCATCTTCTTCCTCCACGCGGTGATGACGGTCGAGATTCCTATGCGTGATGGTTGATATAGCAAGATTGTCTTCAGAATTTATCTCCCTCCAAAGAAGGTCTTTAAGCTCGGTGAGACCTTGGCCGGTCACGGCAGAAATAAACACGGCCGGCACACCATCCGGCAACTCCGCACGTATGGCCTCACGCAATTCATCGTCGAGCATGTCTGATTTGGATATGGCAAGCACACGACTCTTGTCAATAAGTTCGGGATTGAATTGTCTCAATTCATTTAAAAGAATCTCATAATCCTTCTTTATGTCGGACGAATCAGCCGGCACCATAAAGAGAAGGACCGCATTGCGCTCAATGTGGCGAAGGAACCGGAGACCCAGACCTTTTCCCTCACTTGCTCCTTCAATTATACCCGGTATGTCGGCCATCACAAAACTCTGGCCGTTGCGGTAGCTGACGATACCAAGACTCGGCTCCATAGTCGTGAAAGGATAATCGGCAATTTTGGGTTTTGCAGCCGATATCGCCGACAGCAAGGTTGACTTGCCGGCATTGGGAAAACCAACCAGACCGACATCGCCAAGGAGTTTGAGTTCAAGCACCACTTCCTTTTCGATTGCCGGCTGCCCGGGCTGTGCATAGCGAGGGGCGCGGTTGGTGGCAGTGGCGAAATGCACGTTTCCCCGGCCACCCTTGCCGCCCCTTAGAAGTTTTATTTCCTCCCCGTCTTGGGTTATCTCACAGAGATATTGTCCGGTTTCGGCATCAAAGACTGTAGTGCCGACAGGGACTTCTATGATGCGGTCTTCTCCGTCCTTGCCGTGAGAGCGGTTTTCACCGCCACTTTGTCCGTCAGTGGCGAATATGTGGCGTTGATAGCGCAAATCGAGAAGAGTCCACTTGTGTCGGTTGCCACGCAGGATGATATGGCCTCCGCGACCTCCGTCGCCTCCGTCCGGTCCTCCTTTGGGAATATATTTGGCGCGATGATAATGGCGACTTCCGGCGCCACCCTTGCCTGAGCGGCAAAGTATCTTTACATAGTCTATAAAATTCGATTCAGCCATAGCTTACAATTCAAAATTCCACATTTCTCATTATCTCGTTGGCATACCTGAAATCGTCGGGTGAGCCGATGTCGATCCATGTGCCTTCAATGGCAAAATGCGACACTTTGTCGCCCTTGCCAATCAGCGACTCTATAAAATCGGGGGCATCCAGATATTCGCCCTTTCTAATGCAGGAGAGAGTTGTCCGGTCTATCATATATACACCTGCATTGGCAAAATGGTTGTAGGTTGGCTTTTCTTCAATCCCCATCACACGGTCGCCATCCGTGCGTATTATGGCAAATGGCACAGACACTGTATAAGGTATGGTTGACATTGTGAAAGAAGCATTGCTATCGACATGATGTCGCCACAATTTCTCGAAATCCACATTGGTAAGAAGGTCGGAATTCATCACTATCACATGGTCGCTGATAAAGTCATCAATCAGAGCCACACTTCCCATGGTGCCCAAACGACAAGGTTCCTCCACGCAAACCACTCTGTTTTCCCATTTGGCATCAGTGAAATGCTCAATAATCTGTTCTTTAAGGTAATTTACGGTGACATACACTTTGTTGACACCATGCCTCAGCAAGGATTCCACATTATAGTCTATAATAGGTTTGCCGCCAACTTTTAGAAGTGGTTTGGGAGTGTCGAGGGTCAGCGGACGCAGCCGTTCTCCACGTCCGCCGGCCATAAGCACGGCATCCACGGGAATGGCAGCCCTTATCTTTCGAAGGTCGAGAATATCTGTAAGGACACCATTATCGTCAAGCACCGGCAGAAGATTCAGACGTCTTTCGCGGGCTTTTGCCACGACATCATATTTCACTTTTGGGGTGGCGACTGCCGACAATGCCGAGAAATTACGAAAAGCTATGCCTGCAGTGTCATCTTCCGGGGTGTGTCCGGCAATGATAGCCCGGCGTATATCCCCGTCTGTGACACTGCCTATCAGGTGGCCCCCGTCGTCAACTGCGAAGACCGTCATGGAGTCACCGCTCAATTTGTTGAGAGCTATGAGAGTCTCGCGTATTGTGAAATTGCCTTTCACAATGTGTCGTGCCAATATCTCTTTCATCCTATCATTTATCAGGTAGGTCAATGGGCGCATCCACCGGAGCACCGTCATACATGGCCTCAATTTCTCTTGCATATCTCTCCGCCACCACGGGACGGCGCACCTTCATGGTATTGGTCACTTCTCCATGTGCAAGGGAGAAATGATTTGGCAGAAGCGTTATTTTCTTGATCTGTTCGTATTTGGCAAGATCCTTCTGAAGTTCGTCTATCTCCGTCATGACCATATTTATCACACGTTCATCCTTCAGGAAAGTCCTTATGTCGGAGGAGTCAATATGATTCAATATTCCCCAGGCCTGCAGTTGCTCAAGATTTGGCACCACAAGGGCAGTGACATATTTTCGTTTGTCGCCAATCACTGCCACCTCATCAATGAATTTGTTTTCTGCAAGACGGCTTTCGAGAAGTTGCGGTGCAATGTATTTTCCATTGGATGTCTTGAAGAGGTCCTTCACTCGCTCTGTGAGCACAAGAGACCCGTTTTCGGTGAAATAGCCGGCATCACCGGTGCGAAACCACCCGTCGTCGGTAAAGGCCTCCGCATTAGCCTCCGGGTTTTCATAATAGCCCGAGGTCACCGTGGGTCCTTTGACAAGAATCTCGCCATTTTCATCAATCTTCACCTTCACCATTGGCAATGGTTTTCCAACGGTTCCGATTTCATAATCCACAAACGGAAATGCCGACACAGTGGCAGTGGTCTCGCTGAGACCGTAGCCGATTATGACATTTATTCCGATCGATTGCATGAACTCCGTGATGCGTGGACTAAGAGCGGCTCCGGCAGTGGGAAACATTACCGGATTAGGAATGCCAATAGTGTTTTTCACAAGCGAAAACACCCTTTTATCCCAAAACCTATATTCTTTCTCGAGCAGCATAGGCACCGGTTTACCTTCTCTCCTGAAGCCAAGGTTTCTCCTATATCCGACCCTTATGGCACGGCCCACCATGATCTGCTGCATCTTGCTCATATTTGCTATCTTCTCTTTGACCCCTGCATATACCTTTTCCCAGAAACGTGGCACACAAGTCATTAGATTAGGGCGCACTTCCCGTATGGTGTCCTGTATAATGCGCGGATCCTCGTTGACCGCAATCCTGATTCCTTTGGTCAGACAGAAGTAGCACCAGGCTTTCTCGAAGATATGGCTCATCGGGAGAAAAGACATCGACAATTGTTTATCGTTGACATTTGTGAGGAATTTGAGGTGCGCCTCCATGGCTGCATCATAATTGGAGTGTGAGATGCAGACTCCCTTGGGCTCGCCGGTGGTCCCCGAGGTGTAGATCAAAGTGGCAATGTCATCGGGAAGGCCGCGGCCGCTGCGCTGCTCCACGAGAATGCGGGTGTCCTCATCCGCCTCAAGTCCGATTTTCAGGAATTCGTCCCATGATATTGAGACGGTGTCATCTTCCTCGAATTTGATGCCATCGGTCTTGAAAATTATAATTTTATCAATCTGACCGGTATGGGATTTCCAGTAGTTGTAGGCCAGAGGATACTGATGTTTCTCCCCCACGAAAAGGATTCTGGCCTGTCCATTATTTACGATGAAATCATATTGGCTTTGACTGCTGCTTGAATAGAGGGGAATGCTTGCAACTCGATTGCGGAAACCGGCAAACTCCGATATCAGAATCTGTGGTGTATTGTTGGAGCAGATCGCTATGGTGTCTTTCTCCTTCACGCCAAGGCGTGCAAGAGCACGCGCCGCGACATCAATCTGGGTGCGGAATTCTTCCCAGCTTGTGGGAAGCCACTCGCCGGCCTTTCGCCAGCAATAGCGGTAGGCCTCACGATCCACATATTTCTCCGCCTGTCGGCGAATCATTTCTACAAGTTTATTTGCCATTTTATAAGAATGTATATACTTATATAACGATTAAAACCACTTTTTTTCCACAGTTTCTTACGCAATACCCTGAAAGAGGCTTTTTTTAAGTTCCAACTCTGAAAGAAGTCAATTGTATATCTCCCGCATTATTTCGAGCGATTTGAGATTGTCGCATCCGGGAAAGTGACATCCATAATATTTAAGAATATTTTCGAGAAGATCAGAGCGTTCCGTACCTTTGAACCGGAAACACCGTGAGTTGGCATAGTTGATGCGCGACAAAATCGGCAGCAAGGCGGATCTGGTGGCATTTATTCTCATTCCACGCATATTCTGCACTGAGAATGGCAACACCATTGTGCCTGCCTTCATGTCGAATTCCATGCCATCAGTGAAGTTGTCTATGTCAGGCTGAATCCCCATCAACGGCATAAGGCTGACAAGGAAGGTAATGTGGAAGTTAGCAATGGCAATAGGATGCGATGTGGCATCAAAAAGCGCGATGGAATCTACGATGAAATCCCAAAGCCGGGGTTCCTGAGGGGCTTCACGGAGTAGCCGCTGAAGAAACTCGGCGAGAAACATTGCGATTGTGGATTTAAGAGGATTGATATATATGGAATGCCAAATACGCGATGGGGATACGGATGAGGGAATATGCAGATCGCGAGAGGCAGAGATATTGGTCTGGAGTTCAACCACGCTCAATGGCATTAGTAGGGACATCGCCGAACGGCCTCTTTTTGTTGCTCCCGCGGGGGTGAGAAATGCCATGCGGCCTCTTTCTCGCGTATATATGTTGGTGACATTGTGCCGGTCGCTGTGTTTGATACCTGTAAGCACTATTCCCATCAGACTTTCCTTCATTGCGATATATTCTTAAAAATCAGTTTTTTGCTTATATGACACGATAAAAAAAAGATCTAACTCTTTTCACAAAGAATTAGACCGAAACCTTAATCTTAATTTAATACTATGAAAAACACGTTGCAAAATTAATAATTTATTTTGAATTTGCAAATGTTTTTAACAAAATTTTTAAAATATTTTTTCAGGTCGCTTTTTCAAGCCATGTATTTGTTATAATTAATAGATGCAAAATGTAAGTAATATCACTAACTATTGATAAAATGAAGAAATACAACATAGCAGTGGCAGGCACCGGCTACGTGGGGCTTTCTCTGGCGACTTTGCTCGCCCAACACAATCATGTGACGGCTGTCGATGTCATACCGGAAAAGGTGGATAAAATCAACAAGCGTATATCGCCCATCCAGGATGACTACATTGAAAAATACCTCATTGAGAAAGATCTTGACCTTACGGCCACACTTGATGGCGCCTCGGCATATCGGGATGCGGATTTTGTGGTCATAGCCGCCCCAACCAACTACGACCCCGTGACCAATTTTTTCGACACACACAACATAGAGGATGTGATCGACCTCGTACTATCTGTGAACCCGAAGGCTGTGATGGTGATAAAATCCACAATACCCGTTGGCTACTGTCGGTCGCTCTATCTGAAGTATTCCAATGCCGGCGCATCGGAGTTTAACCTTATGTTCTTCCCTGAATTCCTCAGGGAATCGAAAGCATTGTACGACAACCTATATCCATCCCGAATTATAGCCGGTGTGCCCAAAATCATCGAGCGTCCGCGATTCAAAGATGAAAACGACGCGATTCTCAAGGTGACCGACATGAAGATGATGGATGAAGCAGCTCACACATTTGTGGATCTTCTGAAACAAGGGGCATTGAAAGAGGACATTCCGGTGCTGTATATGGGCATGAAGGAAGCGGAGGCAGTAAAACTTTTTGCCAACACCTATCTTGCGCTGCGTGTGAGCTATTTCAACGAGCTTGACACATACGCCGAGGTTAAAGGACTTGATTCCAAAGCTATAATAGAAGGCGTAGGTCTTGACCCCCGTATCGGCTCCCACTACAATAATCCTTCCTTTGGATATGGTGGTTACTGTTTGCCCAAAGACACAAAACAGCTTTTGGCAAACTATGCCGAAGTGCCACAAAACATGATGTCGGCAATTGTGGAGTCTAACCGTACCAGAAAAGACTTCATTGCCGACCAGGTGCTGAGACTCACCGGCTGGTATGACTACTCCACCAACAATCATTATGCTTCCCACAAGGGAGGGACACCGGAGATGCCGACAGTCGGAGTCTATCGGCTGACGATGAAATCGAATTCCGACAACTTCCGTCAGTCAAGCATTCAAGGTGTCATGAAACGTATCAAGGCAAAAGGTGCGAATGTAATCATATATGAGCCTACACTTGCCGACGGAAGCACATTCTTTGGAAGCATAGTGGTAAATGATATCGAAAAATTCAAGTCAATGTCTGATGCTGTTGTGGCAAACCGTTATGACAGCATACTTGACGACATTGCCGAAAAGGTTTATACCCGTGATATATTCCGTAGGGATTGATTCAGATTTCGCATGGCGAAATCTGAATCAAGAGTTAAGGGGTAAGAGTTAAGTGTGGGGGTTTAACTGTAGAGGAAGCGCTTGATGGATCTTTTCGGTGTCTTCTCAAATTCATTTGGAATCAGTTGGATTTTTGAGAGCCGTTCGTATGGGGCGACGAGCTTGTTGAGCTCAGCGCGAATCTCTTCCACCTTATTGCCGAGGTCAGTGCTTGCGAGTCCAAGTTTGTCAAGCGCCGGATAGTCGGGATAGACAAGACCTACAAGTTTGCCATCGCGTTCCACCACCAATGATTCCGCCACAAATGGCATGTTGTTGAGTTTTGCCTCAATCTCTTCCGGATATATGTTCTGGCCGGAAGCGGAAAGAAGCATTGTCTTATTTCTTCCTCGCAGGAAAAGTGTGCCGTCTGGTGTTCGGGTACCCATGTCGCCGGTTTTAAGCCAACCGTCCTTGTCGAGCACTGCGTCTGTGGCTGCCTGATTACGGTAGTATCCCTTCATCACATTCACGCCTCTGACACATACTTCACCGGGGATTTTCTCGGGATCCTCGCTCATCACTATAGTCTCCATGATAGGTAGGGTTCGTCCGGCACTTCCGGGCTTGAATTCCTTCCAGTCGGTATAGGAGATAAGTGGTCCGCATTCTGTCATGCCATAGCCTACGGTGAATGGGAATTTAATTTTGTAAAGGAAATCCTCCACTTCATGATTTAAGGCAGCTCCACCTACTATCACCTCGTAAAAATCCCCACCGAAAGCCTCAATGAGTTTCTTCCTGATTTTGGAATATACAAGGCCATCTACCAATGGAAGCGAGAGGGCAAAGTTGATCGGTTTCTTCGCAAGCATCGGGAGAATCTGGTTCTTATAGATTTTCTCAAGTATTAGAGGCACGCAGATGATCAGGTTTGGCTTTACCTCTGCCAGGGCCTTAAGCAGGATTCGCGGAGAAGGGGTCTTGTCAAGTACGGTGACATGGCTGCCCACTGCAAGCGGTGTGAGCATATCGAATGCGCAGGCGTATGCATGAGCTAGTGGCAGAAAACTCAGGGCGCGGCTCTTTCGGTAGTGAAGCTTGCTCTGCATGCCGAAGCAAACGTTGCCGGCGAGGTTTCTGCCTGTCAGCATTACACCTTTTGAGAATCCGGTGGTGCCTGATGTGTAGTTTATCTCCGTCACTTCATCATTGCTTCTGTCGGCATACCTCACATCCCTTGCGGTGTATCCGTTGGGATATTTCTTCTCAAATCTGCGGCGTGAGAGACGTGCATGGCGGCGGATTTCCTGTCCGTCGGCTTCATAAAGTACATGGCTGCTGTTGAGGGCAAACACGGCTTTCACATTTACCAGCGACTCCGGGTCTATATGTTCCCAGATTGAGGCTTGCACCACAAGAATGGAGGCTCCCGAATGGTTCACGATGTGGGTGATGTCAATTGGGTTGAAATCTGCCAATATCGGGACCACTATTGCGCCGTATGTCACTATGCCCATATATGTACGTATCCAGTCGGAGGAATCCTTTCCGCAAAGGGCAATCTTGTCGCCCGGCTTTATACCGACAGATTCATAGAAAACGTGTGCAAGTGCTATCGACTGGGCGAGTTGCCCGTAGGTCATTGTCTCTTGTTTAGTGTAGTCCGTAAGAGCCGGGAGATCCCAGTTTTGGGCGAAACTGTTCTCGTATATCTTGATAAAGTTGAGTATTTCCATTTGGCTAAAGATTTAGGTTGATATACATTTCTCTTGAGCGAATACGCGTCTCACATATAATAACGAAAAAACCGGCCTTAAGGTTAAGACCGGTTTTTCTGATATATTTAGCCGAGCATTTCTATTAGTCGAAATTTTCGGCAATTTTCGAAGCAATTTCCTTCATTTTCTCAGGGGCGGGGTTGGAAATCTTCTTGCGGAAATCCATGTCGCCCTCAGTCTGGAGAGGCACAAGGTGGATGTGGGCATGGGGCACCTCAAGACCGAGCACGGCCTGACCCACTTTGCGGCAGGGGATAGCCTTCTGAATAGCCTTTGCCACTTTCTTGGCAAAAACTTGCAATCCCGCGAGGGTGTCATCGTCAAGGTCGAAGATGTAGTCCACCTCCTGCTTGGGTATTACAAGAGTATGACCCCATTGGAGAGGGTTGATGTCGAGAAACGCATAGTAGCGGTCGTCTTCAGCCACTTTGTAGGATGGAATTTCTCCAGCCACTATTTTCGAAAAGATGGTCATGGTCAGAGTTCGATTTTCAAGATTTCAAAATCGAGTACACCGGCGGGGGCATTTACCTTCACCATATCGCCCACCTTATGTCCCATCAAAGCTTTTGCGATGGGGGTGGAGGAGGCGAGTTTGAATTCTTTCAGGTTTGCCTCGTTTTCTGTGACGATGGTATAGGTCATCTGCATTCCGTTTTTCACGTTTTTTATAGTCACCTTGTTGAGAAGACCAACTTCATCTGTGGTGAGTTTGCTGTCATCAATGATGCGTGAAGACGCTATGAGTTCCTTGATTTTGGCGATTTTCATTTCGAGCATGCCCTGTGCTTCCTTTGCGGCATCATATTCCGCGTTTTCGGAAAGGTCGCCTTTGTCGCGGGCCTCAGCTATTGCGTTTTTGATGGCTGGGCGTTGAGCCTCGAGCTCGGCCAGCTCGGCCATCTTCTTGTCATATCCTTCTTTTGTGAGATACGTTGCCATTGTTAAAGTTTATTTTAGTTTCGCATCAAACTGATTTGATTTTCTGATGCAAAAGAATGAATATTATTTTTGATTTGAGGTTAAAAAAGATGAGCTCCCTTTACAGACACGACTTCGCCGTGTCCCTAAAAGGATCCCTTACATTTTATAATGCAAAGTTACAAAAAAAAGTTCATCCCGCCAAATAAATTTCAGCAGCCGCAACGTTAATCGCAATATTGGTTACAAAAGCATGAGGTCGCAAATGTGCCTTTATATGGACTTTAGCCAGTCGGGTACGAGGTCGGGAGAGGCCGTACGGTTGAGAAATTCCGCCACAACGGAGGTGCGTCCATTGGCCAGTGCATACAGGTCTGTGTCGGTGCTGTCCGGCTCATCATTGACAAGATGTCCGGCAAGCATATAGAAATTCCGGCCCATCGGATCAGTGTATTCCTCATATTCCTCGCTCCAGTGAGCCTTGCATTCGCGGCATGACATCATCGGCGCATCTGCTACTCCGTCAGGCACATTTACATTGACAAATACTCCGTATGGAAGTCCTTCTTCCAGCAATCGCGGCACGAGCGCATCCACCGCTGGCTTCACTGCATTGAAATCAGCATCCGCATCATGGCTTGTCAACGAGAATCCGATTGCCGGGACACCCCACATACAACCCTCCTGTACAGCCCCCATTGTTCCGCTATAAACCACGTTGACCGAAGCATTACTGCCATGGTTGATTCCCGCTACCACAAGGTCGGGTATGCGGCCACCAAGCACGGCACTTCTCGACACTTTCACGCAATCCACCGGTGTCCCATTGCAACTGAAGAGTCTTGTGCCCTCTACAGGCGACTTCACTTCCTCCACCCTCAGAGGGGCATCAAAAGTGAGAGCCATCGATTGACCGCTTCTTCCGGTGTGAGGACACACCGCAATCACATCAGCGTATGGCACGAGCATCTTCATCAATTCCCTCACCCCCTTTGCCATATATCCATCGTCATTGCTGACCAATATCAGTTTTCTCATATCTGTGTTTGCTTTAAGGTTTAATTTGTTGGTTAAGTTTCAGTGGGATTCTTTCGATAAAAACGGCAGGTATCTGTCGAATACTATAATTCTGTCAGACCCGGGCAATGTGGAAAGAATGTCACGTTGCGGAAAAACGGTGTAGTTTTTCCGCATTTTCCGAAAGTCGGAATGGGCTTTCAATATAGAACGCGCATTGGCAAAGTCAAGTTTTGCGACATACATAAGAAATGCCAAAGTATCCATGAGTCTCCGCTTAAACAGAACATTTTTTCCTCTCTTCTCCGGCAGGTTTTTTTGAAGCAGCAGCAGATTGTTGCGGAAATTCAGATACGTCTTTCGCGGATTGCCCTGTGCAAGTGAGGCCCCGCCAAGATGGTAAACATTTGACTCAGGCACCACACACACACGATAACCGGCATTCCACATCCGGCAGCAAAGGTCTATCTCCTCCATGTGTGCGAAAAACATATTGTCGAGTCCTCCGACTTTCAGATACACATCCCGCCTCACAGTCAATGCCGCTCCGGATGCCCAGGCCACATCAGCCGGGGCCGAGTCATATTGATGCTCATCAGTTTCAATCCGGTCAAACAATCTGCCTCTGCAATACGGATAACCGAGTTTGTCAAGCAAGCCTCCCGCTGCTCCGGCATATTCAAATTTGTCTTTGTCGCGATAACTCAGTATTTTGGGTTGGCACGCTCCGACATCAGTATTTGCATCCATAAATTCAAGTATCGGTTGCCACCAACCGGCAGGAACCTCCACATCAGAATTAAGCAGTGTCACATACTTTGTGTTCACCTCACCAATCGCACGGTTGTAGCCTTCCGCAAAACCGTAGTTCTTGTCGAAGGCTATGACCCTTACATCCGGAAACTCGGATGAGAGTACATTCAGTGAGTCGTCGGTTGAACCATTGTCAACCACAATCACTTCAACCACTTCACCTTTCGTGTATTCCACCACCGAAGGGAGAAACTGTCTGAGCAGTTTCTCCCCATTCCAGTTCAATATTATTACAGATAGTTTCTTCTTCATATTTCTTTTGTAGGGACGTGCCTTTGGCACGTGTCAGTCCGAAACGTGCCAAAGGCCCATCCCTACGTTAGCTTTAGATTGATGCAAGAATGGTTTCCGGATCTCCATTGCAGAAACCGGTCAATTTGGCCGGGGAAATGGTATTATATAGCGAAGGCGAAGCCTTGGCGCATACACGCAGATAATTGTCGGTGTGCCCATACATAAGTCCTTCTTCGCTATTGTCAGGGTGTTCCCACAGCACGTTTCTCTCTTTCCCGAAATATCGCCGCGAATATTCACGTAGTTTGTCATTGCTCAATTTTGTCAGCATGGCAACCCTCCGGTGTTTTTCCTCCTGGCTGACCTTTCCCGATATTCCCAAAGCCTTCGTGCCCGGACGCTCGGAATATGGAAACACATGATAGCGGCTGACAGGCAATGACTCGGCATAATGAAAACTGTTCATCCACTCTTCTTCCGTTTCCCCTCTTGCACCGGCTATTATATCCACACCAATAAACGCATCCGGGATAAGGTCTTTTATCATGTTTATCCGGTCGGTGAAAAGGTCGGTGCGGTAACGGCGGTTCATCAGTCTCAATACTTCATCAGAGCCCGACTGCAGCGGAATGTGGAAACTCGGCATAAAGGCACGGCTTTTTTCCGCTATCCAACGTATTATTTCTTCTGTAAGGAGGTTTGGCTCAATGCTTGATATGCGGTAACGCTCGATTCCTTCCACGTCATCAAGAGCCTTAAGCAAATCGAGAAGATTCTCACCTGTGTCCTTTCCAAAGCAACCCACGTTCACCCCGGTAAGCACAATCTCCTTGCCACCCTCTTCGGCAGCATGAAGAGCCTCTCCCACTATCTGCGAAATCCGTCCCGACCGGCTCCTTCCCCTGGCAAAAGGGATGGTGCAATAAGTGCAGAAGTAGTCACATCCGTCCTGCACCTTAAGCCAATAGCGAGTGCGGTCGCCACGCTCGCAAGCACCCCTGAATTCCTTTATATCCAAATAATCATGCACTTTCACCTTGGTGCTTTTAGAAAGTTGCCACTCATCGAGATAATCGGCTATCTTCAGTTTCTCATCATTGCCAAGCACCATATCCACGCCCTCAATTGCAGCCACCTCTCCTGGTTTGAGCTGAGCATAACATCCGGTCACCACCAAAGTGGCCGAGGGCCATCTGTCGCGAAGCCGGCGTATAAGACTGCGTCCTTTTTTATCTGCAACTTCCGTCACCGAACAGGTATTTATCACAACTATATCCGGAGTCTCGCCGGGAAGTGCCTTGACAATGTTGCGTCGGGCAAGTTGAACTCCGATGGATGAGGTCTCTGAGAAATTGAGCTTGCAGCCAAGTGTATGGTATGAAGCCCGAAGTATCTGGGAGTCGTCTGTCATTTCAATGAGGAATTAGGAAAAAAGAAGAATTAGGAATCAATCAGGAATTAGGAAAGAGGAATTAGGAATTATGTGCTTATGAAGAATTTAATTGGGGTGTTTTGGTCGGAATACAAACCACCTGGTCATATCGAAACGAGGGAGAACCGACAGTTGCACATCTGCTTTCCGGTCTTCGATCGATTCGGTGGCATTCCCTACCCTGAGACCTTTTGCCTCAAGAGCCTCCCGGATGGTGCGGAGTGCTATCTGGGGCGTATTGTTGTCTTTCGAGAGATGACACAGGAAGATATGACTTAATCCGGGATTGATGATATCCGAGAGAAAAGCAGCAGTCTGACGGTTGTCAAGATGTCCATTGCAGCCCATTATGCGGGCCTTGAGATATTCCGGATATCTGCCGAAGCGCAACATATTCACGTCGTAATTTGCCTCAATCATCAGATAATTGGCACGGGATATGTAGAAAGCTGCGCGTGCGGTGACATCCCCGAGGTCTGTAGCCACGACAAAACGTCGGTCGTCGTATTCAATAGAAAAGCCCATGTTGTCGCTGCCATCATGTGGCACTTCAAACGCAGTTATCTCAAAGCCAAGAATCTTGAAAGGTATTTCCTTGAAAACAGGAATGTGATATTCCTTTATTCGTCGGGATATCGAATGCTTGCGCAGCATCCCATTGAGTACTCGATTGGTGCAGAAGAGCTTTATATGTCTGTTGTTGCGCAAAAGGGCGTATGCATACTTGACATGGTCGGAATGGTCGTGTGTCAGAAGCAAAGCTTTGACTTGACGCATGGATATACCGTTGGCCGACAACCCCCGCTCTATGTCTTCTGCCCTTATGCCCGCATCAATTATTATACCACCGTCGCTATTGCCGATGTAGCAGCTGTTGCCGCTTGATCCGCTTCCGAAAGAGCAATAAAAGATAGGCTTGGGGATGGAATATTCCATCGCCGGCTCCGCGGCCGAATCATACGGATTCTCCCACTCCTCGAATGGAAGTCCCGGCTGGTCGTCGAATTTTATCTTTCTGCTCATTTCTTTTCATATCGGCGAGAGTCGCCACCTTTGGCTCCGGCATATATCAAGAATATGGCCGGACGTTTGTCGAAGTTGCTTTTTCTCTTGCCCCAGTCCTTTGCCGACAATGTGGTTATTTCTTCTTTATCGGGGTCGGATATATCACATGCCACACATATCATGGTTGAAGGATTCAACGTTTCCGTCAACATCGCCAACATCTTATCGTTGCGATAGGGGGTCTCGATGAATATCTGTGTCATCTGGCGGGATGCTGATTCAGACTCAAGTCTTTTCAACATCTTTTTCCTTTCGGTCTGTTCTATGGGAAGGTACCCATGGAATGCAAAACCCTGTCCGTTGAATCCCGAACCCATGAGCGACATCAGTATGGAACTTGGGCCAACAAGAGGCACTATCGTGAGGCCCTCCCTTTGGGCTATCTCCACAGGATGACTGCCGGGATCGGCCACAGCAGGGCACCCCGCCTCGCTCATGATTCCCATAGGGATACCCTCGCGAAGCGGCTGGAGCATCGCGCTCACCTCATCCGGCAATGTGTGACGGTCAAGAACACTGAATTTACATTCGGCTATCGGGAATCCCGGATCCAGATGTTTCAGGTATCGGCGGGCAGTCCGTAAATTCTCCACTATGAAGTGGCGCAGCTGCAGCAAAACCTCAATGTTGCCGACTGGTATCGTGTCGGCTACAGGGGCTGCGCTGATTGGGACAGGCACAAGATATAGGGCTGATTTAATTTTCATACTACAAAATTACTAAAAATCCGCGTTTTTTACTAATTTTGCACCCAAATGATTCAAGATAATTTTTTACCCGACGGATTTCGGGAGTTGATCACAGATTCGCTTGGCCGGCAAATTGCCGATGTCCTGCTTCCGGCTCTGAATAGTGAGCCGGATACGGCCATACGCATAAACCACTACAAATCACCTTTATTTCAATTATACGGCAATACGACGGAAGTGGGATGGTGCGATTCAGCCCGCTACCTTGGCGAGCGACCCCGCTTCACATCCAACCCGCTGCTTCATGCCGGTGTCTTTTATGTGCAGGATGCCTCTTCCACTGTCTATGAGACAATAGCAGGGTCACTGACCGGTGACACTCCCGTCAGGGTGGCGGATCTTTGTGCCGCCCCGGGTGGAAAGACAACTGCAATACTCAATGCCTTGCCTGAGGGAAGCGTGCTTCTTGCAAATGAATTCGTGGCTTCAAGAGCCGCTATTCTAAAAGAGAATCTTTGCAAATACGGATATCCGGATGTTGTGGTCACAAATACCGACACCGGCAAGTTGTCCGCAATGGGTGGTTATTTCGATATCGTGGCTTTGGATGCCCCCTGTTCCGGGGAGGGAATGATGCGCAAAGAGGAAATAGCGCGAAGCCAGTGGTCCGAAGGGCTGATACGCCAATGCGCTTCGCTCCAGCGAGAGATAATTGACAATGCTGTGAAAATGCTTGCTCCCGGCGGATATTTGATTTACAGCACCTGCACTTTCAATACTCAGGAGAATGAGGACAACGCTGAGTATATTGCCGACGCATACGGCCTGACACCGGTTGACTTGGGATTGGCCGGCAAGTTTGGCATTCATTCTCAGGTGAAAGGGGATATTCCATGTCTTAGATTTATGCCCGGATTCACACGAGGCGAGGGTCTCTTTGTGGCTGTGTTCAAGAATCCAAAGCAAAATGCACAAAGTGCAATGCGGAATATGAGACATCCAAAACCAAAGAAGAACAAAAAGACAGATAGAAAAGAAACAGGGAAAACGGATGCAGCTATCCTCTCAGAAGCAAAATCGTGGATTGCCGATGATTTCGAGATTCGTACTCATAATAATACCATATCAGCACTTTCTCCCGGCACTGCAGCACTACTCGACAGGATTCCCTCAGATGTAAGAATTATATCAGCAGGTCTTGAGTTGGGCGAGGTGAAAGGCCGCGACCTGGTGCCTTCGCATTCCCTTGCGTTGTCAATACTTCAGGGTATGCCATTCCCCGAGGTGGAACTCACGGTGGAGGAAGCCCTACGCTATCTGTCGCGCGAATCAATAACTCTTCCCTCCGACACGCCAAGGGGATTTGTAGTGGTGTCGTTCAGAGGATATCGTCTTGGATTTGTAAAGAACATCGGAAACCGCTGCAATAATCTGTATCCATCTGATTATCGCATCCGGAATCTTTGAGCCAGAACCTTAGGCCCCAAAGTTGCAATTTTTTATGAAACGGAGTCTGAATGAGGGGGTATTAAAAAAGCATGATGAATTTATCACCATGCTTTATAATCTAACGTCGGGGTGACAGGATTCGAACCTGCGACCACCTGGTCCCAAACCAGGTGCGCTACCGGACTGCGCTACGCCCCGATTGCTCAAGAAACAATCTGTTCCCTTTTGCGACTGCAAAATTAATGTTTTTTTTGGAGATTGCCAAAATTTAAACGATATTTTTTGCTTTTTATGGATGATTTTATCTTTGACTGATCAAATTCAATATTTCTGAGGCTACTTTTGATGCACTGAACTTTGTCTTTACGGAATCTCTCATGGCTGATTTAAATTCCGGGTATTGAGCCCCCTTTCTTATTCCATACGCCCAAATCAAACCTTTTGCAATCTCTTCAGCACGAATTGAAGGACATTCGTTCCATGGGGCGAGCCAACCGGTCACTTGGTGTTCTATGATGTCGCGTTGTCCCCCATGGTCTGTAGCCACAGGTATGCATCCGTATGCCTGTCCTTCTATAAGGGTACCGGGCAAAGTCTCATAATCAGATGTGGATACCACAATTGAACACCCTGTATAAGCGTTGCGCAAAGCCTCGTGTCCTTTCAAAGTGCCTAAATGGGTATGGTCTAACGCAAAGTCAGTGTTGCTCTCGGGAATTTTGAATTCCCCGAAAGTGACAAGTTGCATATCATTTGCTACTGCCGGATATCTTTCCTTGATTATTTTTAGTGCTTTTTTCAATACCGGCAATCCTTTTATCGGATCATCGAGCCGTGCTCCTCCAAATATGATTCTTACAGGTCCTTCTTGTTGAGTAGCGTCATATCTGAAGTCTTCAATCTCGAAAACGTTTGGTATCACCCTGACATCGAGATTCTGCATAAGACGGCTTTCTTTCGCCTTATCCGCAAGCCATGCGCTTACAGCCACAAATTTAAGGTTGGGGCTGGCAGCGTAAGAATACTCCTTGTTTTCCCATATTTTGTGCGAAAGGTCGTTGAGCGAAGCCTTCTCTCCGAGAAGAGGGCAGTCACCGCATTTGTGTAGAAAACCCGTGCAATTACCTGCATGATGACATATCCCGGTCATATTCCACATATCGTGCATAATCCACACCACCGGTTTTTCAAGTCCGCAAATGCGCCTTACTCCTTTAAGACTAAGCATACCCTGGTTTACCCAACCGAGAATCACTGCATCTGCCTCTATTACCCACGGATGTCTCCATAAGGGTAGTCCTGTGGATGCCGGATCAATCTTGAACAACGTTTCTCTGTCAAATCCGTTTTGGAAAAAGACTTCAAGACGTTCCTTTATAAAAGCCCCTTTGATATACAACTTGTTATGGCATACTTCAACGAATTGAGCATCGCTCAACTTCTCGCATACAAGCATTCTGGCATCATATCCCATCTTGCGCAATGACTCTACAAGTCGGAAGGTGACAATGGCAGCTCCTCCACGTAAATCGCTTTTACTGATGAAGACGAGCCGTTTCGGGCAATGGCTTGTTATCTCACCCATTTTTCAAACCTGTATGTTACGTTGTTGGGGTCATTATGCCAGTTGGAATATTCCGCAAGAGTCCAGCTGTCACGGTATTCCGGCATCCATGCGTCCACCTCTTTATCAACATCTGAATCAATATGAGTGATGTAAAGTTGGGTCGCCAATGGCAGAAAAAGTTTATAAATTTCTTCTCCTCCTATGATGAAAGGTGTCTCTTCGTCGCTGCAGAGAGCGACTGCTTCTTCCGGAGAATGTGCTGTCATAGCTCCCTTGAAGGAATGTTCACCACGAGTAAGCACAATGTTTGTGCGTCCCGGAAGAGGTCGTTTGGGAAGTGACTCCCAAGTTTTTCGACCCATTATCACGGGATGTCCTGATGTAATGACTTTAAAATTCTTTAGGTCGGCTGATATGTGCCATATCAAGTCGCCATGGCTGCCGAGTTCAAGGTTGGGTCCTACAGCAGCTATCATTGCCAGATGCTTCGTGTTGCTCATACGCTGACAGTCGCTTTAATGGCAGGCCATGGGTCATAACCTTCCAGAGTGAAGTCTTCATATTTGAAGTCAAAGATATCCCTTATTTCGGGGTTTATTGTCATCTTGGGCAAACTGCGGGGAGCGCGACTTAATTGCTCATTCACCTGGTCAAGATGGTTAAGATATATGTGTGCGTCACCAAGAGTATGAACAAACTCTCCGGGTTGAAGTCCACATACCTGAGCCATCATCATAGTCAGCAGTGCATATGAGGCAATGTTGAATGGCACTCCGAGGAAGCAGTCGGCACTCCTCTGATAGAGCTGTAGCGAGAGTTTGCCGTCACTGACATAGAACTGGAAGAAGGCGTGACAGGGTGGCAAGTTCATGTTGCCGAGGTCTGCCACATTCCATGCGCTGACTATGATACGGCGTGAGTCGGGATTATGTTTGATAGTCTCCACGGCCTCCTTTATCTGGTCGATGTGGCCTCCGTTGTAGTCCGGCCATGAGCGCCACTGGTAGCCGTATATATGGCCAAGGTCTCCATCAGGATCGGCCCATTCGTTCCATATTCTGACTCCATGTTCCTGAAGGTAATGCACATTGGTGTCGCCTTTCATAAACCATAGCAATTCGTAGATGATGCTTTTGAGATGAGTTTTCTTCGTGGTCACGAGAGGAAAACCTTCGGAGAGGTCGAAGCGCATCTGGTACCCGAAGGTGGATATTGTCCCGGTCCCGGTGCGGTCATCCTTACGGTGTCCCTTCTCCAGTATGTGCCGCAGCAGTTCAATATATTGTCTCATTATTTATATTTTGTCGGAATTTTATTTTGCGTTGTCATTTATGAAGATGAGGATGTCGGAGAGGACTGTGGGGGAGATGGTCTGCTCGATGCTGTTGTATTCCTCCACATTTCCGGTAGTGGCCTCCTGCATGAGGTGGTTGAGGCCGGGATAGCATTTCACTGTCGCCTTCGGAGCATACTTCTTGGCTTTTTCCAGATTAAGCGATGGGGGAACTTGCTGGTCCTTTTCACCATAGATGATAAATGCAGGACACCGGAGTTCTTGCAAGTCTTTGGCCGGGTCGTATTTCAGAAAATATTGCATCCATGTCATAGATGGGTCACTCTCTATCTGCTTCCGGGCGTTGACGGCGTATTCCTTGGCCTGCGATTCCGTTAGGCCATTTTTTATCAGAGCCTCTTTGTTCTGGTAATCGAGAATTTCAGCACCATTGGTCGATGGTCCGGCTATTGATATAATGAAGTCGAGAATACCTTTCTTGGCACCCAACATATAAGCAATCATTCCTCCCTCGCTGTGACCTATGAGCCCGATTTTGCCAAACCGTTTTTGATCTTTTATCCAGTTGACTACGGCTTCTGCATCCGATTTGTAATTCTCAGTGGTTGCGTTGGCCCTGTCGCCTGTCGATTCTCCATATCCCCGGTCGTCGTATCTCAAGGATGCAATTCCATTTCTGGCAAGGTAGTCTGCTATCACAGCAAATGGCTTGTGCTCAAATAATTCCTCATCTCTGTTCTGAGCACCACTTCCACTCACCAGCACCACAATCGGTGTGGTTTTGGTATAATTTTCGGGTATCGTGAGTGTTCCTGCCAGAACTGCATTTTCTGATATATTCTCAATATTAACGTTTTCTTCCTTGTATGGGAAAGGTGGAATGGGAGTTTGAGGACGGCTGACCTTTTTCACACCCGGTTGCAAGGTCAATGGCAATCTAAGGCCTCCCTGTTGAAATGTGCCGGCAAGGACATTGTCTTTCAGCCTGCCCGAATAACTAAGCATCAGACTTGGCATGGAAAGGTTGACAGAATCTTGTTCGAGATACAAAACATTGCAGCCCAAACCGTATGCCCCTTGGTCGGGAGAATCCATGGTGATTGCCGAAGGGGACTCTGAGATATGAAATACGAGTTTAAGACTCCTTCCGCCACCCAATTCCAGTGTGCCGCTCCAATCCCCTACTATTGTTTGCGCATGTAAGGAGCAGTTGACAAAACACACCGCAGCCAAGATAATTATGTTCAGGATTCTTGATAATCTGCAATAATTGTTTATTGTTCCCATATCATGATGAATTATCGATGAATTATCAATGTAAAAGAATGTTTTATTTTATTCATGAGGGGGTGAGCAGAGGGGTCTGACGGTTGCGTTCGCGGTTGATCTGATAGCGTATGGCATCGTTGGGACAGACATCGATGCAGTCGAAACATTTCACACACCTCGAATTATCGACAAAACGGTTTGCGACCTTTATGCATTGTGACGAACATACATCCTCGCATTTCATGCAGCTGACACACTTGTCGGGGTCAATGGCGATATGAAACAACGCTTGCTGATGCACACAGCCAAGCATCGTGCCAATCGGACAGACATCATTGCAGAAATCACGTCCTGAATGCCATGCCCATACGAGTACGGCAACTATCGCTATAGCCCCGGCTGCAATTCCCACACCTACCGACACACCGACGGATTGCCATGTCATAACAGTGTCGGCCGGATTGACAGCCGAAGCCACATTGCGCATCATGTTCCAAGGCTCGATGATGAAGCCAACTACAACTGTGCCCAACACCAACGACACAAGGTAGGCGAATAGCACCACATAGCGCAATTGGCGACTTTCTCGAAAACGGAAGTTCTTTCCAGTCTTTGACTTTCTTCTGACCCAGACAACGGCATCCTGTAATGTGCCGACAGGGCATACTGTGCTACAATATACCCTGCCGAAAAGTAAGGTTGCAATAATCCAGAACACTGTGATGCCAAGACAGGTATGGATTGCCGAGGGGATAATCTGGAAGCTCTCTGAGATTTTCGCAAAGTGAGCGACTTCTGCGCCGAGCACAAGCCAAAGCACAGAGGCAATCAGCATCACCGATGCGAGGATAATCCTGAGTTTACGCATCCATTTTTTGAGTTTTCAGTTGTAAGTTTTCAGTTGTCAGAAACGAGGTCGGGATTTTACCTTTTTCGGGAGTTGCCTCCATTGCGTTGCTGTTGCTGGCGCATTAGTTCCTGCTGCTGTTTCTGCATTTCTTCAAGTTTTGCCATCCAACCGGATTTCTTCCGGGGTTTCTTTGCATTCTCACGCATTGTGCGTCGTACATTCTCTTCTTTTACAAACCACTTGCGGATGGCGTATGTCTGGATGATAGTGATGAGAAGCGAAAGGAAATAGTAGTAGCTCAAGCCGGCAGCGTAGTTGTTGAAGAATACAAGGAACATAAGCGGCATAAGATACATCATCCATTTCATGCCGGGCATCGATTGGCTCTGTCCCTGCATCGAATTGCGTGTGTAGATGATGTTGGTCACTGTCATCAGAAGGCAAAAAAGTGAAATGTGGTTGCCGAAGTATTCTGTGATGAACGGAATGTTGCCGCTCCATGATATTATGGCATCAGGAGCCGCAAGGTCGTGCGCCCAAAGGAACGACTGTCCGCGAAGTTCGATACAGTTGGGGAAGAACGTAAACATCGCGAATAATATGGGCATCTGGAACAGCATGGGAATACATCCCGACATGGGGCTTGCCCCGGCCTTGCTGTATAGAGCCATTGTCTTCTGCTGGCGCACCATTGCGTTGTCATTGCCAGGATATTTTTCGTTAATCTCCTTTATGTCCGGGGCGAGAATCCGCATCTTTGCCTGACTCACGTAACTTTTATAAGTGAGCGGGAAAAGCACAAGTTTAAGAAGGATGGTAAGCACAAGTATCACAATACCATAGTTCCAACCGAAACTTCCAAGGAAGTTGAACACCGGAATCACTATGACCGTATTGATCCATCTGAATATAGGCCATCCTAGAGGGATGAGTTTTGTAAGGCTCAATTTTTCTTCGCTCCCTATTTGCTTGTCGATATCCTTGAGAAGCGGATAAAGATTCGGACCAATGAAGTAATGGAAACCGGCAGGGTTCTCCGCATTCCAGTCGTAGTCGTTGACCTCGGCTTCTGTTGACAGGGATTTCAGGTAGTCGCTACCTTTCAGCACCTCACTTTGGAAATCGGCGGAATTGAAATTCTTGTCGGAGATGAGCACTGATGAGAAGAATTGATTTTTAAATGCAATCCATTTCAGTTTCTGCTGGCGTTTCTCATCGTCATTCTTTGACTCGCTGAGTTCTTCCACCGAACCGCCTGCAAATTTATATTCTATGCGCGAATTGCGTTCCTCAAACATTCGGCCTTTTTCCTGACGGCGGAGATCCTGATGCCAGTTGATGCCGAGTTTGCGCACATTGCTCTGTACGATTGGTGCCATGTTTTTCTGCACCACATCCATCTTGACAACGTAGCTTTCACCCTTTGGCAATGTATAACGTATTCCCCAGAAAGCATCGGCGGAAAGGTTGAGGGCCATTAGGATAGTCGAGTCGTTTTCCATCTTCGGAGTGAAATACAGGTCTGCTGTGGAGATATCCTGCGGAAGCGGGAGGTTGAAACTCATCTGATTCGACTTGTCATCAAACATCAGCACCTTTTTCTTAACCTTTTTTGTTTCGTCAGGATCGTATTCGGTGTCATAATTCTTGAGTTCGGCTCTGGTCACGACGCCACCCTTGGAGGAGAGAGTCAATTTGACAGCCTCATTCTCAAGTATTAGGTCTTTGTTTTCTCCATTCAGGAAGGATGCAAACCGTCCGTAGCGGCCTATAGAGTTGGAAAGGCCACGGACTTTGTCGATAGCAGCAGCATGCTCGGCCTGAGTCATGCTTGTCAGATCATTGGCCAAGACCCGATCCCACGCTATTGCCTTGCCATTGACATCAACTGTGCCATATATGGAATCACCTTTCAGTGTCAGCTTGACTCCATCAGAATTGATTGCCACAGCAGAAGCCCCATCATCAGTTGCGACGGGAGTGCCATTGGTAAGTATGTTTTTAGCGAGCCATTCGCGCTCAGTGTCGCTGAAGATTACAGCGGCTGTCTGTTGTTGTTGATTGTCGGTGACTTTTTCGGTCTTTTCTTGTTGCTCAACAGATGCCGGATCTGGAGTGTTGAGCCACATGAATCCAAAGAAAACCAAGGCCATCAGCACAAGGCCATAGACAGTGTTCTTATCCATTTTTGTATTTAAGTTTCGCGTTGTTTGAGGCCTGTGGCCATTCAATATGCAAAATTAATGAAAAAAACTGACCTACACAAATAAAAATATTTCAGGCGCAGCTTCAAGCACAGCTCAGGCGTGGCTTTGCCGTATCTCTGTAAAAGCTTTGCCGTATCTCTGTAAAAATTAAGAATCAGAATGGATAGCCAATTGAGAAATGAAATGCAGAGTCACGTTTCCAGTTGGGATGAACCAGAGGCCACGGCACATGTTTTTGTAACCTGTCTATGACCATTGCAGGATTATGGGCTTTCATGCCCAAATCAAATCTCAGCAGGAAATAATTGAAGTCAAGACGCAATCCAAGGCCGTAGGAGGCTGCAAATTGCTTATAGAATTCATTAAACTTAAACACCCCTCCGGGTTGGTTGGGGTAATCGCGGATTGTCCATATATTACCAATATCGATGAATGCACCCAATTCCAGCACCCAGAAAAGTTTGGCCCTGTATTCAGCACTTAAAATCATGCGTATATCGCCACATTGATTAATGAAGTCGGACACCGAATTTTGACTTGGATAGGCACCCGGACCAAGCGTTCGCACCTCCCAGCCTCTTACTCCATTTGCTCCTCCGCCATAGAATCTTTTTTCAAACGGCAGCATCTCGGAATTGCCGTATGGTACGCCTACGCCAAAACCACCATGAAGAGCCATAGAGTTTCTCTCATCAAATCTATGCAGGAAGGCATAGTCTCCTTCAATTTTGAAATATTGTGAATAGTGAATGCCGAATACTTTGTAGGGATCTTGATGGAAGTTACTTCTGTGAGCAAAAATACTTGATATTGCAAAAAGCAGATTACCGGCAGTCTCCACATTGACACGCACTGTATAAAAATTACGTTGGAATGTTTTCATCCAAGGAGCAATGTCGCGTTTATTGCTATGATACCATCGCCATCCCATCCTCATGATAAAGTGATCCTCATAGCTATATCGCAGCAAAGGGTTTTCCGGGGCAATCTGATTTATGAAATCGTTTGTAGATTCAGGAAGATAGACATAATTAATGTCGATGGGTGTGAAGGTATGCTGGTTTTGTTTTCTGAAATCAAGCCATTTGTAGCTGAATCCGGCATTTGAGATGATTCTTGTGTATTCAGGCCGCTCCTGATAACTGATGGCAAAATTTGCTTCAGTAGAAGCTTGGATTCGCCTGCGAATGCGTCGTGATATCGGAGCCTTGAATTCAGGTATCGATATCCCCACATCGGCCGTGTATTCCATATATCTGTTGTGGAGAAGACCTTGCAAATCTCCTGATATCGATTCATAGCTACCCCTGACCTTACCGGTGAATGTCTCCGACCCTTTTCCTATGTTTCGGTGTGAATAGGTCAGTCCGACAGCCACCCCAAGATCACCAGCTGAGTTGGTGCCTTCAAGTTCCACACTTGCTGTCTGGGACTTACCGGGAGTAAGAAGAATGTATGCATCAAGGATTCCTTCATCACCTAATGCGCCGACCGGCTGAAAAGTGATGTTGATGAATTTCAATATTCCAAGACGAGAAAAAGCACGATAGGTCATGTCCACCTCCTTTTGGGCAAAATCCTGTCCGGGGGAGATGAAGCAATTGTCGGCTATTACTTGAGGTCTTAGATAATGGGTATCGGAATATAAAATTTTGATTCCTTTATAATTTACAGAATCCTCACCTACAGCCATGGCCGGATTCTCGGCATTAATTGCCTCAGCGTCCGCAATCACCGTCACATTACGTATTATATACTTTGAATAGATTCCTTTTGCGGATTGACGTGCCGATTCTGGCATGACCAACTTCATTGTGAGTTCAGCATCCTGTGAGTTTTCAGTGGTGTCAGCCACAAAGGTAATGCAATCCTTGGTGAAATTATAATAGCCTTTGTTTCGTAGCGTCTCAGTTACTATTGTCTGTTGGGCCTCAAGCAAGTCTCTTGAGAGAGGACTACCGGCCACCGTCATGAATTTAGAAGAATCGGCCATTACAATGGCCTCAATGACAGAATCGGGGAACTGATAGTCAACACTTGATATAAGTTTGCGCTCACCGGGAGACAATGTGTAGGTAAGCGAAATCTTGCGTTTCAAGGGATCAATAGTGGAATCAACCCTTACATCGGCATTAAAATAGCCCTTATTGGCAAGCAATTGAGAGAGTTGCAGCGCACTCGCATCGGTTAATTCGGGATTATATATGACTGGAGGTTCGCCGAGTTTCCGCATCCATCTGTTCCACCAGTTGGTAGAATCCTTTCCGCTGAGATTGTAGAAACCAAGCCGGAACTTAATGCTCCAAAGCATCTTGTGATTAGGGAGTTGACGCAGATATGCCTGCATTTCCGAAACATCGAGGTCATTCCCCTGTGCCGTAGAATCGACCTTTATTTTCACCTTATCCAGAAGATACTGTCCCTCCGGGACATGCTTGCTTGAAGAGCATGACACTGCAAATATGCACAGAGCAAGCAGCAGCATCCCTGCACGAGCAAGCAGAGTTGTCTTGAAAAGATGAAAACTGTTTCTGATGAGATTCATAGTGCAAAATTACATAATAATTTTGAATTATGAAAAATTTGTATTGAGTGCAAGCATTTTATCAAGTATAGATCTGTTATTGTTAAGCCGAGGCACTTTTCGTTGCCCTCCAAGCTTGTGGCTTCCGGCGGTAGCCAGCCACGCATCAAAAAGACCCGGGCGTGCACTGATAATTTCAGGAGGGTCGAGAAAAATCCCATGGTAACGTTTTGCCTGATAGTCGGAATTTACATCCTGAAGAGTCCTGTCGAGAATTTCAGTGAAGGCAGGCAAAGATGACGGCGCGACATTCCATTCTATCAGCCACTGGTGATGACCACGCTTATTGTTGTGGGCATAGTAAGGACCGGCTGTGTAGTTTGCTATGCTTGCCCCGGTGGCCGTGCATGCCGCTTCTATTGCCCGGTTGGCATTGTCTTCCATTACCTCCTCACCAAACGCGTTTATGAAACTGCGTGTGCGCCCGGCAATTCTGATTTTCACCGGATTGCATTGTGTCACTGTCACGGTGTCGCCAAGACGGTAACGCCACAACCCATTGCTGCTGCTGATTAATAGCTCGTATGTTTTCCCCTCCTCCACCTTCCATGCCGGTATTGGGAAACCTCCTTCCAAAGGCTCGAATTCATAAAAAACTTTACCGTCAAGAATTAGGAGCATGGATTGCTCCGCGAAATCGTTTTGGAATGCGAAAAAGCCTTCACTTGCATTGTACGTTTCCATGAAGTGCATTTTCGACAGGTCCGTAAGCGATTCATATTCTTTCCGATAAGGACGAAAATCAATACCACCATGAAAAAACACTTCTAAATTTGGCCATACATCGGATATTTTTGCGACCCCATTTATGCGACACACTTCTTTAATGACGGTGAGAAACCATGATGGCACTCCTGAGATGTTGGTGATATTTTCCTTAGAAGCCGCCGTTGCCAAAGCCGGCAGTTTCTTGCACCAGTCCTCCATCAGGGCAATCTCTTTCTTAGGGACCCTCACCATGTCGGCAAGTTTGGGCATCCTGTCAATAAGGGTTGCACTCAAATCCCCCACCTTTACACCGGCCTTCAGGTCAAGTTCGTTGGCAAAGCTGCCTCCCAGTATCAGACTTTTACCTGAGAAGATTCGGCTTTTCGGGTTCATCATCAGGTAATGCGCCACCACATCACTTGTGCCGGGGTAATGATTTAGTTTCAGACAGTCGTCGGTGATAGGCACAAATTTTGATTTACCACCGCTTGTGCCACTGCTTTGGGCAAATCTCTTGCATATTCCCGGCCACAATACATTTTTCTCACCATTGACCATGCGCATTGCAAGAGGACGGATATCATCATACTCCACTGTTGGCACCGCCGCCACATAAGCCTCCACCAAATCCGGAGAATTAAGGATTTCAGAAAATCCATAACGTTTGCCGATCTCAGTATCCACCGCTTTGCGAATAAGCCATTCCAACTGCTTACGCTGTAAGTATTCCACATGATCTGTCCACCCATCTGTGCGATGGGCGCGTGAGCGCATTATATGTCGGGCTATCTTGGTGAAGTCCATAATTTCAATTCATAATCCATAATTCATAATTGTCCGCGTTGATTGAGTCAATCGTGCATTGTGAATTTTGCATTGCGCCTAATTTTTGCAATGCGCACCATCAAGGCACCGGGTCAAAACCGGACCCTCCCCAGGGATGACACCGGCTCAATCGTTTTATCGATAGCCATCCTCCTTTTAACACACCATATTTTTGAATGGCCTCTACGGCATACTGGCTACATGTAGGCACATATCGGCAACTCGGCGGTGTGTGCGGCGATATGGCATACTGATAAAACCGTATCATTCCAAGCAAGAGAGTTTTTCCTGTTTTCATAACAAAGGTTTGAGACATTCGGTTTTGGATACCAGGGCTTGAACATCACGGTTACTTTCCTGCACTGTGGTTTCCGAAATTTCCGGATCAAGTTTTTTTACTATTTTTAGCAGGACTGAATTGACAGCTGCGGATATTGCCGGCATCCCGCAATTTTCCGGTTGCAGATATATTATTGCAAGCGACAGTGTGCGGATACCTGGGTTCTGCTGAATGAATTGCCTTAACGGATGATATGAAGTCCGGAAAGCTTCCCTTATGCGGCGACGCATAAGCACCCGGTCCACAGCATGACGTCTTTTTTTCTTTGGCACTGTAATCATCATCTGAACAGGCCCAATCCTGTCAGGCACATTCTCACGAAAGGAATCTGCCAGTTCGGTTTCAGAAAGAGGTCTGAATGTGACACGAAGAGGCCCGGAATATACAGTCCGCCCCTTCTTGAAGAGATCTTGCACGAGTGTGCGGTGACGCAACTTGGCACTCTTGCGCAAGGTGAATCTATCTTCCACGGATATTTCAGCGGCAACGTCTTCAGTCATCTTTCAGGGCAAGTTTTAGTATATCCTCGGGGGTTGACACAATATGGTCTGCGTAGGCTTTCCGCAGTTCCGTGAGAGGCCGGAAGCCCCACGTCACTCCGACAGAAGTCACACAGGCCCTTCGCGCTGTCTCTATATCCACGGCAGAGTCCCCCACATGCATCACCTCATTCTTGGGAGTGGGGTGAGCCAGAAGAATAGAAAAATCAATGCTCGGGTCCGGTTTGACCGGACGATTCTCCACTTGTCCCTTCACTGCCACAAATGGCACATTGGGGAAGAAGTGGCTGACGATTCTCTTTGCCGCCTTGTCATATTTGTTGGTGGCCACAGCCACAGCGATTCCCCTCGATGTGAGGTCATCGAGCAATTCAGGGATGCCGGGGTAAGGCTTGGTATAGTCGGTGCAATGCTCATCGTAGTATTCGCGAAACAGTTTTAGCAATTCATCGACCTCTTCCGGCGATGCATCTTGCTGAGCACGCTCAATCAGTTTTCTGACACCGTTGCCAACCATATATGGATATACTGCAAGCGGATGACGTCTGTATCCTTTTTGTTCGAGCGCATAGTTGCATGCGGTTCCAAGGTCGGCTATTGTGTCGAGAAGAGTTCCGTCAAGATCAAATATGACAAGTTTTTTCATTTTCAGAGCATTTGTTAAATTGTTTTTTGGACTTTTGAAATCAACATTCCGCCGGCCGTCATAGTTTCGATAAGTTCACCATCGGCCACTGTCGATGGATCCGTTATGGCCTTTCCACCGACACGGGTGATAGAATATCCACGCCTGAGTGTAGCATCAGGATTCAATACCTGAATAAGCCTTTCAGCATTTTCAAGTGCGGTATATTGCTTTTCAAGACAAGACACCGCAGCGACTTTCAGCGAAGCTGACATTGCTGCGACATGGGATAATTCTTTATCTATGAAGGCATGGGATGTCATGCGCAAAGCAGTGGCAATATTGTTAAGCTTGCCGTTCTCCTTAGAGATAACCGCTTGGGCTAACAGGGGGAGATGAGTAGATAGGGATTGCAGCCGCAGCCTTGTATTGCTGATACGCGCTTCGGCGACAGCGGGAAGCATGGTCTCAATTCCTTGGAGACGGATATGTTCACCCTTGAGACGCTCCATCGCAAACGTTACTACACGATTGGCAGCTTCCACGGCTCTCTGCCACTGTCTATCCACTGCGTCGATAAGCCATGAGGCAACGGCGGTGGGGGTCTTACATCTCACACAGGCTATTTCATCGAGCACACAGCGGTCCCGTTCATGTCCGATGCCCACCACTATAGGGACCGGATAAGTGGCGACTCGGCGTGCAAGCTGCAGATTGTCAAATCCATTCATATCGGTGGTAGCACCGCCCCCACGGATTATGACCACGCAATCCCATTTCACAATACTGTACGTCTGCTGTATGAGGTCAAGGGCATCAAGCACACTGCCGGCAGTCTTTTCCCCCTGCATCACAGCCGGGAATAGCAACGTGTGAAACTCCACTCCGAGTGGATTGTGTTGAAGCTGATTGATAAAATCGCCATAGCCGGCAGCCTTTTCGGATGAGATTACCGCAATCTTCAGGGGTGGCTCACTGATCAAGAGCCGCCTGTTGCATTCTATGATTCCCTCACGCTGAAGGGCTTGAAGTATTTCGCGCCTTATCCGTTCGAGGTCGCCCATCGTATAGGATGGATCTATCTCTCCGACATTGAAACTAAGACCATAGCTGTTGTGATAATTCACGCCTCCATATAGCATCACTTTCAAGCCATTGGCGAGTTGCTGACCGGTGGCCCTGAAAAATTTCTCACGCAGATAAATGAATCGGTTTGCCCATATTGTGGCCCTCATTCTGGCTATTGTGGTCCCGGCAGGATCTTTCTCAATCAGGGTCATGTAGCAATGTCCGCCGCTTGTAGATAGGTCGCTGATTTCGGCAGTCACCCATGCGCCGAGCAGCACAGGCTGTCGGCTGATAGCTTGTGCCACATAACGCGAGAACTGCGATAGAGTCAGCGCCGTGGGCGGATCCTGTCGGTCTGTGTATCCCATATACTATTCGCCGCCGGCAAATTCCATCAGATAAGCCTTTATGAATTCATCGATTTCTCCATCCATCACAGCATTTACGTCGGATGTCTGATAGTTGGTGCGGTGATCCTTTACACGACGGTCGTCGAAGACATAACTTCTTATCTGCGAACCCCATTCTATTTTCTTTTTACCGGCCTCGACCTTAGCCTGTTCCTCCAGACGATGGTTCATCTCCTTTTCGTATAGAATACTTCTGAGGTGACGTAGTGCGTTTTCCTTATTCTTTGGCTGGTCGCGTGTTTCAGTGTTTTCAATGAGGATTTCCTCTTCTTCTCCGGTATAGGGGTCTTTGTACTGGTATCTCAATCGGACGCCCGACTCCACCTTGTTGACATTCTGTCCGCCTGCACCGCCTGAACGGAAAGTGTCCCATGAAATACGGGCCTGCTCTACATTGATTTCAATGGTGTCATCCACAAGCGGTGTCACAAATACGGATGCAAATGATGTCATGCGTTTGCCCTGTGCATTGTAAGGGCTGACACGCACAAGACGGTGCACACCGTTCTCACTCTTGAGATAACCGTATGCGTAGTCACCTTCAATGTTGATGGTCACAGACTTGATACCGGCGTCATCACCTTCGAGGAGTTGGGCGATGGAGGTCTTGTAGCCGTGGCGCTCGGCATAGCGCAGATAAAGGCGCATCAGCATCTGTGCCCAGTCCTGACTTTCGGTGCCACCGGCACCGGAGTTGATTTTCAACACAACTCCAAGTTTGTCTTCTTCGCGGCGGAGCATGTTGCGGAGTTCAAGACTCTCGATGTCTTTCATCACTGTCTCGTATTGCTGTTCCACCTCTTCTTCGGTGACAAGGCCTTCCTTCACAAAGTCAAAGCCAAGTCGCAATTCCTCCACTTGCTTCTCGAGAGCCTCGTATGAGTCAATCCAGAAATGCAGATCCTTGATCTTCTTCATCTGGGCCTCTGCCTTGGAGCGGTCTTCCCAGAAATCTGCGACATGCGTGCGGAGTTCCTCTTCCTCCACTTCGATTTTCTTTGTGTCTATGTCGAGATATCTTTTAAGCGCGGCTGTGCGTTCTTCCGCATCTTTGAGTTGTTCTTGTGTAATCATATCTTTGTTCAAATTTTGCAAGCAAAATTTGAGGGTTATGGGGTTATGGGTTATGGGGTTATAGGTTATGGGGTTATGGGGTTAGGATTTGCGAGACCTTTTCTTTTTGGGGACTGCATCTTGCTGTTCCATAAGTTTTTGGACATCCTCGTATGTCAGTCCATGCGGATCCGTTCCTTTGGGAATCTTATAGTTCACCTTCTTCTTGGCTCCTTCGGGAAGGACTGTGAAGTAGGGGCCGAAACGCCCGTTGAGAATCTCAATTTCAGGATGATCCTCAAAACTCTTTATATGCTTGTTGGCCTCGGCCTCACGTTTTTTCAGAATAAGGTCGATAGCTTCATCTTCGGTGATTGTCATCGGCGACATTTCCTTAGGGATGGAGACAAACATGGAATTATGGCGTATATAGGGACCAAACCGTCCTACAGCGGCAGTGATATCCTTGTCTTCAAAACTTCCCACCTTTCTCGGTAGTTCAAAAAGTTTTAGGGCTTCCTCTAAAGTGATTGTCTGCACGCTCTGGTCGGGCTGCAATGATGCGAAGAGAGGTTTCTCCTCATCTGTGGCCTCTCCAATTTGAACCACCGGGCCAAACCTGCCAATCTTGACAGAAACGGGGCGACCGGACTTCGGGTCATTGCCAAGTACCCTCTCGCCTACCTTATGTTCCATCTTCAGGGCATTCATTTTCTCTATTTCAGGATGAAACCCTCCATAGAATTCCGACATTTCATTCTGCCAAGGAAGTTTTCCCTCAGCTATATCGTCAAATTTTTCCTCTATTTTGGCCGTAAAATTATAGTCAAGAATATCAGGAAAATATTCTGTCAGGAAGTCATTGACAATCATTCCGGTGTCTGTCGGAATCAGTTTTCCCTTTTCAGATCCCGTCAAGACGGTTTTGTCCTCCTCCTTTATTTTTTTGTTTTTCAATGTCAGAAGTTTGAGCACCGTGGGAGTTCCGTCTTTTTCCCCTTTCTTCACATATTCACGATTCTGGATAGTTGATATGGTTGGGGCGTAAGTGGAAGGACGTCCTATACCCAGTTCCTCCATTTTTTTCACCAGAGAAGCCTCAGTATAGCGTGGAGGAGCCTGGGTGAAGTCCTGCGTGGCTGTGATTTCCTTGGCATCAAGGAAAGTGCCTGCCTGCAGTGGAGGCAACGATGAGTCCTTGTCAAGTCCGGATTGCTGATATATCTTAAGGAAACCCGGGAACTTCACCACTTCCCCTTCAGCCTTGAAGACACCATGTGAGTTGTCAGTGGCTTGTCGGCCGGTGCCGTCTGCGGGAGTGATGGCAATATCCACACTTGTCTTCTCTATTTCTGCGTCTGCCATTTGAGATGCTACAGCTCTCCTCCATATAAGGTCATAGAGTTTTTGCTCGCGTGCATCGCCATCAATTGTGCGGTTGCTGATATATGTCGGACGAATGGCTTCGTGAGCTTCCTGCGCACCCTTTGAGTTGGTATGGTAATGTCTGATTTTAAGATACTTCTCCCCCATTTCGCCACTGATGGCATTGGCGATATCCTTGAGTGCCAGTTCGGAGAGATTTGTGGAGTCTGTACGCATATAGGTGATGCGTCCGTCCTCATATAATTTTTGTGCAATCACCATAGTCTGGTTCACAGAGAATCCAAGCCTGCGCGAAGCCTCTTGTTGCAGAGTTGAAGTAGTGAAAGGTGGGTATGGCGAACGTTTTGCGGGGCGCACTGACACTTCCTCAATCCTGAATTGAGATTCGGCACATTCCGACAACACTTCAGTTGCCTCTTTTGTATCTTTGAGCCTGCGTGATAGATCAGCCTTCAATTTTGCATTGCTGCCGGGCACCTCAAACTGCGCCTGTACCCTATAATATGACTCCGGAGTGAAAGCCTCAATTTCTTTCTCGCGCTCGCATATCAGCCTCACAGCCACACTCTGCACTCTGCCGGCTGAAAGCGAAGGCTTGATTTTTTTCCACAGCACCGGACTGAGTTCAAATCCCACGATTCTGTCGAGAACACGACGGGCCTGCTGAGCATTTACCCGGTCGATGTCTATACCTCTCGGATTGGCTATGGCATTGAGGATGGCAGGTTTGGTGATTTCATGAAAAACTATCCTACGCGTGTTTTCCGGTTTCAGCCCCAATACCTCATAAAGATGCCAGGCAATGGCTTCACCCTCGCGGTCTTCATCGGAAGCGAGCCAGACCATGTCGGCTTTTTTAGCCGCATCCTTGAGTCGGCGCACCAGCTCCTTCTTGTCGGCCGGAATTTCATATTCCGGAGCGAAATTATGGTCGAAATCTATTGCTATCCCTTTCTTTTTAAGGTCGCGTATATGTCCGTAGGAAGAGAGCACGGTGTAGCCCTTTCCAAGGAATTTTTCGATGGTCTTTGCTTTTGCAGGAGACTCTACAATTACGAGGTTGTTCATAACAAGTTGAAAATCAGGCATTGAAAGCCAACGACAACTTTTTTGGTTGTCATCGGCTATATATCGTGGCGCAAAATTAATACTTTTATTCAACTTTCGCAAGCGAAAGTTGAGGTTTAAAAGGTTAAAAGTTTAGGAG
>JAMPAV010000001.1:635041-646939 GCA_023667055.1 Muribaculum sp. | reverse complement strand
TGGCGGGATCGCTGTCGGCTACGCTGACTGATATGGTGTGTCCGTCGTAGCTGACCACCGGTGGCAGGTGGAACACTAACTTCTCCTCGACAGGGTCGGAGTCGTATCTGTCGGCATTCCGGGCAAGGGCAACCACTCTGATGCTTTCCATGTCGGGTGTGACGTCTATCATGGCCGGGGTCTGATGTTCTTCGGCAATGCCGTTGATTGTAACCCTCACTGTGCAGTCATCCGAGTTGACCGTAACCTTGCGGTTTTTATAATCCTTGGATATGGTGGCGTTGGACTCCTTGTAATCAGCCAAAACAAATTCAAATGAACCCGTTTCGGAATCAATGAAATAGTCACGTCTTGCAAGGAATCTCACATTGCAGTCGGCATCAAGCGGCAATGGATTCTCATATCTGGTGAATTCAGTTTCTGCCGCGTTGTCATCTGTTGAGTAATATATGGTTGCTTGCCCGTCGTCGCAAGTCAGTGTCAGCTGATGCGCTGCATACTTCGCAATTGGTTTGGAAACCTTATTCCAATCTATCACAAGTGTCACAACAGAGGAGTCGTACATGCCACCCTTGCGTGCGTTGGCATATACCGTGCAGTTGCCCGGAATATCGAAGGGTTCACGGTATAACTCAAACTTGTCAGGATTGGATTCGTTGATTCCATACCATAAAGTGGAACCATCCGTAGTTCTGTCCAAAGTCACCTTAAGTCCATCTATTGAGATCTTCGGCGATTGAGTGATATAGTCGGCATGAACATAGTTGAAACTTCCCGGTTCAGAAGGTGTGTATCCTTCCTTGAAAGACCGCGCCACTACATTGGCATTTTGTCGGAGGGCAAATGGAGTGTTGTATTCGGTGTCGGATTCAGTTGGTGTTTGTCCGTCAAGACGGTAGTACGTCTTGACACCGCTGTGGCTGTCGGAAGTAATTTCGACAACCATCGAATCGGTAAACCTGACAACGGGAGTTTCCACTTTCTTCCAGTCGATAGCAACTGTCTCTATTCCGGAGTCGTTGAGATTTCCGTTCGGGTCAATGGCTATAGCGCGGATTGTGCCGTTGCGGTCGAAAACAAACTCTTCTTTAAATTCAATGCCATGCCCCTTGACATCGGGGTCGTCCAATGTATATAGTATTGTGGCCGGTTGTTTCGCACATGTTATTGAAACACGGTTGGATGAGGCATCATGGGCGATATGAGGGTTTGGCATCTGCTTGTCGTTGATTGTAGTCACAACCACTGATGAATCAAACCATCCGTCCTTACGTCCCTGAGCATAGATTGTGCCGTTGCCCGTCATTTCAAACGGAGACTCATACCCCCTGAAGTTCTCGGTGTTGCTGTCGTCTATGGCATACCAGAGTGAACTACCCTCAGTGTTGGCGGTCAGCGTGATTGTTGTACCGTTGTCGCCTATCGAAACCGATGGCGGAAGCACCACGTAGGAGGAAATAGAATCGATGGCCACCTCTGAGGGGTCAAGGTCAAGTCCCGGAAGCACCGCCATGGCCCTTATCACACCATTGCGCCGCATCTCAAAACGCTCTTTATAGATTGGGCTGTCGATGGAAATATCAGCATCATCGATTGTATAGTGAATCTCGGCATCCTTATTTCTGTCGGTAATCTCCACCCAACCGTCTTCAAACTTGATGTCAGGTTTGGGAACCTTGTTGTCGGTATCCAGAAGATGTAATATCACTTCGCCCTCACCCTTGGCGACATCGTATAATATTCCGAAGTATGTCCCTTTTTCAAGAGTGATGACGTTGGTCTCGGTTATGGAGTCGGCAGGAACTGTTGTGACTTTCTTGCCATTCCTGTAGATATCGAGAGTGGCTTTGCGGCTGGCACGCATGTAGAGGATCCGTCCGTCGGTATCAAACTTTATTGCCTTGAATTCAGTTCTTGACGGACGTGCAAACCTTACAGAAGACGGCACATCGACGGATTCTGCTTTTGTTGAGAAATTTATGTCATTGTCAAACAGATACTCCGAAACCGGAGTCCATCCCAATTCAGAGTCAATCCTGATTTTGTAGTCAAAATTGATGGTGTCTGAGACTGATACGTTGTCTCCGTCAAACTTCAATGGTATATTGGAGATGTCGATCCCTTCCCCTTCCGGCAAATCAACCATGAAGGTGTATTTTCCCGAGGGATTGTTCTTCACAGGTACATATCCCAGGTCTTTGCCGTTGAGATAATGGTGATAGCCCACGACCGGTGCCTTCGCTGTGTCATTATAAAATATCAGGAATTTACGATATACGGAACCCCATTCTCCGGTGTCATCGCGCACGCGGAGACTGAATTTGTGGTATTCCTGATGCGGCAGACTGTCGAGATTGACATTGAAAGATGTCGTGTTGGCAGTTGCTTTGCCCGACACCTTTTTGGTATAGTCATCGTCAAGCCAATATTCGTAATCTGTAAAAGATGAACGGGAAGTGTAGTAGAAATGCTGTGAATATACCGAGCCCCACTCGCCGTCGATGGTTTTCATTCGGTAGGAGAACCGGTGAAGACCTTTTTTCAGACCATCGAGTGTGATTTCATATACGTTCTCTCCGTCGGCTATTTCGCCTTCGGTTCTGTTGTCATAATCTTCGTCAATCCAATATTCGTATGCGACAGCCCCGGTTATGGTTGGGGTTGCCAGAAAAGACCGGCGATAAATGCCGCCCCACTCGTCGCTGTTGGTGCGCAGCCGCAGATTGAAATAGTGCAGACCGTGGGGATAACTTGCCATATCCACATTGAATACGGCGTCTTGGGTTGTGATTTCTTCGGAGACCTTGTTGTCGAAATCATTGTCAATCCAATATTCGTAAGCAACCGCACCGGAGCGACTGTCAACCGTGAGGAACGACTTGCGGTATGGAGCGCCCCACACACCATCGGCATCATGGAGCCGGAGGTTGAAGAAATGCAAACCATGCGGCATGTCGGATAAGTCTGGGTTAAGGGTCAGTTTATCAGCGGATACCGGGCCGGCTTGCATCGACAGCGTGTCGTTGTCAAACCAGTATTGGTAGCCGGTGGCAGACTGTGCCAACATAGAGACCATTGTGAAGACAAGGGCCGCTATAGCAGAGATAATTCTTCGCATAGCAATCAGTTGGGAGCAACTGTAATTGTCACGTTCAGTTTGTTGGTTTCCTTGTCATATTCCACCGAGCTGTTTGCGGAATCGACAGTGGGGACAGATGGTGTTTCGGAATATGGAAACCATTGGCCGCCATAGACACCAATTACAGTGCCGTCAGTGCCAACGTAGGGTGACATATCTTCGATGGTGCATTCGAGGTCATTATTAAGGACTTGTTTAGAAGTTGATGTAGGTGTTACCCAACCATTAACAAATTCAGTATAACTCGTACCACTTTGTTGTCCGATTAAACAATTTTCATATACTCCCCCTCCGTTATTTTTCCCTATGTTTTGTATAATTGAATTTGATGCATATGATGGGGATTGATTTAAAATATAGTATATATTGCAATTCTCTACAAACTCACATAAACATCCATTAAAGGATCTGATTTTACAATTATCCAATTGAATATTATGTTTATACGCATTAGTGTATACACCAATATTACATCTATCTAACCTTATATTATTAGTTCTTGAATCTAATGTTATTTTATCGATTTTACATTTTTTTATTTCAAGTTGATCAATCATAACAGATCCAATGACCGAATTTGAAAAAGACAGTTCCTCCAATCTCACCCCATCAAACAATGGTGCGCTCATATTCATTACTCCACTTGAAGAATTTTCAAATGTTATATTCGGAATAATATAGGATTTATAACCGCATCCTATTATGCTTATCTTTTTGTTTTTTATTGTAAAAGAACTCGTGGAAGCACCAAATCTTCCTTCGCTAAGATATATGATGTCGCCATCTACCGCAGCATTGACTGCATCTTCAAATGCGCTGACATTATCAAAGAATGTCAACTGACCTTCGTGGGAGAGGGTGACGAGGGCGCGGGTCTGGGCAAAGGAGGTAAGGGTAAAAAGAATGGAGAATGCGATGAGAGAAAGAATGCGTTTCATAATTGTAAGTTGCATGTTGTTTGAATATGAGCCGCAGGACTTCCCCTCTTTGGCATAGCAGGTTAGAATATAAAAAAGCGCAGGAGTCTGTATCTGTTGCCGTCCTACAAGCTGAGGCTTCTCGCATTGCCCATCAATAGTCGAACGGCAACGCAGAAGCCCACGCTAATATATGCAACCATAGCAGACGGAGACATCTCTCACAGGATGTTTGACCGTATGCTCAAAATTACATACCACGGACATCTACCGTTGCTCAATCCCTGACTATTGATTGAAATTTTGCGAGAATTTCAGCTTGTCAAGAATCAGCGCGGATAAACGCTTTCATAAAAATTTAATTTTCGCAAGGCGAAAATTAAGGTTTATAGGTTTATGGGTTTATAGGTTTATTTTGTCGGCAGGATTTGACTATTCTTAATTTCAATCCGCCGAGTTTATAAACTTTTAAACTCTTAAACTTATAAACTTCAAATTCCGCTTTTGCGAAGTTTGATTTTTGCATCCCACCACACAAACCCCGGACCGGGGCTTCCATGACGGTCTGCATCGGCAAAATTACTACTTTTCCACCACTCCACCAAATTTCCCCCTCATTTTTAACAAAAAAAATCTTCCCCGGCAACAAAAATCCGTTACCACCCGCTCCATCCGTCCTTTCGACCATAGACCCATAGAGACCATAGGTCTCTATGGGTCTATGGTCGAAAGAAAATCTACAATTCGTAGGGACGTGCCTTCGGCACGTTTGCTTTCAATGCCACGTGCCAAAGGCACGTCCCTACGGTATATAGTGTGCCTGTGAAATTTGTCTGCCGCGCTTTCTTACGGGCCAGACTGATCAGAATGATGCCGGTGAGAAAATGCCGAAACGGGGATGATCCGGTGGCAGGTTGGGCGTCAGGTCCGGGCTGCGCTCCGGCTGCCATGTGCGGATATGTATCTGCGGACGGTCGGCATCGTTGAAATCAATGAAAAGGAACAGATATCCTTGGTCGCCGTATGTCTGCGATACATAATCCTGCTTCAGCTGTATGGCGTAGGTGTCTCCGCCCACACCCGAACGCTCCACGTCGGTGTCGGTAAACCGAACGTTGATGAATTCCTGACTCGCGAAGCAACGTCGCAACTGCTCCATGTATTCCCGCTTCGATTTCTCAGCGTAGGTCACCTGTTCCTTCGACGCAAAACCTACAGCATCGCCTCCACCGGTGACTTTCTCAAGTCGCTTCGTGACATGCCCCACGATGATCACCGCGTTGTCATCGAAAATACTCTCGATGTAGTCTTGCTCCTTCAGGGCGAAAGCGGTGCGGTAGTTTTCCAGGAAGTTGACTATCACCATCTTCTTGTCGTCGGTCCATGCCGACCCTTCCTTGGCGAAGATGTCGCGACGGGCGATGCTTCCCAGCCCGAATGCCAGACCCTCTATCTTGTGTTCGGAATTGAAAGTGAAGGTGACATCTTCAGTAAACTTCCGGCCTCCGGAGAATGTGAACGACATAGGCACCGAGCGGCATACCACTTCATTGCGGAATGGATAGAAACTGTAGGTGTCCGGTCCCGCTTTGCCAAGGATACGAACCTTCCCATAGCGTATCATACGGTCGAAAATCTTGCGTCCGTCGTCGGTGAAATGCCGGTCAATGCCCGAGTAGTCACGGTTGCGAATGGCGCTTAGCACCTCTTCCATGACATTGGCATACGGAGCAGCATCAATGTTGTCGAGAGCGGCGATACCCTCATGAGCTCCCGCCGCCACGGCCTGCTGGAATACCTTTGCTTCCTTCTTGTCAGCTTTCAGCACATTGGGCTTGGTATTGAGAGCAAAGTCGTTATGCACCAATCCGCTTCCCTTGAATGAATCGAGCATGGGTCGGAGCTCAGGATCATTGTGATTCTCATCTTTGAAGAGATACTCCACATATAGTTTAAGTGGATTCATGGGAACTGAGGAATCAATGTCAATAAATGCCATACCGTCGCGTGCTGTGATTTGTGAGGAGTAGCCAAAAGACGTACCATACTTAAAGGTACAGCTTGTGACAGGTTCGCCGTCATATTTCACAGTCACCTCAACGTTCTGTTTTGGGTTGTCAGGGTTAGTCACATCCTTCTCGACTGTTGCTATACCGAACTTTACGCGGCTAATAATATCCGCCATCGCTGTTGGTATCCATGACAATAAGTTACGGTTCTCGTCATCTACATACTCCACCACTTCCGATGGAGAGGGCAGGCTCTGGAGCAACACGTAGGATCGGTAGAGATAGCGTAGCGCGTCGTCAACCTGTCGGTTTTTGCGTGCCTTAATGCCATTTCTGGCAAGGTCGGCCACTTTTTTTATTCGCCGCTGGTACATCTTCTCTATATTTGCCCTTGGCATATATACGAAACGCTCAAATTCCGGACCTGACTTTAGGTTGATAACTTGCACGCCCTCCAGAGAACTGACGTTGGTGTAGCTGTCGATTACAGATTTGAATCGCTCAGATGAGAGGTCACTCCCATCGGCTGTGAATCCCTCGGTTGATTCTGTGTGTGTAGAGCCTTTCACGGAGACTGATATCTTTCTCACCATGTCATGCAGGGCTGCGTTGTAAGCCTCTTCCGGATCGTTGGCATACCCTACACCATATATGTAAGCATCTGGCTTTGCCATTATCTCGTTGGCCTGTTTCTGTTCTGCAGTCTCCTTCTTCGCGGCCATAGTGGTCAGGGGAAGAAGAAATGCAAGAAGCAGAATTGCTTTTGTTACCGTCCTTCTGATACGATTGGAATAATGCTTGTCAGTTATATGGCTTTCTTCAAAACTGTACTGCGACAATTTCATAATGTTGTAAGTTGTTAGGGTTGTTGAAAAAAGGCGTGGGATGAGTCACTGTTGCCATCCCACGTAATGGTGCTTCCATGACGGCCAGCATTGGCAAAGTTACTACTTTTCCACCACTTCACCAAATTTCTCTTCCATTTTTAACAAAAAAATCTTCCCCCGACAACAAAATCCGTTACCACCCGCTCCATCCTTCCTTGAATATGCAAGCCTCCGGCCAGCCACTATGCGATGATGAAGTCGGAGAGGCGGCGCGTGCGGGTGTCGAAGTTGGCGCCGATCCTGAATATCTTCTTGCCGGTAATACGGAAGGATTCGGCATAGCCCTTTTCATTTATCTGGTCGAGTGCCTCCTGCGCTGTGCTGTCGATCTTGAACTCCATAACATAGACATAGTCGCTCGTCTCCACAACCATGTCGATTCTGCCATCGCTTGTGCGATACTCCGTGTTGGTGTAGAATCCCATAAGTTTCATGATGACATACATCACATTCTGATAGTGTACTTCCTTGTCTCCTCTTATCCCTGATTTGTCAGATTCTTTGCATTCCTTTGCATGATCGTATGGTATGCCCGCAAAAAAAGACTGAAGTTTGGACATAAATTCCTGAACCCTACCTTCTCTGACATCCTTCACGAAATTACTGACAAGGGCTGTGGGCTCGGAACGTCGCATCCACATCTTGAGCACCAGATCATTGAACCCCTCAGTGACTTCCCTGTTTGGGAAACCAAGATTGTATATTTTGAATTCAGGATCATAATTCTTGATGGTAAGATACCCTGTCTGGAAGAAGAAGGGAATAGGGTCCGTCAGAAAAATGTCAGCGCCATTGAGCATGCTTTCCGAGGCCTCGCATCCCTCCAAATCTTGGATTGGATATTCGTTTACCTTCAACACCTCGAGAAGCGACGATGTGGTGCCTGTGGAAAGCCAATAAGAACCGAACCTCATGTTTTTGAATGTGTTGAGCAGGCTGAACGGATTATAAACATCCTCGTCTGTATTGGCAAAGTGATAGCCATCGTAGTTGTCTTTCAACTTGCCATGGATCTCGTCTGCACTCAGATTCTCACTCTTTGCCATGTTTTCAATACCCACGAAGAAATGGGAAGTCAGTTCTTCCTCGGTTATACCACAGATTGCATTGTATTGTGACAGCAGGGATATGTCCTCAAGATTGTTCAGTCCGCTGAAGATAGACACCTTGCTGAAACGCGACACCCCCGTGATCATTGCGAACTGAATGAATGCATCCATATTTTTCAATACGGAATAGAATGCACTCAATTTCTTTCTGAAACTGTTAAGAAGCTTTTGATTTGAAAGGTTGTGAATGAGAGGCTGGTCGTACTCGTCTATCAGAATCACAACATTCCTGCCGGATGATTCGGCGGCGGTGCGGATTGCCGTCTTGAATCTGTCGTCGGGTGCGCTTCCCTCCATGGAGTATCCCAGTTCCGCCTCCCATAGACGCAGATGTTGGCAGAGGATGTCGTCAAGTTCCGACAAATCCTCATACACCTTTCCGGTAAAGTCAAGATGAAACACCGGGTATTCTGCCCAATCCCAATCCATGGAGTCGATGGCAAGTCCCCGGAAGAGTTCGCGTTTTCCCCGGAAGAAAGATTCAATAGTGGATATGAGCAGGCTCTTCCCAAACCTACGCGGACGGCTCAGAAAATAATATTTACCTTCCTCCACAAGGCTTTGGATATATTGTGTTTTATCAACATAAATATAACCATCATCTATTATCGTCTTGAATGTCTGTATCCCTATCGGGTATTTTATCTTGCTCATAATCCTGATTCTTTATTTGGAATTACAAATATAGTCATTTTTTTGTTTTCCACAAAAAAAAGGAGTAATTGTCTCACGACAACTAATCCTCTAACCTTAAATCTAATACCATGAAAAACACATTGCAAAATTAATACACAAAAATGCATTTGTCAAGTTTTTCGAGATATTTCTTTAAGATATTATATTTATTTAACCAATCATACTTCAAAAAGTTAAAAATTTTAAACACAACATAAGCAACATGCCAAAGGCATGTCCCCATGCCCATCATTTGCCGTTATGCCACGTCCACATTGATCAGCGAAGCATCAGCATGGCGTCACCGTAGGCACCAAACTTATATCCTTCCTTGACGGCAATGTCGTAGGCCTTCATCATCAGGTCGTAACCGGTGAAAGCCGACACCATCATCAGCAATGTGCTATACGGAAGATGGAAGTTGGACACCATCATGTTGCAGATGTTGAAGTCGTAGGGTGGGAAGACAAACTTGTTGGTCCATCCCTCAAACGGCATCAGATGTCCATTCATGCACTCCGCAGTGACAAGGGCCCGCATCGTGGAAGTCCCCACAGCGCAGATGTTGGACCCGCGGTCCTTAGCTGCATTCACCATCTCCACAAGTTCTTCCTCTACGAACATCTCCTCGGAGTCCATGCGATGCTTGGTGAGATCCTCGACATCAATGTCGCGGAAATTGCCGCGTCCGCAATGCAAGGTGACAAAACCGCGCTCCACGCCCTTTATCTCAAGACGCTTCATCAGTTCGCGGCTGAAATGAAGTCCGGCTGCCGGAGCCATCACGGCACCTTCCTTAGTGGCAAAAATATTCTGATAACGGTCCACGTCGTCCGGTTCGGCCGGCCGCGTGATGTAGTCGGGAAGCGGTGTCTCTCCAAGAGCATAGAGAGCCTCCTTGAACTCATCGTGGGGGCCATCATAAAGGAAACGCAGAGTGCGACCACGCGAAGTGGTATTGTCGATTACTTCCGCCACCATCGAATCGTCCTCGCCGAAGTAAAGTTTATTGCCAATCCTTATCTTCCTGGCCGGCTCCACAAGCACATCCCAATATTTATTTGCCTCATTGAGTTCGCGGAGCAGGAACACCTCGATCTTGGCATTGGTCTTTTCCTTATTGCCGAAAAGACGTGCGGGGAAAACACGGGTGTCGTTGAAGACTATCACGTCCTTGTCGTTGAAATAATTGATGATGTCCTTGAAAATGCAATGCTTGATACTCCCGTCGCGGGAGTCAACAACCATAAGTCTGCACTCATCTCTGTTTTCCGACGGATGCATCGCAATCTGTGCGTCGGGAAGTTTGAATTTGAATTGTGAGAGTTTCATTTTATTGAGTCTTTCATTGAGAGTCCGATGATACGAGGGCATCGGGAGTTTTAAAATCATCGGGGAATGTCAGTTCGCATGAGGATATTTTTCCTACGGCTTCATCTACCGTCAGACAGTCTTCAATCCTGACATTGCCCACGCGGGTACGTTTAAGAGCAATCAGATGTGCCCCTGAATTTAGTGCCTGTCCGATGTCTCTGGTCAGCGCCCTTATGTAGGTGCCTTTGGAACATACGATCCTCAGGTTCAGGTCGGGCAATTCCGACGGCAGCAACTCAAGTTGCTCAATCACGAGGGGCTTGGCCTTGAGTTCCACTTCCGCACCCTTTCGTGCATACTTGTAGGCACGTTTGCCGTCAACCTTTACTGCGCTGAACACCGGAGGAACCTGAAGTATGTGTCCGGTAAACTTAGGAAGCACCTCCCTGACCATGTCGAGGGTGACATGTTCCCATGGATAGGTGGCATCTATCTCCTTCTCCAGGTCGAAACTTGGGGTGGTGGCGCCCAACCGCATAGTAGCGACATATTCCTTTGTGCCGTTTTGCAGGTTATCTATCTTTCGCGTGGCGCGTCCGGTGCACACAATCAGCACTCCGGTGGCCAACGGGTCGAGCGTACCGGCATGACCCACCTTAAACTTTTTCATATTAAGGCGACGCTGTATGGCACCCCTGACGCGTTTCACGGCATCAAAGGATGTCCAGCCAAGAGGCTTGTCGATACCTATTATTTCTCCGGTTATGAAATCCATTGCTATTTTAATTTCGCTCCGCGAAATTAAATTGAAGAGTTAAGGGTTAAGAGTTAAGAGTTAAGAGTTAAGGGTTAAGGGTTAAGAGTTAAGGGGTTATAAGGTTATGGGATTATAATTCCTAATTCCTCTTTCCTAATTCCTGATTGATTTTACCAAGTGAGGCAGATTATGGCCATGACAAGACAATATACGGCAAACCATACGAGCTTACCTTTCTTGACAAGGCTGAGCATCCATTTGCAGGCTGCACACCCCACGAGGAAGGCTGCTATAAATCCTATTATGAGGCAAGTGGCGGAAACCTGAGCCTCAACTGCTCCGGGTTCAGGACTAATCATGTCTTTCATGTCGAGCAGTGCCTCTCCAAGAATTGGGATAATCACCATCAGGAATGAGAACGATGCCACCTTGTCGCGCTTGTCGCCGATAAGGATACCGGTGGCAATGGTGGTGCCGCTTCGGCTAAGACCCGGCAAGACGGCCACAGCCTGTGCCACACCTATGGTGAAGGCATCGGCGAATGTGATGTCGCGTCCGCGGTTGGCGCTTACCATACGGCCATTCATCAGCCGGTCGCTGAAATGCGCGAAAGTGAGAAGACATGCAGTCGCAAGAAGACAAATTCCTACTATTGTAAGATTGCCTGTAAAGAAGTTTTCAACTATATCCTTGAAGCAGAATCCGACAATGGCGATGGGGATGCAACTGACAAGAATCTTGACCACATACCAGAAGTTGTCGTCGCGCTTGAATGTGAAGAAACTCTTGCAGAGGTCCCTGAACATTGGCCAAAGCACCACGATGGTGCTCAGTACTGTTGCTGCATGGAGAATGACATCAAACTGCAATGCGTCGTCTCCTTCAAGTTTGAGTCCGAGAATCTCGCGGAATATCACGAGGTGTCCGCTTGATGAGATGGGGAGATATTCGGCAAGTCCCTGGACTATGCCGAGGATAAGGGCGTCTAACCAATCCACTTACTTAGAATTTTGAATTGAGAATTGAGAATTGAGAATTGAGAATTGAGAATTGAGAATATTTCGCTGAGATATCAATATATCAATATGACA